>NZ_JBCEBN010000006.1:0-232724 GCF_049472575.1 Frondihabitans sp. 4ASC-45 | reverse complement strand
CGAAGCCAGTGACAGCAAGTTTGATGCTGACCAAAAGAACAAAACAATCTGACGATTGTTGTCCATTTCAATCTCAAAGAAACCCAACACCCAGAACCACTACACCGAAGGCATAGATCCACTGAATGCCGAGGTATAATTTGGCATTTGACAATGTGCACGCTGTTGAGTTCTCAAGGACCAAACGCACCTGAGACCCAATGACATTTATCATCTTCGCTCAAGGCAACTTTGAAACCTTATCCACCTCGTCGGGCCCTGTCAAACCCGCTCTTTCGAGAAGATCTAACGGACTTCAAGAGCCTCAAAGGCTCTTGCGCCCAGCCTTGGCCGGGAGGTGGAGGACTTGCAACCTTACTCACAACCGGTTCGAAGTTCAAGACCGAAGTCGAAGAAGAACCGGGGAGAAAGGGCCCCCGCTTGAGGCCGGTAAGAGGAGCCGCTAGGCCCTTCCGTTTCCGTTCCTTTGGGGTGACAAGAAGAAACAATACGGGCGGATGAACACCTCGGCAAATCTCGGCTGCATCCCGGGCGTGTCGTCGATGAGTGGCCCGGAAATACAGGGGTTTACGCACGATGGCCCGGTTTTCTCCCTAGGGGGAGCACACCGGGCCATCAACGTCACCGCCTCAACTCGAGACGGTCACGCCTGCGAGGGTCTTCTTGCCACGTCGAAGAACAGCTCGCTTCCCCTCGAACGCGAGTGACACCACAAGGGCCGAATCATCACTGATCCGCTCGTTGTTCACGTAGATGCCGCCCTCGGCGGCCGCCCGGCGAGCTGCCCCGAGCGATGCCACCAGTCCGGTGGCGACGAGAGCCTGCGACACGGTGGTCGAGGGATCGACGATCGCGTGCGGCAATTCGGCAATCGCCGCTTCGAGCACCTCGGAAGGGAGAACCGCCAAGTCGCCCTGACCGAAAAGCGCCGCCGAGGCGTCGATGGCGGCTTGCGCGGCCTCGGTGCCGTGAACCAATCCCGTCACCTCGAGAGCAAGACGCTTCTGCGCCTCGCGAGCGAACGGACGCTCGGCAACCTGCGTTTCGAGCCGCTCGATCTCAGCACGATCAAGGAACGTGAACACCTTGAGTCGAGCCACCACGTCGGCGTCGTCCTGGTTGAGCCAGAACTGGTAAAACGCGTACGGCGAGGTGAGCGACGGGTCGAGCCAGACAGCGTTTCCTTCGCTCTTGCCGAACTTTGTGCCGTCGGAGTTGGTGATCAGCGGGGTGCCGATCGCGTGAACCGCAACTCCCTCCGTGCGACGAATCAGTTCGGTGCCGCTGGTGAGGTTGCCCCACTGGTCGCTCCCCCCGGTCTGGAGCAAGCAGTCGTACGTGCGGTAGAGCTCCCGGAAGTCGAGCCCCTGGAGGATCTGGTAGCTGAACTCCGTGTAGCTGATGCCCGCATCGGAGTTCAAGCGGGCCGATACCGCGTCTTTCTTCAGCATCGTGTTGACTCGAAAATTCTTGCCGATGTCACGAAGGAACTCGATGGCGCTGAGCGGCTCGGTCCAGTCGAGGTTGTTCACGACACGGAGAGCGTTGGATCCTTCGCTCGAGAGGAACTTCTCGACGTGCACCCGGATGCTCTGCACCCACTCAGCCGTCTGCTCGCGCGTCTTGAGCACGCGCTCCGCCGTCGGGCGAGGATCGCCGATGAGTCCCGTCGACCCGCCGACCAACCCGAGCGGCTTGTGCCCGGCGAGTTGGAGACGCCGCATGAGGAGCAGCTGCACCAGGTTTCCGAGGTGCAGGCTCGGTGCGGTCGGGTCGAATCCGCAGTAGAACGTGATCGGGTCGCCGCCGAGGAGGTCACGCAGAGCACCCTCGTCGGTGGAGACATGCACGAGTCCGCGATAGACGATTTCGTCCCACACGGTGTCGAAGGTGGGATCGTTCGCCTGGGTGGCCAAGAGGTCGGCCGTCGTCTGACTCGTCACCCGACAACTTTAGCCGCGGCGGCGCGAGACGGCGGGACGATACGCCGACACCGTCGGGTCGTCGGCGATCCAGAACCGCCAGGGGTAGGCGTTTGTGCCGGCGTGCCCGGCGACGCCGACGCGGGGGCCGGTTACGACGTCGAACGACTGCTCAGTCGGCAGCGTCAGTGTGAATGGCGGCGCGTCGATGGTCGCACCGTCATCGTCGAGCGCAATGCCCAGAGCCGAGCCGAGCCGCCCGGGGCCTCGGGCGAGCTCGACGTCTCGACTCGCAGCCGGTCGGCGTGACCTGGCCATCTCGAGACCATCGACGATCTCGCCGGCACGAAGCAGCACCGCCGAAGCGGACCCCTCGGGCCCACAGACGAGATTCAGGCACCGGTGGATTCCGTAGGAGAGATACACGTAGAGGGTTCCCGGGGCCAGCCACATACTCGAGTTGCGGGCAGTCGGGCCGTTGTGAGCATGCGACCCCGGATCCTGACCCTGCCCCTGGTACGCCTCGACCTCGGTGATCCGAAGAGCCACGGGCCCCGACCGGAACACCGCGCCGAGCAACATCGGCGCCGCCTCGAGCGCGGGCGCCGCTAGTACGGCCGACACCGACGTCACGAATCAGAAGAAACGCTGGCCGGTGACGACCGTGTAGGTAACAGCCGCGACGACGACGAGCACGCACACCACGATGACCACCCGCAGCAGGATCGGCCGCCTCGGCTGATCGCTCACGACGTTGCCTGGAGTCCGAGATCGGCGATGAGGCCCCGCACCTGCGATGTCAAGGAGACGAGCTGCTCGGCGACCCGGTTTGGCGCCGTGCCCCCGACCCCGTCGCGGCTGGCAATCGATCCCTCGACGGTCAGCACGGCACGGATCTCGGGGGTGAGATGGTCGGAGACTTCGCGGTACTGCTCATCGGTCGGCTCGTCGAGGTCGAGACCGTTCGTCTCGCAGAACTGCACGAGCGAACCGCTGATCTCGTGGGCGTCTCGGAACGGCACGCCCTGCTTGACCAGCCACTCGGCGACATCGGTCGCGAGCGAGAACCCCTGGGGAGCCAGCTCGGCCAGCCGACCCTCATCGAACTCGAGCGTCGCGATCATCCCGGTGAACGCCGGCAGAAGCACTTCGAGCTGCGTCACCGTGTCGAAGACCGGCTCTTTGTCTTCTTGCAGATCGCGGTTGTACGCGAGAGGCAGACCCTTGAATGTCGCGAGGAGCCCCGTGAGGTTGCCGATGAGACGGCCCGACTTTCCGCGAGCGAGCTCGGCGATATCGGGGTTCTTCTTCTGCGGCATGATCGACGACCCGGTCGAGAAGCCGTCGTGCAGCTTGACGAAGCCGAACTCTCGGGTGTTCCAGAGGATCACCTCTTCGGCGAGCCGCGACAGGTCGATGCCGATGGAGGCCGTCACGAAGGCGAACTCCGAGACGACATCACGGCTGGCGGTCGCGTCGATCGAGTTCTCGGTGGTTCGGTCGAAGCCGAGCTCCCGGGCGACGAGCGCAGGATCCAGGCCCAGCGACGATCCGGCCAGCGCCCCCGATCCGTACGGCGACGCACTCGCCCGCCGTGACCAGTCGCGGATCCTCTCGAGATCGCGCACCAGAGGCCACGCGTGAGCAAGGAGGTGGTGGGCGAGGAGCACCGGCTGAGCATGCTGGAGGTGGGTACGACCCGGCATCACGGCTGTCTCGTGCGCGGTCGCCTGCGCGACGATCGCGTCGATCAGGTCGGTGACGAGTCGCGCGATCACGAGGCCGTGGTCGCGGAGATACATCCGCACGAGAGTCGCGATCTGGTCGTTGCGGCTGCGCCCGGCACGGAGCTTGCCACCGAGCTCCGGCCCGGTGATCGACATCAGGTGCCGTTCGAGGGCCGAGTGCACGTCTTCATCGCTCTCGGCCGCCGTGTAGGTACCGTCAGCCACGCCGCGCTCGAGCGTGTCGAGAGCCGTGAGCATGCCGTGGAGCTCATCGGCGGTCAGGTAGCCGGCGGCATTCAAAGCGGTGGCGTGCGCGCGGGATCCTGCGATGTCGTAGGGGTAGAGCTGCCAGTCGAACTGCGTCGACTTACTCAGCGCCGTGAGCTCGGGGCTGGGACCGGATGCGAAGCGGCCGCCCCAGAGGGCGCCGGCCTCCGCGGCCCGATTGCCGCCCGTCACTTCTGCTCCAGGAGCCAGGTGAGAAGCGCCTTCTGCGCGTGAAGACGGTTCTCCGCCTCATCCCAGATGACGCTTCGGGGGCCGTCGATAACGTCGGCCGCTACCTCGTAGCCACGATCGGCGGGAAGGCAGTGCAAGAAGATGGCGTCGTCATCGGCCTCGGCAAGGAGCGCCTGGTCGACCTTGTACGAGCCGAAGGTCGCGACCCGGTGAGCCTTCTCGTCTTCTTTGCCCATCGACACCCAGGTGTCGGTGACGACGATATCGGCACCGCGAACGGCGTCGACGGCGTTGGTGATCACCTGAGCGGAGCCGCCCGTGGTGGCGGCAATGCGCTGAGCATCGGCGACGACAGCGGCCTCGGGAGCGAACTCCTCGGGAGCTCCGATGCGAACGTGCATGCCCGCCGTCGTGCCCGCGAGGAGGTACGACTGAGCCATGTTGCACCGGCCGTCGCCCACGAACGCGACGGTGAGGCCCTCGAGAGCGCCCTTCTGCTCGCGGATCGTCAGCAGATCGGCGAGCAGCTGGCACGGGTGGAAGTCGTCGGACAGGGCGTTGACGACCGGCACCGTGGTGCCCTCGGCCATCTCTTCCAATCCGGCCTGGCCGTAGGTGCGCCAGACGATGGCGGCGACCTGGCGCTCGAGCACGCGAGCGGTGTCGCTGGGCGTCTCCTTGCCCCCGAGCTGGCTCGAGGCGGTGGCGATGATGAGCGGGACTCCTCCGAGGTCGGCGATGCCGACGGCGAACGAGACACGGGTGCGCGTCGACGACTTGTCGAAGATCACGGCGACCGTCTGCGGGCCCTCGAGCGGACGAGCCTTATAGCGATCCGCCTTGAGAGTTTCGGCGAGATCGAGGACGGCGGACTGCTCGGCGGGACTCAGATCGTCGTCGCGGAGGAAGTGGCGGGTCATGCGAGACCTTTCAGAACGGAGGTGAAGATCTCGGTGAACTCGGCGATCTCGGAATCGCCGACGATGAGCGGCGGAGCGATGCGGATGCTGGAGTCGTTGGCGGCATTGACGATAAGCCCCGCCTCGAGGCAGCGGGCCGAGATCTCGTTGGCGATCGGCTCGTGCAGGCCCACTCCGATGAGGAGCCCGCGACCGCGGACCTCCTTCACGTGCGGCGACGCGATCGCCGTGATGGCGGCCCGGATCTGCTCGCCCCGAACGCGGGCATTCTCGACCAGGCCCGCGGACTCGATCTCACCGAGAACCGCGTTCGCCGCCGACGTGGCGAAGGGGTTCCCTCCGAAAGTCGAGCCGTGCTGACCGGCCTCGAACAGGTCGCTGGTGTCGCCGAACGTCACGAGCGCACCGATCGGGATTCCCCCGGCGATGCCCTTGGCGACGGTGATCGCGTCCGGCACGATGCCGAACTGCTGGAAGCTGAACCAGGTGCCCGTGCGGCCGATCCCCGTCTGGATCTCGTCGAGAATCAGAAGTGCTCCGTGCTTGGCCGTCAGCTCGCGCGCGGCCTGGAGGAACCGCTCGGGAAGGTCGACGACGCCGGCCTCGCCCTTGATCGGCTCGATGATGATGCCCGCGACACGGTCGTCGATCGCCTGCTCGAGCGCCTCGATGGTCGTGTCGATGTGCTCCACGCCGGGAAGCATAGGTTCGAAGGGCTCGCGGAGCGCCGGTTTGCCGGTGAGGGCCAGGGCGCCCATGGTGCGGCCGTGGAACGAGGACTGGAGAGCGAGGATCCTGGTCTTCGTGCCGTCGGGGCCCTTGTTGAGGCGCAGCAGCTTGAAGGCGGCCTCGTTGGCCTCGGCTCCCGAGTTGCCGTAGTAGACCCGACCCTGCTCGCCGGCTCCCGAGATGGCCTTGAGGCGCTCGGCTAGTTCGACCTGCGACGGCGTCGCGAAGTAGTTCGACACATGGATCAGCGTCGCGGCCTGCTTGGATACCGCCTCGACGAGAACCGGGTGGGCGTGGCCCAGGGCGTTGACGGCAATACCGGCGAGGAAGTCGAGGTAGCGCTTACCCTCGACGTCCCAGACCTGGCAGCCTTCGCCGCGCTCGAGCATGACCTTGGGGGTCGAAAGGCTCTTCATGATGGAGTCACCGAATCGGCGCTGCCACGTGCCTTCGGTGGTCGGGGTGGTCGTGGTCATGACTGTCCTCTCTTCTGCTCGTGCGATCGTCTGCTGTTGGGGATGACCTCGGTGCCCGCACCGCGCTGGGTGAAGATCTCAAGGAGGATGGAATGCGGAATGCGACCGTCGATGATGGTCGCCCCGCCGACGCCCGCGACGACGGCGTCGAGGCAGGCGGTCATCTTGGGGATCATGCCGCTCTCGAGGCTCGGCAGGAGGCCGGTGAGTTCGTCGACGGTGATCAGCGCCACGAGCGAGTCGCGGTTCGGCCAGTCGGAGTACAGACCGGGCACGTCGGTCAGCACGATCAACTTGGACGCCTGCAGGGCGATCGCCAGCGCGGCCGCCGCGGCATCGGCGTTCACGTTGAGCGCCGAATCGGGATCCATGTCGTTCACGGCGATGGAGGAGACGACCGGGATCCGGCCGGCCGCGATCTCGGCGAGGACGCGCGACGGATCGACGTCGGTGATGTCACCGACGTGGCCCAGATCGAAGGTCTCACCGTCGACCTCGACGCCGCGGACGTGCCCTTCGAAGAGCTTGGCCTCGTCGGTGCCGTCGCTGAAGACACCGCGCGCTAGGTCGCCGTGCTCGTTCATCATGTCGACGATCTCGCGGTTGACCTCGCCTGCCAGCACGTCGCGCACGACCGAGATCGCCTCGGTCGTCGTGACCCGATAGCCGCCACGGAACTCCGACTCGATGCCTGCCGCCTTGAGCGCGGCCGAGATCTGCGGCCCTCCCCCGTGCACGACGACCGGGTGCAGCCCGACCGTGCGGAGGTACACCATGTCTTCGGCGAAGGCGCGCTTGAGATCGTCGTTGATCATGGCGTTGCCACCGAACTTCACGACGACCACCCGGTCGCGGTAGTTCAGCAGCCACGGCAGCGATTCGATGAGCGTTGCGGCCTTGACCGCGGCCAGGGCCTGCTCGGACTGTGTGGCGTGCTCGGTATCCATGCTCACGCCCTCAGCTCGAGTACGCGCTGTTCTCATGCACGTAGTCGTGCGTGAGATCGTTCGTCAGGATGGTCGCCGTCGCGGGGCCGGCATGCAGATCGAGAAGGATCCGCAGTGCTCGCGGACTCATATCGCAGTCGGTCACGGGGCGGTCGGGTGCGCCCTTGGCACAGAGTCGCACCCCGTTGAACGAGACGTCGACGTCGTACGGGTCGAACTGCGCGCTCGTCGTACCGATGGCGGCGAGAACGCGGCCCCAGTTGGGGTCGTTGCCGAACACCGCGGCCATGAGGAGGTTGCTGCGGGCGAGCGACCGGCCCACCTCGACGGCCTCGTCTTCGCTGACCGCACCCACGACCTCGATCGTGATGTCGTGCGACGCGCCCTCGGCGTCACCCTGGAGCTGCTCGGCGAGGTCGGCGCAGAGGGCGGTCACGGCCCGGGTGAATGCGTCGTCGTCGGGAGTGATGCCCGACTCGCCGCTGGCGAGCAGGACGACGGTGTCGTTCGTCGACATGCAGCCGTCGGAATCGAGGCGGTCGAAGGTGACGTGCGTGGCGCTCCGGAGTGCGGAATGCAACTTCGCTGCCGGCACGTCGGCGTCCGTCGTCAGAACCACCAGCATGGTGGCGAGACCGGGTGCGAGCATGCCGGCACCCTTCGCCATACCGCCGACGACCCAGCCGTCGCCCTGGACGACCGCCTCTTTGGCGTGCGTGTCGGTCGTCATGATGGCAGTCGCCGCAGCTGTGCCGCCCGTCGGGCTCAGTTCGACGACCGCGGACTGGGATCCTGCGATCACCTTGTCGCGGAAGGTCTGGTCGCCCACTCCGATAAGACCGGTCGAGCAAACGACCACGTCGCCCGCGCCGATATCGAGCGCCTCGGCGACTGTCTCAGCCGTGAGGTGCGTGGTCTGGAAGCCGAACGGCCCGGTGAAGCAGTTGGCCCCGCCCGAGTTGAGCACGACCGCCCGGGCGTCGCCGTCGGCCACCACCTGCTGCGACCAGATGACGGGGTGCGCCTTGGCACGGTTGCTCGTGAAGACACCGGCGACCGCGGCCCTGCGACCGCGGTTGACCACCAGCGCAACGTCGGGTTTACCGGTCGACTTGAGGCCGGCGACGACGCCGGAGGCCTCGAAGCCCTGTGCTGCTGTGACGCTCACGGGGCGACTCCGTTCGTGGTGAGACCAAGGGTCTCGGGGAATCCGAGGGCGATGTTCGTCGACTGGACGGCGGCACCGGCCGTGCCCTTTGCGAGGTTGTCGAGGGCGCTGACGACGATGACGCGGCCGGCCGCCTCGTCGACCGAGAGCCCGATGAGGCAGACATTCGCGCCGAGAGTGTCGGCGACCCGCGGGTACTCCCCCGCGGGCAGCACATGGACGAACGGCTCGTCGGCGTAGGCGGCCTCCCACGCGCGGCGGATGTCGGCCTCGCTCACGCCGGGAGCGAGCTTCGCGGTGGTCGTTGCGAGAATGCCCCGCGCCATCGGCACGAGCATCGGGGTGAACGAGAGCGTCACGTCGGTGGCGCCGGCGACCCGGAGATTTTGCTGGGTCTCGGGGATGTGCCGGTGGGTTCCGCCCACACCGTACGCGGAGGCCGAACCGAGCATCTCGCTGGCGAGAAGGTGCGGCTTGAGCGCTTTGCCGGCGCCCGACGGGCCCACGGCGAGAACCGCGACGATGTCGTTAGCCGACACCAACCCGGCCTCGACGCCCGGAGCGAGCCCGAGGGTCATGGCGGTCACGTTGCAGCCCGGCACCGCGATGCGGGTCGCCCCGACGATCTCGTCGCGCTGCTTGCTGCCGCCGGCGCGGAGCAACTCGGGCATGCCGTACGTCCACGCACCGTAGAACTCGCCGCCGTAGAAAGCAGCCCAGTCGTCTTCGCTGGTGAGCCGGTGGTCGGCGCCGCAATCGACGACGAGGGTCTCGCTCGGCAGCTGGGCGGTGATCTCACCGGACTTGCCATGTGGCAGAGCGAGGAACACCACGTCGTGGCCGACGAGGTTCTCTGGAGTCGTCTCGACGAGTGTCAGGTGGGCGAGAGAACGGAGGTGCGGCTGGGCCGCGATGAGCGGCTGGCCGGCGTTCTTGAACGCCGTGACGGTGGTCACTTCGAATTCTGGATGCTGAGCGAGGAGCCGGAGGAGCTCCCCACCTGCGTAACCGCTTGCGCCTGCAACGGCGACGGATAAAGGCATGCTTCTACCCTAATGTTCGACTGGACGGGATCGGGGCGGCGACGCCTCGCGACGGTCAGTCGCGGAGAGTCGCCCCGAATCGCTCGCCAGCCAGACGGACGGCGCCAGCCTTGGCCTCGGAGGCCTCGGCGGCGGTCAGGGTGCGATCGGTCGCGCGGAACCGCAGCGCGAACGTGAGGGACTTCGAGCCCTCATCGATGCCTTCGCCACGGTAGTCGTCCACGAGGCGAGCATACTCGAGAAGCGCACCCGCACCGAGCACGACCGATTCGAGCACCTCGCCGGCGGGCGCATCTGCGCCGACGACCAGAGACAGATCTTGAGTCGCGATCGGGAACGCCGAGATCGGCTCGGGCTGCAATTCGACCCGGGCGAGCTCCATGGCACGCTCGAGATCGAACTCGGCGACGACGAGCCCGCGGGGCAGACCGAGCTCGGCAGCCAGAGCGGGAAGCAACTCGCCGGCGGCACCGAGGAGTTCGCCCGCGACCACCAGCTCGGCCGTGCGGCCGGGGTGCAGAGACGGGTGACGACCCTGACGAACCGTCAACTCGGCACCGATCGCGCGAAGAGCCACCCGCACGTCGTCGAGAACGTCGGCGAGGTCGGCCTGCACGGCGGGCTGCCCCGGCTGACGCTCGATCGTCGAACCCGTGCGCAGCAGTGCGAGGTGACGCGGCTGCTCGGGAAGGCTGGCGTTCAGCTCGGCGAGGACTTCGTCGGAGGGCTTGGCGGCACCGACCGGGATGAAGTCCGTTCCCGGTGAAGCGGCTTCGGTGGAAGCATCCGTCGAGGCTGTCGTCGAAGCATCCGTCGAGGCGACGAAGAACACCGAACCTGACTCGAACAGCGCAAGGTCGAGCAGACCACGCGAGATGTTGCGGCGGGCCGTCTCGAGAAGCCCCGGAATCAGCGACATCCGCATCTCGCCAGCGGCGGTGTCGAGCGGATTTGCCAGCGTCACCGGGGTGACGCCAGCGGCCCGATCACGGACCGGCGCGAACGCCCCGTTCTTCTCGGGCGACAGGAACGGATACGCGAACACCTCGGTCAAGCCAGCCGCAGCGAGCCCGGTCGACACAGCACGGCGCAGAACCTGCTCGCGAGTGAGACCGCGACCGGGAGGCGCGACGGGCAGGACCGAAGGAATGCGGTCGTAGCCCGTGATTCGAGCCACCTCTTCGACGAGGTCGGCATCGGTGGTCAGGTCGGGACGCCACGTCGGCGGCGTGACGGCGAAGCCACCGTCGACGACAGCGACGTCGGCACCGATCGCCAGCAGGGATTCTTCGACCTCGGCCGCGGTGTAGTCGACGCCGATCAGGCGAGAGGCGCGGTCTTCGGCGAGGAAGACGGAGGCAGGGGTGACGGATTCGTCGAACGAGGATCCGAGGACGTCGCTCGTTCCGCCTGCCAACTCCACCAGCAGTTCGACAGCGCGCTCTGCAGCTGGCGCCGCCACGGCCGGGTCGACCCCGCGCTCGAAGCGTCGCGACGCCTCGCTCGGCAGCTTGTGGCGGCGCGCAGTGCGCGCGATGCTGATCGGCTCGAAGGTCGCGGCCTCGATCACTACGTCCGTCGTCGTCGCCGAGACCTCGGTGCGCTCTCCGCCCATGACGCCGGCGAGGCCGACGGGGCCCTCGTCGTCGGTGATCAGGAGGTCTTGGACGTCGAGGGCACGGTCGCGCCCGTCGAGAGTGGTGAGGTGCTCCCCCGGTGCCGCACGACGAACGGTGAGACCGCCGACGAGCTTGTCGAGGTCGTAGGCGTGCAACGGCTGACCCGTCTCGAGCATCACGTAGTTCGTGATGTCGACGGGCAGCGAGATCGAGCGGACGCCGACGAGCCGGAGGCGGGAGCGCATCCACGGCGGAGTCGGACGCGTGGCGTCGATGCCTCGGACGACGGCCGTCGTGAAGGTGCTGACCCCGACTCGACCGCGGACCGGAGCGGCGTCGGCCACGGTGACGGAGAAGTCGCTGCGAGTCGTCGGCGTGAGTGCGGCTGCGGGATCCTTGAAGGCGGCCCCTGTGGCGTGTGAATACTCGCGGGCGACACCGCGGATGCTGAAGGCGTAACCACGATCCGGTGTCACGTTAATCTCGACTGCTGCGTCGTCGAGCCCGAGCAGCGAGATCGCGTCGGCGCCGACCTCGGGATCGAGGCCGAGGTCTTTGAGCAGCAGGATGCCGTCGTGCTCATCGCCGAGACCGAGCTCGCGCGTCGAGGCCATCATGCCGTCGGACACATGCCCGTAGGTCTTGCGCGCCGCGATCGGGAACGGCCCGGGAAGCACCGCACCCGGCAGGCTCACCACGACCTTGTCGCCCACGGCGAAGTTGTGCGCGCCGCAGACGATACCGCGCACGTCGGCGTCGTCGGTCTCGGGGTTCGGGCCGACCGCGATGCGGCACCAGTTGATGGTCTTGCCGTTCTTTTGGGGCTCGGGCGTGAACTCGAGTACCTGCCCCACGACGAGTGGGCCCGTCACGTCAGAGAGATGAACGTCTTCTTCTTCGAAGCCGACGCTCACCAGCGCCGCATGGACGTGCTCGAGCGTGACGTCTTCGGGAAGGTCGACGTATTCGCCGAGCCACGAGAGAGGGACGCGCATCAGACCACCATTCCGAACTGCTCACTGAAACGAACATCGCCCTCGACCATGTCGCGCATGTCGTTGAGATCGTTGCGGAACTGCAGGGTTCGCTCGATTCCCATTCCGAAGGCGAAGCCCTGGTATTCGTCGGGGTCGATACCCGCCGCACGAAGGACGTTCGGGTTGACCATGCCGCAACCACCCCACTCGACCCACCGCGCGCCACCCTTGGCGTTCGGCTGCCAGACGTCCATCTCGGCGCTGGGCTCGGTGAACGGGAAGTAGTTGGGGCGAAGGCGGATCTGCGCCTCGTCGCCGAACATCTGGCGGGCCAGGTGCTCGAGCGTGCCACGCAGGTGAGCCATCGTGAGGCCCTTGTCGATGGCGATGCCCTCGATCTGCGTGAAGACGGGTGTGTGCGTGGCGTCGAGCTCGTCGGTGCGGAAGACCCGCCCCGTGGCGACGTTGTAGACGGGCAGCTCTTTCGACAGGAGCGTGCGGATCTGCACCGGCGAAGTGTGCGTGCGCAGCAGCAGGTGACGGTCGACAGGCTCGACGAAGAAAGTGTCTTGCATCGCTCGGGCCGGGTGGTCGGCATCGAAGTTCAGTGCATCGAAGTTGAACCACTCATGCTCGAGCTCGGGCCCCTCGGAGAGCTCCCACCCCATGCTCACGAAAATGTCGGCCATCTTCTCCTGCAGGAGGCTCAGCGGGTGGCGGCTGCCCTGACGGCGCCGGACCGGCAACGCTGTCACGTCGATGCGCTCGGACTCGAGTCGCGCGGCCTCTTCGGCGACGGCCAGCTCGGCCTCTCGAGCCGCGACAGCCTGAGCCACACGGCCCCGGGCTGCCCCCATCAGTTTGCCAGCGGCGGCCTTCTGATCGTTCGGCAGCGAGCGGAGACCGGCGTTCATGCGAGCCAGCATCGACGCCTCGCCGACATGGTCGGACCGCACCGCCTTCAGCTCGGCGACGGTGGAGGCCGCCTGAACCGCTTCTAGGGCGGAATCGACGGCACTCGCGACGGAGTCTTCGGAGATTGCTGGCGTGTCTGACACGAGAAGCAAGCCTACCGAATGCTCGCCAGGCATCAGGAGCGCTGAGCGAACGCACTCTCGTACAGGCAGACCGACGCAGCGGTGGCGAGGTTCATGCTCTCGGCGTGGCCGTAGATCGGCACGACGACGGCGCGATCGGCGCGGGCGAGGTCTTCGTCGGTGAGCCCACGAGCCTCGTTGCCGAAGAGCCACGCGGTGGGGTCGGCGAGAATGCCCTCCTTGCGCGCGGCGAGGAGATCGTCGCCCTTCACGTCGGCGGCAAGCACTCGGACCCCTGCCTCGGTGCACCGAGAGAGGACGGCGGAGAGTTCGAGGCCGACCGCGACCGGAACGTGGAACAGCGAACCTGTCGTCGCCCGCACGACCTTGGGGTTGAAGAGATCGACGCTGCGCCCCGTCATGATGACGGCGTCGGCGCCCGCCGCATCGGCGGCGCGGATGATGGTGCCCGCGTTGCCGGGGTCGCGTACCTCTTCGAGGATCGCGATGAGTCGCGGGCCGTCGTCGGCGAAGATGTCTTTGAT
This sequence comes from Frondihabitans sp. 4ASC-45, assembly GCF_049472575.1. Taxonomy (NCBI): domain Bacteria; kingdom Bacillati; phylum Actinomycetota; class Actinomycetes; order Micrococcales; family Microbacteriaceae; genus Frondihabitans; species Frondihabitans sp. 4ASC-45. Next base: position 219,155 of record NZ_JBCEBN010000006.1, on the reverse strand, counting down.
CGCGGTCGGGAACTGACGGCAGACCGCGACGAGACCCTGCGGCGTGACCGTGTCAGCCATGGACGTGAGCACCTGCTCGGTGACGAACTCGATCTCGACGCCCGCATCGACGGCAGCCTGAGCCAGCTCGGTGTACCGCTCGAGGGCTGTCGGCGTCGCGAACAGCTCGACCACCAGCTCGGGGCGGAACGTCAGGGCCTCGGTGACCGCCTGCGGGCCTTCTAACAGAAAAAGCCCGGTCTCAGACCGGGCGTCTCTCTTGGCCAGTTTGGCCACCGCCCGCACTCGCGGCGAACGGGGGTTGTCGATCATCTGGTTGCTGGGCACGCCCCCACCCTACGGGGAGAGCGGCGTGCCCAGCCACGAGACACGACCAGGGGAACGAAACCTACGCGGCCTCGACCTTGGGGGCCGACGTGTCGGCGGGAAGCGCAGCCTTGGCGGTTGCGACGAGGCCAGCGAACGTGGCGGGCTCGTTGACAGCGAGGTCGGCGAGGATGCGGCGGTCGACCTCGACGCCAGCCAGGGCGAGACCCTGGATGAGGCGGTTGTAGGTGAGGCCGTTCGCGCGCGACGCAGCGTTAATGCGCTGGATCCACAGGCGACGGAACTCGCCCTTCTTGGCACGGCGGTCGCGGTACGAGTAGACGAGGGAGTGGGTGACCTGCTCCTTGGCCTTGCGGTACAGGCGCGAACGCTGACCGCGGTAGCCCTCGGCGCGTTCGAGGACGACGCGACGCTTCTTGGCGGCGTTGACCGCTCTCTTGACTCTTGCCATTGTTCTTAGTTCCTAACGATTAGACGGATGCCGACCAGGGGTCAGCGGCCGAGAAGCTTCTTGATGACCTTGGCGTCGGCCGGGGCCAGCACCTGGTCTTGGTTCAGGCGGGCCTTGCGCTTCGCGCTCTTGACCTCGAGGTTGTGACGCATGCCGGCCTGCTGCTTCATCAGCTTGCCGGTGCCGGTGACCTTGAACCGCTTCTTCGAGCCGGAGTGGGTCTTCATCTTGGGCATAGTCGTTGCTTTCTTCTCTGGAACCTCGGGGCGGAACGAGTAGGTGGTGCCTACTCGGCCGATGCCTCGGTGGTCGTGGTCTCGGCGACGGCAGCGTCGGCTGCCGCGGGGGCGGGGTGCTTGGGGGGCTTGTTGGCCTGCTTGCGAGCCTCGGATTCGGCCTTCGCCTCGGCCTTGTTCTTCAGCGGGCCGATCACCATGACCATGTTGCGGCCATCGATCGTGGGGTTGTTCTCGACGGTGCCCCACTCGGCGACATCTTCGGCGAAGCGCTGAAGCAGACGCACGCCCTGCTCGGGTCGCGACTGCTCGCGGCCTCGGAACAAGATCATGGCCTTGACCTTGTCGCCCGACTGGAGGAAGCCCTCAGCGCGCTTGAGCTTGGTCTCGTAGTCGTGCTTGTCGATCTTCAGGCGAAAACGGACCTCTTTAAGAATCGTGTTCGCCTGGTTGCGCCGAGCCTCTTTGGCCTTCTGCGCAGCCTCGTACTTGAACTTGCCGTAATCCATGATCTTTGCCACGGGCGGCTTCGAGTTCGGTGCAACTTCGACCAGATCCAGGTCGGCCTCTTGCGCGAGACGCAGGGCCATGGCGATGGGGACAACGCCCACCTGCTCGCCGGCGGGCCCGACAAGTCGGACCTCAGGGACGCGGATGCGGTCGTTGGTACGGGGATCGCTGATGCGGGACTCCTCTAATTCTTGATCAACACTCGACGGGTGGTCGGGCGGGCGAAAAAGAGGAAGTCACATGCCGGCTGACGCCAACACGACACCCTTAAAGCTGCTGGCCTCAAAACCTTCGTCTCGATGCCGTGCGGGGTGTAACTACCCGGTAACGTTGAAGTCGCGGGTGGGAGAAACTCCTCTTTCGAACAGGGCGTAAAGCCCCGTAGCCGCATGAAGCCTAGCAGAGAGATCGCTTGTGAGCCACAACCCGCCAGCCGACGACCACATCTCCCCCTACGACGCGGTGGGCGACGGGGTCGAAGAGATCGGGGCCGAGCGCGATATCGCCGACGTTCCGGCGGTCGAGGTCATCAACACGGTCGCGGTTCACCTGCTCAGTGCGAGCGCCGTCAAGCTCGGGCTCGCCGACGCACCCGAGACCCAGATCGACCTCGACGAGGCCCGCAAACTCATCACGGCTCTGGCCGGGCTGGTTACTGCCGCGGCGCCCGAGATCGGCGACACCCACGCCCGCGCCCTTCGCGACGGGCTCCGTACCGTGCAGCTGGCGTTCCGCGAGGCGTCGCCCATCGCCGATCCGGTGGGCAAGGGGCCGGGCGAGAAGTACACCGGCCCGGTCAACTGACGGGACGGTCCGCGGCGCCGCACCCGGATCCTTGTCGAGCGCGCTCTGTCGTCAGACCGCAGCCACGACGCGCACGGCCATGCTGTCGACGCGCTTCGCGATGACCTCATCGGACGCCCAGGCGGACTGCAGTCTCGCGAGCAGTGCTGCCAGCGCGTCGCGATCAAGGCCCGGCCGCAGCCCCAGCTCGACGACGAGCTCGGGGCCGCTCAGTCGTGCACTCGCCGACGAAGCGGCGACCGTGACGCTGGCGACGGACTGCTCGTCGGAGGTGGGACGCAGGAAAGCCTCTGCCACCTCGTCGTCGGCGTAGGACGCCACCCACGGCAGGTCTTGGGCGAGCGCCCACAGTGCAGGTCGCCGAATGCCGAACTCGGTCTCGGAGCCGGGGTCGAGCACCAGGAGCTCGGTCGACTCCCCCGCCGCCGCGATGGCCACGCGACGAGCTTCGGCCGGCACAGGCCGAGCCGTGGGGTTCCAGGTCGAGAGGGCCGCGACCGAGGTGAACGCCGGTAGCACGCTCCGCCCGTCGGGGCCCTCGACGGTGACGATCGCGAGTTCTTGAGTCTTGTCGACGGTCACGCCGTGCTCGTTGACGCCCTCGTCGCCCGCGTGGGCGATCAGCGGGATCAGCAGACGGGCCGAGCGCAGCGCGTCGACCACTGCCGATTCGCCGACCTCCTGGGCGCGGAAACGCTTCAGCGCATCGAGAAGCCCTGCATCGGCTGTTCCGTCGTCGGCGGCGTAGGCCGTGTCGTGCGCCTGAAAAGTTCGGCCGGCCCAGGGTGTGCCTGCACTGTCTCGATCGGAATCGCCGTGATCGCCGTGGTGGGAACTCGCCGCCATCAGCGCCCGGCGACGTCGAGGGCAGCCGCAAGAGTGAACGCACCGGCGTACAGCGCCTTGCCCACGATTGCGCCCTCGAGGCCGTGCGGCACCAATTCGCGAAGAGCGATCAGGTCGTCGAGGCTCGAGATACCGCCGGACGCGACGACGGGGCGATCGGTCTTCTCCATGACCTGCTTCAGCAGCTCGACGTTCGGACCCTGGAGGGTGCCGTCTTTCGTGACGTCGGTCACCACGTATCGAGCGCAGCCGGCGTCTTCGAGCCGAGCCAGCACCTCGAACAGGTCGCCGCCCTCTTTGGTCCAGCCCCGTGCGGCCAGCGTGGTGCCGCGCACATCGAGCCCGACCGCGATGGCGTCGCCGTAGCGTGCGATGACCGACGCCGCCCACTCCGGGTTTTCGAGCGCGGCCGTGCCGAGGTTGATGCGTTTGACGCCCGTCTCGAGTGCGGCCTCGAGGGATGCGTCGTCGCGGATACCGCCCGACAACTCGACGTGGATGCCGGTGACCTGCTTGATCACTCGGCGGATGACCTCCCGGTTGTGCCCTCGACCGAAGGCGGCGTCGAGGTCGACGAGGTGCAGCCATTCCGCACCCTGGTCTTTCCAGTCGGCTGCTGCATCGACCGGGTCGCCGTAGTTCGTCTCGGTGCCGGCCTCCCCCTGGGTGAGGCGGACCGCCTTGCCGTCGGCGACGTCGACAGCCGGAAGAAGGGTGAGGGCGGGGGTGGAGGTGATCTCGCTCATGGTGCTTTCTGGGGAGGAAGGGCGGAGAGATGAAGGATCCGGCACGGCCGGCTTCGTCAACGGACTACAGCGTCTGCAGCCAGTTAGTCAGCAGGCGGATGCCGGGTTGGCCCGACTTCTCAGGGTGGAACTGGGTGGCCCAGAGGGGGCCGTTCTCGACCGCGGCGACGAACGGACCGCCGTGATCGCCCCAGGTGACGAGCGGGCCCTTGCGGGCCCCGTGCCCCTTGAGGCTCCAGGACTGGGCCGCGAAGGAGTGGACGAAGTAGAAGCGCTCGTCGCGGACGCCGTCGAAGAGAAGCGACTCGGTCGGCGCGTCGACGGTGTTCCAGCCCATGTGCGGCAGAACCTCCGCCTTCAACTCGTCGATGACGCCGGGCCATTCGCCGAGGCCGTCGACCTCGGAGCCACGCTCGACGCTCCGGTCGAAGAGCACCTGCATTCCGACACAGACGCCGAGGACTGGTCGGCCGCCCGCCAGACGCCGATCGATCTTTTCGGCGCCGCGGACGGACTCGAGCTGGCTCATCACCGCGGAGAACGCACCGACACCGGGAACGAACAACCCGTCGGCTTTGGCCACGCGGTCGCTCTCGGCAGTGAGCTCGACATCGGCGCCGGCGAGCTCGAGCGCTTTGATGGCCGAGTGCACGTTGCCGCTGCCGTAGTCGAGCACGACGACCCTCGGGCGGGCACCGGCGGCCGTCACAGAGCACCCTTCGTCGAGGGAATACCCTCGACGCGAGGATCGGGCTCGACGGCAGCCCGAAGTGCCCGAGCGAAAGCCTTGAATTCTGCCTCGGCGATGTGGTGCGGATCACGACCGCCGAGCACGGTGATGTGCACGGTGAGCCCCGCGTGGAACGCGATCGCCTCGAAGACGTGGCGAACCATCGACCCCGTGAAGTGGCCACCGATCAGGTGCATCTCGAACCCGGCCGGCTCGCCCGTGTGCACGAGATAGGGACGACCGGAGACGTCGACGACCGCCTGCACCAGCGCCTCGTCGAGCGGCACGAGCGCGTCACCGTAGCGACGGATGCCCGCCTTGTCTCCGAGCGCCTGCTTCAGCGCGGTGCCGAAGGTGATGCCGATGTCTTCGACCGTGTGGTGCACGTCGATGTGGGTATCGCCGGTGGCCTTGACACTGAGGTCGATGAGCGAGTGCTTCGAGAGCGCGGTGAGGAGGTGATCGAAGAACGGCACCGACGAGTCGATGCTCGCCGAGCCCGTCCCGTCGAGGTCGAGAGACAGGTCGATGCTCGACTCACTCGTGGATCGACTGACCGACGCGGTGCGATCGCGGAACGCCTGGGACGCTGTGCTCATGCTCCGAGCCTAATGTCGCTCATGGCCTCGAGGAACGCCGTGGTCTCAGCAGCCGTGCCGGCGCTCACGCGCAGGTGCCCCGGGATCGCGAGATCGCGCACGATGATGCCGCGAGCGAGGAGCTGCTCGAAGACCGCCTCGGGATCGTCGACGCCGCCGAAGAGGACGAAGTTCGACCACGTCGGCCACGGGTGATAGCCGAGCTCGGTGAGCGTCTCGACGATACGGTCACGCTGCGCCTTGATGTCGTCGACCATGGCGAGCATCTCGTTGGCGTGCCGGAGGGCGGCGACGGCGGCGGCCTGCGTCAACGACGACAGGTGGTATGGAAGCCGCACGAGTCGGAGCGCGTCGATCACCGCAGGGTCGGCGGCGAGGTAGCCGACTCGGGCACCCGCGAACGCGAACGCCTTGCTCATAGTGCGGGAGACGAGCAGACGGGGTCGCCCTTCGAGGAGCGTGACCGCCGAGGGTCGATCGGCGGGCATGAATTCGGCGTACGCCTCGTCGACCAGGACGATGCCCCGGGCAGCCTCGTAGGCCGCCTCGATGGTCGCCAGCTCGACCGGCGTGCCCGTGGGGTTGTTGGGCGCGCACAGGAACACGATGTCGGGATCGACCCGGCGGATCTCGCGGGCGACCGTCTCGGGCGAGATCTCGAAACCCTCGTCTCGAGGCGCTTCGACCCACTCGGTACCCGTGCCCCTGGTGATGATGGAGTGCATCGAGTAGGTGGGGGGAAACCCGAGAGCGGTTCGGCCCGGCCCGCCGAACGCCTGCAGGATCTGCTGAATGACCTCGTTGGAGCCGTTCGCCGCCCAGATCTGCCCCGGCTCGATCGCCTTATCGGGCTCCAGGGCAGCACTGAGATAGCGAGCCAAAGCCTCGCGAAGGGGCGTGAACTCTCGGTCGGGGTAGCGGTTGACCTCGAGTACAGCGGCGGCGACGGATTCGACGATGTCGCGAGCCACGTCTTCGGGAATCGGATGGGTGTTTTCGTTGACGTTCAGCGCGACAGGCACCTTTTTCTGAGGTGCGCCGTAGGGCGACTGACCTCGGAGGTCGTCGCGAATGGGAAGGTCGTCGAGAGTGATAGCCACAGCACCATTTTATGGGGCGGTCTCGCGCCGCGACTGCGTTGTCCACAGGCTCTCCGCTGTTGGCGACTCCGGGCCGCAACTGCAAACGGCGACTGCAGGCGGCACCGGATGTGGCCCATTGTCTGCACCCCACCGGAGACGCGAACGGCGCCACGCGTGAGCGCGGCGCCGAGGGACGGTCAGAAACCTGATCAGCTCTGGCTGTACTGCACCGGGATGGCGAGCGACTGGCCCGGCATGACCTGCGTCGAAGAGAGGTCGTTCAACTTGACGATGTCGGAGATGACGTCGCGCGGGTCGGAGCCGGGGGCGACGCCCTCTGCCACCTGCCACAGGGTCTCGCCCGCCGCGACGGTGACGTGGTCGAAATGGACGTTACCCGCGGAACTCGTCGCGACGGCGCTGCCACCGGTGAGCAGGAAGCCGGCAATAAGGGCGAGTGCGGCAACGGCGACGGCGAGCGTCAGAACCAGGCGACCACGGCGCGTGATGCGGAGGTGGGTCGGCACGTTAGTGGGGACCGGACCCGAGGTCGAAACCGTCGCGGCGCGGGAGGTAGAAGGAACCAGTGCGGTGATCGTAGCGCTCATGCTGTTGCCTCTCTTATCGAATGCGATCGGCCCGTAAGACTGCGGACTCGAAGGCGTGTTCCGAACATATCTTCGATTACAGCCGATTTCAAGAGCTCGGTACCAGAAATTCGACAAAAAACACGCGACACACTCGAACATGTGTTTGTTCTGCCATATCTGACCGGATACAGTTTCGATCGGTGGGATCAGTAGACCAGCGACCACCGACATTCGAGAGGGCGAGATGGCACGCGAGACCGCACGACGCGAAACCCAGGGCGATCAAGGCGCCGACGTGACGTCTCTAAAGAAGGCCCTCACCGCGAAGCAGACGCTGATTCTCACGGCGATCCGCGACTCGATAGGCAGCCGCGGTTACCCGCCGAGTATGCGCGAGATCGGCGATGCGGTCGGGTTGGCCTCTCTCTCCAGCGTGACGCACCAGCTCAATCAACTCGAGCTGGCGGGAGCGATTCGCCGAGACCCGAACCGGCCACGCGCTCTCGAGGTTCTTCTCGAAGACCCGGCCAAGTCGGATCCTGAGCCCTCGATCGTCCGTTATGACGACGACGACAACATCACCGCCCGGGTGCCCCTGGTCGGCCGAATCGCCGCGGGTATTCCGATCACAGCGGAGCAGCAGGTCGAAGATGTCATGCCGCTGCCCCGCACGCTCGTCGGCAAGGGCGAGCTGTTCATGCTCAAGGTCGTCGGCGACTCGATGATCGACGCTGCGATCTGCGACGGCGACTGGGTGGTCGTCCGCCAGCAGGGCAACGCGGAGAACGGCGAGATCGTGGCCGCGATGCTCGACGACGAGGCGACCGTCAAGGTCTTCCGTCAGCGCGACGGGCACACCTGGCTGCTCCCCCGCAACTCGAACTTCGAGCCGATCGTCGGCGATCACGCGCAGATCCTCGGCAAGGTCGTCGCTGTGCTGCGGTCGCTCTAGTAGCCCTCGGAAGTACGAAAACCGCCCTCGAGCCGAAGCTCGGGGGCGGTTTTGGTGCACTCGGCAGAAGTGTCCGCCTCTAGTGCGCGAACTCCTGCAGTGTCGGGGCGTCCTGCGGATAGACCCGGGCTGTCACCCGAGTGCCCTCAGCGACGTATTCGACGTCGACGACGCGTCCGATCTCGTGAATTCGAGACACGACATCACCGCGATCGAACGGCACAAGCAGATCGAGCTCGACCTCGGGCCGGGGCAGCAACTCGGCGATCCGCGCGCGCAACTCGTCGATACCCGCGCCCGTGCGGGCCGACACGAAGATCGCGTCGGGCACCATGCCCTGGAGTACCAGCCGCTGGCTCTCGTCGATCAGGTCGCTCTTGTTGAAGACGACCACCTCGGGAATGTCACGCCCGTCGACCTCCGAGATCACCTCTCGAACCGTCGCCAGCTGAGCAGCCGGATCGGGGTGCGATCCGTCGACGACGTGAACGATGATGTCGCTGTCTTGCACTTCTTCGAGAGTCGACCGGAAGGCCTCGACGAGCTGATGCGGCAGGTTGCGCACGAATCCGACGGTGTCGGAGTAGGTGAACGGCCGGCCATCGTCGGTCGACGACTTGCGGACGGTCGCGTCTAGCGTCGCGAACAGGGCGTTCTCGACGAGAACCCCGGCGCGGGTCAGACGGTTCAGCAGGCTCGACTTGCCGGCGTTGGTGTAGCCGGCGATCGCCACGCTCGGAACCGTGTTGCGCACCCGGTTGGCCCGCTTCGCGACTCGAGCCGGCTTCATCTCTTTGATCTTCTTGCGAAGAATCGCCATGCGGGTGTGGATGCGGCGACGGTCGAGTTCGATCTTCGTCTCACCCGGCCCACGGGAGCCCATTCCGGCGCCCGCGCCACCGACCTGGCCACCGGCCTGGCGCGACATCGAGTCACCCCAACCGCGCAGTCGCGGGAGGAGGTATTCCAGCTGGGCCAGTTCGACCTGCGCCTTGCCCTCGCGGCTCGTGGCGTGCTGGCTGAAGATGTCGAGGATCACGGCCGTGCGGTCGATTACCTTGACCTTCACCACGTCTTCAAGCGCGCGCCGCTGGCTCGGAGCCAGCTCGGTGTCGGCGATCACGGTGTCAGCGCCGAGGGCCAAGACGGTGTTCTTCAGCTCGAGCGCCTTGCCCGACCCGAGGTACGTGCTGGGGTCGGGGTTGGGGCGACGCTGCAGGAGCCCATCGAGGACCACCGCGCCCGCGGTCTCAGCCAACGCCGCCAACTCGCGCAACGAATTCTCGGCGTCGCCGAGCGACCCCTGCGAGTACACGCCGATGAGCACCACGTTCTCCAGCCGAAGCTGTCGGTACTCGACCTCGGTGACGTCTTGCAGCTCGGTGGAGAGGCCGGCCACGCGCCGAAGCGCCTGCCGGTCTTCGCGGTCGAACTGATCGCCGTCGTGGTGATCGTCTCCGGTACCGTCGCCTCTCGTGCCGAGACCCTGGGTCTGGATGGCCTGGGCCGGCGAGAAGACGGACAGGCCGGCTCGCGACGAGGCATTGCTCAGGATCCGGTCGACGACGTCGTCGCGCTCGGCGCCCTTCTCCTCTGTGGTGCTGTGCTCTGTCATTCGAGTCACATTAGACCTTTCGTGTTCAGTAATCTGGGGTGATGACCAGCGATCACTACTTCTCGAGCTCCCCCTCGAGCGAGCTCCGACCGAGAGAGATCACGGTCGAGCTCGCCGGGCGTGAGCTCACGCTGGCAACCGCCGCGGGCGTCTTCAGCCCGGGGCGGATCGATCCGGGTACCGCGGTACTTCTTGGATCAATGCCGACGCCACCGAGCGACGGCACTTTCTTGGATGTGGGGTGTGGATGGGGGCCGATCGCGCTCACTCTCGCCCTTCGGGCGCCCGAGGCAACCGTGTGGGCGGTCGACGTCAACGAGCGCGTCCTCGAACTCCTTCGAGAGAACGCCGCTCGCGTCGGCCTCACGAACGTCAACGCCGTGCTGCCCCAAGACGTTCCCGATGATCTCGTCTTCGACGGAATCTGGTCGAACCCGCCCATCCGAGTCGGTAAAGAGGCTCTTCACGGCATTCTCAGCCAGTGGCTGCCTCGCCTTGGCATCGACATGGAGGCGTACCTCGTCGTGGCGAAGAACCTCGGCGCCGACTCGCTCCAGCGATGGATGAACGAGACGATGGCCGAGATCGTCGAGGTCGAACGAGAAACTACGTCGAAGGGGTATCGCGTACTCCGCGCAGTTCGGCAGTAGTGGCGCTTCGTTGAAAGGTACGTCGAATCCGGCGAGCGACTGCGTCAGATGGTCTTCATGCGAGAAGACTAACCCCCCGAGGCGCTAGAGAACCAGGTCTCCAGTGAAGACGAGCTCTGCGGGGCCACTCAACGAGACGTGCTCGCCGTCTTCCGTCGCGAACATTCGCACGCCGACGGTGCCACCGGGAACGTCGACCCGCCACTGATCGGGAGCCGAAGGCCCCGCCCAGTAGCGAACGGCCAGTGCCGCAGCCGCCGCACCCGTGCCACACGAGAGAGTCTCACCGGAACCGCGCTCGTGCACTCTCATGCTGATGCGCCCGATACCGTCGGCGACCAGCGGGTCGGCGGGGACGACGAACTCGACGTTGGCCCCGTCGACGGGATTCGGCTCGAGGATCGGCACCACCGTGAGATCGACGTCGGCGAGCTCATCGGCCGAGGCGAGAGCGACGACGACGTGGGGGTTGCCGACGGTAAGACCGAGGCCGGGCCTCGCCGCATGCAGATTTCGAGCCCGCACCTGGGCCTCGTCGGTCAGCCCCCATCGCCCCAGGTCGACCTGGAACCCCGACCGGTTGATCTGAACGTCGCGCACGCCAGCCCTCGTGCCGATCGCCAGGGTCTCACCCGGCTCGAGCGTGACCAGGCCCTGCTCGAGGAGGTACTTCGTGAAGACGCGAATGCCATTGCCGCACATCTCGGCCACACTGCCGTCGGCGTTGTGATAATCCATGAACCACTCGGCACCGTCGTCTTCGGCCAGACTCGACGCACCCTCGGGGTGGCTGTCGCTGCGCACCGCTCGGATCACGCCGTCGCCGCCGACACCGAATCGGCGATCGGCCAGCGCGCGGATGCGATCCGGTGTGAGATCGAACGAGCCATCGGGGTCGGAGAACAGCACGAAGTCGTTACCCGTGCCCTGGCCCTTGGTGAAGCGGACGGTGGTGGTCACCCCACGAGTGTATCGGCGGCGGCTGACACGGATCCTGCGCTCCCTGCCCTCGACCAGGCGACCCTCGGATACCGCCGGAACCAGCTCACCTGTCGGCGGGCGTACCTCCGTGTGAGCAGCTTGGTCGAGTCTTTCGCCTCGCCCTCGGAGACCTCGCCGCGAAGCTGCTGCAGGGCCTGTGAGTAGCCGATGGCTCGGCTCGCGGTCACGCCCCGTTCGATCCCCTGCTCTCGCAATCTCTCGACCTCGGAGAGGAGCCCGTCACGCCACATGCCGTCCACTCGGTCGTCGAGTCGCTCGACGAGGATGTCACGCGTCTCTTCGAGCCCGAAAAACGCGGGCGAATGCCACGTCGGGGCGTCGTCGGGCAGGCCCACCGCAAACGGCCTTCCCGTGAGCTCGCCCACCTCAAGGGCCCGGACGATGCGTCGGCCGTTATGCGGGCCGATCGCCCGTGCCGCATCCGGATCACGCTCGAGGAGAAGGCGGTAGACAGCGCCGACGCCCTCTGCCGTCAACTGCGACTCGTATTTGTGGCGGACGACCTCGTCTGTGCCGGGAAAGGCGAAGTCGAAGACGGCCCCCGACACGTAGAGACCTGAGCCGCCGACCAGGATCGGGACGGCCCCCCGCTCGAAGATGCTGCTCGCAACCTCGCGTGCCCGTCGCTGGTACCACTCGACGCTGGCCTCGTCAGTGACGTCGAGTTCGTCGAACAGGTGATGCGGGATACCCCGGCGTTCAGCAAGCGGAAGCTTCGCGGTGCCGACGTCCATGCCCCGGTACAGCTGCATCGCGTCGGCATTGACTACCTCGGCGGTGCGCCCGCGAGTGGCGAGTTCGTCGGCGAGGTCGAGCGAGAAAGTCGATTTACCGGTGCCGGTCGCCCCCACGACGACGGCGAAATCGAGGCGCGGCAACGCGCTCACTGGCGACGCGCCTACCGTTCGGAGTCGGACGAATCGTAAATCGGCGTCGTCGACACCCGAAGCGTGGGCAGGCCGAGCGACACCCGCGGCTTCGTGGCCGACGTCACACCCGTCGAGCCGCTGGGCACTCCGCAGGAGGCCGCCTGGGCGAGATCCCACGCGTCGCCCGCTCGGGTACGCCGAACGGAGAACGGGGTCGTCGCCGTCTGATCGGCAAGCAGGTAGAACGGCTTCGCCTCGGTGATCTCGACCGTGACCATGTCTCCGGGACGGGGCGCCTCGATGCCCGCGGGCAATTCGAAGTGCACGAGACGCGAGTCTTGCGCGCGACCCGAGAGCCGGTGTGTAGCCTCGTCTTTGCGCCCCTCGTTGGTTGCCACCAGGAGCTCGACCACGCGCCCGACCTGCTTCTGGTTTTCTTCGTACGAGATGCGGTCTTGCAGAGCGGCGAGACGCTCGAAGCGCTCCTGGACGACCGCCTTGGGAATCTGATCAGCGTAGTCGGCGGCGGGTGTGCCCGGGCGGACGGAGTACTGGAATGTGAAGGCGGTAGCGAACCTCGACTGCTCGACGACTCGGAGCGTCTCTTGGAAGTCGTCTTCGGTCTCGCCGGGGAAACCCACGATGATGTCTGTGCTGATAGCCGCATCGGGCATCTGCGCGCGGACACGATCGAGGATGCCAAGGAACTTCTCGCTGCGATAGCTGCGGCGCATGGCCTTGAGGATCCGGTCGCTCCCCGACTGCAGGGGCATGTGAAGCTGCGGCATGACCGAGGGTGTGTCGGCCATCGCGTCGATGACATCGTCGGTAAAGGCGGCGGGGTGGGGGCTGGTGAACCGAATGCGCTCGAGACCGTCGATCTGACCGGCGGCACGAAGCAGCTTCGCGAAGGCGCCCCGGTCTCCGAACTCGACGCCATACGAGTTGACGTTCTGCCCGAGGAGCGTCACCTCGACGGCGCCATCGTCGACGAGGGCCTGGATCTCGGCCAGAATCTCGCCGGGACGGCGGTCTTTCTCCTTGCCCCGGAGCGCGGGCACGATGCAGAAAGTGCAGGTGTTGTTGCAGCCGACCGAGATCGAGACCCATCCGCTGTAGGTCGAGTCGCGCTTCGTCGGCAGCGTCGAAGGGAAGACGTCGAGCGACTCGAGGATCTCGAGCTGCGCCTCGTCGTTGTGACGCGCACGCTCCAGCAGAGTCGGCAGAGCGCCCATGTTGTGCGTGCCGAAGACGACGTCGACCCACGGCGCTCGGTCGAGGATGACCGACTTGTCTTTCTGGGCGAGGCATCCCCCGACAGCGATCTGCATGCCCTCGTGGTTGCGCTTCGTCTGAGCCAGGTGCCCGAGCGTGCCATAGAGCTTGTTGTCGGCGTTCTCTCGCACCGCACACGTGTTGATGACGACGATGTCGGCCTCGGCCCCGTCGGCGGGTACGTAGCCGGCAGCTTCGAGCGATCCGCTGAGCCGCTCGGAGTCGTGGACGTTCATCTGGCACCCGAAGGTGCGCACCTCATAGGTGCGTGCGCGGGCATCCGTAGGAACGGGTGCGCTGGTTTCGAGGACCGTCGACATAGTGCTCCAGTGTAAATCTTTGCGGGCCGCGCCTCGTACCCGACGATGTCGGAGCCGAGGATCCGCGACCCCTCACTCGAATCGAACGCCCCCGCGCGATCCTCCGCCGCGGGACCCACCCCGGGGCAGAGCCTTCTCGACCGCTCGTCGGATGACCTCCGACCGGTAACCCCGCCGCATCAGGTAGCCGTTGAGTCGCCTCTCGGCCGTCGCCTGGTCGAGACCACGGAGCTGCCCGGCACGCTTGGTCGCCCAATCGTCGGCGCGTGCCTGCTCCTCGTCGTCGTCGATCTCGGCGATGGCCGCCTCGATCGACTCCTGTGCGACACCGCGCTGACGGAGTTCGGCCGTGATAGCGCCCTTGCCCAGGCCCTTGCGATCTTGCTTGCTGCGGACCAGGTTTTCGGCGAGCTCATCGTCGTTGAGCAGCCCGACTCGCTCGAGACGCTCGATCTCTTCGGCGACGACCTCGTCAGGGAGATCACGCGACCGAAGGGTCTTGGTCATTTCGGCCGATGAGACACCCCGGCGGGAGAGCGCATGCAGGCTGATGTTCTCCGCTCGCGCCTTGGCCGCGTCGTACGTCTCTTGGGGTTCGGGCTCTGTTTCGGGCTCTGCTTCGGGGTCGGGCTGGACGTCCGGGCCGGCTTCGGGGCCTTCAGACCGGGCCGCAAACGCGGCGTAGGTCGGCAGGGCCGAGACCACGGCACCGTCAGGCTCAGCCGCGGCACGGCCCCGCTGCGACGCAGGCCCGTGTGAGGAATGCCCACCGATGTCGGCGATCCCACCATCGGCTGCCTCGGCGTCGCCCCGAGTGGCCCGCGCCTCGAACGACGCGGACTCGTCGGGGTCAGCCCACTCCGGCTCGTCAGGTGCCCTGGTGCCCGGCTTTGCCCACCCGGCCCCGAAGAGCGGGGTTACCGGCGCGAGGCGATCGTCGTTGTCGCTCATGCGCCCTTACGCTCTGCCAGCTTGCGCTGGATGGGTGCGACCGACGGAGCGGCTGCCGGTGCCGCGGCTGCTGCGGCCGCGTCGTTTGCGGCCTTCGCCGCCGCACCGTCGGCGCCGACGCCGAGCTTGGCCAGAATCTTCTGCTCGATCTCGAGAGCGATCGACTTGTTGGACAGCAGGAAGTTGCGGGAGTTCTCTTTGCCCTGCCCGAGCTGGTCGCCCTCGTAGGTGTACCACGCGCCCGATTTGCGCACGATGCCGTGCTCGACGCCGAAGTCGATCAGGCTGCCCTCACGCGAGATGCCGACACCGTAGAGGATGTCGAATTCGGCCTGCTTGAACGGCGGTGCCATCTTGTTTTTGACGACCTTGACGCGGGTGCGGTTACCCACGGCATCGGTGCCGTCTTTGAGAGTCTCGATGCGGCGGATGTCGAGGCGGACAGACGCGTAGAACTTAAGGGCCTTTCCACCGGCGGTCGTCTCCGGGCTTCCGAAGAAGACACCGATCTTTTCGCGCAGCTGGTTGATGAAGATCATCGTTGTGCCGGTCTGGCTGAGACCACCGGTGAGCTTGCGAAGCGCCTGCGACATGAGTCGAGCTTGGAGGCCGACGTGAGAGTCACCCATCTCGCCCTCGATCTCGGCGCGCGGCACGAGGGCTGCGACGGAGTCGATGACGACGAGGTCGATCGAACCGGAACGGACCAGCATGTCGGCGATCTCGAGCGCCTGCTCACCGGTGTCGGGCTGCGACACGAGAAGGGCGTCGATGTCGACGCCGAGCTTCTTGGCGTACTCCGGGTCGAGGGCGTGCTCGGCGTCGATGAAGGCGGCGATGCCTCCGGACTTCTGAGCGTTCGCGATCGCGTGAAGGGTGAGAGTCGTCTTACCCGACGACTCGGGCCCGTAGATCTCGACGATTCGACCCCGCGGAAGCCCGCCAATGCCGAGCGCGACATCCAAGGCGATCGAGCCCGTGGGGATGATGGCGACGGGAGCGCGCTCGTCGCTCCCGAGCCTCATGACGGCGCCCTTACCGAACTGGCGGTCGATCTGGGCGAGTGCGGTCTCGAGGGCTTTCTCGCGGTCAGCAACTGAGGGCATGGTGTTCTCCTTGGATGACATCCGGTGCGGATGGGCGGTGCGCCTATAGGCTGTCGTGCCCCGACCGGCCGATGGTGCAAGGCCGGATGTTCTTCGACAAGGCTCAGGGGAAGCGCTGGTGAAAAGAACGCTACGGAGAACCACCGACACTCGGAGCGGCAGCAGGTCTTCCGTGGAGAACCGGGCTCCAGCGAGCCCCTGTGAAGACGAGGCTAACACCCAACCGAACACATGTTCGAGTGGCCCAGGGGCGGCGTGTCGCTCATGCGCGGCCCGAATTCGAAGGAAAAACCGGCACGGGCGACCGTGGGCATGCGGATCCGGGGCTGCGCGGCGCCAGATCTCCTTCAAATTCGGACGGGAGAACGTCGGCGGCCCGATCAGCTCCGCGGCTTCGGCAGACCCACGCCGTGACGACGCTCCACCGGCACGTCTTCGGCGTCGCAGAGCGCTAGCCAGACGTCGCGCGGCTCATCTCCGCGGGCGATGGCCGCGTCGGCCGACACATTGCCGAGCGCCGGGAGCACGGCGTCGCGGGTCACGACCCGGCCGTAGCCCTCTCCGAACTCGTCGATCACAGCCCGGGCGAATTCACTCTTGCGCACCGGTCGAGGCTACCCGCCCTGTGGGAAGTGGGCCGTCGGATCCTGAAGTTCGACTCCGCGCGGGCGAACCCGCGAGCGTGACTCACCGATCAAGCCCCACACGAAAGAACGCCCCGACCACAAGGCCGGGGCGTCCAAAGCTCGAAGCGGAGTGCGACTAGCGGACCGCGAGGTCGGCGTCGAACTCGGCGACGAGGTCGTCGGGGAGCGTGTCGGGGATGCGGTTCAACCCCTCGATGACCGCCATGCGGTCACCGACTTCACGCATGATGGTGGAGATAGGCGTCTCGAGAGCATCCGCCACAGACGCGAGGATCTCGGAGCTGGCCTCTTTCTGGCCACGCTCCACCTCGCTGAGGTACCCGAGCGCGACGCTGGCCTTCGATGCGACCTGACGAAGCGTGCGACCCTTTTGCAAGCGGAAGTCACGAAGGACGTCGCCGATTTCTTGACGTACGAGAACCATAGGGACCCTCCTTCTGAGGACGACCCACCGAAGTCGAAGTACTTCTGTGGGTGAGTAACACTAACTGTCGTCGCTGGTGTAACTGTAGCCAGCAGGCTTTGAATGCGCCGTGTGTACCTGCGAGATGTAACGAGACCGAAACCCCGTCTATTCCCGAGGCCGTTCGAGCAGTCGCTGAAGTGCTGCGAGTGATTCGTCGACGGTAGCCGATCGGATTGCTGTTCGGTCACCCTCCAGTGCGAGGGGTACGACCTCGGAGTGGTCTTGCCAGACGATCCCGACGTAGACAGTGCCGACAGGCTGGCCGTCTTGCGCCTCCGGCCCGGCGACGCCCGTGGTGGCGATGCCGATGTCGGCCTGACGGTGCCCGAGCGTCAGACGCTCGCGGACGCCTCGCGCCATCGCGACCGCGACGTCGGGGTGGACGGCACCGTGCTGGGCCAGGAGCGACGCCGATACTCCGAGCAGGGAGTGCTTGACCTCGGTCTGATAGGCCACGACTCCCCCGGCGACGACCGCGGAGGCGCCGGGAACGGAGACGAGCTCGGCGACGAGCAGTCCGCCGGTGAGCGACTCCGCGACGGCGATGGTGAGGCCCCGTGCACGGAGCGAGGCGACGACGTCGACGACGAGGGTCATGCGCGGGCTCGCGAATGGCGGAGGGCGACCCGCATGTAGTCGAGGCCGGAGAGCACCGTCGCGACGAAGGCAGCTGACATGACGACGATGTTGACCCAGGTGAACCAGTCGCCCAGCCAGGTCGTGAACGGGAAGAGCGCCAGCGTGAGAGCGACGCCCTGCAGTAGGGTCTTGAGCTTGCCGCCGCGCGAGGCCGGGATGACCCGGTCGCTGAGCGCCACGAACCGGTAGACCGTGATGCCGACCTCGCGGATGAGGATCACGATGGTCACCCACCACGGCAGTTCGCCCAGCACGCTGAGGACGATGAACGCGCCACCGGTCAGAACCTTGTCGGCGAGCGGATCGACGATCTTGCCGAAGTCCGAGACCAGATTCTGTCGTCGGGCCAGGAACCCGTCGAGGCTGTCGGTCAGGATCGCCACCACGAAGATGACCGCGGCCCAGATGCGCAACGACCCCATCTCGCCGTCGTCGACGAGGAGCAGCACGAAGAACAGCGGCGCCATGAGGATCCGCACCACCGTGATGATGTTGGCGATGTTGGCCGTCGAAGCCGGGCCGTCACCGCGGCGGACGATGCGGCCGGTGAACGGGAAGGCCTTGGCGCGGGGGCTGCCGGCGGGATCGTGACTCATGGCTCTAGTCTCGTCCCGTCAGGCCCCAGGCGTCTTCCGACTGCTCGTCGTCGCCGTCCACCTCGCGATATCCGCGGGTCATGTCGCCCACGGGGTCGGCGCTATAGATGTCGGCGCCGTCGTCGGGGCGGGAGACCGAAGGATCCGGGGAACCCTGGCTCGAGGCCGGCGCATCCTGCCCGCGCAACCGTGCGAGCACCCCCGGCAGCTGCTCCACCGTGACGAGCACGTCTCGCGCCTTCGACCCCTCCGAGGGCCCGACGATGTCGCGTGACTCCATGAGGTCCATCAGGCGTCCGGCCTTGGCGAAGCCGACACGGAGCTTGCGCTGCAGCATCGACGTCGAACCGAACTGGGTCGAGACCACGAGCTCGGCCGCGGCGAGGAGGAGTTCGAGGTCGTCGCCGATGTCGCCGTCGATCTCTTTCTTCTCGGTGACCTGGGCCACGTCGGAGCGGTAGTCGGGTCGAGCCTGACGGGTGACGTGCTGGACGACCTCGTTGATCTCGCTCTCCTGCACCCAGGCGCCCTGCACACGCATGGCCTTCGAGGCGCCCATGGGGAGGAACAGGCCGTCACCCTGACCGATGAGCTTGTCGGCGCCGGGCTGGTCGAGGATGACCCGCGAGTCGGTGACGCTCGTCACGGCGAACGCGAGCCGCGACGGGACGTTGGCCTTGATGAGTCCGGTGACGACGTCGACCGACGGACGCTGCGTCGCGAGGACGAGGTGGATTCCCGACGCGCGAGCGAGCTGCGTGATGCGGACGATCGAGTCTTCGACGTCTCGGGGCGCGACCATCATGAGGTCGGCGAGCTCGTCGACGACGACCAGGAGGTACGGGTACGGCTTGAGCTTCCGCTCGCTCCCCTGCGGCAAGACGATCTCGTTGTTCACGACCGCCTTGTTGAAGTCGTCGATGTGGCGGAACCCGAACGACGCGAGGTCGTCGTACCGCATGTCCATCTCCTTGACGACCCACTGGAGCGCCTCGGCGGCCTTCTTAGCGTTCGTGATGATGGGAGTGATGAGGTGCGGCACGCCGGCGTAGATGGAGAGCTCCACGCGCTTCGGGTCGATCAGCACCATGCGCACGTCGCTCGGCTTGGCGCGCATCAACAGCGAGGTGATCATCGAGTTGACGAAGCTCGACTTACCCGAGCCGGTCGAACCGGCCACCAGGAGGTGGGGCATCTTCGCGAGGTTGGCGACGACGTACCCGCCCTCGACGTCTTTGCCGACGCCGATCGTCATCGGGTGGCTGCTCTTCGTAGCGACCGACGAACGGAGCACGTCGCCGAGCGACACGATCTCGCGGTCGGTGTTCGGGATCTCGACGCCGATCGCACTCTTGCCGGGGATCGGCGAGAGGATCCGCACCTCGTTCGAGGCGACCGCATAGCTGAGGTTCTTCGAGAGGGCGGTGACCTTCTCGACCTTGACGCCCGGCCCGAGCTCGATCTCGTAGCGAGTCACGGTCGGTCCGCGGCTGAAGCCGATCACGCGAGCGTCGACGTTGAACTGGGTGAGCACCTCGGTGATCGCCGCGACGATGATGTCGTTCGCCTCGCTGCGCGTCTTGGCCGGGTCGCCGGCGCTGAGCGTCGAGACGGCCGGCAGCCGGTAGGGCGTGTCGGTGGCCTGGTCGTCGACGATCTCGAGGCTCGGCGGAGCCTCCTCGTCTCCGGGCTCGAAGAAGTCGGCGGCCGCGTCGGACGGCCCGAGGTTCATCGCCGGAACGACGGGAGCAGGCGTGGGGACGGGCGCGGAGGGTGCGGTGAACGCCCTGGTGAGTCCGTCGGATCCTGCGGTTGCCGCCGTCGCAGCGGACGCCTTCGCGACTGCCTGCTCGGCGAAACCGAGGTCGCTGAGAAGGTCGGTGCGAGTGTCGGGCGCGTCGTCGGACGGCGAGCCGGTGATCACCTCGGTGAACGACGCCTCGGCAGGCTCGGCCTTGGTCTTGCGACCGCGAGGCTGACGACCCAGCGCGTCGGTCGGGGCCGTCTCGGCGACGACCGGGGAATCGTAGGCGGGGTCTTCTTCGCGGCCGCTCTTGTTGCGGCGCCACCACGGCATCTGCTCGGCGTCATCGTCGGTCGCGTCGTCGAACTCGGCGGCCTCGCTACGTTGCGCCTCGACCGAGCCGGGCTGTGGTGCGCCGAAGAGGTAGGAGTAAAGCTCGTGGAGCCTGTGGCCGATGTGATTCGGCGGGGTCTTCGTAATGATGAGCAGCGAGAGCGCCAACACGATGCAGACGATAGGAACGGCGACCCACGCGGTGAGCAGGCTCACCATCCACGAGGCGACGACCCAGCCCAGGATCCCGCCGGCCGACGCCAGACCGACCATCCCGCCGGCGGCTTCCGGTCGCCCGCCGAAGATGTGACAGAGACCCGAGATCGAGACCACCATGAGCCCCAGGCCGATGCCGATGCGGGTGTTGTCGTGCACGGATGCCGGGTGCCGGAAGAGCCACCCCGCGAAGACGACCATGATGACCGGGAGGGCGTACGCGACGCGTCCGAACAGGCCGCCGAACGTGTAGTGGTCGAGTGCCATCGCGATCGGATCGGTCGGGTTGAGCCACTCGACGACCGCTCCGGCGATGGCCAGGAGAACGAGGAAGAAGGGCACGCCGTCGCGGCGCTCGTCGGGGTCGAGCGACTCGCGACCGAGAACGCGGAAGCCCGCGCCCACCACGTGGGCCAAGCCGAGCCAGGCCCGAGTGCCGATGCCGGGCCCATGGTCGATGACGACGGGCGACTTGGAAGCGGGGAGCTTCTTGGTCGGCGTGGCTCTGGTCGCCGCGGTCTTATTTGCGGCGGTCTTGGCGGGCGACTTGGAAGCGCCGGAGCCGCCCGCGCGCGGGGCAGCGCGACCCGTGGTGCGGGCGCGCGGCGAGGGCTTAGTGCTCGTAGGCATGCCGCAAAGCTACCTTGCACCACTGGTTGAAGGTGCATCTGGGGCGCGCGTGTCAGTTCACAGGAGCCACAGGAGTCACATTGGTGGGGGCCGGAGGGCCTGCAGGAATGACGTGAGGGGGTGGCGAGTCGCTGCGTCGCCGGACGACCGGAGCTTGTCGGAGGTCCGGCGCCGCGGCGACCCGCCGCGGAATCAAGCTGAGATGACGACCGGAACGATCATCGGACGACGACGGTGCTGGCTGTTCACCCAGCGGCCGACGGTGCGACGGACGACCTGGCTGAAGGCATTCGCGTCGCGGGTGCCGTTCTCGGCCGCCTCGGTGAGCGCCGCGAGGATCTTTGGACGGACGTCGTCGAAGACGCGCTCGTCTTCGGCGAACCCGCGCGACTGGATCTCGGGGCCCACGACGACGCGACCGGTGGTCGGGTCGATCGCGAGGAAGATGCTGATGAAGCCCTCTTCGGACAGCACGCGGCGATCCTTGAGGTCGGCCTCGGTGATCTCACCCACGGTGGAGCCGTCGACGTAGACGTAGCTGAGGTCGAGCTGCCCGGCCACGGTCGCGACACCGTCTTTGAGGTCGACGACGATGCCGTCCTGGCCCAGGATGATGTTCTTGCGCGGCACACCCGTCTTCTCGGCCAGCGCGGCCGACGCGTAGAGGTGGCGGTGCTCGCCGTGAACCGGGAGCACGTTCTTCGGACGCAGGATGTTGTAGCAGTAGAGCAGCTCGCCGGCCGACGCGTGGCCGGAGACGTGCACCTTGGCGTTGCCCTTGTGGACGACGTTCGCGCCCAGCTTCGTGAGCCCGTCGATCACTCGGTAGACGGCGTTCTCGTTGCCGGGGATCAGGCTCGAGGCGAGGATGACCGTGTCGCCCTCGCCGATCTCGATCTGGTGCTCGAGGTTCGCCATGCGGGCGAGGACGGCCATCGGCTCACCCTGCGACCCGGTCGACATGTAGACGATCCGGTCGTCGGGGAGATCTTTGGCCTTCTTCGAGTCGATGAGGACGTTCTCGGGCACCTTGAGGTAGCCGAGGTCGGCCGCGATCGTCATGTTGCGGATCATGGAGCGACCCATGAAGGCGACGCGGCGGCCGTTCAGGTGCGCGGCGTCGAGCACCTGCTGCACACGGTGCACGTGGCTCGAGAAGCTCGCGACGACGACGCGACGAGGCGCGCGCGACATGATGTCGTCGAGAACGGGCCCGATGTCGCGCTCGGGGGCGGTGAATCCGGGCACGTCGGCGTTGGTGGAGTCGGGCAGGAACAGGTCGACGCCCTCCTCGCCGAGACGCGCGAACGCACGGAGGTCGGTGATGCGGTCGTCGAGCGGGAGCTGGTCCATCTTGAAGTCGCCGGTGTGCAGCACGAGGCCGGCGCTGGTGCGGATCGCGACTGCGAGAGCGTCGGGGATCGAGTGGTTGACCGCGATGAACTCGAGCTCGAACGGGCCGAGTTTCTCGATCTGCCCCTCTTTGACGGCCAGCGAGTACGGCTGGATGCGGTGCTCTTTGAGCTTCGCCTCCACCAGCGCAAGCGTCAGGGTCGACCCGATCAGCGGAATGTCTTTGCGGAGACGGAGGAGATACGGAACGGCGCCGATGTGGTCTTCGTGGCCGTGCGTGAGCACGACGCCGAGCACGTCTTTCAGGCGGTCTTTGATGGGACCGAAGTCGGGCAGAATCAGATCGACCCCGGGCTGGTGCTCTTCGGGGAAGAGCACGCCGGCGTCGACGATGAGGATCTTGCCATCGAGCTCGTAGGCGGTCATGTTGCGGCCGATCTCGCCGAGACCGCCGATCGGGATCACTCGCAGAGTGCCCTTCTCGAGGGCGCGGGGAGTCTGGATTGTCGTAGGCATATGTTCCTTGGGTGTCGAAGTCGAGGTCGTGAACCTCCGGTGTAGGTCTGGTGCCGGACGGAGCCGGCGAACGCTAGCGCGTGGTGCCGTGGATCTTCGGCAGGGCGCCGCCCGCGGCCGCGTTGCGGTCGGGGCGGAATCGCGAGAGGTCGACGCCGGGAATCTCGCCCACGTGCGACAGCTCGTCTTCGATGAGGGCAGCCTCGGTGTCTTCGGGGCCGACGAGGGGCAGGCGCACGCGAGGGCTCGAGATGCGCCCCAGGCCGTGCAGGATGTACTTCGCGGCGACAGTGCCGGGCACGTGGGTCATGACGGCGCGCACGAGGGGCTCGAGCTGCTGGTGCGCGAGGGTCGCGGTGTGCAGGTCGCCCGCGTTCACCGCGTCGATGATGGTGCGGTAGGGCGCGGCGGCGATATTGGCGGTGACGCCGATGAGGCCGGTCGCTCCGATCGCGAGGTGCGGCAGCACGTTCGCGTCGTCGCCGGAGAAATACATCAGATCGGTCTGGTTCAACACCCGACTGACCTCGGCGAAGTCACCCTTGGCGTCTTTCACCGCCACGATGTTGGGGTGCTTCGCCGCGCGGAGGATCGTCTCGTACTTGATCGGGATGCCGGTGCGGCCGGGGATGTCGTAGAGGATGACGGGCAGGTCGGTCGCGTCGGCGATCATGCGGAAGTGCGTCAGCACGCCAGCCTGCGTCGGCTTGTTGTAGTACGGCGTGACGATCATGACGCCGTCGGCGCCCGCCTTCTCGCTGGCCTTGTAGAGCTGGATCGCGTGGGCGGTCTCGTTCGAGCCGCCCCCGGTGATGATCTTGGCGCGACCCGAGGCGACGTCTTTGCCGACCTCGACGAGCTTCAGCTTCTCGGGGTCGGTGAGAGTCGAGGTCTCGCCCGTTGTGCCCGTGACGACGATGCCGTCGGCACCCGAGGTGATGCAGTCGTCGATGTGCTTCTCGACGCCCGGCCAATCCACTTCACCGTCTGCGGTGAAGGGGGTGACGAGTGCGACGAGGACCTGCCCGAAGGGGTTTGCGATGTTCGACACCCCCCTAGAGTATCGGCACCTGCCCCTAGGGGGCGACGCGGCCGTTCTTGCCGAAGGCGGCGTAGGTCAGCGGCATGAGCTCGGCCCAGATGTCTTCCATCTTTTCGGCGCACATCTCGATCTCGCGCTGCGGGAACGACGGGAAGTGCGTGCCCTCGCGCTTGGTGCGGAGCGACAGGAAGTTCATGAGCGAGCGGGCGTTCACGGTGACGTACATCGACGAGTAGATGTTGAGCGGCAGGACGATGCGCGCGACCTCGCGGGCGACACCCGCCTCGAGCATCTTCTGGTACGCGTCGTAGGCGAGCGTCGAGGAGGCCTTCGTCGCCTCGGAGACGAGCTCGTACTGCTCCGGGCTGCCGGGCAGGAAGTCGTAGGCGCCGGGCTTGCCGACCTGCACGAGGTTACGGGTCTCGCCGGGCACGTAGAACACCGGGTTGAGCTCGCGGTAGCGGCCCGACTCTTCGTTGTAGGACGCCATGCGGTGCCGCATGAATTCGCGGAACACGAAGATCGGCGCCTGCACGTAGAAAGTCATCGAGTTGTGCTCGAACGGCGAGCCGTGTCGGTCGCGCATGAGGTAGTTGATGAGGCCGGCGCCCTTGGTCGCCTGCTCGCCGTCGGCGGAGGCCTGCGCACCGTCGAGGGTGAGCTCGCCCATCGTCGAGACACGCGCAGCGAACAGCACGTCGGAGTCGTGGGCGCTCGAGCGGACGAGCTCGACCGTCACGTCGCTGCGGAATTCGATTTCGGGGGTGGCGGGGGTCTCTTCAGGCACGGCTCCGAGACTACCCTCCGAGCACCCCCGGACACCGCCAGCACCCCCGTCTAGTGTGAGGACTCGACGAAGGGCAGGCAATGACGGGACAGAACGAGACGGGTCTCACCGTGTTGATCGCGGGAGCATCGGGTTCGATCGGCACGGAGGTGACCCGGCAGGCAAAGGCGCAGGGCCACGAGGTGCTGAAGCTGGTGAGGCGACCCACGACGAAACCGGACGAATTCACCTGGTCGCCGTCCGCCGGCATCATCGACTACAACCTGCTCGATCGCGCCGATGCGGTGATCAACCTGTCGGGTGCGTCGCTAACGAAGCTCCCATGGACCTCGGCGTACAAGCACGAGATCCTCGAGTCGAGAGTGACGGCTACGCGCACGCTGGTAGACGCCATGCAGCACGCCGAACACCCGCCTGCAACTTTCTTAAGCGGCTCCGCCGTCGGAATCTACGGCGACCGTCCGCTCGACATCCTCACCGAGGACTCCCCCCGCGGCGAAGGCTTCCTCGCCGACGTGGTCGCGGAATGGGAAGACGAGGCGAAAGCCGCCCCCGAGGCGACGCGCGTCGTCCTGCTCCGAACGGGCATCGTCATCGCCCCCGGAGGCGCCATGAAGCCGCTTCTCGCCCTCACGAAGGCCTTCCTCGGCTCCCGTCTCGGCACCGGCACGCAGATCTGGCCCTGGATCAGCCTCCACGACGAGGCCGCCGCCATCGTTCACCTGCTCACCAGCGACGTCTCCGGCCCGGTCAACCTGACCGGCCCGGTCGCAGCAACGAGCGACCGCATCACGGCTCGCACGGCAGCTGATCTCGGGCGCCCCTACAAGCTCGCGGTGCCCGAGTTCGCCATCCGCACCCTGCTCGGCGACGCCGGTCAGGAGATGCTCCTCTCCAGCCAGAAGGTCACCCCGCAGCGACTCATCGACGACGGGTTCGATTTCCGCTTCGAGACCGTCGAAGACGCGCTGGACGACCTCATCAAGTAGGGCTGGGCCCGGCGGGGTGATCACACCGAAGGATCCCGCCGGCTCGCCCTCGAATCAGGCCGACGCGCGGCGCCTGAGCCCGAACGACCTCCGGATCGCCCCACGGGCCCGGCGTCGGTCGCCGCAGGCGTCGTATGCGAGCCCCAGCCGGAACCACGCGCGCCAGTCGTCCGGGGCTGCTCGAGCCGCCGCGGCGTATGCGGGGAAGGCCGCGTCGGCGGATTCGCGCTCGTAGCGGCCCGATGGGCGACGTGGCAGGTCGTCGACGGGCAGGGCGCCTTCGGCCTCCAGCTGCTTGACCATGCGCTCGGTAAGAATGCCGAAGCGGATCTCGAACAGCAGCACCGCGACCCCGATGATCGGCAAGACGAGCAGGGCGACGCCGATCACTACCGCGATGGGCTCGCCCGCGGCCATGAAGAGCACGGCCCGCTGCCCCACCAGCACGAGGTAGAGCACCAGCAGGGCGCACATGACGAGAGCTGCGATGCGGCCTTTCACCGTCGGATCCTGACGTCGGTTAGTGCGACCGAGTCGCTCATGCGGCGGGAGAGCCGAGCGGAAGCACTCGATCGAGCCCCACGACGACGCCCACGGTGGCGGGCGCGGCGGCGAGAGCGACCAGGATGCCCTTCTCGTACGCGGCCTGCGAGGTGGTGTCGTGGGTCAGCGAGAGCGTCTCGCCCGAGCCGCCGAAGACGACCTCCTGTCGGGCCTCGATGCCGGGGAGGCGGAGGCTGTGCACGGGCACGCTGGCGATCTGCTGCCCGCGGGCGCGCTGGTCGACGTGCGGGGCGCGCACGGGGCCGAGGTCGCGACGGGCGTCTGCGATGAGCTCGGCCGTGCGAATGGCCGTGCCCGAGGGCGAGTCGACCTTGCCGGGGTGATGGGTCTCGATGATCTCGACGGAGTCGAAGAACCGAGCGGCCATGGTCGCGAAGGTCGTCGCGAGGACCGACCCGATCGAGAAGTTGGGGATCACCAGGACGCCGGGGCCGTCGACCTCGGCCACCACGCGACGGAGATCGGCGAGCCGGGGCTCCGACCAGCCGGAGGTGCCCACCAGCACCGGAATCCCGGCGCGCACGGCCTTCTCGACGATACCGGGGCTCACCGCCGGCACCGTGACGTCGACGACGAGGTCGGCCCCGAGCAGCTCGTCGAGCGAGTCGCGCGACGACAGCCCGGCATGCAGTTCGAAGCCGTCGGTCTCATCGATGAGGCGGAGGAACAGCTGGCCCATCCGCCCGGTGGCTCCGACGACAGCGACTCGTATGGACATACCTCCAACCTACCGGGCTCGGTAGCATCGGTGCTCGTGGTGCACTACCGAGAAGTTCCCGTCGACGCGCCCGAGGCGCACGCCCTCCTGGACGCCTATTTCACCGAGCGCATAGCCACCTTTCCCGATCCGGTCGGCTACAAGACGACGTTCCCGGACGCTTCGCTCTTCACTCCCCCGCAGGGGGTCTTCGTGGTCGTCGACCTATCAGACGACGAGCGGGGCGTCGCCTGCGGCGGGGTACGCAGGATCCGAGACGGTGCGGACGGCGAGGTCCGGTACGAGATCAAGCACCTCTTCGTGGCGCCGTCGGGCCGGGGTCGGGGGCTCGGCAAGGCTCTGCTTAGCGAGCTCGAGCGTCGGGCGCGCGCGTTCGGCGCGACGGAGGCCGTGCTCGACACGAACGACAGCCTGACGGCCGCGGGCGGCCTCTACCGTGCGTCCGGCTACGCGACGATCGAGCCGTACAACGACAACCCCAATGCGACCCACTGGTACGCCAAGCCTCTGGCCTAGTTCGCCGCCTGTCGCCCAGAAGTCTTCAGCGCTTTTCGCGGAAGGCAGCCGCTCACCGGACGATCGGAGCCTGTCGGAGATCCGGGGGGTGGCCGCCCTCCGCCCAGAAGTCTTCAGCGCTTTTCGCGGAAGGCAGCCGCTCACCGGACGATCGGAGCCTGTCGGAGATCCGGTGGGCGGCCGTCTGCCGCCCAGACGATACAGCTACAGCGGTTGCTCCACGGGGAGGCCCGTCCGCAGCTCGACCGGAAGGTGACCGAGGTCGTTGTGGGTCACGAGCTCGGGCGGCTTGGCGGAGCGCACCCGGATGATCGTCAGCCCGCAGTTGGCCTGGTTGACGCCCATCCAGCGCCACGACGGCGCCCCGAACACCTCGCGCACGAACCAGCCGATCACGAAGTTGTGGGTGATGAGGAGGTCGTGACGGTCTTCGCGCGCCGGGGTCAGCCACTCGGCGACCGCATCGGACATCTGTGCCTCGCCGGCCTCGATCTCTTCTCCGGTGACCCCGCCGAAGAACGGCTTGTAGGCCTGCGGCATATCGGGGGTCGGCCCCGATGGAATGCAGTCGAAGAGGAGGGTCGAGGGCTCGGGGGTGAGGGCCGGCATCATCTCGGTCATGATGGTCGCCGTCTCGGCAGCCCTCTCGAGCGGCGAGTGCCAGGCCGCGTCGAAGGGGACGCCGCCGAGTCGTGCGGCGATGGCGCGGGCCTGTCGCTTACCGCGTTCCGAGAGCGGCCCGTCGGGCAGACCGTATTCGGCGTCCTGCTGCTCGCCGTGTCGGACGAGGTAGAGGTAGTGCGACACTGTCGCCTCCTTCATCGGATTTCGGGCGGCGTCGTTGCCGCGCCGGAAACGGTCGAGGCGCCGAAGAGCTCGGGCTCGATGTCGCCGACGACCACGGTGGACAGTACGCCCGAGCGGAGTTCACCGGCGAGAGCGGCGACGTCGTTCGGGGTCACTTTCGCCAGGCGGGCGAGCGATTCATCGAGATCGATGAATTCACCCATGGAGATCTCCGCCCGACCGAGGCGGTTCATTCGCGTGTCGCTGTCTTCGAGAGCGAGGGCGGCGGCACCGCCCAGCATGCCGAGGGATCGCGAGTGCTCCTCGTCGGTGATGCCGTCAGCGGCCAGCCGATCGAACTCCTCGAGCAGGAGAGTGGTTACCTCGCGCGCGTTTCTGGGCGCGCACCCGGCGTACAGCCCGAAGAGGCCCGCATCGGAGTAGCTGGCCGCAAATGAGTAGACCGAGTACGCGAGACCGCGCTTTTCGCGGATCTCCTGGAAGAGACGTGACGACATGCCTCCACCGAGGACGGCGTTCAGAATGCTGAGGACCGGTCGTCGGGCGTCGGTGAGTGACAGCCCGGGCACGCCGAGCAGCACGGTCGCCTGCTCGAGCGGCCTCGGTATGACCTGGGTCGGAACGCCCTGCGACAGGGGGCTGACGAGGGTGCTGCGGCGCTCGACGGGTGCCCCCGGTGCATCAGGCCAGCCAGCGAGACTCAGGGCGGCCTCGATCCGACCGACGAGGGCCTCGTGGTCGACGGCTCCCGCCACGGTCACGACGAGGTCTTGCGGCCGGTAGTTGGCTCTGTAGTGGTCGACGACGTCGTCGCGGCGTGCTGCGCGGATGCTGTCGGGCGAGCCACCGATGGGTCGACCGAGCGGGTGCTCGCCGAAGACCGATTCGAAGAGGCGTTCGCTCCCGACATCGGCGGCGTCATCGTCGGCCATTGCGAGCTCGTCGAGGATCACCCCGCGCTCTACCTCGAATTCGTCGGGGTCGATCGTTGACGAGGTGACCATGTCGGCCAGGACGTCGACGGCCATGTCGAGGTCGACGTCACGCACCTTGGCGTAGTAGCAGGTGTACTCCTTGGCGGTGGCGGCATTGTGCTCCCCTCCGACCGACTCGAAGCTCACCGAGATCTCGAAGGCACTTCGAGACGGGGTGCCCTTGAACAGGAGATGCTCGAGGAAGTGCGTCGAACCGCGTTCGTGACCGGTTTCGTCTCGGGAGCCGACGGCGACCCAGAATCCGACCGTGGCGCTGCGGGAACCCGGCATGCTCTCGGTCAGTACACGTGCCCCCGTCGACAGGACGCTGCGCCGGACCAGTTCACCTCCGGAAGCGCGGAAGGAGAGGTCGGCGACATCGAGGGGAAGAGGGACGGCACCGTTCATCGGGCACCCCCGCGCACGAGTCGATTCAGCACTGCTTCGTTCATCGCGTCGAGCCTACGGGATGGGTGACACCCGAACTGGGGTACGCAATTAGTGGACAGACAGACTCGTCTGTTTGTCCTCCTGTGTGATACTCTGGTTTCACCGACCGGGTCCGCTTGAGGCCGACTCGATCGGCGGCTAGCCGGACGTTCGATGTCGGCACCGTCGTTTCCCCCCTTTCGACGGCCCTGCCGAATGTCCCAAAGGAGCCACGCTGTGACGGTCGAATTCCCCCCATCGGCCGTCCAGCGTTCCCTCCTCGTCGAGCCAGCCGAGACCCGGGCCCACCAGCCCGGTCCCGGCGCCAAACAGCGCGTGTTGACCACGTCCGACCGTCTCTTCTACGACGAGGGCATCCGCACGGTGGGTGTCGATCGCCTCATCTCCGAGTCGAGCGTGACGAAAGCGACGTTCTACAAGCACTTCGGTGCCAAAGACAACCTCGTGGTCGACTACATCGGTCGACGGCACGCGTCCGCCGTCGCCGAGGTCGAGGCCATCGCAGCCCGTGAGCCCGACGCCACCGGCGTGATTCGCGGCGTGATCGCGTCGATCACCGCCGACATCCAACGGCCCGAATTCCGCGGGTGCCCGTTCGTCAACGCAGCTGCCGAGTTTGCGAATTCGTCACACCCGGTTCGCCAGGTCGTTCTCCAGCACCGCGAGTGGTTCACCGACACCCTCGTGGAGCTCTTCCGAGACGCGGGCCACCCGCTCTCGGGCGACGCCGCCGACGAGTTCCTGCTCGCCCGCGATGGCGCGATGGTCGGCGGCTACGCCGGCGACCCCATCGCCGCCACCGCCGCGCTGTCCCGGGTGGCCGAACGACTCCTCGCCGACTGCGTCTGACCCCCGCTCAGCGCGCCCGCACGGCGGCGAGTGGGGCACGGCGACTGTCGGGCACGGCACCCAGCGAGCACTGCTCCTCGCGAACACTGCCTCTCGCGAACACGGCGCCCCGTGAACTCTGCTTCTAGTGGGCGCTCACCCGATCGAGCTCGGCCACGTCATGGCGCGTCAACTGCACCCGGGCAGCCTCGACGAGCTCGATCACCTGCGACGGAGAGGTCGCGCTGACGACAGGCGCCACGACGTTGGGCTTCGTCAGAAGCCAGGCGAGGGCGACTGCCGAAGCCGGGGCGGCATGCAGAGAGGCGATCCGATCGACCTCGGCCAGGATCCTGAGGTTCTTCTTGGTGAGCAGCTTGGCGACCTCGCTGCCCCTCCGGTGCCCTTTGACATCGGCGCGGCGGCGGTACTTGCCCGAGAGGAACCCGCTCGCCAGGGCGAATCGCGGCATGACGGCCAAGCGCTGCTGCGAGGCGACCTGCGCGAGGTCGCGCTCGTACTCGGAGCGCTCGACGAGGTTGTAGCGGTTCTGCAGCGCGACCATCGGTGCGACGCCCAGCATTCCGGCGGTGATTCGCGCCTCATAGAGACGGTTACCGGAGTGGTCTGAGCCGCCGAACCAGCGCACCTTGCCGGCACGGATCAACCGGTCGACCCCCAGCAGCGTTCGCTCGAAGGCCACGTCGGTGTCGTCGACGTGCAGGTACAGCAGATCGATGTGGTCCGTGCCGAGGCGCCGGAGCGAGGCCTCGACGGCGCGTTCGATGGAGAGCG
The DNA here is from genome assembly GCF_049472575.1 of Frondihabitans sp. 4ASC-45. NCBI lineage: Bacteria > Bacillati > Actinomycetota > Actinomycetes > Micrococcales > Microbacteriaceae > Frondihabitans > Frondihabitans sp. 4ASC-45. Next base: position 187,884 of record NZ_JBCEBN010000006.1, on the reverse strand, counting down.
GCGTGAGACCCGGGTTGTCGAGGCTCTTGCCGATCTTCGTCGCGAGGACCACGTCTTCGCGCATGCGGCGCGAATGCATCCACTCGCCGATGAGCTCTTCGCTGCGGCCGTCGCCGTACGAGTCGGCCGTGTCGACGAAGTTGCCGCCGACCTTGAAGTAGGTGTCGAGCACGTCGAGGCTCGATTTGTCGTCGGCCGTCCAGCCGAAGACGTTTCCGCTCAGCGCCATAGGGAACACCCGCAGGTCAGACGTGCCGAGGCGGCGCCGAGGCTGGATGATGCCGAGGTCGACGGGCACCGTGGAGATGGGCGACGTGAGTGCGGCCCGACGCCCGTGGCGCTGGCTCGGCGCCTCGGTTGCCGGAGCAACGACGTCGGATGGCACGGTGCTAGGAGTCTCGATGCTCGAGGGCGACTCCGTCACCTGCGTCTCCTGATCCCTGGGTTGAGACGACAATACGGTCTCCTCGTCCAGTCAACAGCGCGCCGCACCAACTCGTTACCAAATTCGCCACCCCAATTCGGGAAAAACGAAGGATCCCACGGGGCACGCTCCACAGCCACCTCATCGTGACCGTTCAGCAGACGCAGAGTCAGCGCAAGTGCTCCCCTCAGGGGCCGTCCGTAATGTTCTTCTCGTGCGGTTCCTGGGAGGGTTCCGGGGCATCGTTCTTCGTGGTGGGGAGCGGTGTCGTCACTATTGCATCGGTACGCATGATCGATGCCAGAAGGGCCGGGCCGCGGTGGGGATCGCGGTTCCGGCCCTTCGCCAATTCTCGGTTCGGGCACCCTGTGCCGCGTGGCGGGTGCCACGCGCCTAGTGCCACGTCCCGAGTGCCGCCTTATGCCGTCTACGGCGGGGGCCGCCCGGCATTCGGCGGCACTCGGCACACTGATCAGGCACAACGAGAACGCCCGCCCCTGCCGAAGCAGGAGCGGGCGTTCGTCGATCAGTCAGCTCGAGGGTCAGACCTCGACAGAGGCGTCAGTCGACTCCTCGGTCGCGCCGGAACCGTCGGTGTCGGCCTCGTCGGCCACGACCGGGGCGAGCGAGAGCTTGCCGCGGTCATCGATCTTGGTGATCTCGACGAGGATCTTCTGGCCGACTCCGAGCACGTCTTCGACGTTCTCGACGCGCTTGCCACCGGCGAGCTTACGAACCTCGCTGATGTGCAGCAGGCCGTCCTTGCCGGGGAGAAGCGACACGAACGCACCGAAGGTCGCGATCTTGACGACCGTACCGAGGAACTGCTCGCCGATCTCGGGGTTGGTCGGGTTCGCGATCGCGTTGACCTGCGCACGCGCGGCCTCGGCGGACGGACCGTCGACAGCGCCGATGTACACGGTGCCGTCTTCTTCGATGGAGATGTCGGCGCCGGTCTCGTCCTGGATGGCGTTGATCGTCTTGCCCTTCGGGCCGATCAGCTCGCCGATCTTGTCTTGCGGGATCTGGACGCTGATGACGCGAGGAGCGGTCGGAGCCATCTCGTCGGGGGTGTCGATGGCGCTGTTCAGCACGTTCAGGATGGCCGTCCGGGCCTCCTTCGCCTGCTTGAGAGCGGCGTCGAGCACAGCCGAGGGGATGCCGTCGAGCTTCGTGTCGAGCTGGATCGCGGTGACGAACTCGGAGGTACCGGCGACCTTGAAGTCCATGTCGCCGAGGGCGTCTTCGGCGCCGAGGATGTCGGTGAGAGCCGCGTAGCGGGTCTGGCCGTCGACCTCGTCGGAGACGAGACCCATGGCGATACCGGCAACCGGAGCCTTGAGCGGCACACCGGCGTTGAGCAGCGACAGCGTCGAGGCGCAGACGGAGCCCATCGAGGTGGAGCCGTTCGAGGAGAGCGCCTCAGAGACCTGACGGATCGCGTAGGGGAACTCTTCGCGGCTCGGCAGGACGGGGACGAGGGCGCGCTCGGCGAGGAAGCCGTGGCCGATCTCGCGACGCTTCGGCGAACCGACACGGCCGGTCTCACCGGTCGAGTAGGGCGGGAAGTTGTAGTGGTGCAGGTAGCGCTTCTTCGTGATCGGGCTCAGCGAGTCGATCTGCTGCTCCATCTTGAGCATGTTCAGCGTGGTGACGCCCAGGATCTGGGTCTCGCCGCGCTGGAAGATGGCGGAACCGTGGACGCGAGGAATGACCTGCACCTCGGCGTCGAGCGGACGGATGTCGGCGAGGCCACGACCGTCCATGCGGATCTGCTCGGTGAGGATGCGCGTGCGGACGACCTTCTTGGTGACCGACTTGTACGCACCCGAGACCTGGCCGTTGGCCGTGGCGGGCAGTTCGCCGGCCTCGACCTTGGCGGCGACAGCCGCCTTGACACGGCCCTTGAGCTCGTCGTCGGCGTTCTGGCGCTCGACCTTGGCGGCGATCTTGTAGACAGCCTTCAGCTCTTCTTCGGCGACAGCGGCGACGGCCGAGTAGACCTCGTCGGTGTACGGCGGGAAGACGGGATAGTCGGCGATCTCTTTCGCGCTCTGCGCGGCGAGCTTCGACTGAGCCTCGACGAGGACCTTGAGGAACGGCTTCGCCGCCTCGAGACCCTGTGCGACGACGGCCTCGTCGGGCTTGACGTCGCCGCCCTGGATGAGGCCCCAGGCGTGCTCGGTGGCCTCGGCTTCGACCATCATGATCGCGACGTCTTCGTTGCCCGCGGCATCGGTGACGACACGGCCGGCGACGGTGAGGTCGAAGACGGCGTCTTCGAGCTGCGACGCCTTCGGGAACGCGACCCACTGGCCCTTGATGAGCGCGAGGCGCACACCGGCGACGGGGCCGGAGAAGGGCAGACCGGAGATCTGGGTCGAGGCGCTGGCGGCGTTGATGGCCAGAGCGTCGTAGAACTCGTCGGGAGCGATGCTCAGGACGGTGATCACGATCTGGACCTCGTTGCGGAGACCGTCGACGAACGACGGACGCAGCGGCCGGTCGATCAGACGGCAGACCAGGATCGCCTCGGTGGAGGGGCGACCCTCACGACGGAAGAACGAGCCGGGGATCTTGCCCGCGGCGTACGAGCGCTCTTCGACGTCGACGGTCAGCGGGAAGAAGTCGAAGTTGTCTTTCGGGTTCTTCGAGGCGCTGGTGGCAGACAGAAGCATGGTGTCTTCGTCGAGGTACGCGGCGACGGCTCCCTGAGCCTGCTGCGCGAGACGGCCGGTTTCGAACCGGACCGTGCGGGTGCCGAACTTGCCGTTGTCGATGACGGCTTCGGCGAACTTGATTTCTGGACCCTCCATATGGGGGTTTTCTCCTCTTTGTTTTGAATCGTCTCCCCGTGTGGGAGGCGATGTCACTCAGTAGGAGCAGGAGGCTTCGAGGCACGAGAGGTGCGCATACGAACCCGGAGCGCCGAGAGTGGCGCCTGCGGTGGCGTATGCCTGGTCAACAGTAGAAACGCTCGGGCCCGACTCGAAAACGACGTCGAGGCCCGAAGATCACCACCGGTGACCAGCTGCTGCCAGCCTGGTCCTATGTGGTCGAGAGTAGCACCAGGCGATATTTTTCCTCCTGGCACGCGCCGAATGTGGCTCATGTGACTGGTGTTACTCGTGTGATCGGCGTTATGGTCGGGACCATGCCATTCGCCCGAGTGCGCCCGCGCACGCTGCGCCACCGTTCGCTGACCGTCGTGAGCGCGGTGGCCGTGGTCACCGTGACCTGTGGGATCCTCGTCTCTCCTCTGCCGGCGTCGGCGTACCCGTCGTGGAGCCAGGTCGAAGCGGCCAAGGGCAATGCCAGCGCCACGAAGAAGCAGGTCGCCAAGATCACGTCGGCCCTCGACGGCCTCGAGCAGGCCGCTGCCACGAAGAGCCAGGCGGCGCTGCAAGCCGACGCCGCGAACTCCGAGGCTCAGCAGAAGTACCAGGCCGCGAGCAGCCAGGCCGATGCCCTCGACGCCGAGGTGGCGAAGCAGAAGACCAAAGCGGCCGAAGCCCACCAGGAGGCCGGTCAGCTCGCGGCGCACCTGTTCCGTATCGGCGGCTCGTCGATGGAGGGTCAGCTTCTCACCGGCGAGAATGCCGACAAGACGCTGTACAAGCTTGGCGCCCTCTCGCAGTTGACGACGCAGTGGCAGACTGTGCTCGACCAGGCCACCGTCGCGAGTCGTTCGGTCTCGTCGCTGAGTGACCAGGCAAAGGTCGCCGCCGATGAGCGCGACCGTCTCGCCGCCACCGCGAAGACGGCCCTCTCGACCGCGCAGTCGGCCCAGCAATCAGCTGACGACGAGGTGGCGACCGCCACCCGCACGCAGTCGACCCTCTACTCACAGCTCGCCGCGCTGAACAGCACGTCGGCCACCCTCGAGAAGAAGTACCGCCAGGGCGAGGCCGCCAAAGCCGCCTACGCCGCGCAGCAGAAGCGGGCAGCCGAGGCCGCCGACGCGCTGGCCGCCCAGCAGGCTGCGGCAGCGAAGGCGGCTGCGGCGCCGGTTGCAGCGGCGCCGGTCTCGTCGGGTTCGTCAGGATCGAGCGGGTCGGGCGGATCCTCGGGTTCCGGGTCGTCGGGTGGTTCCGCTTCGTCGGGCGGCTCAGGATCCGCCGGAGGCTCGCTCGGGTCGGGCGTCGTCGACGATCCCGCCGGAGCCCAGGCCTACGCCCGCGGCGCCCTCCCCTCGCACGGCTGGGACTCGTCGCAGATGTCGTGCCTCGTGCTGCTCTGGAACCAGGAGTCGGGCTGGCGCACCAGCGCCCTCAACCCGTCGAGCCAGGCGTACGGCATTCCGCAGGCGCTCCCGGCGACGAAGCTCGCGACGGCCGGACTCGACTGGCAGACCAACTACCGCACGCAGATCAACTGGGGCCTCGGCTACATCGCCGCAGCCTACGGCTCCCCCTGTGGCGCCTGGTCGCACGAGGTCGCCCACAACTGGTACTGATCTGTCGCGACAGTCGACGCCCAGCACACCGGAAAGACTCGAGGATCCGGGTCTGCCGACCACAACGAGAACAGCCCGCCTTCCGAAGAGGGCGGGCTGTTCGAGTGAAGAGTGTAAGCCGCGAGCGGCTTTGCTTCAGTTATCGAGAATGGTCGTTATCGACGCAGTCCGAGACGCTCGATGAGAGCGCGGTACCGCGTGATGTCGACATCGCTGAGGTAGCCCAGGAGGCGACGACGCTGGCCCACGAGCAGAAGCAGGCCGCGACGCGAGTGGTGGTCGTGCTTGTGCTCTTTGAGGTGCTCGGTGAGGTCTTTGATGCGCTGAGTCATCACAGCCACCTGAACCTCGGGGGATCCCGTGTCGCCGGGGTGGGTCGCGTATTCTTCGATGATCGCAGTCTTCACTTCGGGTGCAAGTGCCATAGCTGGATCCCCTTTCAGTCGTTGCGCGGTGCTCGGCGCCGGATGCGCGAGCTCTCTTTCTCCGCGGCCGTTGGACGGCAACCTGCCTAGCGTACCAGCCCGGCAGGCTCCCGACGAGCCGGCGTCGAAACGGGCTTGCGGCCCGCCGACGCGAACGGCAGGAACATCAGCCGCAGCACGAGGGCGATCATCACGCCGATGAAGCCGCCGATGCCGTTGTGCTGGATGTCGGCGGCGTCGCTCACACGGGAGGAGAGGAACGAGCCCTGGAAGGCCTCGATGCCCGCGGAGAGGAGAACGCAGAGCCCCACGGCCACGAAGAAGAGCCGCTTCGGAAAGAACAGGGCCAGGAAGAAGCCGAGCGGCACGAACATGAGGGCGTTCGCGATCGACTCGACGACGGAGAAGGTGAGCCAATTCGTGGCGTCGTGGCGTTCGAAGAAGCCGAGAGCTCGGTAGAGGTACTCCCCCGTCGTGTGCCCGTAGACGGAAGGGCGCAGGGTCATCCACGCGACGGCCATCAGGTACAGGACGGTCACGACGAGGAGCCAGGGACGAAAGCGCATCCGAACAGTGTGCGGCACGGGCACCGGGTGAGCCTGTGTGCACCCGGTCTATCCGCTGATGGGATCGGTATTCGGGTCTGGAGGACGACGGCCGGTCATCCTTCCGGGTGAGAGGGGGTCCGCCAGCGGGCGACCGGGACTGTCAGCGGCTCTCTCTAGGCTTGCGGCGTGGACATCCTCGCCTCGCTCTGGTCACGGGCAACCCAGACTTCTCCGCCCCTCGAGTTCGCGATGCTCGCCGGGGCTCTCGTGGTCGGGGCACTCCTCGTCGTCCTCCCGGGCACCTGGCACACGGTCCGGCACGCCGTGACGGTTGTGCACGAGGGCGGGCACGGTCTCGCGGCCGTCGTCACGGGGCGCCGCCTGACCGGCATCCGACTGCACTCCGACACCTCCGGCCTCACCGTGTCGAAGGGTCCGCGCACCGGCCCGGGAATGGTGATCACCCTGCTCGCCGGCTACACGGCACCCGCCCTCGCCGCGCTCGGCGCCTCCTGGATGCTGAGCCGTGGGTATTCGGCGGGGCTCCTCTGGGCACTCCTGCTCGTGCTGGCTCTAATGCTGATCCAGATCCGCAACTGGTTCGGGCTCTGGGTGATCCTCGTCGGGGCAGCCATCGTGTTCGCCGTGACGTGGTTCGCCACCCCCGAGTGGCAACTCGTCTTCGGGCACGTGCTCGCCGTCGTGCTCGCACTCGGCGCACTTCGCGCCAGCATCGAGCTCCAGGCCAGCCGCACCCGCAGCCGCACGCAGCAGTCCGACGCCGATCAGCTCGCCCGGCTCACCCACCTGCCCGGGCTGTTCTGGGTGTTCGTGTTCGTCCTGGTAGCTCTGGTTGCCGCTGTTGCCGACGTGTGGATGCTCGTGCCACAGGGGCTGCTGACCGTCTGAGCCGCCGAACGGGCGGCCCCCCGGCGTCAGGCCGGGGCGGAGGCGAGCGCGTGCACGGGCACGCGTGAATCGAGGCGCCCGCGACCATCGAGCCCGTCGAGCTCCAGCAGCACGGCGATGCCGACGACCTCGTAGCCGGCGCGTTCCAGCAAAGTCATCGAGGCCTCGGCCGTTCCGCCCGTCGCCAGCACGTCGTCGACGACGAGCACCCTCGAGCCCGCGGGCAACTGGCCGGGGCGCAACTCGATCGACGCCTCGCCGTATTCCAGCGCATACGTCTCGCTGAGAACCTCGCCGGGGAGCTTGCCGGCCTTCCGCACCGTGAGCACGCCGGTGCCGGTCTGCGCGGCGATTCCTCCGGCGAGCGCGAAGCCCCTCGCCTCGATGCCGGCGACCGCGGTGAAGCCCCCCTCGAAGGGCTCGGCGAGGGCGGCGCACACGACGCCGAACGCCTCCGCATCGGCGAACACGGGGGTGATGTCGCGGAACAGGATTCCGGGCTTGGGAAAGTCGGGGATGACCGCCGTGAGGCGGTCGATGAGCTCGGAGGCGCTGGAAGCAGACATACCCTCCAGCCTAGAGAACCGACTGCGGATCCTTCGCCTCGCCCCTGTGCCCCGGACTGGGGTGACTCCCTCCCCCGAACGGGCGCTCGTTGTTTGCGTGCCCGACTGATGGACTTGGACGACGGCCGACGCCGAGTGCACGGGGTGCTCGCGGGGCCGATTTCAGGGGTGTCTCATCGCGAAGTCAGGCCAGCGTCTTCGATGGATCGTGCGCGTCGTCGCGATGACGGGCGCCGCGGCCGTCGTCGGAGTCGGCCTACTGCAGGGGATGGACGTGCACGCCGCGCCGGCGAAGGTGCTGACCGTGGCGCAGGTGCAGAAGGCGAAACCGAAGACGCTCTTTCCGGGCGGTCTCGCGACGCAGCCCGACACGAAGGCGGCTTCCGTCGTCGCCGACCTGAAGAAGGCGAAGCGCACCGCCGATGCGAGAGCCATCGCGCAGATCTCGTCGCAGCCCGTCGCGGTCTGGCTCGGCGACTGGTACACCACGGCCCAGCTCAAGTCGGTCATCGCGAAGTCCCTCTCCAATGCGGAGGCGCAACACCGCACGGCGACCTTCGTGACCTATGCGATTCCCGAACGCGACTGCGGCGACTATTCGGCGGGTGGGCTCACCGCGGCGCAGTACGGGCCGTGGAACAAGGTCGTCGCGGCAGCGCTGAAAGGGCACCGCGCCGCCGTGATCGTCGAGCCGGACGCGCTGGCGATGATCAGCAACTGCCCCTCGGTCGAGAAGACCCGCGTGCCGCTGATTAAGGCGGCGGTGTCGACGCTCGCCGGTGCCGGCGTCACCACCTACCTCGACGCGGGCAACTCGCACTGGGTCGACCCAGCCGTCATGGCTTCCCGCCTCCGAGCCGCCGGCATCGCCAAGGCCCGGGGTTTCGCAACCAACGTCTCGAACTACTACCCCACCGCCGACGAACGCGCCTACGGCACGAAGGTGTCGAAGCTCACCGGCGGATCGCACTTCGTCATCGACGTGTCGCGAAACGGAACCGGCTGGAAGGGCACCTGGTGTAATGCCACGGGCGCGGGCCTCGGCGTGAACCCGCGCGTTGGATCCGGTTCCACGAAGGTGGATGCCCTGCTGTGGGTCAAGACGCCGGGCGCCAGTGACGGCACCTGCAACGGCGGGCCGACCGCCGGCACCTGGTGGGAGGACTACGCCCTCGCCCTGGTGAAGAACCGCACCGCGACGAAGTAGCCCCCGAGCCGTCTTCTCTAGGGGACGTCGACCACGGTCAGCCGCTGCGTCGGCCGAGTCATCGCCACGTAGAGCGAGGCATTGCCCCGCGACGACAGCGCAAGGATCCGAGACGGCGAGACCACGACGACCGAATCGAACTCGAGACCCTTCGACGTCGCCGGGCTCAGCACGCTGATGGGCCGGGTGAGCGAGGCTGTGCCGGGCGCGACCTGGCCCGGGAACCGGGCGTCGAGCGTCTCGACGAGAGTCGTGACGAGCTCGGGCGGGGCGATCACGGCGAGGGTGCCGGAATCGTCGATGTCGCGGTCGACGACGACGGCCTCGAGCGTGGCTGCCGCAGGATCCTGCGAAGCCGTCTCTCGGACCGGCCACTCGCTGGCGCGCACCGACCGGCTCGGGGTGATCGCCAGTCCGCTCGCCCGGGCGACGCCCTCGGCGTACTCGACGATCTGGCTCGGGGTGCGGTAGTTGACGGTGAGCTCTTCGAGACGCCAGGCGCCCTCGCGGCGGCGGCGGCCGAGGAGGCTCTGAAGGGCGCGCTCCCACGAATCGGCGGATGCCGGCGACGACGCCTGGGCGATGTCGCCCACGACGGTGAACGACCGCAGTGGGCAGCGACGGGCGAGGAGGCGCCACTGCATGGGCGAGAGCTCTTGCGCCTCGTCGACCACGACGTGACCGAAGGCCCAGGTGCGGTCGCCGCCCGCCCGCTCGGCGGTCGTCATGGAGGCGGCCCGCTCGGCGAAGTTGCCCGCGATGTCGGACGCCGTGACCATCCCCTCGACCTGCATGTTCTCGATCGCGCGCTCGGCGTTCTCGATGTCGCGCTTCTGCTGCTGCTTGCGGGCGCGCTTCTCGGCGTCGACCACCGCGTCGAATTCGCCGAGCAGCTCGGCGGCCTCGTCGAGCAGCGGAACGTCGCTGATCGTCAGCGCCTCGCCGCGGGGTCGCCGGAGGAGCGCCCGCTGCTCGGGGGTCCACTGGGGGGTCAGCGAGGCGAGCCAGTTGGGCCGGGCGTAGAGGTCGTCGAGGAGCTTCTGCGGCGTCAGCGGCAACCAGGCCGTGTTGAGGAGCACGCGCACGTCGTACGACTGGCGGATGTCGTCGCGGAGCACGAGTTCGTCGGAGTCGTCGATCGTCGTGCCGCGGGCCTTGAGCTGGGCGACGAGCTGCTTCGACAGGGCGGCGAGCGCGTGCTTGTTGAACGTGACGCGACCCTCGTTGTGCGGCTTGCCGCGCTCCTGAGCACGACGCATCGCCTCGGCCACCAGCTGCGGCTGCACCGTCATCCGCTCACCGTCGATGTCGACCACGGCGGGCTCGGTCGGAACGATCTGCCGCGAGCGGACGGCACGCTTCAGCAGGTCGGCCATGCGAGCCGACCCCTTGGCTGCGGCGACGTCGGGTGCATCGTCGACCGTCGCCTCGACGCCGGGATAGAGGCCGCCGAGGCTGGACAGCACGACGCCGGACTCGCCGAGTGACGGCAGCACCTGCTCGATGTAGCGGAGGAACGACCGGCTCGGGCCGACGACGAGCACCCCGGAACCGCGGAGGCGCTCGCGGTGCGAGTAGAGCAGGAACGCGGCCCGGTGCAGGGCGACAGCCGTCTTACCGGTGCCCGGCCCACCCTGGACCACGAGGACTCCGTCGAGGCCGGAGCGGATGATGCGATCCTGTTCGCCCTGGATCGTCGCGACGATGTCGGTCATGCGCCCGGTGCGCTGCGCCGTCAGGGCGGCCATCAGCGCGCCCTCGCCCTGCAGCTGCGCGTCGCCGCGATCGAGCAGGGTCGGGTCGAAGACCTCGTCTTCGATACGGGTGACCGTGCGCCCCTCGAGCGTCAGGTGCCGGCGAGCGCGGGCGCCCATCGGGGTCGCGGCGGTCGCCTGGTAGAAGGCGCTCGCACCCGGAACACGCCAGTCGAGGAGGATCGGGTGATGCTCGGTGTCGCGGAGCCCGACCCGGCCGATGTAGCGGTAAGCGCCGGTACTGCCGCCGCCATCGCTGCCGTCAGTGACGTCAGTGCCGTCGGGGCCGTCAGTGCTGCCACTGCTGACGGTGTTGTCGGGGCGGTCGCCCTTACGCAAGGGGCTCGTCGTCTCGTCGGGCTGCTCGAGCTCGAGGCGCCCGAACGCGAGCCGGTCGTCGACCTCGCTCAGCTGGGCGAGGGTGTCTTCGTAGAGCCGCGCATACGCGTCGCGCTCGCTTCGGCTCTGATGATTGCCACCGACCATGTCGCGGCGGGTGGCGACCAGTCGTTCTCGCGCTTCCGCTTTAAGCAGGTCGAGGCGTTCGTAGAGCGTCGACACGTAGTCGCGTTCGCGGTCGAGTTCAGATGGCAACAGGCGTGCACTCCTCGGGAAAAGTCGGCCTTAATTCTACCCACCCGTGACCGGGCCCTCCGGACACCCCGTTTAACCGCGAAGACCCGCACGACCGGTGTGAACGCTCCCCTTGGAGGGGTGTTCTCACCGGTCGTGCGGGTCTGAGTCGCAGTGGGAGCTAGAACTCCTCGTGCGTCTCGGGGTCGCCGTCCCAGAGGCGTCCGCGCTCGAGGCCGGAGATGCGCACCACCTCGTCGTCACTCAGCTCGAAGCCGAAGACGTCGAGGTTCTCGCGCTGACGCCCGGTGTCGGCCGACTTCGGCAGCGGCACGGCGCCGAGCTGCACGTGCCAGCGCACCACGACCTGGGTCGGGGTGACGCCGTGGGCGGCCGCGATGTCGACGATGACCTGCTCGGTCAGCAGTTCGGACTGCTTGCCGATGGGGCTCCAGCTCTCGGTCACGATGCCGAGCTCAGTGTGGACTGCGCGAAGGGCCGCCTGCGGGAAGTACGGGTGCAACTCGACCTGGTTGACCGCGGGAACCACGCCGACCTCGTCGATGACCCGGCGCAGGTGGGCCTCGGTGAAGTTCGAGACTCCGATCGAGGTGATGAGCCCGTCGTCCTGCAGCTTCTTGAAGGCCCGGAACGACTCGACGTACTTGTCGATGCGCGGCAGCGGCCAGTGGATCAGATACAGGTCGACGTGGTCGAGCCCGAGGTTCGTGCGGGTCTCCTCAAAGCTCGCGAGCGTCTCGTCGTAACCGTGGTGACGACCGGGCAGCTTCGACGTGACGATGATCTCGTCGCGCGGCACGTCGGTCTCGCGCACGGCGCGACCCACGGCGTCTTCGTTCTCGTAGTTGAGAGCGGTGTCGAGGATCCGGTACCCGGTCTCGAGCGCCGACTTCACCGCGTCGGTGCCCTCGGCGCCGTTCAGCTTGTACGTGCCGAGGCCGACCTTCGGGAAGGCCGTCCCGTCGTTCAGCGGGGTGGTGGGGACGCTGATGGGCTCGGCCATCAGCTCACGCCCAGGAGGTCGATGATGAAGATCAGGGTCTTGCCGCTGAGCTGGTGGCCGCTGCCGGCGGGGCCGTAGGCGAGGTGCGGGGGCAGGACGAGCTTGCGACGGCCGCCCACCTTCATGCCGGGGATGCCCTCCTGCCAGCCGCGCACGAGTGCCGCGAGGGGGAAGTTGATGGATTCGCCGCGACCCCACGAGGAGTCGAACTCTTCGCCGGAGTCGTACTCGACGCCCACGTAGTGGACGTTGACGGTCGAGCCGGACTGGGCCTCGGCTCCGTCGCCGACGGTGATGTCGGTGATCTCGAGCTGCGCGGGAGCCGGGCCCTCGGGAGCGTCGATTTCGGGCTTGGTAGATGCGTCGTGAGTCATGCCCCCAGTCAAGCATGAGAGCCCGGTGGGGCGTCGCATGCCGGTGATGAACCCCGTGGGAGCGCGATGGGCTGCTCGCTCGCGTCCTCCCTGCGAAGGAATCGAGTGGGCAGCCCATCGACAAACCGGTGATGCCGTTCACACCGAGAATCGAGTCATCAATGCGAACGCATGCAGGCTACGCCGGTTCTTGCACGGTCTGCAAACCGGTGCGTTAACGGGCAGACTAGAGCCTTGTCCAATCACGCCCCCGGGGCCGAGGCCCCCGCCCGCAAGCGCCTCTTCGTCGACCTGAGCCCGCTCCGCGAGAGCCCGGCATTCGCACGGCTCTGGATCGGCTCCTCCATCTCCGGCATCGGGGCGCAGCTCACCCTCGTCGCCGTCGGTCTCGAGATCTACGACATCACCAAGTCGACCTTCGCCGTCGCGCTGGTGGGCGTCATCTCTCTCGTGCCGATGATCATCGCCGGCCTCTACGGCGGCATGCTCGCCGACGCCTTCGACCGCCGGATCGTCGCCATCATCGCCGCCGTCGTCGCCTGGGTCACGACAGGATGCATCGCCCTGCACGCCTGGCTCGGTCTCGACAACGTCGCCCTGCTCTACGCGCTCACCACGGTCGACGCCGTCGCGGCCACGGTGATCGGCACGTCGCGGGCCGCCATCGTGCCTCGGCTCCTCCCCGCACGCCTGCTGCCCGCGGCGTCGGCGCTGAACGGCATCGGCACCGGCGTGCAACTGACACTCGGACCGGCGCTGGCCGGGATCCTCGTCGCCTCCGTCGGTTTCCCGCTCACCTACACGGTCGACGTGGTGCTCTTCACGACGGCGTTCCTCGGGATCCTCGCCCTGCCTGCGATCCGACCCGAGGGGGCGACCCAGCGACCAGGGCTCGAATCGCTCCTGTTCGGCATCCGGTTCTTGCGCCGCTCCCCCAACATCCGCATGACCTTCATCGTCGACATCATCGCCATGACGTTCGGGCAACCGCGAGTGCTCTACCCGGTGGTGGGCGCCATCCTCATCGGGGGCGGAGCGGTCACTGTCGGCGTGCTCACGGCGTCGTACGCGGTCGGGGCGCTCGTCTGCAGCGTCTTCTCGGGGCGGCTCGGGCAGGTGCGGCGACAAGGATCCGCGGTGAACTGGGCCATCACCGCGTACGGGGCGTGCATCCTCGCATTCGGGGTCGTCCTCCTCGTCGCACAACTCGGCGGCGAGCACGGAACCGGCGGGCTCACCGACGACTTCTGGTCGGCGAACCTCGGTGCCATCGCGTTCGCGGCGCTCGCCCTCGCCGGTGCGGGCGCGGCCGACAACGTCTCGTCGATCTTCCGGTCGACCATCTTGCAGTCGGCGGCGCCCGACGCGATGCGAGGACGCCTGCAGGGCATCTTCATCGTCGTGGTGACCGGCGGGCCGCGCCTCGGCGACCTCTTCGTCGGGCTGCTGGCGCTGGCCGGAACGGTGTGGCCGCCGCTGCTCGGAGGCGCGCTCATCATCGCGCTGATCGGGCTGCTCGCGCGGGTGCAGCCGTCGTTCCGCCGGTACGACTCGCTGAACCCGACGCCGTAGTGGCGTGCGCCGTGGTCTGGTGTGCCGAGGTCGGTCGGGCTGCTTGCAAATTTGAAGGAGATCCGTCACCCCGACCCCGCCCGATCGGCATGGACGCGTGCCGGCGCTGCAGTTTCTCCTTCAAATTCGGAGGCGGGCGTGGACCGGTGCGGCGAGGCGACGGGGATCGGCCGAGGTCGCGCGCCGCGGCGGTGTGACATCAGCCGATTCGCGCGAGGTCGGGCAATGCGACGCTGATCGGCCGAAGTGACGCGGCGAGCCACGACGGATTGGCCGAAACGCGTCGCTTGACTAGCGGCCGGGCCAGCACCCGCAGGATCCGGCAGCCCCTAGCCGGGGTCGACGCCCGAGCGCCCGGCACCCGGGTTCGGCTCGGCCCACGCCGGCATGCCCGACGGACGGCTCGCCCACTGGCCCATTCCTGGCCCGCCCATCCCCGGACCGCCCGCGGCCGCGACACCCGGTGCCTGCAGGTACGGCCGGGCCGAGGCAATCGCCGCGAGCAATTCCTGCTCGTCGCTTTGAGCGGCCGCCCTTCCCGCCGCCGAGTGCCGCATCGACACGATCTTCTGGCGCGTCGACGCCAGCCGCGTCGCATCGGAGATGAACCCGGCCATGACCGGCCCGAGCCCGTTGTATTTCGCCCATCGTTGGGCGCGGCGTCGTGATGCTCCCGACGAGAGCATCGCCACCTCGGTCTGGTCGAACCAGCCCGCGCCCGCGTAGTCGGCGAGACGCAACCTCGTCACGCGTCGCTCGAGGTAGCGGAGTACGACCACGAGCACGACACACGCCACGAAGATCGGCACCTGAACCAGCACGTAATAGGCGAGGAACCGGTCGCCGACGACGACGAGTGCGCCGTTCCACAGGGCGTGGAGCAACATCGCCGGCACGAGCCCCACCGCGAAATACCCGAGGGCGCCGAGAGGCCCGGTGCGCCGCGAGGCCACCCCGAGCGCGAAGCCGACGCACGCGGTGTAGATGATGTGCCCGAACGGCGCCATAAGCGCCCGCACGAGAAAGACACCGGCCACGCTCTCGCCGCCGAACGCCTGGTGGACGACCTGCACCGAGAAGTACTGGATGTTCTCGACGAACGCGAACCCCGCGGCGACGGTCGCCGCGTAGACGATGCCGTCGATCGGGCCGTCGAAGGTGCGGCGGAAGATCCAGAGCACGAGAAGTACCCCGACGCCCTTCGCCGTCTCTTCGACGACGGGCGCCTGGACCACGGCGCCGACGATGTCGGCTGTCTCGCTCTCGCCGGAGGCACCGAGCGCACTCTGCACGGTCTGGACGGCGAAGTCGAAGAGGAGGGCGGCCCCGACCGAGACGCCGGCACCCCAGAAGAAGGCGAAGATCAGGGCCACCCGGGGCTCGGGCTCCCATCGGTCGACCAGCCAGATACCGAACAGGACGATGACGAGCGGGACGACGGCCAAGAGAATGCCGATCGTGAGCACCTCGGTGGGCAGCACGGACACGAAGTAGACGACGACCGCCGCCGCGAAGCAGGCGATCACGACGAACCCGACCGCGAGCGCGGCGAAGCTCGTCGCGGGGCTCCTCCGTCGGAGGGCGGGCGGCGGATGCGGGCTGTTCCCCCAGGTCATGGGTCGAGAGTACCCGCGGCCTCCGACACCGACACCCGGCCCCGGTATCCTGAGGCAATGACGGGACGAGCGCTGCGACCGGCGCAACCCTCTCGAGAGGGCGCGCTTCGTCTCGGGAACCGGGTGTCTCGGATCCTCGTCGCGATCTGGTCGCCGATCTGGGCCGTGCTGCGCGCAATCGGCCGTCTCGCGCGTGCCGTGGCGCTCGTCGTGGCCCGACTCACCTGGCCGATCCTCCGGCCCATCGGCCACGCGACAGCCGCACCCTTCGTCGTCGGCTGGCAGAAGTGGCTCGTGGTCGGGGCGAAGGATCCCATTCCGTGGCGGTATGCGCTCCGGCGCACCTACCACGGGTTCCTCCGGCACCGGACGGTCGACGCCGGCGCCGCCCTCGCCTTCTTCTCGACCCTCGCCATCTTCCCGGGTGCGCTCAGCGTCGTATCGGCGGTGGCCCTCGGGCAGAGCGACGGCGACGCGGTCGATGACATCCTGAACATCGCCCGGCTCGGCATTGGCCAGTCGGCCGCGGACGCCCTCCGACCGCCGTTGATCTCGCTGCTGAGCCTCTCGGTGCCGGGGGTGTCGCTCGGGGTTGGGCTCTTCTTGACGCTCTGGTCGCTCTCCGGCTACGCGTCGGCCTTCGGTCGCGCGCTGAACATGATCTACGGCGTGCAAGAGGGGCGCCGGTTCGCGAAGTTCCGGCTCGAGATGCTGCTGCTGTCGGCCGTGATGATGGTGCTGTTCGCCGCGATCGCCGCGATCTTGCTCATCACCCCGTCGATCGCCGAAGCCATCGGGGCGCAGTTCCGGTTCGGGGGGCTGCTCGTGCTGCTCTGGAACTACCTCAAATGGCCGGTGCTGGTCGGCATCGTGGTGCTCACCATCGCGCTGCTCTACTACTTCTCGCCCAACGTGAAGCACCCCCGCGTGCGCTGGGTGTCGTACGGTGCCCTGTTCGCGATCGGCGGCTGGGCCCTGGCAACGGTCGGCTTCGCGATCTACGTCACGACGTTCTCGAACTACGACCGGGTGTACGGGTTCCTCGGCGGAGCCGTCGTGGTGCTGGTCTACGCCTTCATCTCGAACTTCGTGCTGGTGCTCGGCGGCGAACTCGACTCGCAGATCATCCGGGTTCGCTACCTGCAATCGGGCGTCGAGGCGGAAGGGCTGATCCCGCTGCCTCTGCGCGACAGCAAACGCAACCTCGCCCTCGCACGGCACCAGTCGCTCGACCTCGTCGACGGCCGGACGATGCGCCTCAAGGCCGTCCGCCTCTACGGCGAGCCGACCCTCGACGAGCACGGGCAGCCGCACATTCGGCCGCGATTCCAGACGATGTCGGGCAGTGCGCGGCCGGGGCTCAGCGACGAGGACGACCGCGCGGGGCAGTAACTTTTGGGCGCGGCGGTGGCCGCGGCGCCGGGCCTCGACTGGATCCTTCGTGCGCAACGAGAGCCGCCGCGCCGGACCTCGGACAAGCCTCGGCCATCCGGCGCTGCGGCCCGGTCGCGCCGTGCCTCGGTCGTCCGGCGCTGCGGCCACCGCCGCGCCGTGCCGGGAGACG
Organism: Frondihabitans sp. 4ASC-45; assembly: GCF_049472575.1. Lineage (NCBI taxonomy): Bacteria > Bacillati > Actinomycetota > Actinomycetes > Micrococcales > Microbacteriaceae > Frondihabitans > Frondihabitans sp. 4ASC-45. Next base: position 170,872 of record NZ_JBCEBN010000006.1, on the reverse strand, counting down.
AGATGCAGGATCCTTCTCTCCCGCCCGCTGGGCGCTGGCGCGGCGAGACTCCAGAAGTTGCCCATGCGGGCAGCTCGACATAGGCCATTACTGGAGTCTCGCGGCCCAGAGGTGAAGAAAAGGGAGGATCAGCCCGTTGTCTCGTCGGCGTGAGCCGCATCGAGCGACGCCAGGTGCTTCGTGATCTGCTCGGCGGTGACGACCGGGATCGACGACGTGATCGCCTCGAGACCCGACAGGCGCGCGGGCGACAGGACGTGCTCGACCTGCTCGGCCGTCATCAGTCCGGCGGCGACCACGAGGGTCGCGATCGGCGTCTCGGTGGCGAGGGCCGTGTGCGCGATCGACGCCGCAGCCGCGTAGCCGATGTACGGGGTGAGGGCCGTGACGACGCCGATGTTGGTCTCGACCTGCTGTGCCAGCCGCGACGTGTTGGCCTGGATCCCGTCGATGCAGTTGACGCGCAGCGTGCGGCAGGCCCGAGAGAGCCACGAGACGCTCTGCAGGATCGAGTTGGCAATGACGGGCTCGAACGCGTTGAGCTGGAGTTGACCGGCCTCGGCCGCCATCGTGACCGTCACGTCGGCGCCGGCGACCGCGAAGGCCACCTGGTTGACGACCTCGGGGATCACGGGGTTGACCTTGCCGGGCATGATCGAGGATCCGGCCTGACGTGGTGGGAGCGTGATCTCTCCGAGGCCGGCCTGAGGCCCGGACGACAGGAGCCGCAGGTCGTTGCAGATTTTCGACAGCTTGATCGCGCTCCGCTTGAGCGCTCCCGACACGGTCATGTAGACGCCCGCGTCGCTGGTGGCCTCGATCAGGTCGGGGGCCGTGACCATCTCGATGCCCGTCAGCTCGGAAAGGTGGCGACGCACCGCCTCGGCGTACTTCGGGTCGGCGGTGATGCCGGTGCCGATGGCCGTCGCGCCGAGGTTGATCTCGGCGAGAAGCGGCAGGGTGTCGCGGAGGCGCTCCTGGTCTTCGCCGAGGGTGTGCGCGAAGCCGGTGAACTCTTGGCCGAGGGTCATCGGCACGGCGTCTTGCAGCTGCGTGCGGCCGACCTTGAGCACGTTGCGGAACTCGGTGCCCTTGGCCGCGAAGGCGTCGGCCGTCCGGCCCAGCTCGTCGACGAACGGGCCGAGGGCGAGGATCATCGCGAGCTTGATCGCGGTCGGGTACGTGTCGTTGGTCGACTGGCTGCGGTTGACGTCGTCGATCGGGTGCAGGAATTCGTACTCGCCGCGCGCGTGCCCCAGGATCTCGAGGGCACGGTTCGCGATGACCTCGTTGCTGTTCATGTTGGTGCTGGTGCCCGCACCGCCCTGCATCACACCGACGCGGAACTCGTCGTGCAGTGCTCCGCCGCGGATCTCGTCGCAGGCCTGCTCGATGGCGCGGGCTTTGACGGGGTCGAGCACGCCGATCTCGACGTTGGCGCGGGCCGCCGCCTGCTTGACGACCGCGAGCGCCACGACCAGCTCCGGGTACACCGAGATCGGCCGGTTCGCGACCGGGAAGTTCTCGACCGCACGCAGCGTGTGGATGCCCCAGTAGGCATCGGTCGGCACGTCGCGCGAGCCGAGCGAGTCGGTCTCACGTCGCATGGTGGGCTCGCTGGTGGCTACTCGGACGTCGTCGTCGGTCATGCGCCAAGCCTAGCTTTCGCGTCGGTTTCGTCGAGGGTTGAACTGAGGCTAGTCGGGCCCGGCCGCCAATTTGAGAGCGATCCGGCGGAGCACACCCCGTGCGGCAGTAACTGGTGTGACTGCGGGGCAGGATCGCTCTCGAATTGGCGGGGCCGAATCTCACGCGATGGTCTATGCGCATGCATGGGTGGACAGAGGGTTCTTCCAGGCGTTTCGGCGGACTACCCCAGAAATGGTCCGCATACTCGCCGCTTCGCCCGCGGCCGATCCGATTCGACGCCGGGCGAGCATTCCGTCACCGGACCGCCATCCGCCCGACCCGTGCACCGAGCCGCAGCTCGAGCCGAGAGGGCACGGCCCTGCCGCCCGTCCCCCCGCCGCGCCGCAGAGCCCGACGTCGCCCTGCCTTCGTCGAGATGGCGAGAGCCGGTCGAGCCATTGGACCGATTTGCCCGTCAGCACCACACCCCTGCCCGAAACCCGACACTCCCTCGGGGCCAAGCGCCGCCGAGTTCGCCGCATCCGTCTCGCCGGCCTCACCGGAACCGTCGCGACCGCCGCCGTGCTCTGCACCGGCCTCGTCACGGGAGTGGCATCAGGATCCGCCTTCGGCCTGCCGACCGCCGCGGGCACGCCGAGCGCCCTCACCACGGCCCTGGACGTCGTCGCTCCCGGTCAGACGGCGACCGCGAAGTCCGACTTCACCGTCACCGACTCGTCGGGTGACCGCGTCTCGGTGCACGCGGGGTCGGCCGTGAGCCGGTCCACCGCGAACACCGTCGCCACCATCGCACTGGCCTCCGGCAAACACGCCGCAGCCGAGGCGAGCGGCAAAGTCAACGCGTCCGAGCTCAAGACGTCGCTCGCGTCGCTCGCCGGTTATCAGAAGCTCGACGCCGACACGGTGCTCGCCCGGGCCGACGCCACGCAGGATGCCGCCGCCGACGTCACGACCGCGACGGAGAAGGTCGAGAAGCGGGCGGCCGCCAAGGCCGCCGCCGCTCGAAAGGCGGCGCAGGCGGCCGCAGCGAAGGCGAAACAGGACAAGGCCGACGCCGTCCGCCAAGCCGCCGAGAACACCCCGGCCGGGGCGAAAGCAACCGCCCAAGCACTCATGTCGAGCCAGTACGGGTGGGGCTCCGACCAGTTCTCCTGCCTCGTGTCGCTCTGGACCAAGGAGTCGGGGTGGAACTACCAGGCGTACAACGCCTCCGGTGCCACCGGGATCCCGCAGGCGCTCCCCGGCAGCAAGATGGCCAGCGTGTCGTCGGACTGGGCGACCAACGCCACCACCCAGGTGATCTGGGGGCTCGGCTACATCTCGGCGTCGTACGGGACGCCTTGTGCTGCCTGGGCTCACTCGCAGGCCAATAACTGGTACTGAATCGTCTTGAGAGGGGCTAAGGCGCGGGAGCGAAGACGCGCAGAGCAGCCGGCACGACCTCGATCGTCACCGGCAGGGCGCCGATCCGCTCCCCGTCGCCATACGCCACGACGTCACGCGCCGCGATCGACACCCGCCGGGCCCGTGACAACCGCACCCGGGGGTCGTCGCCGTGCGTGCCCTTCGCGACCCGCGGGAACAAGCGCAAGAACCCGACGCGCGACAGCCGCTCGACGATCAGCACGTCGAGGAGACCGTCGTCGATCACGGCGTCGGGCAAGAGAGTGATGCCGCCCCCGACCGAGCGGGCGTTGCCGACGGAGACGAGCGTGCCGGCGACGCGGGAGGCGACCCCGTCGACGACGACGTCGTACTCGACCTGCCGCAACCGCAGAAGCTCCAGCACGAGCGCGAGGTCGTACCGTGCCCGGCCGCGGGGGCGTCGGATCCTATTGGCCCGCTCGTTGACGAAGGCGTCGAAACCGGCCGAGACTCCCCCGGCCACCCAGGTGGGCTCGGCGCCGTCGCGCGTCACCCGTAGCAGATCGACGGGGCGCGGCGCCTCGCGAAGCAACTCGACCAGTCTCTCGATCGCGCGGGCGGGGTCGTCGAAGGGCAGCCCGAGCGCCCGCGCCATGTCGTTGCCCGTCCCCGAGGGCACCAGGCCGAGAGGCACACCCGTCTCGGCGACGAGCCCCACACCGAAGCTGACCATCCCGTCGCCGCCGACCACGACGAGCGCGTCGACCGTCGTGGTCTCGAGCTCGGATCGAACCGCCGTCTCGAGAGCCTCCTGCGATTCGCGCTGGAGCGGGACGACGTCGTGCCCGGCCTTCTCCAGTGCCGCGGTCACGGCGGGGCCGACGGGACGATGTCTGCCGAACGAGGCCGACGGATTGATCGCGACCAGGATGCGAAGGCACGGCGACGTCGGCATAGACCGATCATGGCAGAACCCCGGCGGCTCGGGTCGGCCCTCCGGCGGTACGATCACGCCATGACCGCCGAGCAGGAAGGCTCCGCCGAGGATCCCGACCGCCGCCGCCTGGCCCTCACCGAACTCGCGTTCGCCCCCGGCGCGGACCCACAGGTCGCCGCCGAGGCCGCCGCGGCCCTGCGCGAGTACGACGCCGAGCAACGACGGCAGCGCGAGGCCGCCTCACCGTCACCCGCGAGCGCAGCAGACCCTACTCCCCCGGCACCCGACGCACCGGAGGAGGCCGAGCCGGCCCGACCGAAACGCCGCGCGTGGCTCGTGGCCGGGGTCGCGCTCGCCGCAGCGATCGCCCTCGCCGCGACGATCCACGGCGTGACCGACGCGAATCAGGCGAGTGTCGAGACGAAGCCGTCCCCGTCGGATCCTTCGCCGACCTCGCCCCTGCCGTCGGTGCTGTCGAGGGCGCTCGACCGCGCCGAGGTGCCGACCGACGCTCTGCCCGTGGCGATTCGAGGCGAGGTCGATCTGGGGTCGAGCCGCGTGATCTACGACGAGGATCCCTCGTTGTCGGCCACCGCAGACCGCTGGCGGCTCTGGGTCGGGTACGGCGTCGACTCGGCCCAGGTGTGCTTCGTGGCGACATACGACAACGTCGGCGACGCCGTCTCGTGCGTGCCGAAGCAGCGGGCCCTGGTCGACCGCGTGGTGCTGGTCTCGACGCTGCCCGGCCGACGGTTCGAGATGCTCGCGAACGGTGGCGCGATCGCCGTGCAGGTCGACTGACCCGGAGCGGTCAGCTCGCGTGCAGCGCCGGGACGATGAGGTAGATGCCGAACAGCACACCGAGCGCGCACACGGTGAAGCAGGCGTAGGCACCGACGACCGCGGCACGAGGCCGCCCGTCGACGGCCAGCAGTCGCAGCCCGGACGCATAGATCGTCACCAGCGCACCCGCCGAGACCAGCGAGACAAGGGCCACCAGCAGAAATGCTCCCCAGTTGATCATCGGACTTCCTCCTCGGCACCCAGTTCGAACAGCGACGACTCGTCGCTCATACGGCGTCGCTCAGCGAGGAGCTCGTCACCGCGTTTCTTGAGCAGGCTGCGGCGCTCGCTCCGCGTCAAGACGGAGTTCATGGCGACGTCGACCTCGAGGGCGTTGGACTGCTCGTGCGGTTTGCGGCGCGAGGCGACGAAGATGCCGACGATGACCCCTGCCCCGAGCACCGCGTCGATGACGAGCCCGACGACGCCGATACGGGCGATGAGCTCGCACGCTGCGCCGACGAGCCCGGCGGCGGGAAGCGTGATGAACCAGGCGATGACGATCTTGCCCGCGGTGCCCCACTGGATCGTCGAGCCGCGACGGCCGAGGCCGGCACCGATGATCGAGCCCGACGACACCTGCGTCGTCGAGAGCGCGAAGCCGAGGTGACTGGAGGCGAGCACGGTGGCCGCGGTCGATGCTTCGGCCGAGAAGCCCTGGGTCGCCTTGATGTCGGTGAGACCGCCGCCCATGGTCTGGATGATTCGCCAGCCTCCGGTGTAGGTGCCGAGCGCGATGGCCAGAGCGCAGACGAGGATCACCCAGAACGGTGGGTTCGCGCCCGAGCCGAGGAACCCGCCCGCGATCAGAGCGAGGGTGATCACGCCCATCGTCTTCTGGGCGTCGTTGGTGCCGTGAGCCAGCGCCACGAGCGACGAGGTGAAGATCTGCCCGACGCGGAATCCGCCGCGCTGGTTCTTGCCAACCGGGCGACGGGTGATCCGGTACGCGAGGCGGGTGGCGAGGAAGCCGACGAGCCCGGCGACGAGGGGTGCGAGCAGCGCCGGGAGGACGACCTTCGACAGCACGACTCCGAAGTCGACCGAGTTGGTGCCCGCACCGACGAGTGCCGCGCCGATCAGGCCACCGAAGAGCGCGTGCGACGACGACGACGGCAGACCGCGCAGCCAGGTGATCATGTTCCAGATCACGGCGCCGATGAGGCCGGCGAAGATCATCGTCGGGGTGATCTCGACACCGCCCGGGCCCTCGCGGATGATGCCGCCCGAGATGGTCTTCGCGACCTCGGTCGAGAGGAAGGCACCCACCAGGTTCAACAGGGCGGCCACCGTTACGGCGACCCTGGGCCGCATCGCCCCGGTCGCGATCGGTGTCGCCATGGCATTGGCGGTGTCGTGAAAGCCGTTCGTGAAGTCGAAGAAGACGGCCAGAAGAATGACCAGAACGACTATGAGGGTGAGATCCACCGGCCTGACTCTTCCAGTCGGCTGAACGGATTGCAAACGCGCGGTGGACGGCGTGTGAACAACCGCCCGACGGGCGTCGCCGTCAGATATGCGGCACGAAGTCCTGCCACACGCGCCGCCGCTCTCCGCGCGGGTCGAACTCCACCCGATCGACGCGGTCGATGATCAGCGTCCGCCTGCGGAACGGGTCGTACGACGGCCAGTCGGCGACCCCTCCCGTGACGACGAACTCCAGCCACCGCCGCCGCATCCGGGCCGCCGTCGCGAGGAAGGCCCGCCGGCCCCCGAGCAGGCTCATCGCCGCGCCAAAGGCCGAGTTCATCCGACCGAAGAGCGCCCACAACTCCAGACCGTGGAACGCGTCAACCCCCGCGAGACGCAGGATCCGGGGCGCCGCGTCGAAACGGTAGAAGTAGACGCGGGCGAACCGGGCGTGCCTCTCCGCCACCTTCACCGACGGGAACCAGAACGAGAAGTCGCCCCCGAAGTCGAGGGCGGGACGCCGCGCCGGCAGGCCCGGGTACTGCTTGGTGATGGCCTTGCGCGCCTTCTTGGTCGTGTTGGCAAAGATCGCGCGGATCCTGAGCGGTGTCGTCGCCAGGATGTCGCGCCGCCCCGTGAAGACCGAGCCCTCTCGGTCGTTGGTGCCGATGATCAACGGCACCGGGTGCGCACGCCCGGCCTTGAAAGCGTCGAGGGGGCGCTCGGGCAAGAAGTCGCCGTCGATCACGGGCGACAGGAAGATCGAGCCGGGCTGATCGTCGGGAGCCCGGAGGAACAGCTTCGACGTCGCCCGGACGATGTGGTGCGCGCCGGCCTTCTCGAGCAGGGCGACCGCGTCTTCGTGCGAGGTCGACTCGAGGTCGTCGTCGCGCACCTCGCGGCTGAGCAGCTCGAGCAGCTCGCCCGCCCACTTCTCGGTCACTTGGCGGGGGTAGATGGCGTTGGTCGGCGACGACTGGGCGATGGCTCCGGCGAAGAGACCCTTCGCGCTCGGCACCGTCATGAGCGTCGTCACCGCGTTTCCGCCCGACGATTCACCCGAGATCGTCACGCGATCGGGGTCTCCCCCGAACTCGCGGATGTTGTCGCGGACCCACTCGAGGGCCTTCACCTGGTCGCGGAGCCCGAGGTTGGAGTCGATCGGTCGCTCCTCGGTCGACCAGGCCGTGAGATCGACGTAGCCGAATCCGCCGAGCCGGTAGTTGAACGAGACGTAGACGATTCCGCCCTCGCGCACGAGCTGCTCGCCCTGCCGCGGAAACTCGCGCGACGATCCCACGGCATACGCGCCACCGTGGATGAACACCAGGACGGGCAGGGAGGCGCCCGCCTCGGATCCTTCGGGGGCGATCACGTTGATCGACAGGCAGTCTTCGTCTTGCGGGGTCGTCGCGTCGATTCCCACGAACCGGTCGCGATCCTGCGGGCACGCCGGCCCGAAGTGCCGCGCGTTCCGCACGCCGCGCCAGGGCGGAGGATCCGACGGGGCCCGGTACCGCAGGGAGCCCACGGGTGCCGCCGCGTACGGGATTCCCCGCCACGCCCTGATTCCGCGCTCGGCCACACCGAGCACCTCGCCTGAGGTCGTCCGCCTTCGCATCACCCCCGCATGCTACGAAACCCGGATGAACCCCGAGCACAGGCGGAGCCTGGGTGCCACCTGGCAGAATGGAACTCCTGCGCTCACTGCACGATGGACGGAACCCACGTGGAACTTCTCGAACTCCTTCTCATCCTCGCGGGGTCTCTGACGATCACGGCGTTCGCGCGCTGGCGCGGTCTGCCCGCTCCCCTGCTCGTGGTCGCCGTCGCACTACTCGTCTCGTTCATCCCCGGGCTTCCGGACATCGAGATCGACTCCGAGGTGATCCTGACGATCATCCTTCCCCCGCTCCTCTACTCGGCTTCGCTCGACGTGTCGTTCCAGAACTTCCGCCAGAGTCTCGTGCAGATCCGCCGTCTCGGCATCTTCCTGGTCATCGTGACCGCGCTCGTCGTCGGCTGGATCGCCTACGTGCTGATCCCCGACATGACTCTGCCCGCGGCGATCCTCGTGGGGGCCGTCGTCGCCCCGCCCGACGCCGTCTCAGCCGCCTCGATCGGCCGCAAGCTCGGCCTGCCCCGCAAGATGATGGCCGTCATCTCGGGCGAGAGCCTCATCAACGACGCCGCCTCGCTCACCCTGGTCAAGGTGTTCCTCGCCATCGTCGGCGGCGCGGCGCTCACCATCTGGCAAGACCTCGGCATCTTCGGGCTGGCGATCGGCGTCGGCGTCGCGGTCGGCCTCGTGCTCGGCATCGTCGCCCACTACCTCCGCATGCACGTCAAAGACCCGGTGGTCGAGATCGTGATCGGCCTGATCCTGCCGTTCCTCGCCTACATCTCGGCAGAGCAGTTGCAGGGCTCCGGCGTGCTCGCGGTCGTCGCCGCCGGGCTCTACGTGGGCTACAACTCGCCGAAATCGGGCTACGCCTCGCGTCTCCAAGAGCGACCCATCTGGGCCGCGGCCGACGTCACACTCGAGGGCTTCGTCTTCGCGCTGATCGGACTGCAGCTCAGCACGGTCGTGACCGACGTCACCGAGAGCGGCCGCAGTCTGGGCCAGAGCGTGGGAGTCGCCTTCATCGTGCTCGGGGTGGTGATCGTGGCGAGACCCATCTTCATCTTCGTCACCTACTACTGGTCGCGCGGCATCAAGTTGATCGTGCACGCGCGCTTCCGGCGGTTCCGACGAGCCCGCGTCCGGCGCATGATCTGGGGGAGGCGAGATCCGAAGCTGTCGTGGCAGCAGCTGCTCGTGCTCTCGTGGACAGGCATGCGCGGCGTGGTGACCCTCGCGGCGGCCGTCTCGATCCCCGTCATCACCGAGAGCCGTGTCGAGGTGCCCGCCCGTGACGTGATGTTCCTCATCGCGTTCGTCGTGACCGTGGGCACACTGCTGCTGCAGGGGCTCACCCTGCCCTGGGTGATCCGCCGACTCGGTGTTCAAGACCTCACGCAGGCCGAACGCGACGTCCAGGCCGAGCTCAAGCTGGTCTCCAACAGCACTCAGGAGGCCGTCGACTACCTTGACACCCGACGCGACGCCTGGGCCAAAGAGTGGGGCGACGAGTCGATCGACCGGGGCATCACCATCTTGAAGGAGCGCCTGCAGCGGCAGGACGCCGCCTTTCGGCAGGGCCTCCGCGAAGACAGCGACGCCGAATCGGACGAGCAGGATCCCGCGGCCGAGTCGATCGAGCCCGCTTCGCCCGAGCGCGGGGCCGACATGCGATCCACACCGCACGTCGTGATCCCCGACATCACGCCCGATCCGACGCTGGCCCGACCCGCCCGCAATAACGCCCGCGCCCTCGCCAGTATCCGGCGGGAGCTGCTGCAGAAACGGCGCGAGGTCGTGCTGCGCGAGCGAGACAACGGCAACCTCGACGAGGAGGTCATGCGCCGAGTGCTGCTCGGACTCGACGCCGAAGAGCTCGCCATGGACACGTCGGCGGTGTCGCGCACGAGGTCGTAGGCGTCGTCCGCGAGGTCGTAGGCGTCGTCCGCGAGGTCGTAGGCGTCGTCAACGAGGTCGACGGCGTCACGCCGGGTCGCCTGTGGATGGCCGCGGCGGGTGTCGGCGGTCGGGGTTATCGTGGTCGGAGGCACTCAGAGAGGCGGATCAGTGGCTAATCGTGCAACCAGCCTGGCGCTTCGCGGCCCGTCGGCCTTTCGACGGTGGTACGGATCCTTGCATCCGTCGCTCCAGTTGATCGGGCTGCAACTGTGGCTCCCTCTCTTCTTCATCGTGATGTTCTGCCTCTGCTACGTGGCCGCCTTTCACGCGCCACACCCGCACGAGGTGCCGGTCGCCCTCGTCGATGCTCCGGCCGGGCTTCGGGCCGCCATCGAGAAGGCGCTTCCCGGCGTACTCGACCTGCAGACGTACGCGTCACTCGACAGCGCCCGGCAGGCCGTCCTCCATGGTCATGTCGCCATCGCGTTCGATGGGTCGACCGACACCGTCTATCGCGCCACCGCCCACCAGTACCAGGTCGCCGCGCTCATTCCGGCGACACTCGAGCCGATCTTCACAGCCCAGGGCATCACCGTCACCTCGACCGACCTCGCGCCGCTTCCGGGGTGGGACGAATACGGCACGGTCTCGCTCTACCTCATGCTCTCGTGGTGCATCGGCGGCTACATGGTCGCGATGTTCATCGGTCTCATGGGCGCTCCGCTCCGCCACCGCACTCGCGTCGTCGTCATTCTGAGCGGCGGTGTGCTGATCTCGGCGATCACCAACACGCTCGCGGGGCCCGTCATCGGCGCAGTCCACGGGCACTTCGGCATGCTCTTCCTCATCGGCTGGGGCTGGATCGTCGCGATCGGCCTCGCGGTCAACGGCTTCAGCTACTTCGCGGGCCGGTTCATCGCGCTGCCCGCGATGGTCGTGTTCATCTTCTTGTCGATGCCCTCGTCGGGTGCGGCCTACCCGTCGTGGTTCATGCCGCAGCCGTTCGCCTGGCTCAATCACGTGGTCGTCGGCTCCGGCATCACCGAGATGCTCAAGCGCGAGCTCTACGACGTCGGGCCCGGGTTCGGCCGCGGGCTCACGATGATGGCGGCGTACGCCGTCGGCGGCGTCGTCCTGATGATCACCGGAAAGCAGTTCTGGGAGCGACGGCGCATCCGCGCCATCCTGACGGGGAGCACCACGATGTTCCAAGACGCTCAGGCGGCGAACCGCGAGTTCTTGATCAGTGAACGCGACGAGGTGCTGGCCCGCCACGGCCTGTCGCGCAGCGATACCGGCACCATCGCGACCATTCCGGTCGACGAACGCGCCGACTTCCGGGGCCCCGACGACTTCGATTCCGCTCACGGGTTCGACGACCCATCGACGTCCGACCCTTTCCTCGGGTCTGTCACGGGGCTCGAGGCCGAGGCGCCCCGCACGCGGCCCGTGCAGGTGCCCGCCGGCGCTCGGCGCGAACCGCCCGCTCCACCCACCGGCGACGGGGGCTCGTCGGGCGGCGGCGTATCCTGAAGCGGTGACTCGCCTTCAGCTCCACCGCCTCTTCTTGGGGCTCGTCGTCCTGTTCATCGTGGGCGCTGTCGTGCTCTACGTATTGTCGATCGTGCTCGCCTCCCGCGGCGGAGACACAGCGCGCCATTTCGACAGCTACGCGATCTTCGCCTTCATGGGCGCCGTGCTCTTCGGCATTATCGACTTTTTCGTGCGCCCGGTGATGCACGCCACGGCCGACGGCTCGCGCGACGTCGACACTCCGCTCAACGGGTAGCTGTCACTGTCTGGACGGGGCTCGGCGGTCGGGGCTCGGCGGTCGGGGCTCGGGGCTCGGGGCTCGGCGGTCGGGGCTGGCCGCCAATTTGAGAGCGATCCCGGCTGAACGACCCGCACGGCAGCAGCTCGTGTGACTCGGACTGCAAATCGCTCGCAAAATGACCACGACGCCGACGGCGGCGATCACGATCGAGGAGATACCCGCCCTCGGGGCCGAGCCCTGCCGATCGCGGAGAAGTGCGCTCGCGAGTCGAGCAAATCGGCCAGGATCCGCGGATCCTCGTCGCCAATATGCGAGCGATCGCGACTACCAGACCCCACACGGCAGTAACTGGTGTGAGTCGGTCGCCAAATCGCTCTCAATTGAGCATGGGCCGGGGAGCGAAAACCTCCGGATGCCTACAAAGATGCCGGAAAAGTCAGACGTCGCGCTCGGGGTAGGGGGCGCTGTCGATGATGAGGTTGGCACCGCGGACGTTGCGCGCGGCGACCTTGACGGCCTGACGGGCGAACATCGCAAGCACGCCCGCGACTCCCGCCCAGAAGATGAGGCGCCCTTCGGCACCCAGGAGGGCTCCGGCGATGACGGCAGTCCAGACGGCGGGCCACACGAGGGCTGCTACCCAGCCGACGGGGCGAGAGTCGCCGTTGTTGTTCTGAGGGGTACGGCGGTTGTCGCCCGGACGGCGGACACGGCGTGTCACCCGGCTATCGAAAACGGTCATGATGCTCCCTCAGCTGTGCTGATTTGTCACCCGACGGGTGGCAATACACCGAATCTACTGACTGATCAGATCGGGCGCGTCCCCCTTTCAAGGTGGCACCCATTCGGGGGAACAACCCTCAACTTACGCGGGTCCGAACCGAATCGGGCGGTGCGTAGAGACAGTTGCCAGGTCGGGGCCGAAGACGAACTCGCGCGAGACGTGTCCCCCATCGAGCACTTCGGGGAGCCACCGGCGAGCGTCGTCCCACATCTGATCGAGAGGCAGATCGGACACGTCGAACCACTCGGGGTCGAGCTCGTCACTGGGGGACGGATCACCGGTCCAGCGCGTCGCGACGAAGACCGTCGAACGCTGACTCCAGGTCGGTCGGTGCGGAAAGAGATAGCGCAGGTCTCCGCGTCGATCGAGGTCGCTCTTCTCGACGATGACGCCCGACTCCTCCTCGATCTCACGGACGATCGCGTCGAGCTCGGTCTCCCCCGCCTCGAACTTGCCGCCGAGGCCGACGAAGAGACCCTTGCCGAGGCCGCGCTTCTTGCGACCGAGGAGAACCTGACGACGCCCGCCGACCTCGCGGCAGAGGTAGGCGACGCAGACGCGGAGGAGGTCGTCGGGCACCTGGGTGGCGGCAGTCATCCACCCATCGTGCCAGGCGTAGCATCGACGGATGGTCGAGAGAGACGTCCGCATCGATGGCTGAGGGCAGCACCCCCGAGCGTCCCCGATTCGCCGGGGCGGGGCGCAGCCTCGAGGTACTCCGTGCCGAGGCCCACGACGAGCTGGCGACTCTGATCGAGCTCCGCTGCCGACAGGGAGAAGACCCGTGGGAGGTCATCCCCGACCTGCCGAGCGTCGACGAGCACGTCGTGATCTCGCTCCGGGCCGATGCGTTCGGGCATGCCGGATCAGGATCCCCGACCGGGCTCGGGCTCGACGCCGAATTGGAGTTTCTGCGCGAGATCGCCCTGTGGCATCCCCCGCTCAGCCGTGCCGTCTGGTCGCTCTCCTACAGACTCGAGACAGCACCCCGTCACTAGGCTTGTCGCATGGCCATTGCTGATCTGCCCGAAGCCCCCCGCGCACCGAAGAAGCCCGTCACACGCAGTCACCACGGCCGCGACTTCGTCGACGACTACGAGTGGCTCCGCGAGAAAGAAAGCCCCGAGGTCATCGCGCACCTCGAGGCCGAGAACGCGTTCACCGAGTTGACGACGCGACACCTGGAGGGGCTCCGACAGACGATCTTCGACGAGATTAAGGGGCGCGTGCAAGAGACCGACCTCGGTGTCGCCACCCGCGAGGGGTCGTACTGGTACTACTCACGCACGGCCGAGGGCAAGCAGTACGGCATCCAGTGCCGGCTGCCGATCGACGGGCCCGACGACTGGACCCCGCCCACGATCGAAGCCGGGGTTCCGGCCGAAGGTGAGCAGGTCATCTTCGACGGCAACATCGAGGCCGAGGGCCACGACTTCTTCTCGCTCGGCAGCTTCGACGTCTCCCCCGACGGCCGCCTCCTCGCGTTCGGTGTCGATCTCGAGGGCGACGAGCGCTACACCCTCAGGATCCGCGACCTCGTCACCGGAACCGACCTTCGAGACGAGATCCGCGAGACCGCACCCGGCGCCACTTTCGACGCGTCGGGCCGCTATCTCTTCTACCCGACGGTCGACGAGTCGTGGCGGCCCGACACGATCTGGCGCCACGAGGTCGGCAGCACCGGCGACGACGTCAGCATCTTCCACGAGACCGACGACCGCTACTGGATCGGCATCGGCCTGACCCGCAGCCGTCAGTACCTGGTGATCGAGGCGGGCTCGAAGATCACGAGCGAGACGTGGATCCTCGACGCCTCCGACCCGACCGGCGAGTTCCGCGTCGTGTGGCCGCGCCGCGAGGGAATCGAGTACGAGGTCGACCACGCCATCGTCGACGGCAGCGACCGACTGCTCGTCTTGCACAACGAGGGCGCAGTCGGCTTCGAGCTGGTCGACGTTCCGGCCGACGACCCCGCCTCGACGACCGACCGCCGCGTGGTGCTCCCCCACCGGGCCGATCGTCGGCTCGAATCGGTCGACGCCTTCGCCGGTCACCTCCTGATCGACTTCCGCGCCGACGGACTCTCCCAGATCGGCATCGTGCCGCTCCCGGGCGATAACAGCGGATTCGGTGCCCTGGAGGTGCTCGAATTCGACGAGGCCCTCTTCACGGCCGGTTGGGCGGGCAACCCGGAGTTCACCCAGGCGACCGCGCGCTACGTCCTGTCGTCGTTCGTCACCCCGACGACGATCGCCGACCTCGAGGTCGCGACGGGCGAGCGTCGGATCCTGAAGCAGCAGGTGGTGCTCGGCGACTACGACGCCGACGACTACGAGCAGAGCCGCGAGTGGGCGACAGCCGTCGACGGCACCCGCGTGCCGATCTCGCTGGTGTGGAAGCGCGATGCGGTGACGCTCGGCACTCCGTCGCCGGTGCATCTCTACGGCTACGGCTCGTACGAGCACAGCATCGACCCCGCCTTCAGCGTCGCGCGCCTGTCGCTGCTCGACCGCGGCGTCGTGTTCGCAGTCGCGCACGTGCGCGGTGGCGGCGAGATGGGTCGCGAATGGTACGAGAACGGCAAGACGCTGACCAAGCGCAACACCTTCACCGACTTCGTCGCGGTCGCCGACCACCTCATCGCCGAGGGGCGGACCACACCGGCCCAGCTCGTCGCCGAGGGCGGAAGCGCCGGCGGCCTGCTCATGGGCGCGGTGGCGAACCTGGCGCCGGGCCGCTTCGCCGCGATCCTCGCCGCTGTTCCTTTCGTCGACGCCCTGACGTCGATCCTCGACCCCGACCTGCCGCTGACCGTGATCGAGTGGGACGAATGGGGCGACCCGCTCCACGACCCCGAGGTCTACGACTACATGGCGACGTACACGCCCTACGAGAACGTCGCCGACGATGCCTCCGGCTACCCGAAGATCCTGGCGGTGACGAGCCTCAACGACACCCGCGTGCTCTATGTGGAGCCCGCGAAGTGGGTCGCGCGACTGCGCGACGCAGGAGCGCCCGCGTCGATGAAGATCGAGATGCAGGCCGGGCACGGCGGCGTCTCGGGGCGGTACGAGTCGTGGCGCGAGCGGGCGTTCGAGATCGCGTGGCTGCTCGAGGTGCTGGGACTGGCGGGCGACGTGTCTGCCACTGACGCGGCGGTGTCTGCCGCGTCCGCCTCGTCGGGGAGCTGATGCCCGACTGGGTCGCCCTCCTCCGGGGCATCAACGTCGGCACCGCGAAGCGCGTGCCGATGGCGGCCCTGCGCCAGGTGTTCGTCGATGCGGGGCATGCGGAGGTCGCGACACTCCTGAACAGCGGGAATGTGGTTTTTCGGGCTGCGGGAGACCCGGATCCTGCGCTTCTCCGACGGGGTGTGCGAGAGGCCACCGGTGTCGACTGCGAGCTGATGGTCGTGTCGGCCAGGGCGTTCCGCGCGGTCGCCGAGGCGAACCCGTTGCGCGCCGAGGGCCGGCCCGGCAATCGGATCGCGGTGTCGTTTCCGGCCGGGGTGATCGACGTCTCGGTCGGGCGTCCCGCTGCGAGCGAGCTGGCGCCCGAGGAGCTCGTCGTCAGCGCGTCTGCCGTCTACCAGTGGCTCCCGGACGGCGTGCTCGCGACGAAGGTGCCAGCCGCCTGGTGGCGTTCGCTCGGGGTGGCCGTGACGGCTCGCAACGACGCCACCGTGGAGAAGATCGTGGCGCTGCTCGACGGTCGCGCCTGAGCCGCGCTCGTCGAGACCTCAGAATCGACCGGTTTGCTGGCGCTGGAGGCGTCAATTCTGAGGTTTCGGCGGTGCAACCCGCAAACTACAACTTCTCGGCGAGCTTGGGCAGGCGGCGCAGGGAGCGATCGCGGCGGGCGAGGGCCAGAGCCGTCAGCACGCCGTACCCGAACGTGTCTTCGCCCGCCCACCGGGCGACATCAGCCGCCGCTCGGTAGCGCTCAGAAGCCGCGTGCGCGTCGAGCGCGTCGCCCAGGGCATCCTGCAGGGCATGCGCGGCTTTGGGGCTGACACTCCCCTTCAGCGTCGCCCCGCGCTGAGCATCGATCGCGTAGCGCAACCGCCGGGCGGCCTTCCGTGCCCGGTGCAGGAGCTCCGCGTCGAACTCACCGCTCTCTCCGTAGGCATCGGCGACCGCGACCGCTCGGCGGCGGGCCCGCTTCGATTCTTTCGCGATCTTGAGGGCGGCGAACTTCGACGCCGACTTGTCGGCCGAGTCGCCCGTGATCGACTCGATGCCTCCCGGCCCGATCAGCGCGTCGAGCCGATCGAGCGTCTCGAAGTACGAGACATCGTTCAGGATCCGGCTCAGGTCACGCCCGGCCTCCGCCCCGAGTTCGCCGAGGGATGCCCGCAATCGAGCGAGCGTGTCGTGCGTCACCAGTCCCTCCGGCGCATCAGCGAGGTCGAGGGCCAGTTGCTGCTCGGCCACCTCGATGTCGCGGGCGACCCCGGCTGCCGCACTGACGGGGGCGAGGGCCGCGTCGAGGGCGGACGCGGTCTCGGGGTCGATGACTCCTGAATAGACCCGGAGGAGGCCCCGGAGCCGACGCACGGTCACCCGGAAGCGATGCACCGCATCGTCGGCGCCATCGCGCGCCGGAGGGTCGAGTCGCTCGAGGTCGTCGACGAGAGCCGCCATCTGGACGAGAAGAAACTCACCGGCCGACGACGGGGCCAGAACAGCGCCGTCGTCACCCGGCAGGGCGATCGCCTTCGTGCCGGGCAGGGAGTCGCCGAGGCCGCGCGCCAGCTTCGACTTCGACGCCGACACGCTCGCCCCGGCGCTCTCGAGCACGCCGCCGACCGAGTCGAGCACCGCTTCGCCGTCGGACCGGCCGACGCCGGGCGCGAGCTCGACCTCCCATTCGCGCCAGGAGCGGATTGCGGCCGTGTCGGGGTTCGTGGCCGTCACCTCGTCGTCGGCGACCTCGCCGAGCGGGTCGCCGTCGATGTCGAGCAGGGTCGTCACGGTGCGACGCGTCTCGAGCACCAGCACCGGGTGGAGAGGCCGTCCCCGCAGGATCACCTCGACCGCAGACCGGAGCGCCGCGGGCAGCGGCTCGTCGGCGGCCGCGCCGAGGGGAGCGTGCAGTTCGTGCCGTGCCGGGGTGGCTGTCGGCTCGGCGTCTCGTGAGGCGGGCAGCTTCACGTGCCATCCGGCGTCGTGACCCCCCTCGCGGCGGCGCAGTGTGATGCGATTCGCCAGCAGGAGGTACTCCGCCGTGTCGAAGTAGACCGCCCGCAGCGTGAAGGCCTCCTCGGTGGTCGTGGTCACCACCGGGCCGACGCCCGTAAGCTCCGGCACCCGGGTCTCGCGGTCGACGTCGTACTTGCGCTCGATCTCCAACTGCCGCTTCATGCCCCCCTGTCTATCGGATGCGGGTGACAAACGTCGAGGCACCCGGCGTAGTCTGCTGAAATGGACGCTGTCGCCCCCTCACTTGCCGGATGGATGGCGCGCCAGCGCTGGTACGCCACGAAAGGCCGCCTGCCCAAGATCAGAGTCATCGGCAGCATGGAGTCGACGGTCGACGACGCTCTCGTGATGACGCTCCTCGTGATCGACGAAGCTCCCGACGTTCCGGTGCTGTATCAGGTGCCCGTCGTCGCAAGGCCGACCCCGCTCTCGGGAGGCGACCACGCCTTTATCGGGTCGAGCGACGGCCTCTATCTCTACGACGGTCCGCACGACCCCGCCTACACTCACGAGTTGCTTCGCACCCTGGTCGAGCGGCGCCGGGTTGACGGCTCCGACCTTCACGCCGAGGGTCATCTCGTCACGGATCCTGGTCGCGTCGTCCGCACCAAGGTGCTCGAGGGCGAGCAGTCGAACACGTCGATCATCTACGACGTCCAAGACGGTCCGGTCGACCGGGTCATCACGAAGGTCTTCCGCGTGCTGCACCACGGTGACAACCCCGATGTGACCTCACAGGCGGCATTGACGCACGGCGGCTCGTCGCGGGTGCCGGAGTCACTCGGCTACCTCACGGCGAGCTGGCCCGACCCGGGTCGCGAGGGCGGCGAGGCGAGCGGGCACCTCGCCTTCGCTCAGGAGTTCCTCTCAGGATCCGAGGACGCCTGGCGCGTCGCTCTCGACGCGGCCCGCAGCGGCGTCGACTTCACCGACTCGGCGCGCGCCCTCGGCGAGGCAGTCGCCGAGGTCCACGCCACTCTCGCCTCCGAGCTCGGCACGGTTGACGCCGGCCCCGACGAGGTCGACGCGGCACTCGTCAGCATGCGCCGCCGCATCACGACCGCGGCGCGCGAGGTACCGGCGATCGCCGAATACGAGGGTGCGATCAACGCCGTGTACGACGCGGTGGGGGCGCGCGACTGGCCGTCGCTCCAGCGCATCCACGGCGACCTCCACCTCGGGCAGGCCCTGCAGTCGCCGACGCGCGGCTGGGTGCTGCTCGACTTCGAGGGCGAGCCGCTCCGGCCGATGCCCGAGCGGTCGAGGCCCGATGTGACCCTGCGCGATGTGGCCGGGATGCTGCGGTCGTTCGACTACGTCGCTGGATCCTTGGCGCAGGAGCAGCCCGCGGTCGACGCATCGGAATGGTCGCACGCGGCACGCCGGGCCTTCATCGACGGCTACGTCGCCGCTTCGGGCATCGACGTGCGCGCGCAGCGCACCCTCCTCGACGCGTTCGAGATCGACAAAGCCGTGTACGAGGCCATCTACGAATCGCGCAACCGCCCGGGCTGGATCGGGATCCCGCTCGGTGCGGTCGGGCGGCTCGTCTCTCGGAGCGCGCCAGCCGTTCAGTAGCGGCCTCGCTCCTGTAGCGGCGTTTGCAAATTTGAAGGAGATCCGGCGGCTGCTGGGGCCCGGATCCGCATGAACACGTCGCGCGGCGCCGGTTTTTCCTTCAAATTTGCAAGCGCTCGCCCGCCCGCCCGCCGGACGGCCCGACCTACGGCCGGGGCACGTTCCGCAGGTTCGACCGGGCCATCGCCACGGCTTCGCCCGCCCCACCGTTCATCACGATCTTCGACATCGCCAGGGCGAAGCCCTTCACCTGCGCTCCGGTGATCGTCGGCGGCAGAGACAGCGCCCGCGGGTCGGTGACGATGTCGACGAGCGCGGGGCCGTCGTGCTCGAAAGCGGCCTCGAGTGCATCGTGGAGGTCACGGGGATCCTCGACCCGGACAGCGTGGATGCCGAGAGCCCGGGCGACGGCCGCGTAGTCGGTCGATGGCACGTCGACGCCGAAGTCGGGGAAGCCCGCGACGAGCATCTCGACCTTGACGAGCCCGAGTGTCGAGTTGTTGAAGACGACGATCTTGACAGGGACCTTGTAGGCGGCGACGGTGACGAGCTCCCCCAGCAGCATCGATAACCCGCCGTCACCCGACATTGAGACGATCTGCCGGCCCGGGTAGGCGAACGACGCGCCGACCGCCTGCGGGAGGGCGTTGGCCATGGAGCCGTGCAGGTACGAGCCGATGATCCGACGGCGGCCATTGGGCGTGATGTAGCGGGCGCTCCACACGTTCGACATGCCGGTGTCGGCGGTGAAGATCGCGTCGTCGGAGGCGATCTCGTCGAGGACGCTCGCGGCGTATTCGGGGTGGATCGGCACGATCTTCGTCGCGTCTTTCGTGTACGAGCCGACGACGCCGTTCATCAGGCGTTCGTGCTTCTTCAGCAGCCCGTCCAAGAACTTCCGGTTCTTCTTCGGCTTGAGAAGCGGCAGCAGCGCGCGGATCGTCGGCCCGACCTCGGCGTGAACGGGCAGGTGAACGTCGACTCGGCGACCGATGTTCGCCGCATCGGCATCGACCTGGGCGACCTTGACCTTGTCACCGTCGGGCAAGAACTGGTCGTACGGAAAATCGGTGCCGAGCATCACCATCACGTCGGCATCGTGGATTCCGGCGTGAGCGGCTCCGTAGCCCAGCAGGCCGGTCATGCCGACGTCGAACGGGTTGTCGTACTGGATGACGTCTTTACCGCGCATCGAGTGCCCGACCGGCGCCTTGAGCACGTCGGCGAGTCGGATCACGGTGTCGTGCTCGCCGATCGCCCCGGCGCCCACGAACAGCGCAACGGTCTTCGCCTCGTTGAGTGCGTCGGCGAGGTTCTGCAGGTCGTCGCGATTGGGCTCGAGCGTCGGCGGTTTCGTCGCGACGTACGCGGGCACGTGGCCCGCCGCCTCGAACTCGGCGATATCGCCCGGCAGTGTGATCACGCTGACGCCGTTACCGGCCAGCGTGTGCCGGATCGCACTCGCGACCACACGGGGCGCCTGCTCGGCCGTCGAGATCATTTCGGAGTAGCCCGAGCACTCGGTGAACAGGCGGTCCGGGTGCGTCTCCTGGAAGTACGACATGCCGATCTGGTTCGCCGGAATGTGGCTCGCGATCGCGAGCACCGGTCCGCCCGAGCGGTGGGCGTCGTACAGCCCGTTGATGAGATGCAGATTGCCCGGACCGCAGGATCCGGCACACACCGCGAGCTGCCCCGTGAGCTGGGCCTCCGCCGACGCCATGAACGCGGCGGCCTCCTCGTGCCGCACGTGGATCCAGTCGATCCCACCCTTTGCCGACCCACCCGTCCGGCGCACCGCGTCGACCACCGGGTTCAAGCTGTCGCCGACGATCCCGTAGATTCGACGCACACCCGCCTCGACGAGTTGCGCGATGAGCTGGTCGGCGATGGTCTGCGGCATGGATGTGCCCTTTCGTCGGAAGTCGGTGGTGTCTCGTCCACTCAACTCCTCGGATCCTTTGCTGTCGATCCTCGCGTTGTCAGATGCCCGGCGTATTCTTCTCGACATGACCACCATCGACGCGACCTATGTGCCCGAGGCGGGCACCATCACGATGTTCTCGACCGGCTGGTGCGGCTACTGCGCACGGCTCAAGCAGCAGCTGACCAAAGACGGCATCGCGTACACCGACATCAACATCGAAGAGACGCCCGGCACCGCCGAGATCGTCGAGCAGGTCAACAACGGCAACCAGACCGTGCCGACCGTGATCTTCCCCGACGGGTCGTCGGCGACCAACCCGTCGCTGGCCGAGGTCAAGTCGCGCCTGTAAGCGTTCTCGCCCCGGCGACGAGCTAGCTGTAGTCGTCGGGGTGGTCGGTGCCGAGGGTGCGGTACGGCTTGCTCGACTTCTTGAGTTCGGGCTCCGGTTCGCCCTCGGGCCTCGTTGCAATAGGTGCTGTCGTCCGGCCGAGCAGTGCCAGCATCGTGGGCAGGTTGACGATCAGCACGAGCGCTCCAAAGACGCCCCCGAAGCCACCGATGAGCCTGCCGCCGGAATCGATGAGGAGCCCCAGCCCGGCGCCGACAAATGACACGAAGAGCAGCGGTGCAGGCCACAGAGTCAGAAGCCCTCGACAGAGACCGACGCGAGAGCCCTCTGCTCTCTTCGCGGCAGCTATGCGGTCGTTGACCGAGACGTTCGGCTCGCGGCTGGCCCGGTAGGCCGCGAGGATCTCTTTATCGGCCTCCGGCGTGAAACTCGGTGAGCCCCCGAACTTCTGACTCTCGGTGATCGCTGGCCGCCAGCGGAACAGCTCGATCCACGCCGCGATCGCAGCGGCGGCTAAGCCGACGGCGAAAGACACGAGGATCCGCGCCCCCTCGGTCTCGAATCCGGGCACGAGCGCGTGGAACAGCGCCGCCCCACCCACCCCGAGCACCACCACCGTCATGACGAGGGTTCGGCGTCGCCGTGGCGTGACAACCTCGCGCGCGTACGGGGCGAAAAGCCGCCACCCCTCGCGGAGATCGTGCCCGAGGGCCATCGTCAGCCTGCGGAAGGGGCGAAAAACTCGATGGCGTTACCGTCGGGATCCTTGACGTTCAAGACTGTTCCGTAGGGGGCTTCGACGAGGTCGCCGTCGATTCCGGCATCCGCGAGGCGGTTCTTCAGGGCCACGACGCGGCCCCGGCTCGGCACGGCGAAGCTCACGTGGTCGAGCCCCGGGTGTCGGGGGTCGAAGCGGTCGGCGTCGCCCTTCACGGTGTACTCGGTCACTCCGAACACCTGGCCTTCGCCGACCGGGAAGATCTTGCGGACGAAATCGTCGGTCACCAGTTCACCTGCGGGCTCGGTCTCGAACACCGAGGTGAAGAACGGCAGGCTCTTCTCGAGGTCGGTCACCGTCAGGGCGACGTGGGCGTATCCGTTGAATTCGGGCATGTTCGGGTTGCTCGCTTCCGTGCGACGATCGTTGTCTGGCCCGAGCTAACACCCCGGGTGCTGGGCGAGTTCTGCACAGCTGTCCCCCTCGCCCCCTGCTCGGCGGCGGCCGTCGGCAGTCTGGTGCGATGTCTCTTGCTCCTGGCCCCGAGCTTCTCGTGCACTCGTCTTCATCAGAATCCGACGAGCGGCTTGCGCGCGCCAGAGGCGAACTCGTGCGACTCGTTCCGGGCCGCTACGTCCGGGCCCAGCACTGGCGCGTGTTCGACGATCGCGAACGCTACCTCATGCTCTCGTTCGCGGCACTGTCAGCCCTGCGCTGCGACGCCGTGCTCTCTCACGCAAGCGCGGCAGCGTTCTGGGGCCTGCCTCGCTTGGGTGCGTGGCCGTCGCGTGCCCAGGTGACGGTTCCCGCCGCCACGACCTCGACCGCGAATCGCTGGGCCTATAAGCATGCAAGCAGGCTCTCGGACGACGAGACCCTTGAGTTCGCGGGGTTCCGAGTCACGTCACCCGCACGCACAGGAGTCGATCTCGCCCTGGTCTCGTCGTTTCGCCAGTCGGTCGTGGCACTCGACCACGGCCTGCACGTCGGACTCTTCGATCAGAATGAGCTTCTCGATCTCAGCAGCGATCGGTCAGCAGTTCGAGGGGTGGTTCGGGCCAAGCGGGCCATCGAATTTGCCGACGCGCGAGCCGATCGACCCGGCGAGTCGCTCAGCCGCGTCGTGATCCACGAAGGAGGCTTCGAAGAGCCCGACCTGCAGAAGCACTTCCCTAACCCGACCGGTCCCGACGCCTACGGCGATTTCTGGTGGCGAGGGTGCCGCCGAGTCGGCGAGTTCGACGGCGAGGTGAAGTACCGCGATGCGCGCATGAGATCGGGAAGGTCACCGGAGCAGGTCGTGATCGACGAGAAGAACCGAGAAAACTGGCTTGCTCGTCAGCCGGGAGTGAACGGTGTGGTGCGCTGGGACTGGCGGACCGTAGTGACGCCGGGTGCCCTCGCGCGTCTGTTGCTGGAGGCGGGGGTGCCGCAGGTTCGTAGTCGCGTTTCGCGGGTTTAGTCGCGGAATAACGCGACTAAACCTGCGAAACGCGACTAGACCCGAGCAGGGCGCGGAGCGCTAGCGACGACGCTGCGGCGCAGCCTTCCGCGCCGACGGAGACGCCGAGAGCGCCTCGGTCAGCAGCGCGACGAGGGCGCCGAGCTGGATGTCGGACGAAGCCACGATCTCGGAGTCGTCGCCGTCGAGGGCTCGGGCCGCGAGGCCGGCCTTCGAGTCGATGAGCTCGGCGATCTTGGTGTCGATCGTCTGGGCGGCGATGACGCGCCAGGCGGTGACGGGCTCCTCCTGGCCGATGCGGTGCACGCGGTCGATGGCCTGAGTCTGCTCGGCGTCGGTCCAGGAGAGCTCGGCGAGCACCACGTTGGAGGCGACCTGGAGGTTCAGGCCGACGCCCGCCGCGGTGAGCGAGCAGACGACGATCGAGACGGAGGGATCGTTGACGAACGCGTCGATGTTTTTCTGGCGGACGCTCGGCGTCTGGTCGCCGCGGATCGACGCGAACTTGATGTCGCGCTTGGCGAACGTCTCGGAGGCGGTGTCCATCACGTCGATGTGCTTCGCGAAGAACACCACCTTGCCGACGTTGCGGGCCAGCTGCGCCGTGTAGTCGGCGGCGAGGCCGGCCTTGGCCTGGCCGATGCGGCGGACCATGCTGAACACGTTCTCGCCGGTCTTGGCACCGTCGCCGTCTTCGAGCTCCCACTTGGCGACCTGGCGCACCAGGTCGTGGTCGATGCCCTCGACGCGCACTCCGGAGGTGCGAGTGGCCAGAGCCGTCTGGTAGCGGGTGACGAGCTTCTTGGCGAGCTCGCGCTCGGCCTCGCGGATGGAGCGGCCCACCTCGTCGTCGAGCTCGACGGGGAGGTCGGCGATACGGCGGGCGGGGATGTCGGCCGCGACGTCGACCTTGCGGCGGCGGACGATACCGAGATCGATCACCGAGGAGCGCGCCGAAGCGAAGAATCCGGGCTCGGCCGGAGTGAGGCCGGTCTCTTCGAGGGCCTCCATCAGTTCGGGCCCGGGCTTTTTGTCGTCGATCCAGCCGAGGAACTGCCAGATCGCGCGGAAGTCTTCGATGTCGTTGATGAGGGGCGTGCCGGTCAGCGCCATCAGGAGAGGATGAGCGGTGCGGGCGCGGATCCTCGAGGCGAGCTGGAGCACGTTGCGCGAACGCTGCGAGTCTTTGTTTTTGATGAAGTGCGCCTCGTCGACGACCATGCCGCGGAACCCGAGGTCGCCGAGCCAGCCGACGTGGCGGTCGAGCACCTCGTAGTTGACGATGACGATGTCGGCGAAACCGTCGATGGTGTCGCCGTCGCCGTGGATGACAGTGGCGGTGCGATGTGGCGTCCACAGCCCGACCTCGCGGGCCCAGTTCGTCTTGACGACGTTGGGCACCACGACGAGCAGGGGGTACGCGTCGGCGGCCTGCGCGGCGAGCAGCGACTGCGCGGTCTTGCCGAGGCCGGGCTCGTCGGCGAGGAGGAACGTGCGGTGGCCCTCGGCCGCGGCCTGCACGACCTGCGCCTGGTGACGCATCATCTCGGTACCGCCGGGGGCGCGGAGGGTGGAGGGCTCGGGGAGCTCCATGCACGCGGAGGCCCCGCCGGCGCCGTACTCGAACGACTTGAAGAGCGGACCGAAGAGCTCCCAGTTGGCCAGGCGGCGCGGGTGCACCTCTTTGACCTCGGCGAGCGCGAAGTCGGGCGCGAGGAAGGGGTTGGCGAGCTGCCGGGAGACGATCGACTGCGGCACGACCTGGCGCTCGGTGGCGACGCGCGCGACCGGTGCCTCGGTGGTGATGATCAGGTCGTCGGGGCTGAGCTCGACGCCGGCGGCGATGAGCATGTCGCGCTTGAGCGACTTGGCCGTGTCGGAGACCACGGCTTCCTCGGCGAGAAGGGCGATGAGCGACGTGTCGCGGGCCGCGGCCTTGGCGAGGATCGTCGCGACGCCGTCGAGCCGCTTGAGCTGCTCGGCTCGGTCGGCGTCGGTGACCGTCTTGTCGGCTTTGACGCGGGCGCGCTCCTCGCGCATGAGCAGCGCGACCACCTGGAACTTCGTGCGGACCGAGGGCTTGACGGGGCCGCGCTGGGCGGCGGCCTCGACCTCGCGCACGGCCTTCGCCAGCACCGGGATGATGCCGTCGTTGTCGAGATCGCGGACGCGACGGTGGTTCGAACGGGAGGCGGTTCGTGTACCGCCGGACTGGCGCTGGCCTGGTCGAGCCAAGGCTCCTCCTAATGGCAACCCGCGGTTCAGTGGCCGGGGTGTGGTGTCGGCAGACGGCAGAAACGCCGATGCGGACGATGTCGAGGGACTGCTTCGGGACCGGCATTCGGTGACGACCCCGGGTGTGCGGAGGACAGGAGAAGGAGACCCCCGTCGGACTCGCATCCGGATCGGATGCGGTGACCACGCGACGCTTGCGTCGCGACCCGCTTGCACTGCATCAGACGAACGACGGCGCTGATAGCGGCCCCTCGCGACTCGGTGCAGGGCACAGTTTACGCCCGCGACGCCGCCGGTTGCCACCACGGCCCTCCTCGGGCGTGTCAGGCGTCGCGGCGCCGCAGGCCCCGAGTCGTCGGCCCCTCGATGACGGTGCCGTCCGGGCGGAACCTCGACCCGTGCAACGGGCAGTCCCAGGTGAGCTCCTGGTCGTTCCAGGCGACCACCCCGCCGAGGTGCGGGCACACTGCCGAGAGCGAGCACGTCTCTCCATCGACGGTGGAGCGAGCGACGGGCGCGAGCGCCTCGGATCCTACGCGACCGCGCCCCTCGGGCGGTGTCTCGCCCGGCTGCAGAGGATTGGTGAGAGCCCTCGTCCAGCCGCGGGCCAACCACCAGGCGACCGCAAGATTCTCGCCGAGGCCGGCACCGATCGCGACGGGGGTGGTGACGCGGTGATGGATGGTCTTCATCCAGTCGGAGTTGTCTCCGACGACATCGGAGACAAGCATGCGTGCCGCCGAGATCGCGTTCGTCATGCCCCACGAGTCGTAGCCGGTCGCGAGATAGATGCGGCCACGGCCTCGCGGCAGGTAGCCGACGAAGGGCACGCCGTGTGGGGTGGCGTAGTCCTGCCCGCTCCACACGCGTCGGATGCGCGCGGTGGGCCAGTGCATGCCCGCCCAGTCGTGGAGGTCGCGGGCGAGGACGGCCTCCGAGGCTGCTCGCCCCACCCCGTGCTCGTTGCCGGCCACGAGCAGCTGACCGCGGTGGCTCCGCACCGACCGCCCGGGGTCGTCGACCGAGGTGTACATGGCCTCGGGCAGATCGCTCTCGGGCACGTCGGAGAGGACGAGCCCGAGCGACCGGCGCGGCGAGAGCTTGGCGAAGTAGAGGCCACGATCGAGGATCGGCGCCCCCGTCGTGAGGTGCACTCGCTCGGAGCGGACCTCGCCGAGCTCCGTGTGCGTCGTCGCCGGGTCGCCCGCGTGGACTCCCGTCACGCGCACGTTCTCGACCACCACTCCCCCGAGCGCCCGCACATCGGCGGTGAGGGCGGCGAGAAGCTCGAGCGGGTCGACCTGCGCCTGGTCGCGAAGCCGGACCGCCCCGATGGTCGCGAACGGCACGTCGAGATCCACTGTCTTGACGAGGTCGAGGCCGGCCGCGCGACCGACGAGGTACTCCCCGTCGACCCGGGCGAGCCCGCGTCGCGTCGTCGCGAAAGTAAAGGCGTCGCGGCGCTCCAGATCGACTCCGGCTTCGTCGGCGTAGTCGATGAGCCAGTCGAAGGCCTCGCGATTGCCTTGCACGGACGCGTCGACGACGCCCTGATAGGTGCGCCGGTGGATCTTCTGCAGCTGCGCCCCCTGCAGCAGGCTCACCATGGCGGCCGAGCTGCCCGCGACGAGCCCTCCGATGTGCCCCGCCTCCAGCACGGCGACGGTGTGCCCACGACGGGCGAACAGCAGGGCCGTTACCAACCCCGTCAACCCGCCGCCCACGATCACGTCGTCGTATGTGGCCAGCGGCTCGAACTCGTCGGTGGGGATGGAGCGGACCGTGTCGAGCCGGGGCGGGGTCATTGGTCCTCCGAGAGGGTCAGGGGTGCAGGTGCACCGTGCCCACGCTAGGCCCGTCGAGAGCGGCTGGTTCGGCGTGTTCGGCCGGACGGGGCCAGAGCGCCCCCTCGGCCGCGTCGATCAGCTGCAGCGCTTTCCCGCGGCCGACCGGCGTTCCGAGGGTCGCCTGGCCGCCGGCGTGGGCCAGAAGCTGCGACGCGATGGTCGGCGGGAGCCGATCGGCCCACTCCGGGTGAAGGGCGACCCACTCGTCGGCGACGGCGTCGGCGATCTTCTCGCACGCGCGGGCCTCGGCCTGATCGCCGTTGCCCCGGTGCCACTGGGCGGTGACGACGAGATGCGCGACGAGGGCGCCGGCATCGCGCGCCGGATGCCCGAGCCCCGCCGTGTCGATGTCGAGGAGGCCGGTGACGACGCCGACCTCGATCGCGTCGACGAAGAGCTGCTCGAGATGCAGGTCGCCGTGAACGACACGCAGCTCTCCCTTCGGCCAGCGACTGACGCGCGCCTCGATCTCGTCGTAGATGCCGTGGATCATCGGCGCCCGGTCGGGGAGCGACTCGGTCAGGCTGCGCCGGTGCCAGGAGCCGTTCTCGAGGGCATCCGCCTGCGCGTGCTGGGTCAGACCCACCCGCGCGACGGCTTCGGCGAGCGCCACGACCCCCGACACGAAGCCGGTGCTCGCGGCGAGGCCCAGCACGCGAGTGCCGGCGGGAACACCCGCGACCCTCTGCAGCACGAGCAGTCCGTCGGCCTGGGCGGCGATCACGATCGGCACCGGCAGCCCCGCTCGCGCGAAAGCCCGGTGCTGCGCGGCGATCGGCTCGGCCCGTGTCGGCCGCACCACCTTGATGAACAGGGTCGTCTCGGGGCTCTCGACTTTGATCACGGCGCGCTTACCCGGGCGGTAGGCGGCGACGGTCAGTGTCGGTGAGCTGATGGGGACCCCGATCCGGGCCAGGAGATCGACGACCCGGTCGGGGTAGGTGACGCTCGCGAGAGCGGGGAGCGCAGGATCCGACGGGTAGGCCCACACACGCACCGGCGAGCCGGTCGCGGGGTCGCTCACGACGCTGCCTCCCTCGCGCGCGCCGGCTTCGACGGAGGCGGGGTCGGTGTCGATAAAGGTCAGGACGGTCGACGACGTGCCGTCGGCATCGAGCGTGTCGACCTCGTACCCGAAGAGATAACCGTCGCCCGAGGGCTCGACCGAGTGCGGACGGAACGACAGCACTCGCGCCCCGCTGCCGCGGAAGGCCGCGGGCAGAATTTCGGCGGAATTGGGCCACACACCGTCAGTCAACTAGTTTCCCGACAGTTCGTCACGGATACGGGCGGATGCGGCGCGCCGCGGCCATACCGACCGGCCGTACCCTTGACCCCGTGGCCCCCACCCCGAGCAGACTCGTCGCGCGGCTCCGCCAGCCGTCGAGACTGCCGCTGCTGCAGGTGGTCAAGACGTCTCTCGCCGTGGTGGTCTCCTGGATCCTCTGCTTTGTGATCCTCGACCAGGCGCTGCCGATCTTCGGCGCGATCGCCGCGCTGCTGGTCGTGCAGCCGAGCATCAACCAGTCGTTCGGCCGTGGCCTCGAACGGAGCGCGGGCGTCGTGATGGGCGTCGCGCTCGCCTACGGGGTCGGTGCCCTCTTCGGTCACGACCAGACCTGGATCGTGCTGGTCGCGGTGATCCTGGCACTGCTGGTGGCCTGGGTGGTGCGGCTCACGCCGACGTCGTCGACCCAGGTGCCCATCTCGGCGATGCTCGTGCTGTCGGTCGGCGTCGTCACTCCGGGCTATGCGTTCGATCGCATCATCGAGACGGTGATCGGCGCGGTGATTGCGCTCTTAGTCAACGCACTCATCGTGCCGCCGGTGCTGCTCGGCCCCGCGCACCTCGCGCTCGGGCGGCTCGCTCGCGACCTGGGAGCGGCTCTCGACTCGCTGGCCTCGGCTCTCGAGACGCCGACCTCCCGCGTCGACCTCGATGCGGCACTGACCCGCGCCCGTGCGCTGCGTGACCTGCAGGCTCGGGCGGCAGCGGGGGTCACCACGGGCGAGGAGAGCCTCACTCTCAACCCGCGGGCGAAGCGGCAGCGGCGGATCCTCGAGGCCGATCGCGCGCTGCTCGGCACCCTCTCGAACCTGGTGCACCGGGTGGTCGCCATGACCCGGTCGCTGCGCGACAACTACGACCCCGACCTCGTCGACGACGACGTGGTGGCCGGGATCGCCGATGAGCTGAGGCGGGCGGCCCATGACGTGCGACTGCTGGTGCACGACCGAGAAGAGAACGCGGCCTCAGGATCCGGCGGCACGGCGCCCGCGAATGAGCCGCCGGCGCTGACCGCCCCGCTCCGGGTTCTGGCACCCGGCCCCGAGCACTGGATCCTGATCGGGTCTCTGCTCGAAGACCTGCGGCGGGTGCGCGAGGAGCTCGTCGGCGACAAGTAGCGGCGTGCGGGCGGGCCGTCAGCCTACGAGCTGGGCCACTCCGTGTCGAAAGGCCCCGGGTTACGCCGAATTCGTCGGCTGAGGGTCCGCCGGGCCCGCCGTGGCCAGCGCTGCGAGCACCGCCGCCCGCCCCGCCGCGTGCCCGAGCAGCTGGAAGTGCCCATCGATCGGCACGCGGACGTTGCGCGCCCCCGGCAGGTGGCTGCCCTCGGGCACGTGCCCGTCGAAGTCGGCATAGACGGAGGTGATGCGGGCGTTGACGTCGACGAGGCCGCTGAGCCGGGCGAGCGCGGGGTCTGACGGGAGAAAGGGACGAAAGCCCGAGGTGGGTACGAAGCGCGCCATCCGGGACCCTGAGAACGGGCTGTTCACGGCGACCATGCGATCGATGCGACCACCCCGATCGGTGTCAAGCATCATCGTCTTGCCGATGATGCCGCCCTTGCTGTGGGCCAGTATCACCACGCCCCGGAGGTCGTGCGCGTCGAGGATCGCCTGCGCCGTGAGCGCCGTGTCGGCGATCGGACGACGATTGTGCGCGAGCCCGGGCACGATGACGACCGGGTGTCCGGCGTCGTTGAGAGTGTCGGCGAACCAGCGCAGCAGCCGCCACGATTCGTAGACGCCGGGCAGCAGCAGAATCGGGGCGAGGTGGCCTTCGCGATAACGCTTCGGCACGGACGCGTCGGTCAGCAGCGAGCGGAGATGGCTTCGGGTGACGAATTCGTAGTCGCGCGGCAGAAAGCGAAGATAGTGCAGGATCCCGCCGCGGCGCCTTCGATTCCGGTCGTCTCGTTCCACGCCGTTCAGCGTAGGCGACCCTGCGTCGCGTCGGCTCGTGCCGCCGGGGTCAGGGCCGATCGGCCCAGTCGACCGTATTCACCCCGTCCAAGCCCTCGGCGATCATCTGGTCCCAGCGCGTGCACAGCGACGACCAGGTCGGCGGCCTATCGGCGGCCGCGCGAAGGACCATGCAGGCCCAGCGCGCATGCCCGGCTCGCGTTGCGGCGAAGGCGGCCTCGACCACGGCTCCCGTGACCTCGTCGACCACGCGGATGCGGTGCGACATCGTCATGAGGTCGATCAGGTCGAAGGCGTGAAAGGCCGAGACGAGGCTCTGCTCGAGTGTTCGCACGGTCGGCGGCAGCACGGCTCCCCACGCCGATGACGCGACCACCGGTGGTCTGGCGCGCGAGGCCGTCGACGTCTGTGCGGCAGCGGTGGCGACCGCACCGCACTCCCCGGGTGTTCTTCCCATCATGGTGCCCCCTCAGGCAATCAGGTGGTCAAAGAATACACCCCGAGGGGTACAGCTACTGAGGCCGCAACGAAGGACGGGGACTACCGTTCACAACACCGTTCAACTCACGAGGAGGAACCATGTTCCAAGGATCCGAAAAACTTCACGACAACCTTCAGAAGGTTCTGGTCGACCTGATCGAACTGCACGTCCAGGGCAAGCAGGCTCACTGGAACCTGCTGGGTTCCAACTTCCGCGACCTGCACCTGCAGCTCGATGAGATCGTTGACGCCGCCCGCGGCTTCTCCGACGAGGTGGCCGAGCGCATGCGCGCCGTCTACCTGGTGCCCGACGGTCGCACGAGCACCGTCACCAAGAGCACGAGCCTGGCCGAGTTCCCGGCCGGCCCGGTCGAGACCACCGATGTCGTCGACCTCATCGTCGATCGCATGTATGCCGTCACCGACACCATGCGCACCGTGCACGACGACGTCGACGACGAAGACCCCACGACGGCCGACGTGCTGCACTCCGTTCTCGAGCGCCTCGAGCAGCTCGCCTGGATGACCGGCGCCGAGAACCGCCACCCCGAGAAAGACCAGCGCTCGAAGGCGTCGCGCGAGCGCGACGACAAGGCCAACGAGGCCGGACTCGACCGCGTCGGAGCCGTCGCCAACTGACCCTGCGCCACGAGATCAGATTCACCGGAGCGACCTGAGGAGCACAGCCCATGGCTGACCAGACCTACGACTACGTCATCATTGGCGGAGGCATGACCGCCGACGCCGCCGCCAAAGGCATCAGAGAGGTCGACGGCGACGGCTCGATCCTGATCCTCAGCGACGATGTCGATGCGCCGTACACGCGGCCTGCGCTCTCCAAGAAGCTCTGGATCGACCCGGATTACACCCCCGACGACAATGACCTCGGCACGGTCGACGAGACCTCTGCCGAGGTCCGCTTGTCGACGAGGGTGGACCGGCTCGATCGGATCGACCGACGCGTCGTCACGACCGGTGGCGAGAGCATCGGCTACGGCCGACTGCTGCTTGCCACCGGCGGGCAGCCGACGACCCTCGACCTGCCGAACGACGACGAGCGGGTCATCTACTTCCGGACCGCCGAGGACTACCGCCACCTGCGCGCCCTCTCCGGTTCGGGCAAGCACGTGGCCGTCGTCGGCGGTGGGTACATCGGCTCCGAAATCGCCGCCGCTCTCGTGCAGAACGACACCCGGGTCACCATCGTCTTTCCCGACGACCACCTCGGCGGCTCGGTCTTTCCCGAGTCGGCGCAGTCCGCATTCGAGGCCCGCTACCGCGACCACGGAGTGACGCTCGCCGCCGGTCGACGTCTTGACAAGGGCGTGACCGCGGCGGAGGGCTTCCTCCTCACCCTCGACGACGGCTCGACCCTCGAGGTCGATGGAGTGGTCGTCGGCCTCGGCATCGAGCCCTCGGTGGCGTTGGCGGAGGCGTCCGGGCTGGCAGTCGACGACGGAATCGTCATCGACCTCCGCCTGGCGACCGACGACCCCTTCATTTCCGCCGCGGGCGACGTGGCCTCGTACCCCGACGTGATCCTCGGTCGTCGTCGGGTCGAGCACGTCGACAACGCCAAAGAACAGGGCGCTGCTGCCGGACGCATCATGGCGGGCTCAGACGAGAAGTACACGCACACCCCGATGTACTACTCGAAGGTCTTCGATCTCGCCTACGAGGCCGTCGGCACTCTCGACTCGTCGCTCCAGACGGTAGAAGACTGGAAAGACGACGATTCGGCGGTCGTCTACTACCTCGACGGCGGAGTGCCGGTGGGAGTGCTGCTCTGGAACATCGCCGGCTCCACTGACAAGGCGCGGCAGGTGCTGGCCGAAGCGCGTGCGCTCGGCGCCGACAACCTCGTCGGTCTCATCTAGCGGCCTTCGACTCAGCCGAACAGTCGCGGCGGCAGCCCCGGCCGATCGAGCTCGATCGCGAAGACGCCACCGGAGAGCGGGAACTCCCTCAGCTGCTCCTCGGTGGCGTTCTCGCGAGCCGAGCCGACGTAGAGGGTCGACAGATCGGATCCTCCGATCGTGATCCCGGTGACGTTCGGCGCCGGAACCTCGATCGTCTCGAGTTCCTCGCCCTCGGCCGACAGGTGCACGACGAGGCCGGCTCCGTAGACCGCAGTCCAGAACTCGCCGCGGGCGTCACGCACCAGACCGTCGAAGGCACGTCCGACCGCGAACGGCTCCAGCTCGCCCAGCAGGCCGTCGGCCCCGTACGAGCCGCGGAAGATCGTCTGCACTGCCGTGTCGGTCACCCACATCGTCGACCCGTCATCGGTGAACTCGATGCCGTTGGTCGTGCCGAAGCCTCCCTTGAGCACCGTAACGTCGCCCGCCGGCGTGACGCGATAGAGCCCCGCGTCGGGATCCTCGGTCGTGACCTCCATTGCTCCGACCACGAAGTTGCCGAACGGGTCGCACTTGCCCTCGTTGAGCCGCATTCCCGGGTGGCGGTGGCCGATCGATGCGAGATCCCCAAGGATCCGGCCCTCGTCGTCTGTCTCGACGACGCGATCCCCCAGGGCCGCGATCAGCCCTCCGCCCCGCCTCGGCTGGAACGACGCGAGGGGCGGAGGCAATTCGCTCTGGCGGTCGGCCGAGCCGTCTTCCGAGGTGCGATGCAGCAGGCCGAGCGTGATGTCGCACCAGAGCAGCTCGTTGCTGGCTGCGTCCCAGACGGGGCTCTCCATGAGGATCGCGCGGGCGTCGAGCAGAAGTGTGGGTTCGGGCATGCCTCCGGTCTATCAGACCGGCGCCGAACTGCGGGGATCACGGGGGACGCCGCCCCGTTCGCCCAGCCGCAGGGAGCAGGCTAGAGGGGTGACTGACACGCTCGAGCCCACCACCGTCCGCAACTGGCGAACGCCGTCGATTCGTGAAGACGGCTACGTGCCGCTCCGCTCCTACGGGGTCATCGGCGACGGACGCACCGTCGCCCTGATCGCCGACGACGGTCAAATCGACTGGCTTCCCATGCCCGAAATGGACACCGACCCGGTGATCGCCGGCATCGTCGATTCGGGCAAGGGCGGTCGCTTCGAGTTGCGCCCGGTCACCGACGATTTCGAGGTCGACCGCTCGTACATCCCCGGCAGCAACGTGCTGACCACCCGGTTCCGTACGCCGACCGGAGTCGTCGAGATCACCGACGCGCTCGTCACCGGTGTCGCCGGGCGCCTGCCCTGGTCGGAGCTGGTGCGCCGTATCGAGGGCGTCGAGGGATCGGTCGATCTCGCCTGGGCGGTCATTCCGGGCAACACCTTCGGCACGAACCCCATCGAGCGCATCGACACCGTCCACGGCCCCCTGCTTCGGGCCGGCGACATCAACCTGATCCTGATCGGCTCCGAGCACGGCCGGACCGACCCGACCGACGAGGGCGACGGCGTCTCCGACGGACCCCTGGAGTTCCGCGGTGCGTTCACGACGACGCCCGGCTCGCGCACGATCCTCTGCCTGTGCGGCACGAAAGACGAACCGATCCACATCCCGAACGCCGACGTCGTCGATCAGGGTATCGACCGCACCATCGACAACTGGGCGCTGTGGTCGAAGAACTTCTCCTGGGACGGCGCCTGGTCGGAGGCGGTCACCCGCTCGACTCTCGCCCTCAAACTCCTCATCTACAGCCCCACCGGCGCCATCGCCGCAGCCTCGACCGCGGGGCTCCCTGAGAACCTCAACGGCAACAAGAACTGGGACTACCGCTTCGCCTGGGTGCGCGACCTGGCGTACACCGTCGAGGCGCTGCTCAATTTCGGGCTTCGAGAAGAGCCGCATGCCGCGGTGTCATGGATCCTGAAGTCGCTCAAAGAACACGGCCCCGACATCAACATCTTCTTCTCGCTCGACGGAAGCCTTCCCGAGGATCCCACCGAGACCGGCTCAGAGGGATGGCACGGCATCGGCCCGGTCTACTCGGGCAACCCGGCTTCCGGTCAGCTGCAGCTCGGCGTCTACGCCGACATCCTCGCGATCATGAGCCAGTACGCCTCAGGCGGCAACATCATCGATGCCGGCACCGACAAACTGCTCTGCGCTTTCGCCGACGACGCCTGCCAGCAGTGGCAGAAGAAGGACTCGGGCATGTGGGAGCTCGAGGAGCTCCAGCACTACACCTCGAGCAAGATGGGCTGTTGGCAGGCGATCGACGCGGCCTGCCACCTCGCCGACATCGGACAGCTCCACCCCGAGCCCGACGACCTCGCGCACTGGGTGAAGAACAAGAAGATGATCGAGGAGTGGGTCGACGAGCACGGCTGGTCGGAAGAGCTCGGCTCCTACGTGATGTACCCGGGATCCTCGAAAATCGATGCGTCGGTTCTGCTGCACGCTCCCACCGGCTTCGACCGCGGCGAGCGTATGTCGTCGACGATCGACACCCTGCGCCGTGACCTCGGCGTCGGTCCGTTGCTCTACCGTTACTCCGGCATGGACGACGAAGAGGGCACCTTCGTGGCCTGCGCCTTCTGGGTGGTGTCGGCGCTCGCCTGCGTCGGGCGTCTCGACGAGGCGACCGCGCTCATGGACGAGCTCGTCGAGCAGGTCAACGACGTCGGCATGCTGGCCGAGATGATCGCCGAGGACGGCAGCTTCCTCGGAAATCTGCCGCAGGGTCTCAGCCACCTCGCGCTCGTCAACGCCGCGATCACGATTCACGAGCTCTCGACGAAGTAGCGGCCTGGCGGCTGCGGCCGTGAGACGTCTTGCGGACTAGCCGACCTGCCGCGGCAGGGCGATTAGTCCGCTTCGTGTTTCTGCAGGCTTCGTGTCTGTGCAGGCTTCAGATCTCTGCAGGCTTCAGTTCTCTTTAGCCCGCGACCGGTCGTCAGCCAGCGAAGCGAGTGAGACGCTCGACGGTCCGGCCGACACGAGCGGCGTCGTCCCACTCGTAGACCGTCGCCCCCGAGATGAGCACGCGCTCTGCGCGCGACTGCACGTCGAGGGGGTCACCCGACCAGATGACGACATCCCCGTCCAGACCCGGCTTGAGCGACCCGATCCGCGAGTCGAGCCCGAGAATCGCGGCCGGGTTGCTCGTCAGTGCGGCTAGAGCGACCTCCTTCGGCAGACCCTCCTTCACCGCCAATGACGCCTGGTGCACGAGGTAGTTGATCGGCACGACGGGTGCATCCGTGGTGATCGCCACGGTCACGCCAGCCCGGTGAAGGGCGGCGAGGTTTGAAATCGCGCGATCCCGGAGCTCCACCTTCGACCTCGAGGTGAAGAGCGGCCCATAGATCACGGGGATGTTCTTCTCGGCGAGCACGTCGGCGAGCTTGTGGCCTTCCGTCCCGTGGTTGACGATGAGTCGGTAGCCGAACTCCTCGGCGAGGCGGATGGCCGTCGCGATGTCGTCGTGGCGGTGGGTGTGCTGATCCCAGGCGAGTTCGCCGTCGAGCACACGACCCAGGGTCTCGAGGCGGAGGTCGCGCCGGAAGGGCTCGCCCTTCTCGGCGGCGGCCTGGCGCTGGGCCACGTAGAACCGCGCGTCCTCGAACGCCTGACGGAGGACGTAGGCAACACCGAGTCGGGTCGACGGCATGGCGTCCTTCCCGCCGTAGACGCGCTTGGGGTTCTCCCCCAGGGCGGACTTGACGCTCACCGAGTCGGAGATGATCTGCTCGTCGATGGTTCGTCCACCCCACGTCTTGATCGCGACACTGAGACCACCGATGACGTTTCCGCTGCCGGGCTTGACGAGGATGCTCGTGATGCCACCCGACAACGCGTCCCGGAAGCCCTCGTCGTCGATGTCGATGGCGTCGACGGCCCGGACACCCGCAGTGTTCGGATCGGTGAGTTCGTTCGTGTCGTTTCCGGCGGATCCGTTGGCCTCCTCGTGAATGCCGACGTGCCCGTGCGCCTCGACGAAGCCGGGAACGACCCACCGGCCGCCCGCATCGATGACGGTGGCGCCCTCGGGCACCGTGACGTCAGCCGCCGGCCCGACGGCTGTGATGAGTCCGTCCTCGATGAGGACCGTGCCCCCGTCGATCGGGGCGGAGGCCACGGGGACCACGTGGCCTCCGGTGATGGCGACGACAGACGGAACGTGCAGAAGAGAAGTGGTCATCCCTCCACCGTACGACGCCGCGCGAGGCTCCGCGGTCAGCCGGCTTTTTTCGCCTCGGGCTTTTTGGCGGCGGGCTTCTTGGCGGCGAGTGTCTTCTTCGCGGCCGGCTTCTTGGCTGCAGGCTTCTTGGCCGCAGGCTTCTTGCTCGCCGGCTTGCCCTGCTTGGCGGCACGGTTCTTCTCGACGCTCGCGCGCAGGGCGTCCATCAGGTCGATGACCTCTCCGCCCTTCTTCGCGTCGTCACTCTCGTCGTCCTCCGTCTCGCCGAAGGTCGCATCGGTGTCGAGCGACTCCCCCTCCTTGAGCTTGGCGTCGATCAGCTGCTGCAGTTCGCGCTGGTAGTCGTCGCTGAAGTCGGCCGGCTCGAAGTCGTCGCTCAGGCTGTCGACGAGGCTCGCCGACATGTCGAGTTCCTTGTCGGTGATGCGGATCGCTTTCGATAGCGCCGGGAAATCGGCCTCCCGCACTTCGTCGTCCCAGAGCAACGACTGCAGCATGAGCGTCTTGCCCCGCACGCGAAGCGCGCCGAGCCGCGTCTTCTGCCGGAGCGAGAAATGCACGATCGCGGTGCGGTCGGTCTCCTCGAGGGTGCGCCGAAGCAGCACGTACGCTTTGGCGGAAGAACCATCCGGCTCGAGGAAGTACGACCGATCGAACATGATCGGATCGAGCTGATCGCTTGGCACAAACTCGAGCACGTCGATTTCGCGGCTCTTCTCTTCGGGCAGCGACTTCAGGTCGTCGCTCGACAGCACCACTGTCTGGTCGCCGTCGTCGTACGCCTTGTCGATGTGCTCGTAGTCGACCACCTTGCCGCAGACCTCGCAGCGCCGCTGGTATCGGATCCTGCCCCCGTCTCTGTCGTGCACCTGGTGCAGCGAGATGTCATGGTCTTCGGTCGCGCTATAGACCTTCACCGGCACGTTGACGAGGCCGAAGGTGATGGCGCCTTTCCAGATGCTTCGCATGCGGGCCATTGTGCCCCGGTGCTCGCGATCGTGATCGGTCGTGCTCCCTGTTCTCGCCGGGTGCGACGGAGGAGCCGGGGTTGCCTTTTTTCGAATGTTAATGCTAAACAAGAACATCACTTCCGCTGATCAAAGGGGTCCAGTCATGTCGCTTAGCATCACTCGCCACCGGGCCGCCCGCGCCCTTGCCGTTGCTGTCGCCGTTGGGTGCGTCACTCCAATCGTGATGGGCGCAAGTACCCAGGTGCCCCAGTCGGCCGTGGCTACGACATCAGTTACACACAAGAGCGACCCCGCAGAGTCCGGGCAAGAATTGTTCCGGCAGATCATCTTCGGCCAGGGCGAGCTCCCCTTGGCGATGCAGGCTTATACCCCCGACCTTGAACAGACCACGGAAAGCCGCAAGATTGCCGCGTCGATCATGCATCGCCTGAATGAAGGCGATTTCTACTCAAGGTTTGCCAAAGAGATCACGAGTGGGAGCGCTACTCGCGTTGATTCCGTTCTACGACTCGCTTCAGAAAAGCTCGACGTAGCGATTGAAGATCTAGGTCTCGATCGAGACGCAGCAGCTCCAGGATCGACTCGCTACGCCGCCATCGCACTCGTTCTGTTCGCCGTCTCTGCCCTTGTCGTAGGGACGGTGGCCGTCCTGATTACGGCTGCGGTCTCCACGAAGGTAAAAATGTACGGGAGAGATTCATCGACGGCAGGCGGAGGCCTTTCCTACGAACGATGGGTGTCTGTAATCACGACCTCCTACGCCGCTTAGCCAGTTCGGTGAAGCTCAGACATCTCGGGATCGCATCACTTGCTACGGGGTGGGTCGGCATGACCGCGTTGGTTCTGCTCGCGAATCAGCCTGACACCGCGCTAACGACCCCTTGGTTGCAGGGTATTCAGAGGCCGATCCAGACAGTCGTTCCTGAACAGTGGGCATTTTTCACTAAAAGCCCGCGCGAGGACAGCCTGACGTCGTTTCGGTTGAAGTCCAGCGGAGAGCTTGACCCTGCGACCGTTTGGCCCAATTCATCCGCCGCCGCCATGTTCGGAATTTCGAGATCAGCACGAGGTCAGGCAATCGAGTTGGGCGCTATCGCGTCACGGATTAAGCCAGACGACTGGTCGGCTTGCCGTCCGGCTGCGAGCCTCAAGGATTGTGTCGCCGCCAAGCGCACCACCCCGCGACGTGTCGCAGACAACACAGCACCGGAGCCCACAATTTGCGGCCCACTCTGGTTGGCCCAGACCTCACCGGCACCCTGGGCCTTCGCTGCCATCGGGCAGGCACACGGTCAGCAGTCGATAGCGCGGGTGACCGTTCAATGCTAAATCGATGGGCAATTTGGCTCGATGACTTCGCACGCGCATATCGCTTCTCCGCCTGCATCGCGTTCGCTCGAAGTTTTGTGGCCCTTGGAGGCTTCATCTGCCTCGCGTTCACGCCGATGAATTTTCTTGCCCAGCCTTCCGGCACCAACCTGGACCACGCGTGCACGGGCATCGCAACCGTCTCATTGTGGTGCATCGCCCCGCCTGTATCTTTCGAGGTAGTGAGGTGGGCTACGGTCGCTTTTCTCACTCTTACTGCGGCGGGCTACCGCCCTCGTTTCACGGCTATTCCTCTTTGGTGGGTGCTCTTCAGCAACCAGGCAGCGCTGACGACGGTCGAAGGTGGGGACCAAATCGCATCCGTGCTTGCCCTTCTACTGATCCCGGTCTCGATGTCCGACAGTCGCAAGTGGCATTGGCTAGCCAAGTGCTGCGACGTCTCATACCGTGAACCTCGCCTTCGAGACGTCGTCCTCGGCCTCTCCCTCATCACCCTTCGACTTCAGGTGGCTTTCATCTACTTGAACGCGTGTCTAAGCAAGCTCGCCGTTCCCGAATGGATTGACGGAACAGCGATCTACTACTGGTTGAGGGATCCACTGTTCGGCCCCGCCCGATGGCTGAGACCCCTTACTGACGCTCTTTTCGTTCTCGGCCCGGCTGTTGCTTTGGCCACCTGGGGCGTCCTGGTGGTTGAGTTCTTTCTTGGCGTTTCCCTGCTCCTGCCAGGTACGGCGCGGCGGCCACTGTTGCTCGCAGGCCTGGGCTTGCACCTAGCAATTGCGGTCTGCATGGGTCTCTGGGGGTTTGGCGCGGTCATGGTCGGCGCTTTGATACTCCTGCTGGTCCCACCAACCGATCTTTCTAGCTACACCAGGGCGTTCATGCGACGGCCTCGAGCTCGCATGGGTTCGATCAGACACGTGTCGATTAGCCGAGCTGCGGAGTGCCCGGAATGACGACCAGGAGGGCTCGCGCGCCTCGCAAGATTTGTGTAGTGGCAATCGCCATGGCGCCAGTTCTGTACATCGGCACCTGCGCCGCACTTCTGCGAGGCGGCGGTCGCGACGTTCCTGTGCATTGGCGCAACGGGCGTCCAGATTCGTGGGAACCCGTGTGGCTGCTAGCGATCGAATTCGGCACCATCGCACTCGGCGCATCAGTCCTTTTCCTGGTCGTTCTCGCTCAGGGAGCAGACGACCGCAATTTCATCCGAAAGGTGGCCTTCGTGTCAGGGGCGCTTTCAGGAACGGTGGCTGTGTTTTGGTCTGC
Source organism: Frondihabitans sp. 4ASC-45 (assembly GCF_049472575.1). NCBI lineage: Bacteria > Bacillati > Actinomycetota > Actinomycetes > Micrococcales > Microbacteriaceae > Frondihabitans > Frondihabitans sp. 4ASC-45. The sequence continues at coordinate 129,926 of NZ_JBCEBN010000006.1, read as the reverse complement.
TTTGACCTTCGAATCCGAAGATCTACCGGGCCTCACACTCTTGTCGCCAGCCGGCATCTTGTACGGACTGGCTAGTTACTTCTCCCTTGGGGGTACCACTTTTGAAAGTAACGAGAGGAAGGCAAGAGCATGAAAACAGCAAGGCCGGAAGTTCGCGAGATGTCCGTCGTTCTCGCAGTCGCTTCCCTCGCAGTAGGTGCTGCCTTTATCGCCAGCGCAGCCATCGCTGTATTCGGTGGCGATCGGAGCTACCTCGTGACGGCTGGGCTGCTCGCGCTCTGCGCTGCCCTCCTGGCGGCGAACGCCTGGGTCACCGTGACCGTGACGGACGAGCGGCTCACCGTGCACTCGACCCTCTTCAGGATCCGCTGGAAGTCGATCGACTGGGACGACGTCGAGCTGGCTCTGCCCGTACACCTCCGTCCCCTCCACTGGGGAGGTTGGGGGTATCGGCTCGTCGCAGGTCGCTCCGGGATCATTCTCAGGTCGGGCCCCGGCATCGAATTACACCTTCGGAGCGGGCGCGCGTTCGACCTATCGTCTCGCCACGCTGACGATCTGCTTGCCGCGGCCGAGGGCGCCGGGGTAAGGGTCGAGCCGTGAGGCGAGCCAACAGGCGCGGAAAGTGACGCGGATCGGCCAAAGCGACGTGGCGCGCCGCGTCGGTGTGGCCGATCCGCGTCACTTCGCGGGGCGGGGCGGGGCGGCCAGACGACAGCTGAGGGGACAGGCGGGCCCCACGCGAGTTGACTGGTGCTCATGAGCCAGCTCGACAAAAAAGACCCGATCAGCCTCTACCCGAAGCCGCCGTTCCCGAAACAGGAGCAGTCGATCCCTGGCCTCGCCAGTGCCATGGAGCCCAAACCCGACCACGGCGAGACGAGCTATGTCGGCAGCGGCCGTTTGAAGGGGTTCCGCGGTCTCGTCACCGGCGCCGACTCCGGCATCGGCCGTGCCGCCGCGATCTCGATGTCGCGCGAGGGTGCCGACCTGGTGCTCAACTACCTTCCCGACGAGCAGTCGGACGCCGAGGAAGTACGCGACCTCCTCGAGTCGGAGGGACGCAAGGCCGTCCTCATGCCGGGCGACATCTCGGACGAGCAGTTCTGCTTCCACCTCGTCGGACGCGCGGTCGAGGCCCTCGGCGGGCTCGACGCCCTCGTCATGGTCGCGGCCCACCAGGAGGTCAGCGAAGACATCCTCGACATGAGGACCGAGAGCCTCGAGGCGACGTTCAAAACGAACGTCTACTCGCTCTTCTGGCTCAGCCAGGCGGCGATCCCGCATCTGGAGCCGGGATCCTCGATCGTCACCACCGGGTCGATCCAGGGCGCGCAGCCCTCCCCCAACAAGCTCGACTACGCCGTCTCGAAGGGGGCGATCGGTGTCTTCACGGCAGCGCTCGCGCAGCAGCTCGCACCGAAGGGGATCCGCGTCAACTCGGTCGCTCCCGGCCCCGTCTGGACTCCGCTGCAGCCGGCCTCGTCGGATGGCGAGACCGTGAGCCAGTTCGGGTCGCAGGCCCCGTACGGCCGACCCGGGCAGCCCGCCGAGCTCGGCGCAGCGTACGTGCACCTCATCAGCCCCGAGTCGAGCTACACCTCGGGCACGACCATCACGATCGCCGGCGCGACTCCGGCTTACTAGGCCGGAGGGCACCATGGCAGGCAAAGGCCGCAGCGATCGAGTCAGTGTCGGCGGGCACACGCTCCAGCTCACGAACCTCGACAAGGTGCTCTACCCCGCCACCGGTACGACCAAGGCCGACGTGATCGGCTACTACGCCGCGGTGGCGGAGTTTCTCCTGCCGCACACGGAAGGGCGCCCGGCCACCCGCAAACGCTGGGTCGACGGGGTCGAGGGCCCCGTGTTCTTCGAGAAGAATCTGCCCGACTCGGCTCCGAGCTGGGTCCCGCGGCATGCCATCGAGCACAAGGATCACGCCAGCGTCTATCCGATGGTCGACGACATCGCGACCCTCACGTGGCTCGGCCAGGTCGCTGCGCTCGAGATCCATGTGCCGCAGTGGAAGTTCGGGCCGAGGGGAGCGCAACGCAACCCCGACCGCTTGGTGATCGATCTGGATCCTGGTGAGGGCGTCGGCCTTGCCGAGTGCGTGGTCGTCGCCCAAGAGCTGAAGAAAATCGTCGACGGCATGGGCCTCGACCTGATGCCCGTCACCAGTGGCAGCAAGGGCATCCACCTCTACGCCACTCTCGACGGCAAGCAGACCGCGGCGCAGGTCAGCGATGTCGCCCATGAGCTCGCGCGCGCGATGGAGGCCGATCATCCCGACCTGGTGCTGAGCACGATGGGCAAGCAGGATCGCCGCGGCAAGGTGCTGCTCGACTGGTCGCAGAACAACGGCAACAAGACGACCGTCGCACCCTACTCGTTGCGCGGGCGAGACCGCCCCACGGTCGCCATGCCGCGGACCTGGCGCGAGCTCGCCTCGAAGAGCCTCCGGCAGCTTGAGTACGGCGACGTGCTCAAGGCACTGAAGAGACGGGGCGACCCGCTCGCCGAGATGTCGTCGGGCACACCGGTACCCCCGGGCGAGCTGACCGACGATTTCACCAACAGCGAGCACGCCGTCGCGCCTCAGGATTCCGGGGATCGGCAGGATCGCCTGGCCAAATACCGCTCCATGCGCGACGCGTCCAAGACGAGCGAGCCGGTCCCGGCGAGCGCGCCCGAGAGCACCGACGGCACCAGCTTCGTGATCCAGGAGCACCACGCCTCCCGACTGCACTGGGACTTCCGGCTCGAGCACGACGGCGTCCTCGTCAGTTGGGCGCTGCCGAAGGGCGAGCCGACCGATCCGAAACAGAACCACTTGGCCGTGCAGACCGAAGACCACCCGCTCGAATACGGCACCTTCGAGGGCACCATCGCGAAGGGCGAGTACGGGGCGGGCGAGGTCACGATCTGGGATTCGGGCACCTACGAGCTCGAGAAGTGGCGCGACGGCAAGGAGGTGATCGTCGTGCTCCACGGCGAGCAGCGCGGCTCTCGGAAGGTCGCCCTCATCCACACCGGCCACGGCGGCGGCAAGGCCGACGCCAATTGGTTGATCCACCGAATGATGGATGAACCGAAGGATCCGGCCCCGCCGCGCTCACCCCCTCGCCGAGCCGCGCCGCGCACCCGCTCCACCTCTGGCCCGATCGAACCCATGCTCGCGTCCGTGGGCACTCCGGGCGACATCGGCACCTCCGACGAGTGGGCCTACGAGCTCAAGTGGGACGGCATCCGCGCGATCGTCACCGTCGACGACGGACGGGTGACGCTCACGAGCCGGAACGGTCACGACCTGACGCCCTCGTATCCGGAGTTCGCGGACCTGGCCGAGCAGTTGCGCGACGCTGACGGCGCACCGGTCACCGACGCCGTTCTCGACGGGGAGATCGTCGCGGTCGACGACAAGGGGCGGCCCGATTTCGGGTTGCTTCAGACGCGGATGAAGCTGACGCGGGCCCGTGACATCGAACGGGTGCGGTCGACGGCGCCGGTTCGGATCCTTCTCTTCGATCTGCTCCGTTTGGGCGATCGCTCTCTGAAGAGCGATGACTACGACACCCGCCGGTCGGCTCTCGAAGAACTCGTGGAGGTGACGCGCGCCATCGACGTGCCGCCGGCCTTCGAGGGCGACCTCGACGAGGCGATGGAGTTCTCGAAGAAGCTGCGGCTCGAGGGAGTCGTCGCGAAACGCCGCGACGGCACCTACTCGGCCGGTCGTCGCAGTCGTGCCTGGATCAAGCTCAAGCACCATCTCACCCAGGAGGTCGTGGTCGCTGGCTGGCGCCCGGGTGCGGGGCGGCGCGCGAACGGCGTCGGATCGCTGCTGCTCGGCATTCCCGGCGATGACGGGCTCCGCTACGTCGGTCGGGTCGGAACGGGTTTTCGCGACCGTGACCTTGACGAACTCCTGCCGGTGTTCGAGCGGGCTGCCCGGAAGACCTCGCCTCTCGTGGGCGTCCCCGCGGCGGACGCCCGCGACGCGCACTGGATCACTCCGTCGCGGGTCGGTGAGGTCGAATTCGCCGAGTGGACGTCGACCGGCCGGCTTCGGCAGCCGAGCTGGCGCGGCTGGCGGCCCGACAAGGATCCGGGCGACGTCGTTCTCGAGGCGCCTCCCCGATGAGCGCGCCTCCTCCCCCTGCCGAATTTGAAGGAGAAATTGCGGTGCGGGGGCCCCGGAGCGGCATGTCTTCGTCGCCTGGCTCGCGTTTCTCCTTCGAATTTGCAGGCGGCACGGGCGATCTCGAGTCGTAGGGTGAGCCCATGACGGTTGATCGCTCGCGCACGGTGCTGGTCGTCGCGATCCTGGCGTCGTTCGTCGCCTTCCTCGACGGCTCCATCGTCACCGTCGCCCTGCCCGCCCTCGCGCGAGAGCTCGGCGGCGGCGTCACTCTGCAGCAGTGGGTGGTCGATGCGTATCTCTTGACGCTCGGATCCTTGATGCTTCTTGCCGGCTCGCTCTCCGACACGTTCGGCCGACTGCGCATTCTGACGGCGGGACTGATCGGCTTCGGGGCGACGTCGCTGCTGGCGGCATTCGCACCGAACGCCGAACTGCTCATCGCCGCGCGCGCCCTGCAGGGCATAGCCGGGGCGCTACTGGTGCCCTCGAGTCTGGCGCTCATCACGGCGACCTTCACCGGCGCGGCCATGGCCAAGGCGATCGGCACCTGGACGGCCTGGACGGGGGTGGCCTTCTTGATCGGCCCGCTCGTCGGCGGCGGCCTGGTCGACACGCTCGGCTGGCGCTGGGTGTTCGGCATCGTGGTGATTCCGGCGGCCGTGACTCTCGTACTCGTCACCCGTCTTCCCCGTGATGCCCATCGCGGCGTCGACGGCGACGCCCACATCGACGTGCCGGGAGCCATCCTCGGAGTGCTGGGACTGGCCGGGCCGGTGTTCGCTCTGATCGAGGGCCAGCGGATCGGGTTCGACGAGCCCCTCGTGATCGCGGCGCTCGTCGGCGGCCTCGCCTGCCTGGTGGTCTTCGTGCTCTGGGAGCGTCGCGCGGCGCATCCGATGATGCCGCTGCGCCTGTTCCGCGTGCGGGCGTTCGCGGTCGGCAACCTCGCGACCGTCGGCATCTACGCGTCGGTCAGCCTAGGAACACTCATGATCCCGCTCGTCGTCCAAGAGATCGGCCATCTGCCGGCGACCCTCTCCGGGCTCGTCACCCTGCCGACGACGCTCATCTCACTCGCCCTGTCGAGTCGTATCGGGGCCCTGGCCGGCCGGATCGGTCCCCGGCCCTTCATGACCTTCGGGCCGCTGATCAGCGCAGCGGGATTTTTCTGGATGCTCACCGTGCGCGAACCGCTCGACGTGTGGTGGCAGATCCTGCCCGGGGTCGTGCTGTTCGGACTTGGCATGACCGTCACGGTGACGCCGCTCACCTCGACCGTGCTCGGCGAGATCCGACCCGCCGAGGCCGGCATCGCGTCGGCCGTCAACAACGCGATCTCGCGGGTGGCCGGGCTGGTGGCCATCGCATTCGTCGGCGTGATCACCGGCGGCATGCTCGACGTCGCGGGATTCCACCGTGTGCTCGTCGTCGTCGCCGTGCTGCTGGTGCTCGGGTCGGCCGTATCGGCGATCGGGCTTCGTGCGCTTCCGAATTTGAAGGAGAAACCCGCCGCGACTGCGCCCGGATCGCCATGATCGTGCCTGCCGAACGAGGTTTTTCCTTCCAATTCGGGGGGGGCGAGCGGGGTGGCCGGATCCTGAGCGGTTCGGGTTGGAGAGGATGTGGCCGTGCGACGAGCCAGTAGGGGTGGCCCGCCGCACGACGTCTCCGAGCGAGACTTTGCCTCTCGCCGGGAGTCAGTCGGAGCCGTACAGACGAATGCGCTCTTCGAGCCAGTCGTCACTCACCGAGACGCGGCCGTAGTCGCCGTAATCGCCCTGAGCGCCGAGCGCGAGCTGTGACACTCCCTCGTCGTGGAGCTGTGCGTCGTCCATGGTGTGACCTCCTGAAATGAAGGTAGGCCACCGCAACGAGGGCGCACGAGCCCGCTTTCGGGGAGCGCTCGAACGGGGGCAGACCGGTCCGCTCCCCCTCGAATGCGCTCCAGACGGGACAGAGAGCGGGTGGGTCGTCTCCCCCCGCTAGCATCGGAACCATGCCCCGCCGCCGCCTCATCTGGCCCGCCACCCTCGTGCTCGTAGCTCTCGCCGCCGCTGTCTCGGTCAGCCTCGCACTGGTTCTCCGAGCGCGCGTCGACGCTGCTTTCGGGGTGCCGGGCCAACCTGCGCGATACAGCACGCAGCCCCTGGCCGACCCCTTCGAGCTGATGAACCAGGCGTCGGATGTCTCGTTGGTCGCACTCGCGCTCGTGGCCCTGCTCGTCGTGCTCGTGGTCATCACCGGTGTGACGGTCGTCGTGCGCCGCGCTCGGAAACGCCGCGATCGTGGGCGGCCCACGCCGGGCGCCGCCGCCTAAGCCTGCACTACCGCGGGTGCGCGCCCTCAGTAGCCCGCTTAGTCGTGCTGCTGTGTCTGGCTGGTCGCGAGCGCGACCCGAACAACGGCCTCCGGCTCGCTCTCGGGGAGGCGCAACCCGACGGCGGGCAGCACGACGCCGTCGATCAGGCCGACGAGGAAGTCGCGATCGACCGGCTGCTTCAAGATCAGCGTGCGATAGGCGACCATCGAGGGCGAGATAAGGGCCAGCTCGTCGATGTTGCAGTCGCCCGAGATCTCGCCCCGGTCGACCGCGCGCTGCAGCAGACGTCGGTTGATCTCGACCCGCGGCTCGACGATGGCGCTGTTGACCGCCGCCGACATCTCGGGACTGTGGGCCAGCAGAGCGACGATGCCCGCCATGACCTTGAGCTTCTTCTCGTTGTCTTCGATGGAGTGCGGCTTGATCATCGCCACGAGATCACCCCGGAGGGTGCCGGTGTCGGGCAGGACGTCAGGGGTCGTGCCGCGCTTCATGCACGCGATGGCGTCGATGACGAGCTCGCTCTTCGACGACCATCGTCGGTACAGCGTGGCCTTACCGGCCTTCGCCCTCGTCGCGACCATCTCGATGGTCATGCGGTCGTAGCCCGTCTCGGCCAAGACGTCGATCGCGGCCTGGAGGATCTCGGGATCACGGGAATGGTCGCGCTTGCGGCCGAGTTTGACCGGTGCGGGATCGACGTGCGTCATCGCGGCAGACCCCTTTCTTTGGTCGCCCCAGTGTACGACTTTCGATTGCGAAACTCTATAGTTCCGAAACTGGTCAGAACCGTATAGAGTCCTCGACATGTCTTCGATTTCTTCCGCTGCGACCGGTACTCCCGCCGTGGCTTCGCGTCGATGGTGGACCCTCACCACCGTCGCTTTGGCGCAACTCATGGTCGTGCTCGACTCGACCGTCGTGAACATCGCTCTCCCGAGCGCTCAGACCGACCTCGGCTTCTCCAACGGCGATCGGCAATGGATCGTCACCTCCTACTCACTCGCCTTCGGCAGCCTGCTGCTGCTCGGCGGCCGCCTCTCCGACCTCATCGGCCGTAAGCGCACGTTCATCATCGGCCTCATCGGCTTCGCGCTGGCCTCCGCCCTGGGCGGTGCCGCGGGCAGCTTCGGCATGCTCGTCTTCGCCCGCGCGCTTCAGGGGGCCTTCGGCGCACTCCTCGCCCCCACGGCCCTGGCGGTGCTCACCACGACCTTCACGATTCCGAAGGAGCGCGCTCGGGCGTTCGGTGTCTTCGGCGCCATCGCCGGTGCCGGGGGCGCGATCGGCCTTCTCCTCGGTGGCGTTCTCACCGAGAACTTCAACTGGCGCTGGAACCTCTACATCAACGTCGTCATCGCGATCATCGCCGTCATCGGCGCCGTGCTCTTCGTCACGACCGTTCCGCGCCAGGGCCCCCGCCCGAAGCTCGACGTGCCCGGCACGATCCTCGTCTCGGCCGCTCTCTTCTCCCTCGTCTACGGCTTCTCGAACGCCGAGACCGAGGGCTGGTCGTCGGCCCTGACCTGGGGCTTCCTGGCGGGTGCCGGGATCCTGCTCGTCGCGTTCGTGCTCTGGCAGCGTCGCGCGACCCACGCGCTCCTGCCCCTCAGCGTGATCCTCGACCGCAACCGCGGTGCCGCCTACCTGTCGGTGATGATCGCGGGTGCCGGCATGTTCGGCATCTTCCTCTTCGTCACCTACTACCTGCAGACGTCTCTGAACTACACGCCGATTCAGACCGGCGTCTCGTTCCTCCCGATGATCGGCATGCTGATCCTCGCGGCGCAGCTCTCGACCAACATCTTCGTGCCGCGGTTCGGCCCGAAGATCATGGTGCCCTTCGGCATGGTGCTGGGCGCCCTCGGCATGCTCTACCTGACGCGCCTCGGTCTCGACAGCACCTATGCCCGCGACGTTCTTCCGGCCCTGATGGTGCTCGGGTTCGGTATGGGCTCGATCATGCCGGCGTCGATTCAAACGGCGACGCTCGGCATCGACCGCGGCCATGCCGGAGTCGCCTCCGCCATGGTCAACACGAGCCAGCAGGTCGGTGGTTCGATCGGTACCGCGCTGCTCAACACGCTGGCCGCGAGCGCCGCGACGAGCTACGTGGCCTCGCACCTGCCGGCGACGGCTCAGACGGCGGCCGAAGCGGCGGTGCACAGCTACTCGACGGCCTACTTCTGGGGTGCCGGCTTCTTCGCGATCGGCGCAGTTCTTGCCGTGAGCCTGTTCCGCACTCGCGCCGACACGCGAGCTCGCGCCGAGGCTGCGGCAGCGGCGGCAGACAAAGCCGACAAATCCGAAGGATCCGCCCCGACGTCGACCACACCCGAGCCCGTGGTGGCTCACTAGCCACTGAGCTCCACCCCGACGCCCTCGCACGCTCGCGTGCGGGGGCGTCGTCGCGACCGGCCGCCCGTCACCCCGCCCGCACCCGCCCGCGCGAGATGGCCCGATCTACGCTCAGCGCCCCGCGCCAGCCGTAGATCAGGCCACGTCGCGCCGAGATCGCCCCCACCCGACCCCAAGTGCGATCTCGGCGCCCGGGGCGCACCCTGCGGCGCACTGGGCGCACCCCGCGCTACGCCCCGACGGGCTCGTAGATCTCCGACATCACCCGGTCAGCGAGCCCGAGGCCCGTCGTCATGCCGATCCCGGTGGTGACCGACACGACGCGCACCCCGTCGAGAGGCTCGTCGACCAAGAACTCCGCCGGCGCCGACGCATAGACGCCCTGCCACCGCTCGACGACCTCGATGCCGGCCCGCGCGACGCCGAAGAATCCGGCCGTCTCGTCGAGCAGCGCGTCGAACGCCGCCTCCTCCTGAAACGGCGTCACGGTGTCGTCGCGGTAGTGGGTGTCGCCGACGACGACCGTTCCGTCGGCGAACTGCGTGTACATCTGGTTGACGTCGCGGGCCGCGAGCGCCGGTGCCGATGCGAAGAGACGCGATCGGACAGCGGCGAGCGACGGCGATGTCGCGAAGCCGGAGTAGCGCAGCATCGACCATCCGGTGAGCACGGGGCCCGAGAGCGGCGCGCGCAGCTCGGGGATCCGCACGCGCATCATGTCGAGTCCGCAGCGTTCGACCTCGTACGCGGCTCCGAGCTCAGGAAACAGCTGATCGACGTCGTAGTTCACGGCGACGATGATCTGGTCGGCGCCGACGCGGCCACGGGTGGTGTGCAGGCGCCCCGAGCGAATCGTGCGCACCGCGGTCGAGAACTGGAACTGCACCCCGCGTGACTCGAGGTAGGCGGTGATCTGGGCCGCGGCCTCGCGGGGGTTGACCTGGAGGTCGTCGAGGAGGTGTGCCCCTCCGACGATGACGGCGGGGTCGGCACCGGTGGCGGCGGCCGTCGAAGAGGCATCGAGGATCCGCGCACTCCCCGGCCTCCGCGCGGCGAATTCGCGGAGTGCGGCCAGCTCGTCCTCCGCGCGGGCCACGACGTAACCGCCGGTGTCGCGCATCCAGAGTCCGGCCTCGTCGCGGAGCCGCAACCAGAGTTCGCGACTCCGATCGGCGTGCACCTGCGCGGCCCCCGCCTGCACGGTGATGCAGGCGTGGCCGAAGTTGCGGATCGTCGATCCGTTCTGCCGACTCGTCCGGTCGATGACCAGCACGGAGAGGCCGCGGTCGACAGCTGCGAGAGCGTGCCCGAGGCCGACGATTCCGGCGCCGACGATCGCGACGTCGACGATCTGGTCAAGTTCCTTTGCCATGGCGCGACGCTACGTCGGAGCGGTTGACGGCGGGTGAACAACGAACCGTGGTTAGGTGTTGCGGTGCCCCTTCGCCCGCCTTCCTCCTCTGACACCCCCAGCATCCTTCCCCGGTCGATCCTCGCTTTCGACCAGCAGGTCGGTCGCCGCATCAACGGCTCCACGCCGAGAGCCCGAGCGGATCGCGCCCTGCTCGGCCTGTCGACCAGCGCCAACAACGGGCTGCTCTGGTATTCCGTCGCTGCCGGGCTCGCCCTGACCGGGCGGACCGGCCGCCGAGCGGCGGTGCGCGGGCTCCTGTCGCTCGCCGGGTCGAGCGCGGTGGCGAACCTCGTCGCGAAGCCGATCTTCGGCGGGCACCGTCCGGTCGCCGCCGACGTTCCCGTCGCGCGTCAGCTGAAGGTGTTCCCGCAGTCGGCGTCGTTCCCTTCGGGCCACACGGCGAGCGCCGCCGCCTTCGCATCGGGCGTCGCGATCGAGAGTCCGGCTCTGGCTGTCGCTGTCGTCCCGATCGCCGCGGCCGTGGGCTACTCGCGTCTGCACGTCGGAGCGCACTGGCTGTCGGACGTGGTCGGCGGGGCACTGATCGGGGTCGGTGTGGCGGCGGTGGGTCGGATCCTCGTCCGCTCCGGGCGGGCCCGCTCGTAGACTGACCGCGTGCCGCACTATCTCGAAGACCTGTCGGCCGGGCAGACGTTCGTCACCCCCGGTCGCACCATCACCGAAGCCGACGTCATGTCGTTCGCCAGCTGGACGAACGACAACAACCAGGTGCACACCGATGCCGAGTTCGCGAAGTCGACTCGGTTCGGTCAGCGGATCGTGCACGGCGTGCTGGGCACCTCGCTGTGCCTCGGGCTCATCTCGCGCACCGGCGTCTTCGACGGTTCCGCCGTCGCCCTGCTCGGCATCGACGGGTGGAGGTTCGTGGCCCCGCTGTTCATCGGCGACACGGTGACCTGCACGGTCGAGGTGCTGTCGACCCGCCTGACGTCGTCCGGCACGACCGGCATCGTCGAGCGCACCGTGACGCTCGCGAATCAGCACGGCGAGGTCGTCCAGACCGGCCGAATGGACATCATGGTGCTGACCCGGGCGGCCGCGATCTCCTGACCGCGAGAGTCGTCAGCGCTCTCCGACGATGTCGTCGGCGTTGTCGGCGATCCAGTCCATCAGCGGCATGAGTCGCATCGCGACCTCGCGCCCGCGCTCCGTGAGGGTGTAATCGACCCGTGGCGGCACAGTCGGCTGCGCTTCGCGGTGCAGGATCCCGTCGGCCTCGAACGTCTTCAGCGTCGACGCGAGCATCTTCTCGCTGATCCCCTCGACCTCGCGCCGCAGTTCACCCCAGCGCAGGGTGCCCCGCTCGAGCGCCAGCAGCACGAGCACGCCCCAGCGACTGGTGATGTGATTGAGCACGATGCGGCTCGAGCAATCGGCAGGGTATTTGCCACCGGCGAAGCCCGGTCGCTCCCGGTTCACCGCGAAACTGACGTCCATTCCACTAACTTACCAAAAGGTGCGTACTGCGCGTGGGGAAGAATCGCGCGATAGAAAGGGTTGAGGCAGTCACACCTCTCGAAAGGAACCACTCATGTCGTACATCGTCACCGCCGCCTCCGGCCAGCTCGGAGCCCTCATCGTCGACGCCCTCCTCGCGCGCGGCGCCGAGCCGTCGAGCATCGTCGCGACGGCCCGCGACACGACCAAGATCGCCAGCCTCGCCGACCGTGGCGTCACGACCGCGACGCTCGACTACTCGAAGCCCGAGACGATCGCGGCCGCTCTCGGTGCCGGCGACGTCGTCGTGCTGGTGTCGAGCGACGCCGTCGGGCAGCGCGTTCCGCAGCACACTGCCGTGATCGACGCCGCGAAGGCCGCGGGCGTGGCACGAATCGTCTACACGAGCGCCCCGCACGCCGACGACACCACGCTCATTCTCGCTCCGGAGCACAAGGCCACCGAAGAGCACCTGCGTGCCTCGGGAGTGCCCTTCACGATCCTCCGCAACGGCTGGTACACCGAGAACTACACCGGCGAGGTGGGCAAGGCCCGCCAGTCCGGCGAGGTCACGGCGAGCGTCGGCGAGGGACGGGTCGCCAGTGCGAGCCGCAAAGACTATGCCGAGGCGGCCGCCGTCGCACTCCTCGACGACACGACCGCGGGCGAGACCTTCGAACTCTCGGGCGACTACGCCTGGAACTTCTCCGAGCTCGCCGAGGCCATCGCCGGCATCATCGGATCGCCCGTCTCGTATCGTGCGCTCACCCCCGAGGAGCACGCCGAGCAGCTCACGGGGTTCGGGCTCGACGAGGGCACGGTCGGATTCGTGGTCGCGCTCGACGGCAACATCCGCGACGGCCTGCTCGCCGAGACGAGCGGCGACCTCGCCCGGCTCATCGGCCGCCCCACGACGCCGCTCGCCGAGGGCCTCGCCGCCGCGCAGTAGGCGGCACCGCATCAGACCCGCGTATTCGGCTTAGCCCCGCACAGTCGGCGCAGCCCCGCACAGTCGGCTCAGACCCGCAAAACCGGCACAGACACCTGCCCTAGGGCGGATTTCTAGGCCACCCGTGCAGGTCTGAGCCGCTTGCGCGTGCGCGCCGTCAGCGCGCCATCAGCGACGCACCGGCCGACACCGGCAGTCGCCACGCCGGAATCAGTGCGGCGAGCATCACGACGGCGATCACTGCCAGCGCGAAGTCGTAGGCGAACACGGGCGACGCGTTCGTCGGAGCGCCGATCAACCGACCGGCCGAGATCGCCACGGCGCCCAGGGCGATTCCGGCGCCGATGGCGATCTGCTGGATCGTCGAGTCGAGCACGGTGGCCCCGGTCATCTGCCGCTTCTCGACGTCGGCGTAGGTGAGCGTGTTGTACGCCGTGAAGCCGACCGACCTGGCCGCCCCCGAAAGCACGAGCACCACGATCATGAGGCCGAACGGTGTCGCGGGGCGGAAGGCCGCCATGGCGAGCAGGCAGACGACCCCCATGAGATGCGCGACGAGCAGCAGCCGCCGGAACCCGAACGTGCGGATCATCCAGGTGGTGGCGGGCTTCACGCCGAGGTTCCCGGCGAAGAGGAAGAGGATCGCACTCCCCGCCTGCAGCGGCGTCCAGCCGAACGCACCCTGGTAGAGCAGCGGCAGCACGAACGGAATCGCGCTGATGACGAACCGGTAGGCGGATCCTCCCCCGAGCGCGACAGCGTAGGTGTGGATCCGCAGCAGACGCAGGTCGACGAACGGCTGCGGGGTGCGTCGCAGGTGCCGCAGGGCAAGCGTCACCCCGATAGCGCCGGCGACTAGGAACACCAGGGCCTGAGCCACATCGACCGGCGTGCTGGCGACGAGCGTCGTCCCCCAGACCAGGCAACCGATGCCGACGCTCGTCAGCGCGAGGCCGAGCCAATCGGGCGGTGTCGGCTCGAACTCGCCCGCGGGGATCGCCGAACGCCCGGGGACCACCCGCAGCGCGACGACGAACCCGAGGATCCCGAGCGGCACGTTCACGACGAAGATCCAGTGCCACGACGCGTACGTGGTCAGGAGTCCTCCGACGAACGGGGCGAGGATCGGCGCCACGAGGGCCGGCCACGTGAGCCAGGCCACCGCGCGGATCACGTCTTTCTTCTCGGTCACGCGTAAGACGGTCATGCGACCGACAGGCACCATCATCGCCCCGCCGATACCTTGAACGACCCGCGCGACGACGAGCAGCGGCAGAGACGTACTGGCGGCACAGGCGATGGAGGCGAGCGTGAAAAGGGCGATCGCGGTCAGCAGGATCCTTCGGCTTCCGAAGCGATCCGCGAGCCAGCCCGTCACCGGGATCAGCACGGCGACGGTGAGCACATAGGCGGTGATGGTCACGCCGACGCTGGTCGCGTCGACGTGCAGGTCGCGTGCGATGCTCGGCACCGCCGTGGTGACGATGGTCGAGTCGAGGTTCTCCATGAAGAAGCACCCGGCCACGAGCAGGGCAAGCGCGTTCGAGCTCGTGCTCCGGCTCTTCGACGACGTCATCCGCTCCAGTATGGCCCGTGACGCGAACGGCGCCCCGCTCCTCCCCCGCTGGTACCGCCCGAACCCCTTCGCAGGGCTGACTTTGTGCGTCAGAGACCCCTTTTCCACGGAACGCCCCGATGCTCTCGGTTAGTCTTCGGTTCCGTCACTGCAACCGATGATTGGGTTCCGGAATGTCCGATTCACCTCGCACGCGACTCCGCGTCCGCCCGCGACACGTCGTCCGATGGGTCGCCGTGGTCGTCGTCGCCCTGCTCGTGGCGACCGTCGGCTACGCGGTCTACAACTACAACCACTTTGTCGGAGGCGTGACGCACATCGACGCGATCCCCTCGACGACCTCGGTCGCCTCGTCGTCGGGCGAGAACATCCTGCTCGTCGGCGATGATCACCGGCCCGCCAATGCTTCCGCGGCCGAGCTCGCCGAACTGGGCACCACCGCTGACGGCGGCGGCACGAATACCGACACGATGCTCGTGCTCCACATCCCGGACGGCGGGGCGAAGGCCTCGCTCATCTCATTCCCCCGCGACTCGTGGGTCGACATCCCCGGCTACGGCGAAGGGAAACTCAACGCCGCCTTCGTCTACGGCAGCCAGAAGGGCGGCGACGCCGGGGGTGCGCAACTCCTGGTGAAGACGATCGAGAACGTCAGCGGACTGCACATCGACCACTTCGTCCGCATCTCGATGCTCGGCTTCTACGACGTCGCGAAATCGCTCGGGCCGATCAAGGTCTGCCTCAACGACGCAGTCGACGACAATTATTCGACCTTCAAGGCCCCCGCGGGCGTGTCGACCCTCGATGCCAAGCAGGCCCTGGCGTTCGTCCGCCAGCGCCACGGACTCCCCAACGGCGACTTCGATCGACAGGCGCGGCAGCGCTACTTCCTCAGCCGCGAGGCGAAGAACTTCCTCTCCGCCGGCACGATCCTCAACCCCGGCAAGCTCAACTCCGCGCTCACCGCGGCGAGCTCGGCCATTCAGACCGACCCCGACCTCAACTGGCTGACCCTCGCGACGCAGCTCAAGGGGCTCGCGGGCGGCGATCTCGAATCGACGAGCATTCCCACCTCGGGAACCCCGACCATCACCGTCGGCGGCACGGCCGTCTCGATCGTGCAGGTCGATACCGCCAAGATGCCCTCGTTCATCGCGTCGCTCGACAAGACGAAAGAGTCGACCAGCAGCACCACCTCTGCGGCCACGGCCGTGAAGCCCGGCGAGGTCACGGTCAGCGTGCTGAACGGCAGCGGTGTCGACGGCGCCGCGTTGTCGAGTTCGTCGGCCCTGTCGACCGCGGGCTTCTCGACGACGGCGGTCTCGTCGGTGTCGACTCGGGAGGCCACGACGATCCAGTACCCGGCGTCGATGGCGGCTGAGGCCAAGCTGGTCGCGAAGTACGTGCCCGGAGCGACCCTCGAGGCCGTCACGGGTGTCGCGAACGTCACGGTCGTGCTGGGCACCGACGGGGCAGCGGCGAAATCGACCGCGACGCCGGGTTCAACGGGGTCGGCCGGATCCTCGTCTTCCGGTTCGGGTTCGTCGGGAACATCGAAGACCGAAGGATCCAGCGACCAGACCACCAGCGCAGCCGACAGTTCGATCCCCTGCATCAACTGAGGCAGCAGCCTCGGCGTCGGCTCAGCTCTCGTCGACGTCGAGGCTGACGCTCAGCTCGGCGGCGGCCGTGGGTTGGTCGTCGATCTGCACCCGCGGCACCCCGATCAGACTCGCCTCGCGCTCGAATGAGGCCACGAGGGCCTCATCGATCAACTCGTCGTAGGGGCTCGATTCGGATTCGGTGACCATCTGGCTAGCCGGCCCCAGCAGGAAGGTCGCCGATCCGACTGCCCCGTCGGCCTGGCGTGTGGGAATCCGGACGGTCGCAGACGACTGCCTGCGAGCCAATGCCTCGCCGAACCGGAGGAGCGATTGGGCAATGGCGGTTCCGGTCACAACCGAGCCGTCGACGTAGTGGATTCGTTCCATCCCTCGGTCGTACCCGGTGACGCTGGGGAGCGCCCTCTTCGAGGAGTCCCCTTGACACATCTGGGGCGGCATGACACCTGCGCCCGTTCGCGCTGGTGCGCAGTGGCTCTCTCCCGGCCCAGAGTGGCCAGATGCTCGCCTACAGGTCGGCTGGAGGGCCGTTCGGGCACTCTCGGCGCCGGGACCGAACTCGCCGCACCACCGCGACGACAGCGGCCCCGATGAGGGCCCCGGCCGTGTTCGCGGCGAGATCACCGGCAGACGCCACACGATCGGGCAGAAAGAGGGCCTGACTCCCCTCCACCACGAGAGACAGCGCCAAGCCGAGCACCCCCGCCGACCACCACAGCCTCGCGAGCAGCACGGACGCGACAAGGGCTCCGAACGGCGCGAACAGGAGCACGTTCGCCGAGGTCTGGACGAAGCCGTAATCGACGAACCCGGGGAGGCCACGAGTGTGCCACCCCGCCAGTGCCGTTTCGAGTCCGGTATCGATGGGCGCGTCGACCCGGGTGGGCCAGAAGGTGATCGTCAGGATGGCCCCGAGAATGACGACGAGGGCGAGACGTTCCGCTCGATGGAGTCGTCGGTGCATGCGCCCCCCTGTGACGAAAAATGGCCCCTCCGCTCGGGAGAGGCCATGTCGCTTGTCGAACCGGTTGCTGCTGTTGCGTAATCACTTGATGAAACGTATTGCTTGGTGGATCTGAGGGGACTCGAACCCCTGACCCCCTGCATGCCATGCAGGTGCGCTACCAGCTGCGCCACAGACCCAAACTTTGTGTTGCTTTTGGCCTTGCCGGCCGGAGCAACCCTGCAAGATTACTACACTTTTCGAGCCGTCACGACCACGTGCGACGACCAGGGTTCGCCCACCGTTTTACGCACGGCACACCGTTCAATCGGTGTGCGGTGCATAAAACGGTAAGCGACGTGTGCCCGGCGTCAGTCGAACCTGGCGCCGAGGCAACGGAGCCCGACGGCTACGCGTCTTGCGAGGTCGTCTCCAGTTCGAGCGCGATGGCGGGGCAGTCGCTCCACAGGCGCTCGAGCGAGTAGAACTGGCGGTCTTCGTCGTGGAACACGTGCACAACGACGTCGCCGAAGTCGAGCAGGATCCATCGCCCCTCGGCGCGACCCTCGCGGCGGAGGGCTTTGACACCCGCCTCGAGCATCTTGTCTTCGACCTCGCCGGCGATGGCGATCACGTTGCGCTCGTTGCGCCCGGAGGCGAGGAGGAACACGTCGGTCAGGGCGAGGGGCTCGGAGACGTCGAGGGCGACGAGATCGTCGGCCTGCTTCGAGTCGGCGGCACGGGCGGCGAGCTGAACGAGCTCGATGGCACGGGGAGTGGCTGTCACGGATTCCTTTGGGTGAAACGTCGAGTCACGGCCGGCTGAGCCGACCGCGCGACGTGAAGCTCGATGCGAGGGGAGAAAGTTACAGGACGCCGGTGACGAAACCGACGACGACGCCACCCACGATAACAACAACCACGGCTGCGCCACAGATCGTGGCGACGATTGGCAGGCGATTGGTCTTCGGCTTGCCCCCGGCGAGCACGACCTGCCGGGTCGAGGTGTTGGCACTGACGGCCCGGCTGGCACGAACGGGAGTGGCATCGTTGCCCTCGGGCTCGCGATCGCCCTCTTCGAGCATGCGATCGATGTCGGCGCCGTCGATGCGCTGGATGTGGTGCGACCCGGTCGTCGCGAGACTGCGCGGGAGGTCGATCGATCCGGTGATGATTACTTCGCCGGTGGCGTTCAGTGCGCCGGTGACATCGGGGAGGCGGTCGTCGCCGAGGATGAGCGCGTTGTGCTGCCCGGTCGACGAACTGAAGCTGCCGCCGACGGGACCGTGGGCGTCGTCGTCGCGTTCGGCCTGCGTCGACCAGTGACCGGTCGGCGGCGTGTAGGGGGTCGGCGACTCGGGCACCGAGGCCGGGACGCGAGGCGCGTTCGACCCTTTGCTTCCGGCTGAGCCGGGTGTCTCGGCCGCGGGCGGCTGAACGGGAGGGATCTCGATCGGCGGCGTCACGCGCGGAACCGCCTGGGCCGCCGACGCGGGAGAAGACGACGAAGCGGACGGAGCCGACGGGACCGAAACGGACGGCGACGACGACGGAGAGGACGCAGGATCCGGGACGGCACGCGTTGCGGCCTTACCGGGGCCATTCTCGGAACCCGAAAGCGTCAGGGGGAACACCGTGGGCACCGACGACGGAGCGGGTGCGGAACCCGAGGGCGAGGCCGTGTTGTGGGTCGAACCGGTGCCACGTCGACGTGGGCCCTCGTCGGCCGCGTCCGCGACCGACGGCGTCTCGACGAGAGGCTCTTCTACCGCCGGCGAGCGGTGCACGGACCGCGGCGCCGGTGTTCCGGCTGACTCGACCTCGTCGTCGGCGTCGTCGACGTCGTCGGCCGGGATCGGGGCCGCGGGCATGGGCTGCGCCTCACGCGGCGGGATGATGGGCCTGGGCGTGCCATTCTCGATGTCGGCCACGTGGCTCAGGGCGTCAGAAAGCCCTCGCTCGCTGGCTCCCTCGGCCGTCGTCGGTCGGGGTGCGCGAAGGGGTACGGGCGCTGCATCGGACGGCTGGAGTGCGTCGCGCTGAGCGCGAAGCTCTCTACGGGTCGGCCCCTGGCCGGGGGCTGCGATCGAGCCGGGTGCCGGAGCGGCAGCTGCCGGGCGATCGGTGCCCGATGCCGGAGTCGACGACGGCGCCGGTGCACCCGACGAACTGGGAGCTCGAGACGAGACGGGTGCTTTGGATGACACGGGCATGGCTGACGGAACGGGGGAACCGGAGACGATCGAGATGCTCCCCGTGATCGCCTCGCCCGCCTCTTTCGCCCTTTCGAGGTCGCGTACCTGCCGCCTGGTGAGTGGCGGCTGGCCGTCTGTCGAACTCATTCAGTCTCCGTCACGGTCGCTTCGACCGATTCTGTGCTCATACTCGGTGCGGTGATGCTCTGCGGTTCGACAGAGGCGTCTTCGTACAGGTGGTGCTTCGAGATGTACTGGACGACGCCGTCGGGTACCAGGTACCAGACGGGAGAGCCCCGACCGACTCGGCTGCGGCAGTCGGTCGATGAGATCGCCAGTGCGGGAACCTCCAGCAAGCTTACTTCGCTCTCTGGGAGGCCGCTGACGCTGAGGTCGTGTCCTGGCCGAGACACGGCGACGAAGTGCGCGAGCTCCCAGAGCTCCTGCACGTCTTTCCAGTCGAGGATCTGCGCCACGGCGTCGGCACCCGTGATGAAGAAGAGCTGGGCGTCGGGGTGCTCGGCGCGGATGTCGCGAAGAGTGTCGATCGTGAATGTCGCGCCCTGACGATCGATGTCGACGCGGCTGACCGTGAACATCGGGTTCGACGCGGTCGCGATCACCGTCATCAGGTAGCGGTGCTCGGCCTCCGTCACCACTCGGTGCCCCGGACCGCTCTTCATCCAGGGCTGACCGGTGGGCACGAAGACGACCTCATCGAGATCGAATTCGGTGGCGACCTCACTGGCTGCCACGAGGTGGCCGTTGTGGATGGGATCGAAGGTGCCACCCATGACGCCGATGCGGCGCAGAGGCGCGGACACCGGATCAGCCGGGCGAACCGCCGCCGACTCTTCGGTCGACACGGAGTCTTCGATCGACGCAGAGGCTTCGGTCGTCACGAGGAGGGCCTGCGGGCCGCTGCTCAGTTGGCCTTGGGGTGACCGAACTCGTCGATCGGAAGGCTGTCGGTGTCGACGGTGTGGTGCACGGGCTGCTGGTCGTCATGACCGGGGCCGGTGTAGCCGCGGTTGGCGACGTTCTTGTAGCTGAAGACGACGAAGCCGAGGATCGTGAACACGGCGGCCGCGATCAGTGCGATGACGGGCGCGGGCGCGAAGACCGGTGCGAGTTGCTCTTCTGCGGCCAGGATGCTGGTGATCATGTGCGAGGTCTCCGTTCAGGCAGTACTACCGGTTGAGTCTAGCCGTCACCGAGGCGCTAGCCGCGCACCTGCCCCGACCCGCGAACGATCCATTTGCTGCTGGTGAGCTCCGGGAGCCCCATCGGCCCGCGAGCGTGCAGCTTCTGCGTCGAGATGCCCACCTCTGCGCCGAATCCGAACTCGCCCCCGTCGGTGAATCGCGGGGAGGTGTTGACCATGACGACCGCGCTGTCGACCTCGGCCAGAAAGCGCTCCGTGTTGCGGAGGTCGTTGGTGATGATCGACTCGGTGTGATGGGTCGAGTAGCGGGCGATGTGGTCCATCGCCTCGTCGATCGAGTCGACCACCTTCACCGAGAGGTCGAGCGACATGTACTCGGTGGCCCAGTCGTCGGCGGTCGCGGGCACCGAGTCGGCGAAGAGCGCACGTGTTCGCTCGTCGGCGTGGATCGTGACGCCCGCCGCGCGAAGGTCGGCCAGCACGCTGGGCAGGAGGCGTTCGGCGGCCGCCTCGTGCACGAGCAGCGTCTCGAGAGCGTTGCAGACGCTCGGCCGCTGCACTTTGGCGTTATGCACGATGTCGCGGGCCCAGTCGCCGTCGGCCGACTCATCGAGGAACACGTGGACCACGCCCGCCCCCGTCTCGATGACGGGGACCTTCGACTCCTGCACGACCGTGTCGATCAGCTGGGCGCTCCCCCGCGGAACGAGTACGTCGACGTAGCCGCGAGCTCGCATCAGATCGGTGGCACCGGAGCGGCCGAATTCGTCGATGGTCTGGACGGCATCGCGGGGCAGACCCGCCGACTCGAGGGCCTCTTGGATGACCTCGACGAGCACGCGGTTGGTGCTCTCTGCAGCACTCCCCCCACGCAGGACCGCCGCGTTGCCGCTCTTCAGGGCAAGCGCCGCGATGTCGATGGTCACGTTCGGCCGAGCCTCGTAGATCGCTCCGACGACTCCGAAGGGCACTCGCACCTGCGTCAGCTGCAAGCCGTTCGGCAGGATCTTGCCGCAAAGCGCCTCCCCCACCGGGTCGACGAGCGTCGCGATGAGCTCGGTAGCCTCCGCGAGGGATTCGAGGCGGGCCTCGTCGAGCCGGAGCCGGTCTTGCAGCCCCTGCGTCAATCCCGAGTCGCTTCCGCGAGCCAGGTCGAGTTCGTTGGCGGCGATGATTCGCGAGCTCTGCGACCGCACCGCTCGGGCGATGGCGGTGAGCCCCGCGTTCTTGACGTCGGCCGTCGCCGTGGCGAGCGTCCGTGAGGCCGAGCGGGCAAGTTCGAGCTTCGCCACGAGGGCGGGGTCGAACCCGTCGAGCGGGAGCGTCTCGGGGGCGGTCGTGGCGACTTCGAAGATCGACATGCGCCGAGTGTAGTGCCGGCTCATCGGATCCTCAGCCCCGGTCAGGATCGACGAGAGGCGTCGGCAACGGCAGGATCCGCGGAGCCCCGCTCAGCCTGCTGTCTCGGCCGGTGCACCCTCGCTCGCCCCGAACCACGTGCCGACATCGGCGCCCGAGAGCGCTTCGGCGACGAGCGTGGTCGACGTCACCAGAACCGGTGTGCCGGCCTCCGTCGCGAAGCGGGCGGCGGCGACCTTGGTGCCTGCCCCTCCGGTACCCACGCCGGCCGCTCCGGCCGAGCCGAAGGTCACGCCGGCGAGGTCGTCGCCGAAATCGACGTCGGTGATCTTGAGGGCGCCGGGCTCGTGCGGCGGACGCGTGTAGAGCGCATCGACGTCGGAGAGCAGCACGAGGAGATCGGCCTCGACCAGCTCCGAGACGAGGGCTGCGAGGCGGTCGTTGTCGCCGAAGCGGATCTCGTGCGTGGCGACGGTGTCGTTCTCGTTGACGATCGGCAGGATGCGCAGCTTCAGCAGACGCTCCATGGCGCGCTGGGCATTCGACCGGTGTGTCGGGTTATCGATGTCGCCGGCGGTCAACAGCACCTGGCCCGCCACGATGCCGTAGCGGCGAAGGCTCTCCTGGTACCGGTAGATGAGCACGTTCTGCCCAACCGCAGCGGCAGCCTGCTGGGTCGCGAGGTCGGTGGGACGGCCGTCGAGATTGAGGTACGGCATGCCGGTCGCGATGGCGCCCGACGAGACCAGGATGACCTCGGATCCTCGGCCGTAGGCGTCGGCGAGAGCATCGACGAGCGGGCCGATCTGATCGGCGTTGGGCCCGCTGATCGACGACGACCCCACCTTGACGACGATGCGGCGAGCGGTCGGGACGTCGGCACGCGAGCGAAGCGGACCACGCGACACGGTGACTGGAGCTGCCGCGGAAGCAGGATCCTTCTGCTCTGCGGTGCCCACTCCGGTCTCGATCTCGGTCACGCCTTCTCGTCGGCCTCTCGTGCGGTGTCGCTGTCGGGCGCGGCGTCGTTCTCGGGCGCGTTGTCGTTCTCGGTCTCGTTGTCGTTCTCGCGCGTGCTGTCGCCCTCGTCGCCGAATTCGGCCTCATCGCGGGCGTCGGCGTCGCTGAGCTCGGCGGCGTCGCGCACGGCCGGGTCGACCTCGAATCCGTCGTCGTCCGTCCAGAGACCGGCAGCGCGCTCACGCATCAACTCGGCGCGTGCCTCGGCCTTGGCGTCCATGCGGGCGAAGTACTCCTCGCGGCGCTCGTTACGGGTCTGGCGGGAGCTCTGGTGGAGGCGAGGGTCGGTTCCGCGAGCGGCGGTCATGAGCTCGGCGGTCGAGGTGAGCGTGGGCTCCCAGTCGAAGACGATGCCGTCGACACCACCGATGACGACGGTGGATCCGGCGACGGCGCCCGCCTTGAACAGCTGGTCTTCGATGCCGAGCTTGTTGAGACGGTCGGCGAGGTAGCCGACGGCCTCTTCGTTGTTGAACTGCGTCTGCATGACCCAGCGCTCCGGCTTGATGCCGCGGATCCGGTACAGGTTGCCGTACGTGCCGCCCTCCACCGTGACGGTGAACTTCGACTCGTTGACGGCCCGCGGGCGGATGACGATACGGGGGCGCTCGAGCTCTTCGGCTGCACGCGCGGCACGATCGGCCTCGACCACCTCGGCGAGGGCGAACGAGAGCTCGCGGAGGCCCTCGCGCGAGACGGCGGAGATCTCGAAGACGCGGTAGCCCTGGCCTTCGAGGTCGGCGCGTACGAAGTCGGCGAGCTCGCGCGCCTCGGGCACGTCGATCTTGTTCAGCACGATCATCTGCGCGCGCTCGAGCAACGGCAGCTGGCCGGCGGGCACGGGATACGCCGCCAGCTCGGCCTTGATGACCTCGAGGTCGGTGAGCGGGTCGCGGCCGGGCTCGAGCGTGGCGCAGTCGAGCACGTGCAGGAGGGCCGAGCAACGTTCGACGTGGCGCAAGAACTCGAGCCCGAGGCCCTTGCCCTCACTCGCGCCCTCGATGAGACCGGGGACGTCGGCGACGGTGAAGCGCGTCGCTCCGGACTCGACGACACCGAGGTTGGGGTGCAGGGTCGTGAACGGGTAGTCGGCGATCTTTGGCTTGGCGGCCGAGATGGCGGCGACGAGGCTCGACTTGCCTGCCGAGGGGTAGCCCACGAGCGCGACGTCGGCGACGACCTTGAGCTCGAGCATGACGTCACCCTGCCAACCGGGCGTGCCGAGCAGAGCGAAGCCGGGCGCCTTGCGCTTGGTCGACGAGAGAGCGGCATTGCCGAGGCCGCCGATGCCCCCTTCGGCGACGACGTAGCGGAGGCCCGACACGTTCATGTCGATGAGCTCGTTGCCGTCGACGTCGGTGACGACGGTGCCGACGGGCACGAGCAGCTCGAGCTCTTCGCCGTTGTTGCCGGAGCGGTGGTCGCCCATACCGGGCCCGCCGTTCGGGCTGGAGCGGTGCGGGTTGCGGTGGAAGCCGAGGAGCGTCGTGACGCCGGTGTCGCTGACGAGCACGATGTCGCCGCCGTGACCGCCGTTGCCGCCGTCGGGGCCCGCGAGGGGCTTGAACTTCTCGCGGCGGACCGAGACGCAGCCATCCCCGCCGTTGCCCGCCTTGAGGTGGAGCGACACGTGGTCGACGAATGTTGCCATGGGTTTGTCTCAGTCCGTTGGGGTTGGTGGTGCTGGAATTGCGGTGGTGCAAGAACGCGGTGGTGCTCTAAACACGGATGGGCGAGCCGAAGCTCGCCCATCCGGAGAAAATCAGGTGCTACGCGTCGGCGCCGACGATGTTGATGACCTTGCGGCCGCCCTTGGCACCGAACTCGACGCTGCCCGCGGCGAGGGCGAACAGGGTGTCGTCGCCGCCACGGCCGACGTTGACGCCGGGGTGGAAGTGGGTGCCGCGCTGGCGGACGATGATCTCGCCGGCCGAGACGACCTGACCGCCGAAGCGCTTCACGCCGAGGCGCTGAGCGTTCGAGTCGCGGCCGTTACGGGTGGATGATGCGCCCTTTTTATGTGCCATGAGTTGTCAGCCCCTTCTTCTACTTKGTGGTGATCGCGGTGATCTTGACGCGGGTCAGGTCGGCACGGAARCCCATGCGACGCTTGTAGCCGGTYTTGTTGCGGTAGTTCTGGATGACGATCTTSGGGCCGCGGAGGTCGTTCAAGACCTCGCCCTCGACGGTGACCTTGGCGAGGTCGTCGCCGGYCAGGATCGTGTCGCCGTCGACGTGCAGGACGGGGACGAACGAGACGGTGTCGGCTTCGGCGGCCTTGAGACGGTCGACGGTCAGAATCGTTCCGACCTCGACGCGCTCCTGACGACCACCGGCGCGCACGATTGCGAATGCCATGGGTACTCCAGAAAAACAGATCTGCGTGAGCAGAAGAATGAGGATGCCCGGATCGCCGGGCAACTTCGATAGTCTTTCACAAATGTCACGACCGATCAAACTTCACACCCCGCCCGCCTTCACGGCCGACATCGTGGCCGACGCCCGCGAGCGCATCGCAGAGATTCTCGACGACCTCGCCCGGCTGACGACGGAGTACAGCTCTGACATCGAGGTCTGGGGCTCTGCGGTCACGACCGCCGGGTGGGAGATCGCCCGTCTCGGCCAATGGCTCGGGCTCGAGGGTGAGGCCGTCCTGCTCCTCGGCGGTTCGTCGTACCCCGACATCGCCGAGCACGAGGGCACGAGCGCCTCCAACGTGTACAACCGCGTCGGTAAGTCTCTGACGCTGGCTCCCTATGCCAAGGCCGCAGGCGCCACCACGCGGGTGACGGCGGAGGGGCTGGAGACGGCGAGGCGTGACTACGCACTCGAGGATCCCGCGGCGGCCTCGCTCGAAGCGGACGACAGGGCCGCAGACGGCTCTCTTGCCGACCGGATCCCCCGGATCCTCGTCTCCGGCCCGGTCAAGGCGACGGAGATCGTGGCGGCTCTGCCCGACTATCGGCGGTCGAGCGTGTTGTCGACGCTGTCGATCCTGGCTCGCGAAGGCGCCGTGACCCGGGTGGGCCACGGCGTCTACGCGCTTCTGCCGCGAGAGGGCGACGAGACGGTCGAGCCCGGCTAAGCCAGGCCGAACTCGGTCAGTTCGGCGTCATCGAGCATTCTCGACCGGATCAGGAACCGTTTGCCCTCCGGACTCTCGACACTGAAGCCGGCTCCGCGCCCTGCGACGACGTCGATCGTGAGGTGGGTGTACTTCCAGTACTCGAACTGGCTGCGTGACATGAAGACCTCGATCGGGTCGAGCCCCTTCACGTGCAGATCTCCGAGATGGACGTCGACGGCACCCACTCGAAAGAACCCGACCGGGTAGCACATGGGCGAGGATCCGTCGCAGCAGCCGCCGGACTGATGGAACATGAGCGGTCCGTGCTTTGCCGTCAACTCGACGAGGAAGGCGGCTGCCGCGGGTGAGACGTCGACCCGCGACAGCGCCCGCTCGGGAGGCGGCGCCTGGTCAGACGTCGCCTCGGGCTCGGTGTCGATCAAAAGAACCCCATGGGCCCGTCGGCGTACGACACCAGCAGGTTCTTCGTCTGCTGGTAGTGATCGAGCATCATCTTGTGGTTCTCCCGGCCAATGCCCGACTGCTTGTAGCCGCCGAATGCCGCTCCTGCCGGGTACTGGTGATAGGTGTTCGACCAGACGCGGCCGGCCTGGATGTCACGACCGGCGCGATAGAGCTGGGCGCCGTTGCGCGACCAGACCCCGGCACCGAGGCCGTACAGGGTGTCGTTGGCGATCTTGATCGCATCGTCGTAGTCGTTGAAGCTCGTCAATGACAGCACGGGCCCGAAGATCTCCTCCTGGAAGATTCGCATCGAGTTCTTCCCCTCGAAGATGGTCGGATTGACGTAGTACCCCTCGGTGAGGTCGCCGCCGAGATCAGCGCGATCGCCGCCCAGCAGCAGCTTCGCGCCCTCCTGCTTGCCGATGTCCATGTAGCTGAGGATCTTCTCGAGCTGGTCGTTCGAGGCCTGGGCGCCGATCATCGTGTCGAGCGACAGCGGATTGCCCTGCTTCACCTTCTTGACGCGGTCCAGACCGTCGGCGACGAACCCGTCGTAGATGGACTGCTGCACGAGTGCCCGTGACGGACAGGTGCAGACCTCACCCGAGTTGAGGTTGAAGAAGGTGAAGCCTTCGAGGGCCTTCGCGTAGAAGTCATCCTTCTCGTCGGCGACGTCGGCGAAGAAGACGTTGGGGCTCTTGCCACCGAGCTCGAGCGTGACCGGGATGAGGTTCTCGGAGGCCATCTGCATGATGAGGCGGCCCGTCGTGGTTTCGCCGGTGAACGCGATCTTGCGGATGTTGGGGTGCGACGCGAGCGGTGCCCCCGCCTCGACGCCAAAGCCGTTGACGATGTTGAGAACGCCGTCGGGGAGCAGGTCGGCGATCAACTCCATGAAGACGTGGATCGACGCGGGCGTCTGCTCAGCCGGCTTCAGCACGACGCAGTTGCCGGCGGCGAGGGCCGGGGCGAGCTTCCACACGGCCATCAGCAGCGGGAAGTTCCAGGGGATGATCTGGCCGACCACACCGAGCGGCTCGTGGAAGTGATACGCCACCGTGTCGTTGTCGATCTCGCCGGTCGAGCCCTCCTGCGCGCGAATCGCGCCCGCGAAGTAGCGGAAGTGGTCGATAGCCAGCGGCACGTCGGCGGCCAGGGCCTCGCGAATCGGCTTGCCGTTGTCCCAGGTCTCGGCGACCGCGAGCATTTCGAGGTTCGCCTCCATGCGGTCGGCGATCTTGTTGAGGATCAGGGCACGCTGCGCGATCGTCGTCTTCTTCCACGAGTCGAACGCACGCCAGGCCGCCTCGACGGCGCGATCGATGTCGGCCGCGTTGCCGCGCGCCACCTCGGTGAAGACCTTGCCGTTCACCGGCGAGGGATTCTCGAAATACTGCCCGCTCGCGGGGGCGACGTACTCGCCGCCGATGAAATGGTCGTAGCGGGGCTTGAACTGTACCTTCGCGTCGGGGGTACCCGGAGCGTCGTAGGTGTTCGGAGGAGTCGTGACGGTCATTGTCGTATCCCTTTCGACGTCGTTGTCGTGCGGCATCCGTGGGTTCGATGCCTGGCGGGACTCTACAACGGCGAAGGTTGCAGACGGTTGCGGCTGGTGCTGGTGCTCGTGCTCCACGCCGCAGGCATCGCTGCGGGTCACAGCCGGTCGAGCCGCTCCAGCCGGGCGACGATTCCGGCTCGGCGCGGCGATCGAGCCGGCAGCAGTCCGAGAGCGGCCATCAGGATATCTCGATCGGAATCGTCGCCCGACCTCTCGGCGAAAGCGAGGAGCACGTCGACCGACGCTCCCGTGAGGAGCGATTCACGGAGGCGCGTGGCCAGGCCGTCGCGGATGTCTTCGACGCCGGGGGCCCCGGATCCTGGGAGCACCTGGCCCGAATACGCGTCGACCGCCTGCCGGTGCGCACCCCGGTCGAGCAGGGCGTCGACACGGGCGATGTCGGTGTCGAGCGCATTCGGCAGCCGGTACGGGCGGGAGAGCGGAGCGAGCCTCGGGTCGAGCACCTCGAGCGCGTGTCGGAGCCGCACCATCTCGGCCCGGAGAGTCGTGACCGCCGAGGCGTCACCGTAGACGAGGGCTGCCAATTCCTTGGCACCGATTCCGCGAGGGTGGGCCGACAGGATCGTGATGATCTCGCTGTGGCGGGCCGTGAGCGAGACGATGCGTCGGCCGTCCGAGATCATGGCGGTGTCGCGGCCGAGCGTGCTCAGGGTCGCCGACGCGCTCGGCGTGGACCGGGCCGAGCGACTGTGAGCCGGAGTAGTGCGCCGTGATGCGCGAAGGCGCGACACGAGCATCTCCGACTCCATGGCGGCGGCGGTCGCCTGCAGCAGAGGCAGCGTGTGATCGGCGACGGCGCGGTCGTCACCCGTGATGTCGAGAAAGCCGAGGATCCGACGCGTCACCGGGTCGTGAATGGGCACCGCTGTCCAGCTCCATTGCTGCACGAAGACATTGAAGTGCTCCGACCCGCGGATCTGCATGCCGTGGTCGAGCACCAGAGCCGTGCCGGGAGCCGAGGTTCCTACTCGGCTCTCGGCCCAGCCCGCCCCTTCGACGAAGCGCATGCCCTCTGCCTGGCGCTTCGCAGAGTGATCCCCCTCCACCCACAGCAGGCGGCCCCGTTCGTCGCCAAGGGCCACCAGCAGCCCCGAGCCCTCGATGTCGGCGAGCAGCAGGGTGCGCACCACCGGCAGGAGAAGAGCCAGGGGATGGTCGCGTCGGTAGTCGCCGAGGTCGGACTCGGGCAGCTCGAGGGAGGGGAGCAGTCGTTCCGGGTCGAGGCGGCGGCGGCGGGCTCGCTCCCACGACTCGGCGACGAGGCGCCCGTGGGGGTCGGTAGCGTCGCGGGAGTCGTGGGCCTTGGGAGTTGCGCCGCGTCCGCTTCGGACAGGGGCGATCCACGGGTTCGATCCCGGGGAGTCGGCTGCGCCGCGGCCTGTAGCCATTCCGCACCAATCGTCGTCGATTGTTCGGGCCGCGCGGGGCGCCCCGTCGTGATGGAATCAGCCTACGTCGCGTTCGGCGCCCCGGGGGGCCGGTTCAGGGAACTGGCAAAACCGGGCGGATTCGGCTCAGCCCGAGGGGAAAAGAGCAGTTCTGCCAGAGTTCTGAACCGACGTCACGCGGCGCAGGCGAGACAGAGCGCCGCCATCGGCCGGGCTCCCAGACGCGCGGCCGTCATCGGCAGGCCACACGAGATGCAGAAGCCATACGTTCCGGCGTCGAGTCGAGCGAGAGCAGCCGCAGCCTCGTCAGCCCGCTGCTCGGCCGACCGACGGATCGCCTCCAATTGCGAGCGTTCGTAGGCGATCGTCGACCCCTCGGGGTCGTGCTCGTCGTCGACATTCGACGACTCGCGCGCCTCGCTGACGGCGGAGATATCGAGCGTCAGGCGGCCGGCCAGAGCGAGTGCGTCGGCGTGAATGGCGTCGAGACGATGACGGATCGCAGGATCCTCGTGGTCGCCGACAGGGTCTGTCACGGGAGCCGCTCAGCCCTTCGTGATCGCGGGCACTTCTTCACCCGGGCGGGGCGGTTCGGGCGGGGTTCCGGTGCCGAACGGTCGGCCGCCGAGGTCGTCGCGCCCGTGCGGCTCGAGCCAACCGCTCTCGGTCGGGCCGAGGGGCACGATCTTCGTCGGATTGATGTCGCTCTGAACGATGTAGTAGTGCTTCTTGATCTGATCGAAGTCGATCGTGTCGCCGAAACCCGGGGTCTGGAAGAGGTCGCGCGCGTAGGCCCAGAGCGCGGGCATCTCGATCAGCTTGTTGCGGTTGCACTTGAAGTGGCCGTGATAGACCGCGTCGAAGCGGGCGAGGGTCGTGAAGAGGCGGATGTCGGCCTCGGTGATGGTGTCTCCGACGAGGTAGCGCTGGACGGTGAGGCGCTCTTCGAGCCAGTCAAGGCGGTCGAACAGGCGGGTGTAGGCGCGCTCGTAGCTGCCCTGGGATCCGGCGAATCCGGCACGGTAGACGCCGTTGTTGACGTCGCGGAAGATGATCTCGGCGACGTCGTCGATTTCGTCGCGAAGGTGCTCGGGGTAGAGGTCGGGAGCGCCCTCGCGGTGAAAGTCGACCCACTCGGTGGCGAAGTCGAGGGTGATCTGCGGGAAGTTGTTGGTGACCACCTTTCCGCTCGGCACGTCGACGATGGCCGGCACTGTGATTCCGCGCGGGTAGTCGGGGGTGCGCTTGAAAAAAGCCTCTTGGAGGCGTTCGATGCCGAGTACCGGATCGCGACCGCCCTCGTCGAGGTCGAAGGTCCAGGAGCGGGCGTCGTGCGTCGGCCCGGGCAGGCCGAGCGAGATGGCGTCTTCGAGGCCGAGCAGTCGCCGCGAGATGATCGAGCGGTTCGCCCAGGGGCAGGCGCGGGCGGCTACGAGACGGTAGCGGCCCGCCTCGACCGGCCATCCGTCGACGGCGTCGCGGGTGATGCGATCCTCGATGTAGTTGGTGTCGCGGGTGTACTCCTGGCCCGGGGTGACGTAGCTGCCGGGGGTGCCCTCGTCGGTGCTCGTGCTGTTCGTGCTGTCGCTCATGTGGTTCAGCCTACGCACGGCGCCCGAGGGCGGGTCGGCGGGTGCTCTCCGCGGGTCGGCGGGTGTTCCCCGCGGGTGGGCGGGTGTTCCCCGCGGGTGGGCGGGTGTTGTGGAGAGTCGGGGGGGGGGGSVSCMCCCCCCCACTCCGACAAAAAAGCGCCGACTCCCCCGGCGCAGGGCTGAGAGCTACCCGATCCAGGCCTGAATCGGGCCGCGCGCGAAGTAGATCCCGAAACCTAGAGCGACGACCCACAGCAGCGGGCTGATCTCTTTGCCCTTGCCGGAGAGCGACCGGAGCAGCACCCACGAGATGAATCCGGCACCGATTCCGTTCGAGATCGAGTAGGTGAGCGGCATCACGATGATGGTGAGGAAGACCGGGAGTGCGACGCTGAAGTCGGTCCAGACGATGTCTTTGATCTGCGACACCATGAGAGCACCGACGACGACGAGGGATGCCGCGGCCACCTCCAGCGGAACGACCTGGGTCAGCGGCGTGAAGAACATTGCGAGCACGAACAGCAGGCCGGTCACGACCGACGCGAGCCCCGTCCGCGCGCCCTCGCCGACGCCGGATGCCGACTCGACGAACACCGTGTTCGACGAACCGCTCGACGCGCCACCGGCCACAGCGCCGATGCCCTCGACGATCAGGGCGGGGCGAAGGCGCGGGAACGTGCCGTCGGGGGCGGCGACTCCGGCCTGGCGGGCGAGGCCGGTCATCGTGCCCATAGCGTCGAAGAAGTTCGTGAAGACCAGGGTGAAGACGAGCATCGTCGCCGCGACTCCGCCGATACGCGAGAAAGCGCCGAAGAGGTCGAACTGACCGACGAGCGAGAGGTCGGGCAGCGACACGATGCTGGTCGGGAGCCCGGGTGCGTTGAGGTTCCACCCCGCGGGGTTCGTGCCGAGCGACTCGGGCACCTTGAAGATGAGATTGAGAATGATCGCGATGACCGTGGTGACGACGATGCCGATGAGGATCGCGGCACGGACCTTGCGAGCGACGAGGACGCCGATCACGACGAGTCCGATGACGAACACGATGGTGGGCAACGTCTCGACGGATCCTGCGATTCCGAGCTGGACCGGCGGCGACGCCTCCCCCGACGTGCGCACGAAGCCGGCGTCGACGAGCCCGATGAAAGCGATGAAGAGGCCGATGCCGACGCTGATCGCGGTCTTCAGGGCCTGCGGCACCGCCTTGAAGATGAGTGTGCGCAGGCCGGTCGCGGCGAGGATCACGATGATGAGGCCCTCGATGACGACGAGGCCCATCGCCTCGGGCCAGGTGACGTCTTTGACGACGCTGACGGCCAGGAAGGAGTTGATGCCGAGCCCCGCGGCCAGGCCGAACGGAAGACGCGCGACGAGACCGAACAGGATCGTCATCACACCGGCGGTGAGTGCCGTGACGGCACCGACCTGGGCGTTCTGCAGCCAGTTGCCGGCGATGTCCTTCGCCGCCTGGTCGGCCGAGAACCCACCGAGGATCAGCGGGTTCAAGATGACGATGTACGCCATCGTCACGAACGTGACGAGACCGCCACGCACCTCGGTCGCCCAGGTGCTGCCCCTCTTCGTGATCTCGAAGAACCGATCGAGGGTGGGCAGGATCCGGGTGGTCGTCGAATTCGACACAGTCACTCCTCGAGCTCTGAAACTGAACGTGCGCGACGTGCAAGGCCGCAAAACGCAAAGTCACAGCATAAGCCCGCGCGACTACTCCTCCGTGACGCTCAGAACGGTCACACGCTCGGGGTACTGCCCCGGAAGGTGGAGGCCGACGACCCCGAGCGACCGGCCCGACAGCACGGTGCCGGAGCCGCCGTTCCACCAGGCGGGCGCGACGAATCCGTCGTCGGGATCGCCGACGACTATCGGGGCCACTCGGTAACGCCGAGCCGGGTCGAGACCGGGCAGCGTGAATCGACCCCGCGGCGACACCTCGCTGCGGCCCAGAGTCGCGAGGAAGAAGAGCGCGGCGGATTGGTCGGCGGCGACAGCCCCGTAGACGTTGACCGTCGGGTCGAGCGCGTCGGCCCGGACCATGTCACCCGAGTGCATCAGGGCGCGCTTCTCTTTGTAGAGCGCGATCCACGCCGCGAGGTCGTGATTCTCGGCCTCGGTGGCCTTGGCGAGATCCCACTCGATGCCGAGGTGCCCGAAGAGCGCCGTGCCGGCGCGGAACGAGAGCTCGTGGTAGCGGCCGGTGGTGTGGTTGACCCCGGAGGCGATGTGCGAGCCGAGGATCTCGGGCGGCAGCAGCTGCATGGTCCAGCGGTTCATCTGCTGGCGGTCGAGCGGGTCGATGCAGTCGCTGACCCAGATGCGGTCGGTTCGCTCGAGCACGCCCAGGTCGACCCTCGCACCGCCGGACGAGCACGACTCGATCTCGAGACCGGGGAATCGCACCTTCAGCTCGTCCATCAGGGCATAGGTGGCCAGCGTCTGCTCGTGCACGCCCGCGACTCCGGTGGGCCAGGTGCCGGCATCGATCAGGTCGCGGTTGTGGTCCCACTTGATGTAGGCGATGTCGTACTCGCCGAGGATCGCGGTCATCCGCTCGAGCACGAACTCGTACGCCTCGGGGATGCCGAGGTTGAGCACCTGCTGGTGCCGGCTGCGGATGGGCAGGCGACCTCCCGTCTGCATGATCCACTCGGGGTGCGCCCGAGCGAGGTCGCTGTCTTCGTTGACCATCTCGGGTTCGAACCAGAGCCCGAACTCCATGCCGAGGCCCGTGACGCGGTCGATCAGCGGCGACAACCCGTTCGGCCAGATCTCGTCGTCGACGTACCAGTCGCCGAGCCCGCGGAAGTCGTCACGCCGACCACGGAACCACCCGTCGTCGAGCACGTACCGCTCGACGCCGAGGGCTGCGGCACGGTCGGCGAGATCGGTGAGGCGCGCGAGGTCGTGGTCGAAGTACACGGCCTCCCACACGTTGAGGGTTATCGGGCGGGGCCTCGTCGGGTGCTCGTCACGCGATCGGAGGTAGCGGTGGAACCGGTGCGCCTGGTCGTCGAGCCCGTCACCGTAGGCAGCGTAGATCCAGGGAGCCGTGTAGGTCTCGCCCTCGGCCAGACGCACCTCGCCCGGCAGCAGCAGCTCGCCGCCGCCGATCACCTGCATGCCCGAGAACAACCGCTCGGCATAGTGCCGGTGGTTGCCGCTGAAGGCCGTGTGCACGCCCCACACCTCGCCGCGGGCGAAGCCGAAGCCGGGCTCGCCGACGCTCAGCACGGTGGCCGCGTCGGCACCGGTGCGGCCCTTGCGGCCCTCCCGCTCGTGGATGCCCACGACGAGCTGGCTGCGCTGGGGCGTGCGCTCCTTGCCCCAGCGACCGGCGAAGTCGAGGATCTCGCGCGCCCGGGGAGGAATAGGCAGAGCGACCGTCAACTCGGTGACGGTGTACGGGCCGGCCGCCTCGTTGCGCAGGGCAGCGCGCGCCCGGACGAGACCGGAGAGCAGCATCTCGACGTCGAGGTGGATCTGGAGCCCCGCTTCAGGATCCTGAGCGGTCACCGTGACGAGACCGGCACCGGTCTCGACGAAGTCGCCCTCGACGCTGCTTCCGTCGACGAGCACGTCGGTTACCTCGAACTTCGAAGACCAGTCGCGGCCCTCGCGGTGCCCGGCGACGCCCGGCTTGCCGACCCAGCCGATGTGGTGCTCGGGCAGCATCGACAGGCGCACCGGGTCGTCGACGGCGTTTCCGGCCAGCGGCTCGACGTCGCCCTGCGCGAGCGCACGGGCCTCATCGAGCGAGAGGTCGCCGAGCGCGGCACCCCAGTGCACGACAGCGGGCAGCTGCCCGTCGGTGAGGTCGAGAAGAAGGCTTACGCCGGAGGCGCGGAGATGGACGAACTGCGGCACTGGTACTCCTGTGGATCGGCTGCGGTGGCGGTCGCATCCAGTATGGCGACGTCAGCATCGGGGTGCGAGAGGCTCGCGCGGGATCCGGGCGTACCGCCCCTCAGCCGAGGAGCGTCGGGCGTGTGTCGTCGAGCGTGTGCGGTCGGGCGTGTGTCGTCGGGCGTCAGCCGCGTCGCGCCTGCAGAGCGAGGAGAACGAGCGGCACCTGCAACGGCAGACGAACGACAGCGATGACCTTGCGGCGCGGTGCGGCTCGACGGCTGCGCAGAGCGTCGCGCGCCATCTTGACGTTCGCCGGGAACACCGCGACGAAGAGCGCTGCGGCGAGGATCCCCCCGACCGACCTGGTGCGCGGGATCGCCAGGGCCGCGGCGCAGGCGAGCTCGGCCCCGCCGGAGACGAGGGTCCAGGTGCGCGGTTCGCCGGGAAGCGACTCCGGCACGATGCCGTCGAAGGTCTTCGGACGGGCGAAGTGCAGGGCGCCGCTGACGGCGAGCGCGGTGCTCAGGATGAGGGCGGTGCGGCGGGGGTTCTGACGGGGCATGGTGCAACTCTGCCAGTGCCGGCTGGGTCTCCTGTGCCGGCTGGATCTCGTGAGCCGGCTGGGTCTCGAGTGCCGGCCGAGTCTGGTGAGTTGCGGATCCTCGTCGTGTCGGTCTCAGGGCCGGCCCCCGCCACAGCGTCAGCGGTCGGTGAGCACCAGCTTGTCACCCTGGATCGTCAGCGACTTGTAGATGTACATCGACTGCTCGTAGCCGCCCTTGTAGGTCGAACCGAAGAAGTCTCTCGTGTACTTCATGTCGACTTTGCCCCCGTCACCCGTGACGACGACGGTGCCGTCGTAGGTCAGATCGACCGAGAGGGTCGGCCTCGAGGTGATCTTGTACGAGACCTTGGTGGCGTCGCTTCCCGGGCCGTAGAACGGGCAGGCATCGTCGAGTTCACCGGTGGTGGCTTTGGCGCACTTCGCGATGAGATCGGTCACGAGCGTCTTGGCGTCGGATTCCAGCTCGGAGGTGGGTGCCGCGGCGAACTCGAGGCGGCTGCCCGCATACCCGTCTGCCGTGACGGTCACGCTCTTCGAGGAGGCCTCGAAGTACTTCGTGCCGGCGACCGCGATCGAATACGTTCCGGGGAAGGCGGAGAGAGTGAGCGTGCCCTCCTTGGTCGTTCCGACCTTGACGCCGTCGACAGTGACGTCGGCGTCGCCGAGTGCGCTGGCGGTGGCGATCGAGACCGGCGCGGCGAGCGAGCTCGTCACGGCCCACTTGTCGTGAATCAGCCACGAGGTGCCGGTCCGGGTCAGTTTCAGGGTCGAGTCGTGCGATTCGCCGCCCTGCCGGTAGCTGACCTTCACCGACGCGAGGTCACCCGAGACGGTCGCGTTTCCGACGGCGACGTCGCGGATCCGATCCTTCGCCGACGAGAGCACCTTAGTGGTGAGCATGCCCTTGCCGGTTCCGGTGGCCCCTGACAGACGACCGGCCGCGTCGGCGTCGCCCGAGCTCAGTGCCGCGAGATACGCCTCGGCGGCGTGGCCCGGGCCGTAGACGGTGGAACGCAGAGTCCCGGCGGTGATCGCTCCCCCGACGATGAGGACGAGCACGATTCCCCCGGCAATGAGCGAGCGAACAAGGATCCGACGCTTCCGCGGCGACATCGGCTCGGCCGCGATCGCGGGCTCCGCGCCTGCCTCGCCGACGCCCATCTGGCCGTCGCTCATCTGGCCGACGCCCATCTGCTCCGTGCCAGCCGACGCACCGGGCCCGGACGCCGTCAGGTCTCGCCCGACGAACCTCCGGGTGACGCGGAGAAGACCGGGTGACGCAGCGGGGAGCACGAGCGGCGCCAGGTACCGAGCGACGACCTCGATGGCAATGCCCCAGGCGGCCAGGACGGCGATCGTCCACGGTGTGACTCCCGCGGATCCTGCACCCCCGACCCCGGCGATCTGAACGGAGAAGACAGCCGTGCCGAACACCTGGAGCAGCAGGCCGAGGAGTGCGTAGACGACGGCGGTGGCGACCCAGTCGGCGACCGTGCGATCGCGTCGGTTGCGTCGTACCGCGAGTGCGAGGCCCGAGACGACGGCGGTCAGAACGACCAGGAGGACGAGCAGCCAGGCGGTGACGGATCCCCCGGAGAAGACGGTCGCCGTGCCACTTCCGGCACCCGCGCCGCTCGAGCTTCCCGACAGCGTCGACATGAGCGACCCAGCCGATTCGGAGACCGAGACTCCTCCGAAGAACCCGATCGCGATCGCTATCACGGCGACGTTGCCGATCACGAGCGGGAGGGCGGAAGCCCCGTCGGGGTGAGCGACGGCCGCGTAGATGATCACGCCGACCATGACGACGACGAGGAGGACGCCGAAGTGCAGGGCTGCGACGCGCACCGTTCCGAGCAGCTGCGACAGGACCGGGTGCATTCGGGCGAGCCAGGCGGGGCGAGCGAGGAGCGCGACGAAGGATCCGATGACGAACGCCGCAATGACGGCCAGCGCATTCACCGCGGTGATGCCGGAGATGTCGAAGCCCGTCGCCTTCGGCAGGCGGATGGCCAGGGCGAGCCCGACGACGAGTGTGACGAGGGCGAGGCTCGCTCCGGCGACCGCCGAGACGACTGCGCTCTGGAGGAGGTCGAGCCGTCGGCTGCGGAACAGGCGCACGCCGAGCACGAGCGCGACGAGCTGAGCCACCAGCACCAGAACCGGAACGATACCGATGTGGATCGACCCGCTGACCGACGAGACGACGGTGACACTGCCGTGGATGGACAGACGACCGAAGTCGGCCAGAGCAACGAGCTGTGCGGGTGCGCCGAAAATCACC
This sequence comes from Frondihabitans sp. 4ASC-45, assembly GCF_049472575.1. Taxonomy (NCBI): domain Bacteria; kingdom Bacillati; phylum Actinomycetota; class Actinomycetes; order Micrococcales; family Microbacteriaceae; genus Frondihabitans; species Frondihabitans sp. 4ASC-45. The sequence goes on along the minus strand of NZ_JBCEBN010000006.1, from coordinate 92,602 downwards.
GTGACGGCGGTGATCAGACCGGAGATCGCCGGAATGCCGTCGCCTCCGGTATCACCGATCGATCCGCCGGCGCTGCCGGACCCCGTCGATCCCGACGAGCCGGAGCTGGCGATGACGAGAGCGGTGGTGAGCAGAAGCGACACGACCGCGACGAGGTAGGCGACGACGAATGCGCCGACTCCGGTCAGTGCTGCGGCGATCCAGTCGACCGGTCGGAGATCGCGGACGGCGCGGTCCAGTCGGCCGAGAGCGGGCGCGGTGGTGCCCGGCGTTCCGGTGTCGTCGGCGCCGGTTTTCGGCGGGTAGGGGGTGTCGCTCATGGTGTCCTCTCGAGTCGAGGTCACCCATGCGATCCGTCACACTGCGCCCCCCGACGATGCCCTCGAGTCTAGGGGAGTCTGAGATTCTCTCGAAACTCCGCGCCCGGGGCGGGTGCCCACCGCGAGCGCCGGGCTGGTGAGGTGCGGATCCTTGGCTGTGGCGTTCTGGGTGGGGTTGGGTGCCACTCTGCTACCGGCGCGTCTTGAGACCCGACGCGGTTCGGCCAATGCGGCGTGGCTCGCCGCGTCAGATTGGCCGAACCGCGTCACTTCGCCGGCCGGGTCAGCTTCGACGAGGCGCAAAACCAACGGCGACGGACGCCCCTGATGACAAGGCGCACGGACCGCGACACGGCGCTACTCCGCCCGCGACACCCCGCGACTCAGGATCGCCGACGTCAGCGCATCGACGGGCTCGCGGGGCGACGACGGATTGGCGACGAGCACGTAGTCGACGTCGCCGAGCCCCGGAAGCGAGAAGCGCACTGAGACCTTGACGAGGTCGGCGGGGATCAACGAGTACGGAAACACTGCGACCCCGATACCGGCACGGACTGCTGCGAGGATGCCGTTCACGTCACGCGTGTTGCAGGTGATCCGCCAGGTGCGCCCCGCGGCCTCGAGGGCGTCGATCGCCATCTGCCGCGACAGGCTCGGCGCCTGATACGTGATCAGCGGCACCGGCTGGTCGGCGTCGAGCTGCAGGCGCTCCTGCGCCATCCACACCATCGGGTCGCCGGCCACCCGTGTGCCGTCTTCGTACTCCCCCGCGCTCTGCTTGACGAAGATGAGATCGAGGTGCCCCGAGGCGAGACGGCGCCGGAGGGGCATCGACTGGTTCACGGTCAGCTCGAGGTTGATCTGCGGATAGAGCTGGCGGAAGTGCCGAAGGATCCGTGGCAACTGCGTGATTGCCAGATCGTCTGCCGCACCGAAGCGCAGCCGACCCCGCATGGCCGAACCCGAGAAGTAGCTTTCGGCGGAGGCGTGCGCCGCGAGGATCGTCCGGGCGAATCCGGCCATCGCGTCGCCGTTGTCGGTGAGCGCCACCTCGCGGGTGTCGCGGGCGACGAGGAGGCGACCCGCCGCCTTCTCGAGCCGGGAGACGTGCTGGCTCACTGTCGGCTGGCTGATGCCGAGCCGCGCCGCAGCCTGAGTGAAGCTGTGCGTCTCGGCGACGACGAGGAACGTGCGAAGCAGCGTGGGGTCGTACATCACCCCACTATTGCAGAATCCAATGACCTTGATAAGAGGCATTCGGGATCAAAATGCCCCGATCGGCCCTACCGTCGAATGGTGTCCACGTCGACGACGACAAAACCGTCTACTCTCGCCTTCCCCCCGACCGAACCTCTCACCATCGCCACCGAGCGTCCTCCGTGGCGGCACACCTTCATCGCCCTCTCGGTGCCGAACTTCCGCATCTGGACGGCCGGCAACCTCGTGGCCATGACCGCCGGGTGGATGCAGCGGGTCGCCCAAGACTGGCTGGTGCTCGAACTCACCGGCAGCGCCACCGCCGTCGGCATCACCGTCGCCATGCAGTTCGCGCCGATGCTGATGTTCGGTCTGCTGGGCGGGGTGCTCGTCGACCGCTTCTCGAAGCGGATGCTGATGATGATCACGCAATCGACCTTCGCCGTGCTGTCGCTCGGCCTCGCGGCCCTCACCCTCTCGGGCGGCGTCGAGGCCTGGATGGTGTGGGCGATCGCGTTCGCCACCGGCCTCGTCACCGTCATCGACAACCCGGCGCGCCAGGTGATCGTGACCGAGCTCGTCGGCCCGAGAAACCTCCGCAACGCAATCAGCGTCAACTCCTCGGTGTTCCAGCTCGGCGGCATGATCGGCCCCGCGATCGCTGGCGTGCTCCTCCTCGCGGTCGGCGCCGGGTGGGCATTCGTCATCAACGGCGTCGCCTGCGTGCTCGTGGTCGTGATGCTCTCGATGCTGCGCACGGCCGACATGCACCGGTCGGCGCCGGCACCTCGCCAGAAGGGCGCGCTCCGAGCGGGTCTCCGATACGCGGCGGGCAAGCCGACGATCATCTGGCCCGTTTTTCTGGTCGCCGTGTTCGCGGTGTTCGGTCTCACGATGCCCGTTCTGCTGGCGACCTACGCGTCGGAGGTGTTCCACGTCGGCGCCGGCGGCTACGGTCTCTTCAACTCGATGGTCGCGGTCGGTGCGCTCGTCGGCGCGCTGCTCTCGACCCGCCGGGCCAACATCCGGCTGCGCACCGTCGTGATCGGCGTCGGGGTCACCGGCATCGTGCAGGCGGCGACCGGCCTGATGCCGTCGATCGCGACCTTCGCCGTGCTGCTCGTCGGCGTCGGGCTCTCCGCTCTGCTCTTCCAGACGGCGTCCAACTCACTGGTGCAGATGTCGAGCAACATCGGAGTGCGGGGCCGGGTCATGTCGCTCTACGTGCTCGTGCTGCTCGGTGGTCAGGCAATCGGCGGGCCGCTCATGGGCTGGATCGTGCAGACGTTCGGCGTGCACGTCGGCATGCTCGTGTCGGGAGGTATGCCGGCGCTCGCCGCGCTCATCGCGGCGGTCGCACTCGCGCGACGTGGGCAGCTCTCGCTCCACGTTCGGGTTCGGCACCATGTTCCGATGCTGAGCATCGACCACCGGGTCGCGTAGTTCACCTCCGAAGCAGCGCGCTCCTTGCCGGCAACCGCGCGGAGGGGCGTCGCGAGATGGCCCGACCGACGCCGTCTCGACCCGCAGGCGGCCGACTGGGCCATCTCGCCGGGTGACTTCGAGCGGCGTCGAGCTTGCGAGAATAGACGGATGCCCCGCACGCCCAGACGCCGCCGCCAGAAGAACACCCCGCTCCTCGGTCTCGTCGTGCTCGGTGCCGTGCTCGTCATCGGAGCACTCGCGACCTCAGGCGCACTGAAGCCTCTCGGGTACGACCCCGCCGGCAGCAGCAGCACGTCCGACACTGGCAGCAGCGGAACGGCGGGTACGACCGATACCGCCGCCACGCCCGCCGCTATTCCGGCCGCCGCCGCACGAAAGAGCCTCGCGGGGCTCACCGTCAGGCCCTGGGCGACCGGCGTCCGTTACGACCGCGAGCGGGACTTCGGCGACGCCTGGCGAGACGTCGACCACAACGGCTGCGACACCCGCAACGACATTCTGGCTCGCGACCTGACATCGATCACCCGGTCGGCCGACTGCAAGGTGCGGTCGGGAACCCTCCGGTCGCTCTACTCGGGCGAAAAGGTGGCTTTCGTGCGCGGGCCCCAGTCGTCCGAAGAGGTGCAGATCGACCACCTCGTGCCGCTGAGCGACGCCTGGCGGACGGGCGGGCAGAACCTCACTCAGGCTCAGCGCGAAGCCCTCGCCAACGACCCCCTCGAACTCCAGGCGGTCGACGGCCACTCGAACAATTCGAAGGGCAACAAGAATGCCGCGGAGTGGCTGCCTAGCGACACCGGGTCGCGCTGCGTGTACGTGACCCGCCAGATCCAGGTCAAGGCGAAGTACGGCTTGTGGGTCACCTCGTCGGAGCGAGCGGCGATGTCGCGGATCCTGAGTTCCTGCCCCTAGAAGGCCTCCCTAGATCGACGCTCTCCGGCGGCCGCCGAATGCGAGCGATACGTCGATCCGCCATGGCTCGGGCGACCACGGCGTCGCAGCCGTGACGACGAGCCGCACGCGATCACCGGCGTGGATCGTCACGCGACCGTACAGGTCGAAACGCGAGCTGAGCACGAGCACCGCTTCGCCGTCGCCGTCGCCGAGGGCGAAGTCGTCGTGGCGCGCCTGGTCGAGGGTCGCACCGAAGCCCTCGTCGTCGAAGCGGACAGGCAGCCCCGAGACGAGGATCCGAGGCGGCACCGTCGCCCACCCGGCCACCGTCTCGGGAACGTGCGCGCTCTGGATCCTGAGGTACAGCTCGCCGTCGGTGCCCAGCGTGGCCACCGACGCGGCCCGGTCGATGCCGAGGTCGATGCCGTCGAGGCGGAAGCGGTCGTCCATGCCAGAAGCGTAGAGGCGCCCGCTTAGTTGTAGGCACAAGCAACTCGCTACGATCGAGGTCATGACGACTGACGGCACCCCCCGCTGGCTGAGCGACTCCGAGCGTGCGTCGTGGGTGCGCTTCGCCGCCGTCGTCGAGCTACTGCCCGGGGTGCTCGACTCGCAACTGCAGCGCGACGACGGTCTGACGCACTTCGACTACTTCACCCTGGCGATGCTCTCGGAGGCGCCCGACCGCACCCTGCGCATGACCGCACTCGCCGCGCGCACGAACGCCACGCTCCCCCGCCTGTCGCGGGTCGTCTCCCGGCTGGAGGAGCAGGGGCTAGTGGCGCGCAGCCCGTGCGCCGAGGATCGCCGCGCGACCAATGCGACGCTCACCGCCGCCGGTTGGAGCGCTGTGCAGGCGGCCGCCCCCGGTCACGTGGCGACCGTCCGCGAATCGGTGATCGACGCGCTGACGCCGGATCAGGTGACGCAGCTCGGAGAGATCAGTTCGGCGATTCTCGGGCGGCTGGATCCTTCGGGAAGGCTTTTCGCTCGGGAGAGTTGACTACGGGTATGAGATCCATCGTCTATACGCACACCGGTTCCCCCGACGTCCTGCAGCTCGTTGAGCGCCCGATCCCCGAGCCCGGGCCGGGCGAAGTGCGGATCCGCGTCGCTGTCTCAGCGGTCAACCCGACCGACTGGAAATCGAGGGCGCAGGGCGAGCTCGACTTCGACGAGGTGACGCCGAACCAGGACGGCGCCGGCACGGTCGACGCGGTCGGCGACGGCGTGACACTGCTGGCAGTCGGCGACCGGGTGTGGACCTACCTCTCGGCCCGCAACCGTCCCACCGGCACCGCGCAGGAATACACCGTGCTGCCCGAGGCGCGCGTCGTCAAGCTGCCCGTCGGAGTGGGCTTCGACGTCGGCGCAACGATGGGTGTGCCGGCCATGACCGCCCACCGCGCCCTCACCGTGCTCGAAGGCGGGCCGTCGCGCCTGTCCGCAGGAGCGCTCGACGGCAAGGTCGTGCTCGTCCAGGGCGGCGCCGGAGCCGTCGGTCACGCCGCGATCCAGCTGGCCCGCTGGGCCGGAGCGACCGTGATCACGACCATCTCGTCCGACGAGAAAGCCGCACTCGCCCGCGCGGCCGGGGCGCACCACATCGTCAACTACAAGACCGAGGACGCCGCAGCCGTCATCCAATCGATCGCACCCGACGGTGTCGACATCATCGTCGAGGTCTCGATCGTGAAGAACGCCGAGCTCGACGCTGCCGTCACCGGACAACGGTCGGTCGTGTCGATGTACGCCGACGACGGCGGCGACACGGCGGAGCTCGCCGTGCGCCCCAACATGACGAAGAACACGCGCTACCAGTTCGTGCTGCTCTACACGATCGGCGAGGAGGCGATGCGGGCCGCCGTCGAAGACGTCACAGAGGCGCTGATCGCCGGCGTTCTGCCGGTCGGCGAGGCGGCGGGCCTGCCCCTGGTGCGGTTCCCGCTGGCCTCCACTGCCGCCGCGCACCAGGCCGTGCAGGATGCGGTGACCGGCAAGGTCCTGATCGACGTCTCCGAGTAGCTGGGGCCTGCCCTCCTGCCCGCCTCCCCTCCTGTCTCCCTCCCCGCCTCCTCCCTCCCCCCCCCGCCCCCGCGGCGGCGAGACTCCACAAATGGCCCATGGTGGTTCTCCGCATGGACCATTTGGGGAGTTTCGCGTCGCGGAGAGACAGAAGAGGGGCATTAGGCGGGTGGGATGTAGCGAGATAACCGGTGGAGGAGACTAGCGGGCTCGGACAGGTCGAGCTCGGTGACACGGATGCCGCGCCAGCCCTCATCGGCGAGACGCTCTCGCTTGACTATGTCGAGGCGGAAGGTCTCCTTGTTCGTTCGATGATGGTCACCCTCGTACTCGATGTAGACCAGGGCGTCTTTGTACTGCATATCCGGTCGCCCGATCGCTGAACCATCCGCCGCGTACACCTTCTCGTTGAGAGCGTCGGGCTCCCTCAGGCCCGACCTCACAATCAGAAGCCTCAACTCCGATTCCTTCGGCGACCACGACTTGGGCCGCATGAGCTCGATTGCCTCGCGAAGCCTCCGAATCCCCCGGCGTCCAGAGCAGCGATCGAGGAGTCGTCGGAGATCCTCGATGCGGTGAAACCGAGCAGCCGCAAAGGGCGACCATTTAGAGAGCAGCGCATCACCCATGATCACCAGATCGTCCACCTCGAGCAGCTCGGCGCACTGGATCCAAGCCCGAACCGGCCCGACGACGTTGACACCGAGATGACGAACTGACCTGATCCCCGATCCGGTGTGCCCGACGACACCGGGGCGACGGGGCTCGCGCACGGCTGCCGTCGCGGTGACATGGAGAGCGTGAATCTGTCCCCGAGGCGCGAGCGGAAGAGGGAGTCTCCAAAGTTCAGCGGCTGTCAGGTGACTGAAAAGGTGCCCATCGGCGAGAAGCGGCGCGTAGTCGCGGCACCTGTCGATCAGCGCCGGACCTTCTCCTCCGACGGCCCTGACTCCGTGATGCGGTGACCGGAGGTCTCGGGCTCGAAGTCGCTTGCGACCCGCACCCGAGACGAGAGCGCGGCTGACGAGAAACCGACGGGAGGGCAGGGAGGAGGGCAGAGGCTGACGGCGCATCCGACAGAGTGGCCTTGAGGGCGAGCCGCCGGATCCTCGGGGTCACAGATGGGGGTGGATCCGCAACGCACAGACCGCTGGGGAGACGAAGACGCCTGTCACGGCAAGCGAAGGCGCACGCTCACACCCTGGGCTGGGGCGGTGCGGAATGAGAGGGAGGCTCCGGAGGTGTGGGCGTCGTCGACCAGGATCCGCAAACCCGTTTGGCGCCGCACGGCACCGTCGACGGCAGATCCACCCAACACCGAACCGAGCTCCGAGCCGAGCTCGAAACCGACCCCGTCGTCGACGATCTCGAGGAGGCGCCCGTGCAGCGTCAGCGTGAGGTGGCCGGCGTGCGCGTGCGCCACGGTGTTGGCGAAGCACTCGCGGGCCACGCGGAAGACGAGCCGCTCCTCGTCGGCGTCGAGGCCGGTGCGGTCGGGCACGTCGATGCGCACCGTCAGCCCACGGTTGCGCGCCCGGGCAGCGAGATCGTCGAGGGCCGGGGCCAGGGCTCCGACAGAAAGCGTCGCCGGATGCAGGTCGATGAGGAGGGTGCGGAGCCCGCCCAGCCCGTCGCGGACGTGGCGAGCCGACGTGGCGAGCAGGCGGGATCGCACCGGATCGGTCTGTGAGAGTTCGCGCGACGCGGCCGAGAGGGCGAGGGCCGTACCGGTCAGCTCGTGCACGACGCCTTCGCGGAGGGATTCGGCGAGCCGTCGACGGTCGTCGGCCGCATCACCGAGAGCCAACTGGAGCTCCGCGCGGAGTTCCTCTCGTCGGGCGGCCTCCTCCCGTGCCAGCCGCGAAAGCAACCAGCCGATAAGAGACCCGAGCAGCACGACGAGCACGGCGATCATTCCGATCGTGACACCCGCGAACCGCAGCCAGACCTGACCGGAACGCTCGGTGAGCCGGTCGTAATCGAACAGGACCTCGACGAGCAGCTTCGTCCCGCCGGGCGTCTCGACTCCCCGGTACGCCACCAGAAGCGTTCCCGGAGCGTCGTCGAACCGCTCGCCTGCTGCGTCGGAATCGACGACGTGCGCGTCCAGCCCTCCCGCACGGAGAGTCGCACGGTCGTGCCGGTCGAGCGGAGACGTGCGCCCGATCAGTTCAGCCTCGTCGGAGTAGACGATTACCCCGGCCTCGGTCGACAGCTTCACGCGGACCACGCCGTCCGTACCGAGGATCCACCCCCGGACGACCTCGTCGAGCGCCTCCCGAGCGGACTGGGTCTGACCGACGGTGCCCCGAACGAGCGAGTCGGACAGCACAGGAACGATCACCGCGGTCGACAGGAGGCTGGTGGTTGACGCAGCGGTGGCAGCGGCCTCCTCCTCCGCGAGCTGGCGGGCGGCGACGAGTCCGCCGACCGTGACGAGGGCGACGAGGAGAAGGGCGAGAAGACCGGCACCGACGAGGATCCGGCGACGGCGCACCGGCCAGCCCGCGTCTCGGGGCGCGCTCGCCGGAGCCAGCTCGACCCAGCCGCCGTCGTCCTGCATAGGCCGACCCTACTGTGCGCGCCTCCCACGCCGACGGGAGGGCTGACAGGATGGGGGCATGACCGACGCCCCGCTGCCCGAGTGCCCCCTCACCGAGACCGACCTGCCGGAGTTCACGCCCGACGAGGTCCGCGCCCAGCTGGCCGAGCTCACTTTCGATTCCGTCGGATCCTTCGATCAGGAGGCGGCGTACTCACTCGGCACCCTCGCCGCCGAGATCGTGCGCGAGCGGGGTTTCGCGCTTGCCGTGCAGGTCGTGCTCGGCGAGCACATCGTCTACAAGGCGGCGCTCGGCGGTGTCTCGGCTGACACCACGAGCTGGCTGCGTCGCAAGTCGAACGTCGCCCTCCGCGATGCGCAGCCGTCGCTGCTGACCCGGCTCGAGGCCGACGCCTCGGGCACCCCGCACCAGATCGACGACGAGTTCGCCGTGTCGGGCGGGTCGTTCCCGATCGTCGTCGACGGATCGGTCGTGGGCACCATCACGGCATCGGGCCTCAAAGACGTGATCGACCACGACCTCGTAGTCACGGCAATTCGTTCGTACCTCGCAAATTGAACCCCGACTGACTCGACTGCCCAGGCACGACTGGTTCAGTTCTAGACGGGCGATCCATCCGGAACCCCGCCCGTGTCTAGCGAAAGAGCCCCCATGATCCGCCTTCTCAAATACCTGCCCGTCGTCTTGACCGTCATCCGCAAGATCCGTCAGCGTCGAGGTGCTGCTGGCGGTTCAGCAACGGGCGGTTCAGGATCCGGGCGCCGCCGCTGACATTCGGCCGGGTCGGCGTCGCACCGTTCTGCGCCACGCCCGCCGGTAGTCCTCGCACATTTGCGAGTGATCCGAAACGTCCGGCCGCAACCGCCTGCAACGGGTGTGACGAGACGCCGGGATCGCTCTCGAATTTGCGGCGGTCGGGCAGAACGCCGCCAGGTCAGGCGGACTCCGGCACGAACAAAGTGACCGTGTCGACGACGAGCGCAGGCCGCCCCACGCCCTCGATCTCGACGGTGAGCCGGTAACCGAGCCGCACGCCGGTCGCGCCAGATGCGGCCGACGTTATCTCGCCGACCGCGCGCACGCGACTGCCGACCAGCACCGGCTGCAGAAACCTGAGCTTGTCGGCCCCGTAGTTGATCACCTGGGCTGTGCCGTCGACGCGAAGCAACTCCTCCGCGAAGGCGGCCGTGAGCGAGAGCGTCAAGAAGCCATGAGCGATCGTCGCTCTGAACGGACCGCCGGCCGCGCGGGCCGGGTCGGTATGGATCCACTGCTGGTCGCCGGTGGCATCAGCGAACGCCTGAATCCGCCCCTGCTCGATGGTCACCCACGACGAAGGGCCGAGGATCCTGCCCTCCGCTCCGACGAGGTCGGCCGGACTCTCGAAGACGGCCGGCACCGACGCCTCATCCGCCCCGCTCAATCGAGCGGCCCACCCGCCACGTAGAGCACCTGGCCCGAGACGTAGCCCGCCTCTTCTGAGCAGAAGTAGGCCGCCGCCGCCGCGATGTCGTCGGGCTGACCGACGCGGCGAACGGCGATCTGCTTCGCCGCCTCTTCGAGGAACGTGTCGAGCGACACCTTCATGCGCCTGGCCGTCTCCTCGATCATCGCCGTCTCGATGAAGCCGGGAGCGATCGCGTTGGCGGTGACCCCGAACGGCCCGAGCTCGATCGCCAGCGTCTTCGTGAAGCCCTGCATGCCGGCCTTCGCGGCCGAGTAGTTCGCCTGCCCGCGGTTGCCCAGCGCCGACGACGACGACAGGTTGACGATGCGCCCCCACTTCGCCTCGACCTGGTACTTCTGCACTTCGCGGCTCATCAGGAAGGCACCGCGCAGGTGCACTCCGAGCACGGCGTCCCAGTCGTCGACGCTCATCTTGAAGAGGAGGTTGTCGCGAAGGATCCCGGCGTTGTTGATCAGCACGGTCGGCGGGCCGAGCTTCTCGACGACCGTCTCGACGGCCGCTTTCACCGACGCCTCATCCGAGACATCGGCCGCAACGCCGATCGCCGTCCCGCCCGCGGCAGTGATGGCGGCGGCCGATGCATCGGCGTCCTCCTGCCGCAGGTCGATCAGGGCGACGGCCATTCCGTCGCGTGCGAGTCGGGCTCCGACGGCGGCGCCGATGCCGCGCGCTCCCCCGGTCACGATCGCGATGCGCTGGTCTGAAGAGCTGTGCTGGTCAGAAGAGCCGAGTTGTCCAGAGATGCTGTGTTGGTCGGTCATGGTGGTTCCTTTCGTGTTCGTATCCGCGAGGGTCGACGAGCAGTGCTCTACGAGAGCCGCTCGACCACCATCGCCATCCCCTGGCCACCGCCGACGCACATCGTCTCGAGGCCGAAGGTGGCGTCGCGTGTCTGCAGCCCGTTCAGCAGCGTTCCGGTGATGCGGGCGCCGGTCATGCCGAACGGGTGCCCGACGGCGATCGCCCCGCCGTGCACGTTGAGCTTGTCGTGCGAGACGCCGAGCTCGCGGGCCGACGGGATCACCTGGGCGGCGAACGCCTCATTGATCTCGACGAGGTCGATGTCGTCGATGGTCATGCCAGCGCGGGCAAGGGCCTGCTTCGACGCCTCGACCGGTCCGAGGCCCATGATCTCGGGCGAGAGTCCGGTGACGCCGGTCGACACGATCCGCGCCAGCGGTGTGATGCCGAGCTGCGCCGCACGGCTGTCGCTCATGATGACGAGCGCTGCGGCCCCGTCGTTGAGCGGGCAGGCATTGCCCGCCGTCACGGTGCCCTCCTGGCGAAAGACCGGCTTGAGGCCGGACAGCGTCTCGACGGTGACGCCGGCGCGAGGGCCGTCGTCGACCGAGACGACCGTGCCGTCGGGCAGTGTGAAGGGCGTGATCTCGCGCTGCCAGAATCCGTTGCGAATGGCCTGTTCGGCTCGGTTCTGCGAGAGTGCCGCGAACTCGTCCTGCTCGTGGCGCGAGATGCCGAGCAGGCCGGCGACGTTCTCCGCGGTCTCGCCCATCGAGATGTAGGGGTCGGGGAGGTCGCCCCGGGAGCGAGGATCGACCCAGACGCCCGCGGGATCCTGGAATGTCGGAAAGAGCGGGTTGCGAAGATCTTCGCCGGGAATGTAGTCGCTCGACCCTCGGGCCGCGCTCGACACCGACTCGACTCCGGCCGAGATGAACACGTCGCCTTCGCCCGCCTTGATGGCATGGAACGCCATGCGGGTGGTCTGCAGGCTCGACGAGCAGTAGCGATTGACGGTGGTGCCGGGCAGGCGGTCGTAGCCGAGGGCGACCGCGACGATGCGGGCGATGTTCATGCCCTGCTCACCGCCCGGCATGCCGCAGCCCATGAGCAGGTCGTCGATGGATTCAGGATCCAACTCGGGCACCTTCGAGAGGACGTCGCGCACCGCAAACGCGGCCAGGTCGTCCGGACGGATATCGCGGAGGGACCCCTTCATGGCACGCCCGATCGGGGTGCGGGAGACGGCGACGATGACAGCTTCGGTCATGATCGGCGCCCTACGAGACGAAGGCGCTCGTGCCGGTGATGGCGCGCCCGACGATCAGGGAGTTCATCTCACGAGTGCCCTCGAACGAGTAGATGGCCTCGGCGTCGGCGAACCGACGGGCAACGCCGTAGTCGAGCACGATGCCATTGCCACCCATCACCTCGCGGCACCAGCCCACGGTCTCGCGCATCTTCGACGTGGCGAACGACTTGGCCATCGACGCGTGGGCATCGGTCTGGCGCCCCTGGTCGAGGAGGTCGGAGGTCTGCATGCACAGCGCGATCGACGCCGAGATGTTCGAGAGGCAGCGCGACAGGAGGTCTTGCACGAGCTGGAACGACGACAGCTTCTTGCCGAACTGCTCGCGCTCGGTGACGTAGGCGACGGCTGACTCGTAGGCGCCGATCGAGTTGCCGATCGCCTGCCAGGCCACGTCTGCCCGGGTCAGCAGCAGCACCTTGGCGGTGTCGCGGAACGAATTGGCGAGCTGGAGGCGACGCTCTTCGGGCACGACGACGTCGGTCATCGTGATGTCGGCGTTCTGCACGATGCGGAGGCTCTGCTTGCGCTCGATCTTGGTGGCGGTGAAACCGGGGGTGTCGGTGGTGACGAGGAATCCCTTGACCTGGCCGTCGGCGGTGTCGCGGGCCCAGATGACGACGACGTCGGCAAAGGTGGCGTTGCCGATCCAGCGCTTCTGGCCGTTCAGCGTCCAGCTGTCGCCGTGACGCGTGGCAGTGGTGCGGAGGCCGCCGGCCGCGTCGGATCCTGAGAGCGGTTCAGTCAGACCGAATGCACCGATCACTTCGCCGGTGGCCATCTTGGGCAGCCACTCCGCGCGCTGCTCCGGGCTGCCGGCGAGGCCGATCGAGCCCATCGCTAGACCGGAGGTGACGCCGATGAACGTCGATACGCTGCCGTCGACGCGCCCCGACTCGAGGGCGGCCCAGCCGCGGTACTTCGCGGTGTTCTCGAACTGGCGCGACTCCTCCCAGATGGGCCCGTAGGCGCCCAGCTCGGCCAGGGGTTTGATCACCTGGTGCGGAAACTCGGCGCGCTCCCAGTAGTCGTCGGCGATCGGGGCGACCTCGGATTCGAGGTAGGCCCGGAGGTCGTGGATGTTGTCGTTCTCGCGGGCGGTCAGCGCGTCTTGCGCGAAGTAGAAGTCGCTCGAGAGGTAGTTCGTCTTCGACGTGGTCACAGTCACGGTTCAGCTCCATTGCTTGACGATCGATCAGGTGTGACACCATCATGCATCGTTTTGCAAAATGTTGCACGAGCTTCTCAGGAGACCTAGAGTCGGGGTCATGTCGACGCCGACCCAAGCACCCGTGGCCTTCGCGGCACTCGCCGCGCAGCGGGTGCCATCCGAGCTCGCGGCCCGGCTCGCCCGCGGCGACCACCCCGACACCATCCGTGCCTTCGTCTTCGCCCGCCGCACCTTCCTCGCCGGCGAGCGGGTCGACATGAACGATCTCGCAGCGCGTCTCGGCGTCGACCGAACGTCGCTCTTCCGCTGGCTCGGCAACCGCGACACCCTGCTGAGCGAGGTGCTGTGGTCACTTGCCGAGCCGACCCTCGTGCGGCTCGAACGCGCCTGTGATCTCACCGGAGCGGCTCGGCTCACCTCGATCCTCGGCGACTTCGTCGAGACTCTGATCGCAGCCCCGTACTTCCAGGGCTTCTTGAAGAAGGAGCCGACTCGGGCCCTTCGCGTGCTGACGACGAAAGACAGCCAGGTGCAGCGCCGCTACCTCGCCACGGTCGAGGCCATGCTCGAGGCCGAAGTGGCTGCCGGGAGCATGGCGTTCGACCTCGAGACGCACGACCTGGCCTACCTGCTGGTGCGGGTCTCGGAGTCGTTCACCTACGCCGACCTGATCACCGGCGAGATGCCGAGCGCTTCCCGCGCCCGGGCCGCCTTCGCCTACGTCCTCCGGGAGGGATGACACCGTGACCACCACGACCCCGTCGAGCACGCCCACAGCGACCGGCCCGTATCGCCAGAAGATCGCGACTCGGTGGGCCGACAACGACATGTACGGCCACCTCAACAACACGATCTACTACCAGGCGATGGACACCGCCATCAACACCTGGTTCATGAGCCGAACCGGCCTCGACCCGCTGCACGACGACGTGATCGGGTTCTGCGTGTCGTCGTCGTGCCAGTTCAGAGCGGCGGCGGGGTTCCCGGAGGAGCTAGTGGTCGAGCTGCGATCGGTGCGGATCGGAACGACGAGCCTGGCGTGGTCGCCGCGGATCCTGCGCTCCTCTGACGACTCGCTGCTCGCCGACGGCACCTTCGTCACCGTCTTCGTCGACTCGGAGAATCGGCGCCCGGTGCCTGTTCCCGAGCGCATCCGCACCGCTCTCGAGGCGGCGTTCGAGCTCGTTCCCGCCTCTCACTAGCTCTTCCCTCGTTCTTCGAAAGGACCGAACAATGACGTTCACCACCTCCTCCCCCTCGACTGCCGACCTCCTCGGCGGTCCGGGCCTCGGCACCCTGTCGATCGCGGCGATCCTGTCGGAGACGGCCGCGCGGCATCCCGAGAGCCCCGCCGTGCACTTCCGCGGGCAGACGACAACGTACGGGCAACTCTGGAACGAGACCCGCGCCTACGCCGGAGCCCTCCGCGCCCGAGGTGTGGGGCGGGGCGACCGGGTGGCGTTGATCCTGCCGAACGTGCCCGACTTCTGCCGCGCCTACTACGCGGTGCTCTCACTCGGGGCGATCGTGGTGCCGATCCACCTGCTGTTCAAGCAGGAGGAGATCGAATACGTGCTGCGCGACTCGGGGGCCGTCCTGGCTATCGTCGCCGCGCCCCAGCTCGGCGAGGCACTCCCCGCCGCGGCGGCCGCCGGTGTGCCCATCGTGTCGGTGCTGCTTCCCCTCGACGCGCCGACGCCCGTGCCCGTCGATCGGCTGGAGGTTCTGGCCGCCACCGCCGCCCCCATCGACCGCTACGAGTCGGTCAACCCTCTGGCGGCCGCGACGATCCTCTACACCTCGGGAACGACCGGTCACCCGAAGGGCGCCGTCGGCTCTCACCTCGCGATGATCGAACAGGTCAGCACCGAGCTGATCGACTGCACCGACATGGCCGCGACCGACGTCGTCTTCGGCGGACTCCCGTTCTTCCACGCCTTCGGTCAGACCACCGTGCTCAACACGGTGTTCCGGCGCGGGGCCTCCATCGTGCTGCTGCCGAAGTTCGACCCGGCCGAGGCGCTCCAGCTGATGGTCGACACCCGCACGACCATCTTCACCGCCGTGCCCACGATGTACATCGGCCTTCTCGCCGCCGCCTCCTCCCCCGCCGCGAGCCACCTGCGCCCGCCCCTCCGCTATGCCGTCTCGGGCGGCTCCGCTCTCCCGGTCGCGGTGCTCGAACGCTTCGAAGAGACGTTCGGCGCCGTCATCCAGGAGGGCTACGGGCTCACCGAGACCTCTCCGGTCGCGACCGTCAACGACCTCAAGGATCCGCGCCCCGGCACGATCGGACGCGCCATCTGGGGCGTCGATGTCGAGATCGTCCAGCCCGACGTCGAAGACCACGTCGTCTTTCTCCCCGACGGCGAGCTCGGCGAGATCGTGATCCGCGGCCACAACCTGATGAAGGGCTACCTCGGCAACCCGGAGGCGACCGATGCCGCCATGGTCGACGGGTGGTTCCACACCGGCGACCTGGGCACGAAGGAAGCCGACGGCATCGTCACGATCGTCGATCGCAAGAAAGACATGATCGTGCGCAACGGCTACAACGTCTACCCGAGCGAGGTCGAGGACTGCCTGATGCGGCACCCCCTCGTCGCCAACGCGGCCGTGTTCGGCGTGCCGGACGACGTGCACGGGCAGGAGGTGCACGCGGCGGTGATCGCGCGCCCCGGTGTGTCGCTCGACTGCGAGTCGGTGATCGCGTTCGTGCGCGAGCACCTCGCGGCGTACAAGTTCCCGCGCGAGGTGCACGTGGTCGAGGCCCTGCCGATCGGTGCGAGCGGCAAGGTGCTGAAGCGAGAGCTGCAGCGCGAGTTCGCTGCCGCTCCGCTCCGCTAGCTCCCACCCCGCCTGCTTCCGCTCCCCGCGCCCCGCCTGCACCCCCGTGCGTCCCACATCCACCGACTCGCACCCCCGTGTGGCCAAAACCGCCCGCCGCACGGTGGGTCGCCGGCATGTATGGGGGTGCAAGTCGAAGCCCCCTCCACTGGCATCCCGTCACAACCGGCGCCGCGGCACGCCAGCGCGAAGGAGCAGACGCTCGAGCTCGGCTGGCCTGCGCGCAGTCGAATAGCGCCACCGCACCAGGTTCTTCACCTCGGGCAATGCCAGGAGCGCGTCGGTGCGTTGCTTCTCGTCGAGCAGCACCTGCTCCATCGAACGCCCACCCCGCATTTCGACATCGAGGTATTTCTGCTGACCGTCGAATTCACCGATCTGACCGACCGATTCCCACCAAAAATCCGAGAAGTACGTTCGACCATTGGCCCCGACAAACTCCTTCTGAAGTTCGGGCGATTCGAAGCCGAGAAGATGCATCTGGCCTTTGCTGATGGATTCGCCCGCGGACTTCGAACCCGGCGAGGCGATTTCGAGCGCCGCACACACGGCGGCCTTACCCCGGGTTCGAGGCCGTCGGCGTATCTCGGCAGCGAGTTCGACGGCCGTCACGAGTCCGGTTGCCAGCACGAAGTCGAAAGCCAACAGCGCCGACAGGAAGCCTCCGAGCAGCCCCATGTCGACAGCAGTGCGAGCGGCATTAGTGCATGCGATGCCCTCAACAAGCGAGATTTCGACGTCATCGCTGACGCCGTGACGAACGACGCCAGCCGTCGTCTTGCCGGTGGATCGTCTCGGATCGATAACGTGGAGCTTCTGCGGCCAACTATCGAGGACTGGTATTCCCCAAAGAGCACCCGCTGACGCGTGACTCACAATGACGTTCGGCGAGATGTGGGGTAGTGCCGCCCTGATTAGCGCGACGTGCTGTCGCCGCCTCGTCAGTGCCTTCCAGTCCTCCTCAGCAAGGTAGACGCCGCGTCGCACCCGCACGAAAGTGCCCCGAGAAGCCTCGCGCCGAAGCCGCCGGCCGGGCTCCCCGCCGGCAGCGAACTGGGCAGGGGTGACGAAGCGCGGGTCCATCCCCCGAGCGTGGCCGAACCGCCACCGGCCCGAGCCGCCGCGCGTGACGACGGTGGAGAACAGCGCCAGCGACGCGACTGTGGAGACGAGGTCAGCCGCAGTACGTCGTGATCGCCGCCACGTCTTTCTGCACGGCCGCGAAGGCCCGCTGGACGCGGGGCGCACCCGTGAGGGGGTGCTCAGTGGCATTCTGCACGGCGGTGGTGAGCGTGCCGAGGTCGTCGGAGACGTCGCGCACGAGCGTCTTGGCACGCGGATCCTGGATTTCTGAGACGACACCCTGCACCGTCGTCGTCGCCGATTCGAGGGCCGAGACGGCCGACGACGGATCGGCGGCGAACGTGCTCGCGGTCGACGACAGCTTCGAGGTCACGTCGTCGAGCGACGAGTTGAGCGCCTTGCACGTCGCCGCCTTCACCGCAGCCGAGGCCGTCGCCGTGCCGGTTGCCGAGCCGCCCGAAGAACCAGACCCAGACCCAGACCCAGACCCAGACCCAGCAGGATCCGACACCCCGGCCCCCGGCCCGATCGGCGAGCAGGCAGCGGCCACGACGAGCACGGCAGCGGCGAGGGCGGTCGATCCGAGGGCGCGGTGGAGAGGCATGCACTACCTCTACCAAACGAATCCGGGAGAACAACCCGGCGGAGAAAACCCTAGGAGCAGTAGGTGCCGACGGCGGCGAAGTCTTTCTGCATGGTCGGCGAGAGGTCCTGGAGCTTCTTCAGGGTGCCCTGCGGGTCGCTCTTGATCGTCTGCGCGGCTTTTGCGAACGCCTTGAGGTCTTCGCCGGCCGGCTTGACCACGTCCGCAGCGCCGGGTTCGGTCACCTGCGATTCCGTCTTCTGGAAAGCGGTCGACAACTTCTGGATGGCCGCGATGGCTGCTTCCGGGTCGGTCGAGATCTTGGTCGTCGACGCCGTCATCTCGGACGACGCCTTCTGCACGGAGTCTTTGATCAGCGAGCAGGCCTCGGTCTTCGTCTGCGTCGACGAACCGGACACCGCGCTCGACTTCGGGGTGCTCGTACTCTCGCCGGCCGCTTTGTCCGAGCCCGAGCCGCCGCCGGACGACGAGCACCCGGCGACGGAGACGACGAGCAGCCCGGCGAGCAGAGCGGCAGGAGCAGCGGTACGGAGGCGTGCTGACAGATTCATGGGATGACTTCTCTCGGTTCGGGACACGGAGAGACGTCTGATCGGTTCCCCCCGGAAAGTGAAAGCCTAGCCAGGATGACGCGAATAGGCTCGGATCATGACAGGAACGACATCTGACTCCCCTCGCCGCGCACTCGTCCTCGGAGGGGGTGGCATTGCCGGCATCGCCTGGCATCTCGGTGTTCTCGCTGAACTGCAGTCCCAGGGCATCGATGTGGGCGCCGCCGATCTGGTCGTCGGAACGAGCGCAGGATCCGTGGCGGGAGCCATTCTCCGCTTCGGCCACGTCGACGCCGTGTACGACGCCCAGGCCACCTCGGCCGCTCCGTTCGGCGCCGCGGATGCTGCCGCCGCCGGCATCGCCCCGGAAGGCGCCGGAGTCTCGCCCGACAGCGCGGCCGCACCCGCACCCGCCCTCGACATGGCCACGTTCGGTCAGCGCCTCGCCGAGGTCGTCGCCGGCGCGACCGGCCCGGAAGACGCCCGTGCCCGCCTCGGCCGTGCGTCGATCGCCTTCTCGCAGGGGGTCGAGTCGCCGCTCCTGGCGCAGGTCGGCGCCCAGTTCCCCGAGGCCGCCGGCTGGCCGTCCGCCCCGCTCGGCGTCTGCGTCGTAAATGCCGAAAACGGCGAATTCCGGGTCATCGACTCCTCCGACGGCATCCCGCTGGCGCGCGCCGTCGCCGCGAGCTGCTCCGTGCCCCTCGTCTTCCCCACCGTCGAGATCGACGGCGTGCACTACATCGACGGCGGCGCCCGCTCGGCGACGAACGCCGATGTCGCGGCCGGTTACGACCGAGTGCTCGTGCTGTCGTGCGGCGCCGAAGACGCTCGGAGCCCCATGGGCCCGCAGCTCGACGCGGCAGTCGCCGGGCTCCGCGACGACGCCGACAGCCCGAGCGCCGTGCTCGTGGTGTCGGCCGACGCTGCGAGCCTCCAGGCGTTCGGCGGCAACTCGCTCGACGACGCGTCGCGCGTTCCGTCGGCTCTCGCCGGTCGAGCTCAGGGGGCATCCGTCGCCGAGTCCGTCCGCGCGTTCTGGCAGGCGTGAGCTAGATAGCGTGAACGCCGTGCGCCGAGATCGCAGTTCTCGTCGGGTGCTCCCGAGCCGAACTGCGATCTCGGCGGCCGTCTCGCCCGACCCGACCGCTCGCCCCGGCGCATGACCGACGCACCCGACGACTCCGCCGACTCGACCCAGCCCGCAATCGACCCCGCGCAGGCTGCCGCTGATCTCGAGCGGCTCTTGCGAGCGACTGTCGAGCGGCTCGACGCCTCGGGCGCTCGCGACGAGGCCCTCGGCGAGGTGCGGTTGCCGCGCGGCTTCGGGCCCTTCAAGACAAGCGTCCAGATCGCGCCGGTCGGCCGGGCCTGGCGCCTCGGCATCCTGCTGGTGACGAGCGACGCACGCCTCTTTCGCGTCGGCCGCATCACGCGTGCGACCGAGACCGGTCGACCGCAGAGCCTGTCGTTGTCGGTGGAGCAGCGCCGTGCCGAGCGGGTCGCCGCGACCAAGGGGCACTTCGCCGAGGGCGAGGTCGTGAACTTCGAGTACGAGGCGATCGCCCTGGATCCTGAGTCTCTCGCTCGCGGTGATGGCTCACTGTCCATCGACGGCTCGCGAGTCGTCCTCGCCTGGAACTCCCCCGGCGACCGCCGCGACCTGGCGGCGTATCTCGACGAGATGTTCGTGCTCCTCTTCGACTCCTAGCCCGCAGCTCACCCCTTCTTCGCGCGCGACGGTTGCACCCGCGGGGGCTCGCCCGGCATCTTCGGAAAATCGGGCGGGAACGGCAGCTCACCGAGACCGGCCTCGACGTCGCGGGCCCACCACTCGAGCAGCGGGGCGATCGAGGCACCCGGCGCCTCGTGCATTCCATGCCACGGGTCGCCGGTCGATGCCAACCGCGAGGGCACGCTAAGCACGGTGAAGAGCGCAGGATCCGCGGATCCTAGTTCGTCCCACCCGAGTGGCGCCGACACGGTGGCCCCGGCCAGGGCTCTCGGGCTGTAGGCGCCGGCCATGGTCCGGTCGCGATTCGCCTGGTTGAAGTCGACGAAGATTCGTCTGCCTCGTTCTTCCTTCCACCAGTTCGTCGTCACCCGCTCGGGCATCCGCCGCTCGAGCTCGCGCGCGGCAGCGATCACGGCGTGCCTCACCTCGAGGAACTCGTGCTCGGCCGCGATGGGAGCGAACACGTGCAGACCGCGGTTGCCGCTCGTCTTGATGAACGCGGTGAGTCCGGCGTCGGCCAGCACGTCACGCAGCGCGAGGGCGACCGGGATGGCATCGCCGAAGTCGGTGCCGGGTTGCGGGTCGAGGTCGATGCGGAGCTGGTCCGGGAAATCGGGGGCGTCGGCGCGCGAGGCCCACGGGTGGAACACGACCGTGTTCATCTGCGCGCCCCAGACAGCGACGGCGGGTTCGTCGATCACGAGCTGCGGGTGCACGCGGCCGCTCGGGTAGGTGACGTCGGGCGCTCGGATGTACGACGGTGCACCCTTCGGCGGGTTCTTCGAGAAGAACTGCTCCCCGTCGATGCCGCCCGAGAATCGTTGCAGCGAGATCGGCCGCCCACCGTTGTGCTCAACGAACGGCTCGCCGACCGCGACGAGGTACTTCGCGAGATCGAGCTTGGTGATGCCTGGCTCGGGGTAGAGGACGCGGCCGGGCGACGAGATGCGCACCTCGCGCGTCCCGTCGGGGCCGGGTACTTCGAGGACCACTGCGTCGGATGCCATGCGTCACGCTACTGCTCTCGCCCGGGGCCGGGCGAAGTCGGCGGGTGTTGTGAGGTGTGGGCGGGTGCTGCAGCACCCGCCGACACCACACGACACCCGCCCATTCACGGGGAACGCCCGCCCACCCGGCGCAGGAACACCCGCCGACGGACGAGAGCACACTGGCACGCATGATCCCCAGCGCGGAGAACCCGGTCACGCCGATGCTCGCCAAGGCCGTGCCGACGGTACCCGAACCCGACTCGGTGGAGGGCGGCCTCGTCTACGAGCCGAAGTGGGACGGCTTTCGCGGCCTGATCTACGTCGAGGAGCAGGAGAACGGGCCGAGCAGGGTCGAGATCGGAAGCCGCGGATCGAAGATGCTGACGCGGTACTTCCCCGAGCTGGTGGCCGAGATCGCGAGCCAGGTCTCGGGATCCTGCGTTCTCGATGGCGAGATCGTCGTGCGCCGCGGGGAACCGGGCGCGGAGCGGCTCGACTGGGAGGCCCTGTCGGCCCGGATCCACCCGGCCGCCTCGCGCATCGCGGCCCTGTCGAGCGAGACTCCCGCGTCGTTCATCGCGTTCGACCTGCTCGCGTGCAGCGATCTCGATCTCACCGGGGTTCCGTTCGCCGAGCGGCGAGCCGCCCTGGTCGACCTGTCGGCGTCGTTCCGAGCACCGCTCCACCTCAGCCGCACGACCGACGACGTCGGGGTCGCGAGGCGTTGGCTCGACGAGTTCGAGGGAGCGGGCCTCGACGGCGTCGTCGCCAAACCCCTGAGCTCGATCTACGAACCGGGCAAGCGCCGCATGCTCAAGATCAAGCACCACCGCACGGCGGACGTCGTCGTGCTCGGCTATCGGGTCCACGCCTCAGGATCCGGCGTGGGGTCGCTCCTGGTCGGCCTCTATGACGCCGATGGCGCCCTGCAGAACGTCGGCGGCATCTCGGCATTCACCGACAAGCGTCGGGCCGAGTTGGTTGACGAGCTCGCGCCCGACGTCATACGCGACGACGACGGCGAGGCAGTCACGGGCGAGACCGAGCGGAGCCGCTTCTCGTCGGGCAAAGACGTCTCGTTCGTGCGTCTCGCACCCACCCGCGTGGTGGAGGTGCGCTACGACCAGATGGAGGGGCGCCGCTTTCGGCACACCGTGCAGTTCGACCGCTGGCGGCCCGATCGGGACGCGCGCTCGTGCACCTACGACCAACTCGAGATCCCGCCCGCCTACGACTTCGGCGACGTGGTGGCCTGAACCGGCGGGGCGAGCAAACGGTCGCCCCTCCCAGGGAGTAGAACAACCCTTATGACTCTCGGCACAACTCTTCTTCGCATCACCGTCGGCGGCTTCTTCGTGGGGCACGGCCTCCAGAAGCTCAACGGATCGTTCGGCGGCCCCGGGTTGGAGGGCGTGACCGGCATGATGGGCAGCCTCGGCATCCATCCCGCCAAGCGCAATGCTCTCCTCGCGGCAGCGACCGAGACCGCGGGCGGCGCGGCCGTCGTGCTCGGCGCCGGCACTCCCCTCGCCGCGGCAGGACTCATCGGCACGATGGTCACCGCGGTTCGCAAGGTGCACCTGAGCAACGGACCGTGGAACGCCGACGGCGGCTACGAGTACAACGCCGTGCTGGTCGCCGCGCTCGGAGCGATCGCGGCCGGGCCCGGCCGTGCCTCGTTCGACGGGCTTATCGGCAAGAAGAAGTGGGGAGCAGGCGGCACCCTGTTCGCCCTCGTCGCCGGGTTCGCCGCGTCGGCCGCCGTCATCGAGCTCGGCAAGCGGAACGCCCCGCCCGCCGAGCCCGAGGCACCGTCGCCCGACGCCGTCTAACTCGACGCGTCGCCGCCAATTTGAGAGCGATCCTGCCCTACAGGCACACCCGCTGGTGTGACTTCGGTAGGATCGCTCTCACGTTTGCGACGCTTGATCGGAGCCAGCTACCAACCGAGCGTGCCCGGCGCCCCCTTAAACGGCCCAACGATCTTCGACGTGATCCAGCCGCCGTAGAAGTCGCCCTCCTGTGCCTGCACCACCTCGCCGCCGACCTCGCATGACTCCATTGCCGACGGGTAGACCGCGATGTGGTCGCGGAGCATCTCGTACCCCGACCACGGCTCCCGGTATGTCCAGGCCGAGCGCTCCGCGGTCACGCCACCGCCCGTGACGCTGAGGTACGACGCCTGGCCTTTGAATTCGCAGAGCGAGCGACCGGGCGCAGGATCCAACGCCCCGGCCACGAAAGCGGCCCGCGGCAGGTAGTACACGGGTGGGTGACTCGTCTCGAGCACGCGGAACGCTTCGCGCGTCTCGGCCACCGCCACCCCGCCGAGGCGCACCACGACCCTCTCGCTCACGGGCTCCACTCGTGGCGGGCGCGGGTAGTCCCAGACCGACTCCTGGCCGGGCCCGGGCTCGATCGGCTTCACGGGCGCGCGTCTCACGTGTCTCATGCACCCATCGTGCTCTCTCCTCCCGCAGATCCCCTCAATTCGTCCTCGAGACGGAAAGCACCGTCGTGGGCATCGCCTACCCTCGAATGGTGCCCACCCGACGCCGACCTGCGACCCGCCGCGGCGCGGGGTCCGGGCGGCGCGGCAGCTCCGGGCGTCGAACCGGTCGTGCGACTGTGCCGGGGGCGTCGTCGCGGATCCTCGGTTTCGGAGTCGCCCTCGGTGGCGGCCTGGTGATCGCCCTCGCGATCGCGATCGTAATTGCGGCTCGGTCGGCGCTGCTCGGGGGTTTCGAGTCGTCGGCGGCGGCACCCACTGCGGCGAGTGTCTCGTGCCCGGCCGCTGCGCCGAAGCAGATCGGGACGGTGCACGTGCCGGCGGGTCCGATCGCCGGGTACTGCCAGGATCAGCTGATCAACGCCGCGCACATCATCAACGCCGCGCGCGCCCTCGGCATCGGCACGCACACGCAGGCGGTCGGCGTGATGACGGCGATGGGCGAATCCAGCCTCGTCAACGTCGACCACGGCGATGCGGTCGGACCCGACAGCCGCGGTCTGTTCCAGCAGCGCGACAATGGCGCGTGGGGCAGCTACACCGACCGGATGACGCCGTTCACTGCAGCCACGAGCTTCTTCACCAAGCTCGTGAAGGTGCCGGGCTGGCAGACCATGCAGCCGACGCTGCTCGCGCACACGGTGCAGGTCAACGCCGATCCGCAGCACTATGCGTCGTACTGGCCCGCCGCCGTCGCTGTGGTCGAGGAGCTGTCGGGGCCGGTGCCGCAGTAGCAGCCGGCGTTACGCCGGCGGCGGGTCAGACGAACGCGAGCACCACGACCGCGTTCACCGTCACGGTCGCCCAGAACGCCCACTGGAACGACGACTTGCGGGTCTTGTGCCGGAACACCTGCTGCGCGATCACCGCACCGGGCCACCCGCCGAGCACGCCGACGATGAGCAGGTTGCGCTCCGAAATTCGCCAGGAACCGCGCCGCGCGGCCCGCTTATCGACGCCGTAGACGACGAACAGCAGCACGCTCAGCACGAGGTAGATCCACGGCGCTCCCCATGGGAACTCCCGCCACGACGCCCGCCAGACGAAGAGCGCCGCGAAGGCCGGGACCGAGAGGAGGGGCAGCAGGCGCATGACGCGACCCTAGCGGCGCCGGTGTTCACAACTCTGGCAAAGTGGTGCCATGAGCCTCGCGAGGTTTTCAGCGAAGTGACGCGTTTCGGCCCACTGCACTCGGCGCGCCGCGTCGCTTTGGCCGAACCGCGTCACTTCGGCCGGGCCCGCCCACGAAGCACTACCCGAAAGCCGGCGACGGCACGCGCACCGGCGGCCTCGACACCCGCGGCGGCCGCACGAGAGCCTTCAGCCGCTTCTTGACGCCGCCCCAAATCTTCTTCTTGCGGCCCTTGAACCAGTCGTCATCATCGCCGTGATTCTTGAGTTCTTGCGAGAGCAGGTAGGCGGCCATCAAGAGGCTGAGGTACGAGAACGGCTCACCCGCGAGGCCGCCGACGATGCCCGAGACCGCGAACCCGACGATGACGGCCCAGCTCAGCAGGCGCCGCTGCGTCAAGGCGACGTAGCGCTCGCGCGACCCCCGCACCGCTTTCGACGCGCGCACACTCACCATCGTCTCGGCCAGGATCGCGGCGAAGAGAACGATCGAGATGCTGTAGCTGATGGTCTGCATGAGGTGTCTGCTCCTGCCCTCATTCTCCGCCTCGGATCCTGAACCGGCGCTATCGAATTCCGATCAGTCAGCTGCGCGGGCGCGGAACGCCACCATGTTCATCCGGTTGCCGCACCGGACGCTGCAGAACCGCTTCGACGAGTTGCGCGAGAGGTCGGCGAGCACGCCCTCGCAGTCCGGGGCGCCGCACTCTCGCAGACGGTCGAACTCGTCGGTCCGCAGCACGTCGACGAGCGCGAGGGCGACCTCGACGCGCATGCGCTCGGCCAGGGGCGCGGTCGGCTCGGTCGCGTGCAGGTGCCAGTCGAATTCGTCGTGCCGCACGAGCTGGGGCAGCGCCGAGGCGTCGCGCAGCAGCCGGTTGACGAGGGCGACCGCGTCTCCCCGATCGAGCGCGAACAGCCGGCGAAACAGGTCTCGGGCGTCGAGCACCTCGGTGAGCTCGGCCGGGTCGCGATCGAACCGCCCCGAGTAGCGGTACTCGTCGAGCAGCGCGGTCAGGGCGGCAGGATCCGGCAGCCCGTCCTCTCCCGACCGGGTGGCGCCCGGGGCGGTGTTCACTAGCGCCACGACGAACTCCAACGTCTCGGTTGTGTCAGGGGCAAAATGCAAGTTGACTCCTTACTCACGGCAACACTAGCGTGTGGATCATCCACCCCGCCACCCTCCCGCCAGGAGTCGCCATGCCCCGCTCCACCACCTCGACCGGCCTCGTCATCGCCGTCGTCGCCGCCCTCACCTTCGGCCTCTCGGGCGCCTTCGCCAAGCCGCTGCTCGAGGCGGGCTGGAGTCCTGCCGCCGCGGTCACCGTGCGATCGCTCGTCGGCGGACTCGTGCTGACACCGTTCGCCGCCGTCGCCCTCCGCGGTCGCTGGAACGCCCTCTGGCGGAACCGCTGGCGGGTCGTCGCGACCGGCGCGATCGGCGTCGCAGCCACACAGCTCACCTACTTCGCCGCCCTCGAGCGCGTACCCGTCGGCACGGCGATTTTGCTCGAATACATGGCGCCGCTCCTGCTTGTGGCCGTCGCCTGGGCCCGCAGTCGGCGCCGACCCCAGTCGCTGGTGCTCATCGGCAGCGTGGTCGCGCTCGTCGGCCTCGTTCTCGTCGTGGCTCCAGGATCCGGCGTCGCCCTCGATCCGATCGGCCTCCTCTTCGCCGTCGGCGCGATGGTCGGCTGCGCCATCTACTACGTCGTGGCCGCTGCCCCGCCGAACGGGCTCCCCGCTGTGGCACTCGCCGCTTTCGGTCTGCTGCTCGGGGCCGCGTCGCTCGCTCTGGCCGGCGTGGTGCGCCTGGTCCCCTTCAAGGCACCCCTCGGCGATGTCGCGCTGTTCGGGTCACCCGTCGCCTGGTGGGTGTTCGTCGTCGTGATCGGCGTCGTCGCGACCGCGATTGCCTACACCGCGAACATCGCCGCCGCCGAGCGGCTCGGATCGCGCCTCGCCTCGTTTGCGGGCCTGCTCGAAGTGGTCGCCGCGACCTTCTACGCCTGGCTCCTCCTCGGCGAGCGGCTCACGGTGCCGCAGCTGCTCGGCGGCGGCGCCATCCTGGTCGGGATCGCGTGCGTCCGAGCGGCGCGGAGCGACGCCCCGACAGCCGCGCTTCCGACGACGCTCGACCAGACGCCGACGGGATCGGTGCCGATCGTGCCGACGCCGGCCCAGCCGGCCTGAGCCGACCGCGCGGGCACGGTCGTGCTCAGCGGCGTCGCGCGGATCCTTCGCTTACCGTTTTACGCATGACTCACCGTCGCCTCGGTTGGCGACGCGTGATTCGGTTAGCGACGCTCCGCGCCGACCCCGAGAGCGCCAGCCACGAACTCGACCATGCGCGCGACGAGGGCCCGCCGCGACTCGAGCCGGCGGTACTCGTGCCCCTCACCCGCGAGCTCGAGGTAGTCGACCGGCGCCGATCGCGCTCGAAGGGCCTCGACGATCTGGTGGGCCTCGCCGATCGGCACGTTCGTGTCGAGCTCGCCGTGCACCACGAGCAACGGCACGGCGATGTCGTCGACGGCCCGCATCGGCGACAGCGCGGTGAGCAATGCCGCGTCGTCGACCGGGTGGCCGTACTTGGTGGCGGCGGCGGAGGCGATCCAGGGTTCGGTGTCGCGATAGAAGGTGTGGAGGTCGCTCATTCCGCAGACGCTGACCCCGGCCGCGAACACGTCGGGCGTGAATGCGAGGGAGGCGAGGGTCGCGTAACCGCCGTACGAGCGGCCCTCAATGGCGATCCGCGCGGCATCGGCGAGGCCCCGGGCGACGAGGTGGTGCGCGGCGTCGACTACGTCGGCCAGTGCCGACCAGCGCAGTTCGAGGTCGTCGGCGTGCACGAACTCCTTGCCGAAGCCGGACGATCCGCGGATGTTCGGGGCGAATACCGTGATGCCGGCCGCGGCCAGAGCCTGGTGCTGGGCCGAGAAGGTGGGGCGCTCCTGCGATTCGGGGCCCCCGTGGAGGTGGATGAGGGCGGCGCCGCCGGATCCTGCGTCCGCGACAGCCGAACCGGACGGCCCAGCCGAGCCGGACCGCCCAGCCGGACCGGACGAGACAGCCGGGTACAGCCACCCCGTCAGCGTGAGCCCGTCGCGCGCCGTGAACGTCTCGAGTGTGGGCTCGACGAGACCGTCCGGCAGCGTCGGCCCGTCGGTCACGCGCGTCCAGGTCAGCGCCGCGGTGTCGAGCCGCCACAGCTCGCGCGGTCGCGTCGGCCCCTCGACCGTCGCGAGCACGCTGCGCCCGTCACGGGAGAGCACCGGGTGCGTCACGACCTGGCCAGGAAGACCAGGCACGGGCGAGAAGGATCCGGCAGCCGTGTCGTAGAGATCGAGCTCGCTGCGCCCGGCGACGTTCCAGACGAGCAGCAGCAGGCGCCCGGCATCGTCGGCGTCGAGTTCTTCGAGTTCGGCGTCGTCGCGCCCCGCGAGCACGCGGGCTGTGCCCCGCCAGCCGTGCGGGCCGATCGGCATGGCTACCAGCTGTCGGCGCGGGAGCCCCGCCTCGGTCGAGAGATACGCGATGAGCGGGCTGGATTCGCTCTCGGGCGAGGGGCGGATCAGCGCCGTCTCGGCCGACCCGGCCCACGGCGAGGTGAGCAGGGGGTGGTCTTCGTCGGTGAGCCGGTCGACGATCACGACGAACTCGTGTCCGCGGCCGCCGTCGCGGAGCACGACGAGTCGCTCTTCGACCGAGAGGTCGAGGATGTGGATGAGGTCGCCCGAGGCGAGATCGACGCGGTTCCCGTCGGAGGGGTCGACGAGATACGAGCGGGCCGGCTGCTCGGGCTCGGTCGACGGAAGCGTCACGACGACGCGGTGCCCGCTGCGCGACCAGGGGCCGAGCTCGGCGTGCTGGTCGCGCGAGCCCGCGATCCGCTGCGCGTCGGAGCCGTCGGGGCGCACGACCCAGACCTGCTGCCGCACTCCCCCGTCGGTGGCGACGGCCACGGCGAGCCAGTCGCTGTCGGCCGACCACGAGACCGCGATGACCGGGTCGTCCGAGAGTCGGATCCGGGTCGGCGTCGGCAGGGAGCCCGCGACAACGACGTCTTGCACGAAGACCTCGGGCGTGCCGAAGCGATCGCTGACGAACGCGACGCGGCGGGCGTTCCGAGTCATCGTCGGACCCCACGATCCCCACGCGCCGACGAGCGACTCGACGAACGGGTCGGCGAGCACAGGATCCGCCACGGCCGACCCCGACGAAACCCCGCCCGCCGGGGCGCTCACGACGTCACGCCCTGCGCCTGCAGCCACATCTCGAGCGTGGCGAGCTGCCAGAGCGCGTTCGATCCGAGGGTCGTTCGGGCGGAGTTCGGGTTCGCGAGCATCGATTCGACGGTAGCCGGATGGAACAGTCCGCGCGACTTCGCGGCGGGGTCGAGCAGAGCTTCGCGGACCTTCTCGAGGTAGGGGCCTTCGAGCTGGCGGATGGCCGGCACCGGAAAGTAGCCCTTGGTCCGGTCGATGACCGCGTCGGGCACGATGCCTCGGGAGGCGCGCTTCAGCACTCCCTTGCCCCCGTCGGAAAGTTTCAGATCGGGTGGAATCGCCCCCGCGAGTTCGACGAATTCGTGGTCGAGAAAGGGGACGCGCGCTTCGAGCCCCCAGGCCATAGTCATGTTGTCGACGCGTTTGACCGGATCGTCGGTGAGCATGATCGTCGTGTCGAGACGAAGGGCCGCGTCGACAGACGTGTCGGCGCCGGGGCGAGCGAAGTGAGCTCGAACGAAGGCCGACGGCGAGTCGTTCTCCTCCAGCCATTCGGGCCGCAGCCAGCGTTTCATGTCGTTCCAGCGACGGTCGAAGAACACCGACGCGTAGGCCTCGGCAGCCCCGTCGCGCGGCACACCGGCGAGTGGCGGATACCAGTCGTAACCGCCCAGCACCTCGTCGGCACCCTGGCCCGATTGGACGACCTTGACCGACTGCGACACCTCCTGACTGAGCAGATAGAAGGCGACGCAGTCGTGGCTGACCATCGGCTCGCTCATCGCGGCGATGGCTCCGTCGATGCCCGGCAGCAGCTTGTCGGAGGCGATGGGGATCCGGTGGTGCTTCGTGCCGAATTCCTTCGCGACGATCGAGGAGTACTCGAACTCGTCGCCCGACTCTCCGCCGGCCGAGTCGAAGCCGATGCTGAAGGTCTCGAGATCGGTCTGGCCCGCCTCGGCGAGCAGCGCCACGACGAGGCTCGAGTCGATGCCGCCCGAGAGCAGCACCCCGACGGGTACGTCGGCGACCATGCGCCGCTTCACAGCGGTACGCAGCGAATCGATGACCGCGTCCTGCCACTCCGTCTCGCTCCATCCGCTCCGCACGGGATCCCGGGTGAACGAGGGCTCCCAATAGGTGGTGTCGTCCGCCTCGCCGGTCGGGGAGACCACCCGCACGGTCGCGGGCGGCAGCTTCTTCACCCCGGCGAGGATCGTACGCGGTGCCGGCACGACCGAGTGGAAGGTCATGTAGCTCGCCAGCGCCTCCGAGTCGATCGACGTGTCGACGCCGCCACCAGCGAGCAGGGCGGGCAGCGTCGACGCGAACCGCAGGCGCGAAGCGGTCTGCTCGTAGTAGAGCGGCTTGATGCCGAGGCGGTCGCGGGCGAGGATCAGCCGACCGCTGCGGTGCTCCCAGATGGCGATGGCAAACATGCCGATGAGGTGGTCGACGAAGCGCGTACCCCACTCGGCATAGGCCTTGAGGATCACCTCGGTGTCGGAGGTGGAGAAGAAATGGTGGCCCTTCGCCCTCAACTCGTCGCGGAGCTCGACGTAGTTGTAGACCATGCCGTTGTAGGCGATCGTCAGGCCGAGTTCGGCATCGACCATCGGCTGGGCGCCGCCGGGCGACAGATCGACGATCGACAGGCGCCGGTGCGCCAGACCCGCAGGCCCGCGCGACCAGAGGCCGTCGCCGTCCGGGCCCCGATGCACCTGGCACCCGGCCATGCGGGCGAGCGCGGCGACATCCGCCCGCTCACCATCGAATCGAAGCTCACCGGCGAGTCCGCACATGTCAGTTCTCCTCCGAGGGCTCGGGGCCGATGATCCAAGTGTCTTTCGCCCCGCCGCCTCGCGACGAATTGACGACCATGCTCCCCTCCGGGGCGACCCTCGTCAGCCCGAAGTCGGCGAGCCGGCTCTGCGTCGGCCCCACACCCGTCAGGTAGACGAACGCCCGGAGGTCGACGTGGCGCGGCTCGAGGCCGCGCGCGGTCAACGTCGGATGCGACGACAGGGTCACGACCTCCTGGGCGACCCAGCGAGCCGGATCCTCGGCGATCTCGGCGCGACGCTCCGCAACGGCCGCCGCGTTGGCGCTCGGCCCGATCAGCACGCCGTGCCCGCCCTCGCCGTCGACCGGCTTCGTCACAAGCTCGCCGACCCGATCGAGCACACTCAGCTTCTCCGCCTCGTCGCTCAGGCGATAGGTCGGCACCGACTCGAGCAGCGGCTTCTCGTCGAGGTAGTACTCGATCAGATCGGGCACCGCGACGTACATCGCCTTGTCGTCGGCGAGACCGTTGCCCGGGGCGTTGGCGAGAAACACGTCGCCGGTCGCTGCGACGTCCATGATCTTCACGCCGAGATCGGGGTCTGCCGCACTCGCCACCTCGATCAGCTCGATGTCGAGGCGCAGGTACAGCGTGTCGATGACGCGGCCGGTGGCCCGCTCGACCACCCGGTGATCGCGCACCGCGAGATCGTCGGCGGTCACCAGCATAAACCCGGCGCCCTCGGCAAGCGCTTTGTGCTCGTACCAGGCCGAGCTGTCGGATCCTGCGCTCAGAACGGCGCCCGTGGGATCGTCGCTCTTCGCGTGGGCCAGGAGGGTCTCGCGGAGCAGACCGAAGACGGTCTCAGGATCCAGCAGCCCGGCTGGTCGCGGAGCCTCCGGCACGATCTCGTCGAGAAGGTGGCGGACGGCTACCGCGTAGGCCGCACCGCTCGGGCTCCGGACGTTGTCTTCGAGCACCCGCCAGCCGCCGAACTCGTTGCGGATCAGGTCGAAGCCCTGGATCGGCGCGCGGACCGTGCCGGTCGGCAGAAGCGCCGCCTCGATGCGCCAGCCCATCGCGTCGACGACATCGGCCTCGGCCAGCACGCCGTCGGCGACGATTCGTCTCGCGCCGTAGGCGTCCTGGAGAAACGACTCGATCGCCCGTGCCCGCTGCGTCAGGCCCTTGGCGAGCTGGCTCCACTCGTGGTTCGTCACGATTCGCGGCACCAGGTCGACGCTGAAGCCGCGGAGCTCGCCGCCGACGGTGAAGCTCAGACCCTGGTTCTTCGTCCAGTCGTCGCGCGCCTCAGCGTGCTGCTGGATCGTCGCCGAGTCGAGCTTGCGGAAATAGTCGGCGATGTCGGCGTACGCGGGTCGAGCGCGGAGGCCCGGCCCGATCGCCTCGTCGCCTGCGCGAAAACGGTAGCCCGTGATGCTCGGCAGGCTTGCGGCATCGCCGCCCGCAGAGCCGTGCGTCTCTTTGACGACCAGGTCGACCACATCGTCGAGGCGGCCGTTCTCGGCATATGCGGCTCGCTGTCGATCCGCCGAATTGCCACGCGCGAGCGTCTGTTCGATCAGCCCCTCGACATCGGCCCAGTCGCCGAGCTCTTCAAGCTGCGGGCGGAGCGACGCCGACAGCTGCCGGACCGCCTGGGCGGCCGGAAGACGCTCGGGGTGAACCCCGAGATCGAGCAGCTCGCCCGTGAGCCCTGCTCGGGCGGCCTGCCACATCGCGGCCCGGTGCAGCGGCTGCGCGCGGAGCTTCTCGGGCTTGCCGTCGAGGATGTCGACCTCCGCCTTCCGCACCGCGGCGCGGAACAGCCCGGCGATCAGCACGGCATCGTCGACCAGCGGGCAGGCATCACAGGTGCGGAGCTCGAGCGTCGGCGCGTGAGACGACGGACGCACGTCGAAGTAGGCCATCTTCGCGTCGGCGATCACTCCGGAGCCGATCAGGTCTTGCACCAAACGGTCGTACTCCCCCGCGTTCGCCATCGGCCCCGTCGCGCCGGCACTCGGCCAGCGCTGCCAGATGATCGAACGGATGCTCGCGTAACCCGTGTCTTGGCCGTTCCAGAACGGCGAACTCGCGCTCAGGGCGAGAAGCGCCGGCAAGACGGGCGCCACGCGACCCATGATCTGCACGGCCATGTCGCGATCGGCCACCCCCACGTGCACCTGAAGGCCACAGATCAGCTGCTCGTCGACGAGCATGCGGTACTGCTCCTGCATCCGGCCGTAGCGGCCGGTCGTCGTCAGTTCGAAGTCGGCGAACTCGCTCCGCGGGGCGGTGCCGGCCGCCGCGATGGCCAGCTCGGCGTCGGTGGCGACATCGACCAGCTCTTTGCGCAGAGCGAGGATCTCGGTGCGCAGATCGGTGAGGTTCGTGACCACCGGCACGTTCGTCTCGACCGTGGTGCGCTGGAGCTCAGCGCCGAACTTCTCGGGCGGCAACTTCGAGAGCAGCTGGGGCGCTCGGGCCGACAGCCGCTTCGTTTGCAGGTCGATCAGGTGCAGCTCTTCTTCCGCCCCGAGGGTCAGCTCCGCGCTCATTTCTTGACCGTAGTCGGTCGGGGGCTCGCGCGGGAGTCCGGTTACGTGACGCTTAGTGTTTGCACATGCGGGGGGCTGTCGGCGCTGCTCTACCTTCGTCGCTCCTGTTGGCACCTGTCGGCGCCTGCCGGCGATGCGAGATGGCGCAATATCCCGTTCGACCGCGCCCAGACTGCAGATACGGCCATGTCGCTATCGGACAGCAAGGATCCGGCCCAAGGCCGCTCGACTTCCAGCCTGCATCCCCTCCAGTTAAGCCCACACCTAACATCGCCCGAAAATTAGGCCAGCGCTAACAACCAGCACAGACCCGCAAGCGAGAAGGCTGTGGCCCAGCTCACGAGACTGCCGATGAGGAAGTACTCGGCGGGATTGCCCGTGGTCGCCCGGTTGATCTCGGGAAACCGGACGATGCCCTTGGCTGCGATGAGCGCCGCCACGACGGGAAAGGCGCCGGTGAGTGCGAATCCGGCGAGAAGCAACCGTTCGATCGGGCCGATGAGGCGTCCGCCTTTGAGCTCCCGCGTCTGTGATTCGGGGACTTCGGCGGCCTCCTCGTCGCCGGGAGCGGGCTCGCCCGCCGCCTCTCGCTGCTCGACCTCCCCAGGTGCACCAGGCGCCCAATCGGTCTGGTCGTCGACGACGTGGTCGACGACGTCATCGACGGCGTCGACGGCGACGCCGCTCGGGAGCGCCGATGTCACGACGATGTTGGCCGAATCAATCAGGAACAGCGCTGAGCCGACACCACCCACGAGGGCGGCGAGTGGCAGGGCGTCGATGAAGCTGAGCCCGGAGTCGCGGTGCCAGTCGAAGACGAACCCGGTTGCCGAAGCGGCACTGCCAGGCCCGGCCACGAACAGCACGACCACCACGACCGCGAGAAGTATCGACGGCCACGACCCCGATCGACGAAGCGACCACCGAGCGGGGTCGCGGCGACTCACTGACCCCGAAGCCTCTCCCGCTGCAGGCCGCCCCGCCGTCGATGCCACTACCCCCGATCCAACCGCCGTGGTCGATGCCACCCACAGGCCGGCTGCCGCCGCGACGACGAGCACGATCCACGGCTCGATGCCGAGGCCGAACCACGCAACTGCTCCCAACCCGATCCACACCACGGCGGTGGCGATCGCGCTCCCCCTGTTTTTTCCGACGCGCTCGGCGTTCCCGGAGCGCCCTGCCCTCCCGGGTCTGGCCCTCGCCCTCGACGTCGCCCCGCCTCTCGTGGTCGCGCCCGCCCTCGCCCTCACGATGTCGGCCACTCCGATGAGCGCGAGCAGGAGCCCGGCGAGCATCAGCGACCTCCCGGGCTGAGCGCCCGAAGGCCCTCGACGACCGCGATCGCACCGGATTTCTGCACCGACTGCGAGATGGCCGACGGAGTGACCCCCTCCGCTTCAGCGATCTGCGTCTGTGTGTCACCACGCAGGAGCCCCAGTGTCACGCGACGCGCACGGGCGGTCATTCGGGCGACGATGTGGTCGCGACTCAAGAAGTAGGCATTGACGACGCGCTCCTCGATGCCGCCTCGATCGTCGGCAGAGACATACCAGGAGCGAAGGAACGGACTTCTGCCGTCTTCGCGGCGGTGTGCTTCTTCGATGGCTTCTCGGGCGGACCACCAGCCAGGACCGTCTTGGACGGGGCCGGCCGTGCGGGATCCTACGGAGCGGACCTCCCCGAAACCGAACCCGAATCGCAGCTCGACACCGGAGGGCAGGGCGAGGATGGCGCTGGTGGTCGCAACCAGGGCATCGGAGAGGGTGGCGTAGATGACCTGGAATTCGTCGCCGACGGTTGCCCGCAGAGGGTCCACCGGTTCGACACCCGGCGTCCCTTCGAAAGCCCGCTCGATCTCGCCCTGCACCTCGTCGCGATCAGAGAGACCTCGTGAGTCGACGATGTCGATGATCACGGCAACCACGGTTTCAGGAGACACCCATTAAGCATAAACCTAACTTTTCGCAAAATTAAGCCCCCTGCTTAACTTCGCCTAGTCGACGATTCTCGCTGCCGACGGCTCCGTCGAGCAGTCGCACGTATCTACTGAGGAGAGCCATTTCGGCAATCGAGTGCGGAAGCCCGATCTGCAGAGCCGGTGACGCCACGAGGTAGGCCGCCCACTGGGCGCGAGAGAGAGCGACGTTGAGTCGGTTGGGCTGCACCAGGAATTCGAGGCCACGAACGGATTCGCTACCCGACGAGGCCGCGAGCGAGACGATTGCAATCACACCTTCGCGCCCCTGAAACAGGTCGACCGTCCCCGCCTGAGTGTCTCCCAGACCAGCGTCGTCGAGGGCGTCGCGCAGCAGATGCACCTGGGCGTTGTAGGGCGCGACCACGATGATGTCGCGGGGCTCGAGCGGCCTCCCGACCTCATCGTCGGGGCCGTCGAACCAGCGGCGACCCACCGCATCAAGTGCCACTTCCACCACCCGCACGGCTTCTTCGGGAGAAGCAGTCGTGTTGCCGCGGTGCTCGACGGGCTCGAGATGAAAACCCGCTTCGATGCCGTCCAATATCCGCTTCGGTGCTCTGGAGCGCAGCGCCCCGTTGTAGGAGAGCCGGGAGACAGGCTCGCAGAGCGCAGCGTCCATCCGGCGGGTTTCGGCGAGGAAGTAGCCGAACTCGGCCGGGAGTACATCTCGTCCGTCGGCAAGCCATCCGAGCGCCGACTCGTCGACGGGTTCGGGGTGCGTGCCCTGGCTCACCTGGGGCAGTTGCTGGGGATCGCCGAGCAGAAGCAACCGTTCGGCCGAGACACTGGCTGCAATCGTCGGCGCCAACGAGAATTGCCCGGCCTCCTCGACGACGAGAAGGTCGAGTGATCGTCGCTCCACTGTCGAGCCGGCGAAGGTCCACGCGGTTCCGCCGAAGACGAGGCCACCTTCGAGGCTCAGAAAATCGAGTTCACCGGACTTCTTCGTGAGCGGAGTCCACCCCGAGGCGTGTCTCTCGGGGTCTTTCGGCGCCTTCCCGACCCGGTCGGGCTCTAGGCCCGCCTCGATGACGGCGTCGAGAACGTTCTCGACCGCGGCGTGCGACTGGGCGACGATCCCGATGCGCCACCCGTGATCGGCGACGAGCCTCGCGATCACCCGCGATCCGACGTAGGTCTTGCCGGTGCCGGGTGGCCCTTGGATGGCGAGGTAGCTCTGTTCGGCCGAGAGCAGGGTCGATACGACTGCTCCGACGGTGTCGTCGCCCACGATCGGAGCGATCACCGCTCGCGGGGGTCGCCGGCGCAGCAGATCGAGCACAGGATCCGCCGGCAGGTCGCTCGCATCATGGTCGAGAAGGGACTCCCCCCACTCGGCGATCGCGCCGCTGAGCACCTTCGTCGCGATCGGCGGGCCCGGAGTCAAGGCGACCGGGAGAGCGTCGTACGGGTCGACGCCCTTCGGAAGCACCTCTCGCACGATCGTGTCGACCGTGGCATCGGTCGCTCCGACGATCTCTGAGATCTCGATGGACCCGGTGAAGCCCCGCGATGCCGGGCCTGACGTCTTCATCCCCGGAGGGGGTGGAAAGTCGTAGAGGGCCCGCGGCTTCGCCCCGACCGCGAGGCGACTTCCCGGCGCCGGACGCAGGCGGAGCCGCAGGTGTCGCGACCAGCTTCTCGCCGGCTTGATCGGGGGCGCCCACTCATTCTCGACCGAGGCGCGCTCGACCACGAAGACATCTTTGTCGTCGGCGAAGTCGGCGATGTCCGCCTCGAGGCGGTTGAAGTGCTCCTGCCAGGATTTCTTTGCTTCGCGACGGTGGTAGTCGATGGCACTGGCCGCAAGGGCTATGGCGGTCTGGTCTGCCGTGCGCTGAGCGGGATCGACGCCTTCGACGAGTGCCATGAGGGCGACGAAGACGGGGTCGGGCTCGGGCGGCAGCGGCGCTTCGACGAGGGTGAGGTCGGTTGCGGAGAACCCATCGGTCGAGACGGTCTCGTGAACATCGCCGCGAAGCGTCAGCAGCCAGTCTCGCAACCGCCGCGTCGAGACGCAGTCGTACCTGTTGTAGTCGCCGACCTGGTCGAGGAGGCGCTGGCCTTCGTCGACGTCACCCGAACGAACGACATCGATCGCGTTCGCGTAGGCGGCGATACTGTCGACCGCGTTTGCGACGTCGTAGCCGGTTCTGGTCGTCGGCATGTAGAGGGGTTCGAGCTTCTTGATGGAGTAGCTCCGCGACCCGACGACAAGAGCCTGCCGGACGATCGGATAGAGATCGACCAGGACGTTCTGCCGGAGCAGCTCATCGACCTCGTCCTCGCCGACTCCGTGTCGCGCCGCGAGCGACAGCAGGTGCGTCTTCTCATACGAGGCGTAGTGATAGATGTGCATACCCGGGTGCCTGGCACGGCGCTCTCGCACGAAGGCGAGAAAGTCGACGAGCGCCTGTCGCTCACCTGCGACATCATGCGCCCAGAACGTGACGAACGCGTCGTCGTTGTCGACCAACCCGAAGAGGTAGTCGAGGCCCCAGGTGCGATTGCCTTCTGTGTAGAGCGGATCGCCCTCGAAATCGAAGAAGATGTCGCCGTCGTCAGAGGCGGGAACGGCATCGAGCGCCTTTCGCGAGACGACCTCGACGATCGGCCGCCGCTCGCCGGGTCGTTCGCCCGTTCGTTCGCACTCAGTCGGTGGGACCTCGTCGCTCGCCACCTGCGCCCTCGCCTGACGGGCGAGGCGATCGAGCACCTTTGGTGAGATGCCGGGAATCGGTCGGTGTGACCCGCCGACGGCCTTGACCCCATCGATCGAAGCGAGCTCATCGATCGAAGCGACCCCCGCTTCGGTGAGCCTCCTGCGCTGCTCCACGGTGATGCCCGCGACGAGCACGAGATCGCGGTGGCGCTCCACCTCGACGGAGCAGTGAACGCACCGGCCACACGCCGAGAAGCGCGGATCGCCCCACTCGATGGGGTCGGTGGCCACCACACGCTCGGCGAGAACTCCGTGCAGACGCTCGATCTGAACCCGGTACACCGGCAGGATGTCCATCAGATCGTGACTGCTGACGCGACCATCGCCGAGAACCAAGTGCACCCGGTCACCGACCGGGATGCCGAGTGCCTCTATCTGCTCGGCGTAGCCCGCGAGCTGAAGGAGCGCCGAGATCTTCGCGTGCCGGGCGAGCTTGGTGTCGTACACCTCGTACTCTCCCGCTTCATTCAGCACGAGAAAGTCGGAGAAACCGAGAAACCACCCGTCGAAGAATGTCGCTTGATAGAGAACGGGCACCCGGCGGGCCATCGCCTCCCGTGCCTGCTCGGCAGCAGCGGCGTAGTCAGCTGGTTTCGGCCGCTCGGCGAACTCCACCACGCCGTCCGCTCCGAACCGGCTCCGCAGCACCTCGAGATACCGCTCCTCGTGGGCAATGCCCAGTGCGGCAGTGCGCTCCAGCATCGAGTCACGCTCATCGAGCGCTCCGTCGATTCGCCCGAGCTTCGCGTCGAGCCGTCGTAGAAACCCCCACTCGCACGCCGCCCACACGCTGAGATCGGTCGGGCTCGTAACGATGCGGTCGTTCTGACTATCGACGTACAACTCGTCTCCTCGCACCCGGTGGTCTGATGGCGAAGACGCTACCTTCGACCGCCGACATCCGGGATCTTCCATTGCTGCCGGTCTCCCCGCGACACCGTTGCCCAGATGGTCGCAGCGACCGACAGGACGACGCCGAGGGCCGGCGTCACCACGACCGATCCGTTCACCGTCGAACACAGGACGGCGAACGCCGACGACGACAGCGAGAGTGCCGTGACATCGAATCGCCGATCGCCCGGCCTTCGCGTCATGGCGCAGGCGAGCAGCGCCGTCGCGGCGATCGGCACGCCGTAGCCCAGGACCACGGCCGGCCAGGTCACCTGCACCCGCTCCGTGGCGAAGAGCGCGCGACTGCCGATCAGAAGGATCATGATTCCGACGAGCACGACCACCCGCACGCGTGCGAAGGTCAGTCGTCGCCGGCGGGGAGGCTCGGCCCCAGGCCCGCCCGGTGCGTCGAGATGATCGCGGCTCCGCGGATCCTGCGCGGTCATCGCCGCGGTACCGAACTCTGCAGCTCGAATCCGAACTGAGCGAGATGCCGTCGGGCCTCGCGGGAGCGAAACTTGCGCCGATCCACCCCAGTAGCCACCTCGAGAGCCTGCCCGACCGGGTACCAGAGGCCGTTGATCGAGACGGCGTGCAAGGTGATGGGCGCCGGGTCGGTGTGAATGAGACGTCGCTCGACATCCTGGCGCGTGAGCGAGCATGAGACCCCGGCGAGAACAAAATGGACAACGTCGTTCATGAGACAACTGTGCCACTTTTTGAGGGATTAGATATTCCCATACTCTATTCCGGTGCGGAAATCTCTGACTAGGATCCGGCGCTCCATCCTGGCGAAATGGCCCTTGCGACATTGGCGGCGCTGATCCTCGCGCCCCTCTTCATGATCACGATCGGGCTGGCGCTGGTGCTGATCGTCTGGGTCACCCACACCTCGCTTTCGGTGCCAGGGATTCTGACCGCGTCCTACGCATCCGACACTCCCGGCGGCGGCTTTGACGCAACGACCGGGCCCGGGTTTGCTTTGCTCGTGGGCGTAGTTGTCGTGATGGTTGCCGGAGCCTTCTTTCGATCCCGCCGACGCTCCGTTCGAGCTGCGACTTCCGGAGCCCCTGCCTCAGATCACTGATCGCGGCTCACCCACCAGAGCTCGTCGCACCGCCGTCGGCCAGCAGGCCCTGGCCGACGGCGGTGCGTCACGCTACGAGCAGAAGTAGAGGCTGATCGAACTCCAGAGGAGCCCGATTTCGCCGTCGTCGATCGTCTCGGCCTTAAGGTTCTGCAGATCAGATGTGTTCATTCGTGATGCCTTTCGTACGGAAGAAACCGGGCTGTGCCCGGCCGGACAGAACGTCCTGCCCACAGAATTTAGGCTGTGCAAAACACGAATGTCAAACACCTTATTTCTGATAGCTTTACGGCCATCAACGAGGAGGCGTGGCTTGGAGGCCTTCGATCCGATCTCAAGGAGTGAGGCTCATGGACGACCGCTATTTGAAGTTTCTGCCGATCGGCAGTCCGTTTTACGGCCGAGAGGAGCGGCGCACGAGGCCCGCGCGCGACTACGGGCTGCCGATCTATCTCAACTGGAGCGAGTGGGTCATCCACGAAATCGAGACCTGGACGATCGTCAGCCCTCGAGGCCATGAGCTGCCACCGCAGGGCTGGAAGATCCATTGCTCCGCGACTCCCGCTTCAGCACCTGACGTCCTCGAGGGAGTCGCCGAGGTCTGCGCCGCTAAGCGCATCCCGTTCAAATTCGCACCCGGGCCGGCCGCCTTGGCCGCTCAGAACGGCAAGCTCGCACCGAGAACAGCCAGCGGCAAGTTCGTCACCGTCTATCCCTCCGACGAGACTCAGCTGATATCGGTTCTCGACGAACTCGTCCACGCACTTATTCATCTCGAGGGCCCAGGCATCCTCGGCGATCTCCGCTG
This sequence comes from Frondihabitans sp. 4ASC-45, assembly GCF_049472575.1. Taxonomy (NCBI): domain Bacteria; kingdom Bacillati; phylum Actinomycetota; class Actinomycetes; order Micrococcales; family Microbacteriaceae; genus Frondihabitans; species Frondihabitans sp. 4ASC-45. The sequence goes on along the minus strand of NZ_JBCEBN010000006.1, from coordinate 51,959 downwards.
GAGCGACGATGCTCCGGTCTTCCTCCGCTTCGGCGGATTCCGCGAGCGCTATATCGACGACCCCGACACCCAACGCGCCCGCGGCTCCTCAGATGCACCCCGCGGCGACCTCTTCGCCGATCCCTGCGCCGACCGGCCACGCCTCCTCGCCGTTGAAGCCCCCGACGGCACCCTGGTTCCCGACGTTCGCTCTCCCTCGTTCGCACCGCCGTCGTGGGTTCCATTACCCGAGGCGGTTGCCGAGCGCATGCGACAGCTCCGCGATGCAGACACCGGAGACCTCGCCGAATACGACGTCACCGGCGCTATTCGCTTCAGCGCGGCCGGGGGGCTCTACCGTGCGACTCGGCGCAATACGGGTGCACCGGTCATCCTCAAAGAGGCGCGGCCGTTCACCGGGCTCGACCCCGATGGCAAAGACGCCGTTACACGTCTTCGTCGAGAAGAGGAGGTCATCCGGGCTCTTTCCCACGTCGAGGGGGTAGTCCGTCTCGAGAACGCCTTCGAGTCGGGCGGCCACCGGTTTCTTTCCCTGCATGCCGCTCCGGGCCGCACGGTCAACCGCCACCTGCATTCCCGAAACCCTCTGCTCCGGGCATCCTCGACGGCCCGCGAGCGTATCGCCTACCGAGACGAGGCCGACCGCCTCTTCGACTCGGTCCAGCAGACTCTCGAGTCGATCCACCGAGCCGGTTTCGTTCACGGCGACGTTCACCCCGAAAACATTCTCGTCTCCCCCGAAGGCCAGACAACCCTCATCGATTTCGAGTCCGCACACGCCGTCGACGCTCGAGTTTCTCCATCACCTCAGGGTGTCCCCGGGTTCTCAGCGGCACCCTGCGTGACCGGGCCCGCTCGCGACGCCCATGCTGTGGCCGCGATGCGACTCAGCGCACTCCTGCCACTCACCTTCATCCATCACCTCGATGGATCCAAGGCTGCACTGCACCTCAGTGTCGCCCGAGAGAAATTCGAGCTCTCCGAGTCGCGCGCCCAGCAGATCGACGCGCACCTGACCCCACTGCACCCGATCATCCGACCACCGCGCGCCGGCACGGGCCCCGACATCTCTCACCTTTTCGCGGGGCTTAGCCGCGGTGATCTCGCTGCGTTCGACGAGGTGCGCGAGCTCCTTTCCACGTCCATCGTCGCGAGCGCCGAACCTACCAGTGGCGAGCGCTGGTACCCCGGCGACATCGACCAGTTCGGGGCGAAGCGAATCGGGCTGGCACACGGGGTGACGGGGGTCTTGCGGGCGCTCGGGGCTGCGGGGCACGACGACAGGGGTGCCCGCGCCTGGTTGAGCGGCGAGCTCCCGGATCCTTCTCTCCCGACGGGGTTGATGACCGGACTGGCCGGTGCGCTCGTTGCCGGTGGCACCGACGAGCCCGGGCTCCGTGCGCGTGTTCTTCGAGCCGATCCGTTCGAGTGCGGTGTCGACCTCTTCGGCGGCGCGAGTGGAATCGGCCTCGCTCTGTTGTCGCAGGCACGTGAACCGAACGACGCCGAGCGCGAGCTTCTGACCGCCATCGCTCACCGTGCCCGACGCGTCTCCGACACTCGCTCCGCTGACGCGAGTCGCGTGGGGCTTCTGCGAGGGGCGTCGGGGGTCGCCGTCTTCCTCGCCGCGTTCGCTGAGCGCTTCGACGACTCGTTGGCGGCGGAAGAGGCCGAAGGGCTGGTCATCTCCGATCTCGACCGATGCCGACTGCTGCCCGACGATTCGCTCCAGGTTGACGACGGCACGCGCGTTCTTCCGTACCTCGGTTCGGGCAGCACGGGTATCGGCCTCGCGGCTCTGGCCGTGCTGCGCGTGTGCCAGTCGCCACGATTGCGTGCTGCACTCCCCGCGATCGAACGGGCGGCGTCGACGGCGTTCACCATCAATTCCGGTCTCTTTTCGGGGCGAGCCGGGTTGATGCAGTTTCTGGCCCAGTTGATCGCATCGGGGCACGCGAGCGACACCGCGTCGAAGACGCTCCGCGAGCATGCCGGCGCACTCGGGCTCCATGCGATCCGACACGGTGGTGGAATTGCCTTCCCTGGTGAGCAACTCCTCCGGTTGTCATCCGACTGGGGCACGGGAACCGCCGGCGTGCTCTCCGCGCTCACTGCGACGCGCGCCGCCCTCACCGGTGATCTCGCGTCTCTTCCAACGTTCTTGCCGGGCAATCCTCTGAGAGCGACAAGCTTGTGACCGCGATCGTTGCTGAGAATCTCTGCCTTCAGGTACCGGGCCGAACGAAGCTCGAACCACCGAGACCGGTGCTCTCACACGTCTCGCTCTCGATCGCTCCCGGTGAGGTGGTCGCGATCATCGGCCCGTCCGGCGCGGGCAAGTCGAGCCTGCTGGCCTGCCTGGCCGGAATCAACCGTCCGACCCGAGGCACGGTGACGCTGCTCGGCGCGAATCTGCAGGGTCTTCGCCGAAACAAGCTCGCCGCGTTCCGCCTCCACCACGTGGCACTAGTTCTTCAAGCCGACAATCTCTTCAGTGCACTCTCCTGTCGGGAGAATGTCGTGCTTCCGACTCGGCTCCGGCACCGAGTGCCGCAGAAGCGGCTACTGCATACAGCCGAACGCGCCCTTGACGCCGTAGGAATGGCGTGGGCGTCGAGCGACATGCCAGCGACCCTCTCGGGAGGAGAGCGGCAGAGAGTCGCTCTGGCTCGACTGCTAGCGACGCCGGCGGAGATCGTTCTCGTCGATGAACCGACCGCCGCCCTCGACGAGGTGAGTTCGGCCAGCACAATCGATCTTCTCCGCGAGCGAGCCGCAGCCGGCTCTGCTGTGACTTTAGTCACCCACGACCTCGCCGCTGCCGCGCGCGCCGACCGGGCGATAGTCCTCGCCGGCGGGCGCATCCTCGTCGACGCCGTTGATCCCAGTCGAGAGGCACTGGAGCGCTGGATCCGCGGCCCATCGACCCCACAGCCGACCTCGCTCCCGGGTGCCGGGCGACCGGGGCCGAGGCCGAGGCCGGAATGACCGGGGTCGCAGGATGATCCTGCTTGCGTGGCGCCAGGTGCTGTTCGATCCACGGTCTCTGGCCGCGATCGCTGCAATCTCTCTCGCGAGCACGCTTGCCCTCTCGCTCGTCGGCAGTGCGGCGATCTTCGAAGCACTTCAGGCGCCCAAAGGCCAGGGCGCGTTCGGCTCGATCGCGGCGTTCACGCTGCTCACTCTCGCCACCTCGGTCAGCTCGACCGCCAGCCTGGGCGTAAGGGTGAACCGACGGCTCTTCGCGTCATGGATGATCGTCGGAGTCACCCCACGGCAAGTCAGCCACACTCTGCTCGTTCGCTCCGTTGTGAGCGCCACGGCCGGCGCGCTTCTCGCCGTGCCCCTCGCCGCAGGCCTTGTCTCTCCGGTGACCTCCAGTTACGCCTCCCTCGGTATCCTGCCCCGCTCGCCGTCGCCAGCCGAGGCTCTCAGGGTGACAACCTCCGCGACAACGATCGCCGCGGCCCTGGTGATCGTCCTTGTCGGCCTCGCCACGCTGCCCGCCGCTCTCAGCGCCTCGCGAACCAGCCCCGCTCTGACTCTTCGTGAGACAGACCGAGAGGTGCGGGCATCTCCCCTCGTGCGGTGGCTCGTCGCGGGGGCCATTCTTCTTCTCACGCTGCCTCCGACCGTCGCTGCGCTCCTGATCGGCGCCAGCCCGCCGGGAGCAGAAGCCATCAGTGACACACTCGGCATCACTCCGGCGCTCAGGGTGATCGCCCTCGCATCCTCCGTCTCGCTCTGGCTCGTCATCGGCGCGGCCATAGTCATGCCCGCGAGCGCACGGCGACTCATCCTGTTCTGGACGGCCTGCCTGCCGCGCCAGCTCAATGCGACGTGGCACTTAGCCCGCCACGCCGCCGCCGAGCGGGTGAGCGTCGCTTCATCGACCGTGGTGATCGGGGGTCTCGTTATCGGCCTGGTCGGCTCAGTGCAGGGTGCCGTCGATGTGGCGCGCCTGATCCACGCACCGCCGGACTCCCACTGGGCAGAACTCATCTGGACCCTCGGGCCCAGCGCCGTCGTCGCGCTCGTCGGCGGCGGCGTCGCCCTCACCATCGGGCGGGCCGCTGAGGAGCATGACAGCCACCTTCTCGCTCACATGGGTGCATCGGCCAGCCAACGGCTCTCCCTCGACCTCCTCAAGGTCGTCATCTACACGATCACGGCGCTTCTTCCCGCTCTCGGCATTTGGGCGCTCTCGGTCACGACCGCAGCGCTCGTGGCCCCGTTCCTCGGCGTGCCCATCACCCCGACTCCTCCCGACGCGCGACCCCTCATCGTGGCTGCAGCTCTGATCACGGTGGCGAACGCGGTGGCGGTACTTGGTGCGCACGTCACACCGAGTCAGTGGGTACGCGGCGGGCGTGACGCTCACCGGTAAAGACACCCCGCACTCCCCCACTCCTTCATGGGGCCAGATTCGGTGGTCCGGTGGTTCCGAAGGGGCCCGCTTGCAGCACGCCCGATTCGGAGGGGAGCCATGTCGGCCTGGGGCCCGGCGTCACCAGAACCAACCCGGATCTGTGGATGCTCCGAATCACCTGATAGATCACACCAGTCAACGAGTAGAGGCACTCATGAGCATCTCGATGCAGCACCACCGGGGAACAATTGCGAAGAGCCAGCGAGCTTCAGCACAAGAGCGACCGGCCACCTTTTCGGAGCGCGCACTTGCCGGGCTCGAGGTCCTCTCGACGAGTGCGGCTGCTGAGTCGGCGACTCGCCGGTTGGCGCGAATGTCTGAACGTCGTCGACAGCGAGTGGTCACCATAGTCTGCGCGGCGCTGGTCGCACTCGGCGCATTCGGAACGCTGACCTTCGCAAGCCTGCTCGTCGCGGTGCGGTAGTTCCCCAATCTCCTCAGCATCACCAGCGCGTTAGCACCACCACGGGTACGTCCCTAGGGAACTAGGCGACTGTTACCGTCACTTCGTCCCACCCCTCGGCACCGTTCGGAGCGGGAGGAAGATACTTGGCCTTTTGCACGCGCCCGTCTTTGGATGTTGCTCTCACCTGGATCCGGTGGCTACCCGCTTGTGCCTGCCAGCGATAGACCCACTGTCGCCAGGTGTCATCCGACACAGAGTCAGCCAGCTCAGCCGTCTGCCAAGCACCGCTGTCGATGCGGACCTCGACCCGCTCCACTCCTGTGTGGGGCTCCCACGCGACCCCCGCGATCGGAACGGCGCCGACCGCGACCGAGGCACCGCCGGAAGGCGTGTCGATGCGTGACTCGAGTTTGACCGGGCCTTTTTCGTCCCACCCTCGGGTCGACCAGTACGCCTTCTCGTCTGCAAAGCGGGTGACCTGGAGTGAAGTGACCCACTTCGTTGCAGAGACGTAGCCGAAGAGCCCGGGAACGACCATGCGCACGGGAAAGCCGTGCTCGACCGGGAGTGGCTCACCGTTCATACCGATGGCGAGAAGTGCCTGTGTCTGTGAATCTTGAAGCACCGAGAGGGGGGTACCCGCGGTGAAGCCGTCGATGCTGGTCGACAGCACCATGTCGGCGGACTCCTGAACTCCGGCCCGCTTGAGCAGCTCGCGGATCGGGTACCCGAGCCACAGCGCATTCCCGATGAGGTCTCCCCCGACGTCGTTCGAGACACAACTGAGAGTGGCCATGTGCTCGACGAGCGGAAGATCGAGCAATTGCTGCCACGTCAGTGTTACCGGAGTATCGACCAAACCGGAGATCTCGAGCGACCACTTCGCTGGATCGATCTGGGGCACCGATAAAGCAGTGTCGATTCGATAGAAGTCGGCGTTCGGCGTCACGTAGCTCGTGATGCCGGCCACGTCGAGGGATGCCCCCGAGGGGACCGCCGACGCGGCAGTCGCCGGTCGAGGGAGCCGGACCGAGTCACGGAGCGCGGCCGCGTTCACGGCTGTCGCATTGATGAGACGGGCCCCGCTTCCGACGACGACGGAGGCTGCCGCAGCGACGAAGGTCACGAGCAAAAACGAACGTCGTTCGAGCGGGGTCGAGCGAAGAGGCGGCCTGAGCTCCGCGTTCTCACTGCCTCCCAACTGGGATCGACTCGCTGCGTCCCAGCGGAACAGCTTTCCGATGAGCGCGCGTAAGACCAGGATGGCCACCACGGTGCCCACCGCCGCGGGCACGACGTCGAAGTCGCTGGCGTCAGCGCGCGTCCGGACCGCGAAGATGGCGAGAACTCCGCCAAGGGCAAAGACGAGCCGCCCGAAAGGAAAACGAGCACGCTCGAGGATTCCCGCCGCTGCGGTGATGACCACCAGCAACACCCCCATGAGAACGAACAGCGCTGCCTTGTCGCCCGTGCCGAACAGATCGACCATCACGTTCTTCGCTGCGGGCGGTGCGAGATCGATGACGGCGCCCCCGACTGCGATGAGTGGGCTGGAGCGAGCTCCGACAACGACGGCCACGGCTTCGGCCGAGCCCAGGAAGGCTGCAAGCGCAACGACGCCGGACGCGGCGGCCCACCACCGTGAGGAGCGAAGCCCGGCTCGGGTAGGAAGCGGGGTCGCCGGTGGCGCGGCGAGGCGTGAGGTCATAAGAGTGAGAGTAAGCCTGGCTGCAGAAAACTCGCTGGAGTTCTCCACAGCCGAGCTCCCGCGAGATCTTGCTCTTTCAGCAAGGAGCCTTGGTCGGCGGAGTCGTGGCAGGCAAGACTTCCTCCATGTCTCTTGATCATGAAGCGTCCGATTCGACCGACCACCGGCACGGCATGACGATCCCGGAGTGGACGGGGCCGTTCGACAAGCGCTTCTGGGATGACCGCTACGCCGAACACACGAGGGTGTGGAGCGGAAATCCGAATCCGCACCTGGTTCGCGTTGTCGAGGCGATGGATCCTGGTGTCGCGCTCGATATCGGGAGCGGTGAGGGAGCCGACGCGATCTGGCTCGCCCGTCACTCCTGGCGGGTGACGGCGACCGACATCTCGAGTGTGGCTCTCGATCGCTCCGCGGCGGCGATCGCAGCGGACGGCGAGGTCGCTGCGCGCATCGAATGGAAGCAGGCCGATGTGCTCGAGTGGGCGCCTCCCGAGCGCACTTTCGATCTCGTGTCGTCGCAGTACTCGCACTTTCCGTCGGCCGACCTCGTGCCCTTCGTGAAGCGCCTGGCGGCGTCGGTCGCCCCCGGGGGTACGTTGCTCGTGGTGGCACACGAAGCGAACGGTCACTCCGCGATGGGCCCGGATTACTTCGTGGCGGCCGCGAAACTGGCCGAGCTTCTCGAGCCGACCGACTGGACGATCGTGGAGGCCGGCCTGCAACAGCACCCGTCCCGTGAAGGAAGCGACGAAGTGCTCGTAGCCCGACGCCTCGTCTGACTTCTCCACAGATTCGCTCGGGGCTCCGACGGTGTCGGCGGCCCCTGCGAGACTTGTCGCATGCTCACTGTTGCCCCACTCGTCGACGCCACCGACGTCATCCGCCTCGTCGGTCGTCCCGCGTTCGAGCGCGCCAAGAGCTACGTTCGCGAGCACCGCGTCGAGACCACCGAGTGGAACGCCGACGATCATCTGCTGACGGGCTCCGTTCGAGGCGGCGATCCGGCGCCCTACGAGGCCGCCGTCACTCTGACACCCCTTCGCGGCGACTACGGCCGACCCGGCGCCAGTAGTTGCTCGTGCCCTGTGGGCGGAGCATGCAAGCACGTCGCGGCCCTCGTGCTCGCGACGAATGCCGCGAAAGTCCTCGAGTCCTCGCAGCTGACCAGCACGGCCGTTGCGCTCCCCACCGAGGCCGCACCCGTCTGGCGAACGGCTCTCGGTGCCCTGACCCGGGGCACCTCTCCGCTCAGCGCACCGGCGACCCCGATGGGCCTCCAGTTCGAATTGCGCGAGAGGTCTCGCAGTCACTCGGCGCGCTGGGGCGCCCCGACCTCGAGGGCGGCTTCGGCGCGGAGCGCAGTTTCGGCGAGCGCCTCCCTCCGTCTCGGTATGCGGCCCGTCACGAAGAGCGCGGCTGGCAACTGGACGCGAAGCAATCTGACGTGGACGACCCTTCCCTATTCGCTGAACCGCCTCGGGGTCAGTGCGGAGCAGCACCGATGGTTCGGGCAGTTCCAGTCGCTTCACCGTTCCGCGCGCGACGCCTACGTACCCGGCGAGGCCGACTGGCTCTACCTCGACGATTTCGCGAGCCCGCTTCTCTGGCCGCTCCTCGCCGAGGGGGCCCGGCTCGGCATCGACCTCGTCACTGGCAAGCGCGAGACCGACGTCAGGGTGGCGGGGTCGGGTCGGGTCACGCTCGATGTCGCCGAATCGATTCCGGTGGGCGAGGCCGGTGTGGCGGCCGGTACTCTCCACGTCGAGCCCGCCGTCGTCATCGACGACCTCACCGTGCCGTCGAGAGAGCTCGGTCTCATCGCCGATCATGGCGTCTACAGGGCCTCGTTCAGCCCGGCGCCCCACTTCGTGCTCGCTCCAACCGGGCATCTCACCGAAGAGGTGCGGTCGCTCCTCAGAGCGCAGGGCGCGATCGACGTGCCTCCCGAGGGGCGCGACGAGTTCCTCACCGACTTCTACCCGCGACTGTCGCGCGCAATTCCGGTGGTCAGCTCGAACGCATCGGTGCGGCTGCCCGAGATCGAGCCACCGATGCTGACGCTGACGATCAGCTTCGCCGAGGGCGACCGACTCGAACTCCACTGGGCGTGGATCGCAGCAGGGCTGACCGAACCGCTTGCCGCCCATTCCCTGCCCGAGACTCTCGAAGACGACCTCGGTGGCGCCCCGACTGCACTCGTCTTGCACGGTCTAGATGCGGCCGAGTTCGTCTCGACTGTGCTTCCGGTACTCGAATCCCGCGACGATCTCCGAATCGTCCAGCTCGGTGAGAAGCCCGACTATCGCGAGCTCACTGCGACGCCGAAACTGGCCGTGACGACTGTGGAGACCGACCGCCGAGACTGGTTCGATCTCGGGGTCATGGTCACGGTCGAGGGGCGCACGATTCCTTTCGCCCCACTCTTCACCGCTCTGTCGAAGGGCCGCGACAAGCTCCTCCTCGTCGACAAGACCTACCTCTCCCTGAAGCAGCCCGTCTTCGACGAGCTGAAGCGCCTCATCGCCGAGGCGGAGGCCCTCGACGAGTGGGAGACAGGCGAGCTCACAATAAGTCGGTACCAGGCCAGCCTCTGGTCGGAGTTCGAGGAGCTCGCCGACGAGACCTACCAGGCTGAATCATGGCGCGAGACGACCGACGGCCTGAATCGAATCGCAGCGGGCGAACAGATCGCCGACATCGTCGTTCCGTCAGCGGTCCAAGCCGAACTCCGTCCCTACCAGGTCGAGGGGTTCCGCTGGCTCGCGTTCCTCCTCGAGCACGGGCTCGGCGGCGTGCTGGCCGACGACATGGGGCTCGGTAAGACGCTTCAGACCCTCGCGCTCATCGCCCATGCCAAGGCGCGTTCCGCCGAGGCGGGTGCGACGGATCCTTCTCGCCCCTTTCTCGTCGTCGCCCCCACCTCGGTGGTGTCGAACTGGGTCGCTGAGGCGAATCGCTTCACTCCCTCTCTTCGCGTCACCGGCATCACGTCGACCGTGGCCAAGAGCCGACAGAGGTTCGACGACATCGCCCGCGACAACGACGTCGTGGTCACCTCGTACGCTCTGCTCCGTCTCGACCTCGCCCGCTACCAAGAGGTCGAGTGGAGCGGCCTGGTGCTCGACGAGGCGCAGATGATCAAGAACCACCGGTCAAAAGCGCACAAAGCGGCCGTCGACCTCAAGGCTCCGTTCAAACTCGCCATCACCGGCACGCCACTCGAAAACGACCTCATGGATCTCTGGGCGCTCTTTCATGTGGTCTCGCCAGGCCTGTTGACGACAGGTCTCCGCTTCACCGAGGAGTATCTCAAGCCCATCGAGCTGAACGACCGGCCCGATCTGCTGGCACGACTCCGGCGACGAATAAGGCCGCTCATGCTTCGTCGCACGAAGGAGCTCGTGGCCTCCGAGCTACCCGCGAAGCAAGAGCAGATACTCCGAGTCGATCTGGCTCCGGCGCACCGCAAGCTCTACGACCTCGTCCTGCAGCGCGAGCGGATGAAGCTGCTCGATCTCGTCGACGACCTCGATCGCAACAGGTTCATCGTGTTCCGGTCTCTGACACTGCTGCGAATGCTCGCCCTCGACGCGTCATTGATCGACGGCGACAAATACAGCGGTATTCCGTCGTCCAAGCTCGATGTTCTCCTCGATGAGCTCGTCGATGTCGTGGCGGGCGGTCATCGTGCTCTGATTTTCAGCCAGTTCACGTCGTACCTCTCGCTCGTCGCAGACCGACTCGATCGGGCCGGAATCGCCCACGCCTACCTCGACGGCGGCACCCGCAAACGCGGCGAAGTCATCGACGAGTTCAAGTCGGGCTCGGCCCCGGTATTCCTGATCAGCCTGAAGGCGGGCGGCTTCGGCTTGAACCTGACCGAAGCGGATTACGTGTTCCTGCTCGACCCCTGGTGGAACCCCGCCTCCGAAGCCCAGGCGATCGACCGCACGCACCGCATCGGCCAGACGTCGAACGTCATGGTCTACCGGATGATCGCCAACGACACCATCGAGGAGAAGGTCATGGCCCTGAAAGAAACGAAGGCGAAGCTGTTCGACGCCATGATGAGCGACGACGAGGCGGCATTCGGTGGCGCGCTCACCGTCGACGACATCCGCGGTCTGCTGGAGGCCTGATGTCGACGCCCTCTGCCGACACCGCGACGGCCACGACCCCCACCTCCCTTGATGCCGAGGCCCTTGAACTTCTCCGAGCCCTCACCGGTCGAGCCGACGCCGTCTTCCACGACGGCCAGCTCGAGGTCATCCGAGCGCTCGTCGCCGACCGACGACGAGCACTCGTCGTACAACGCACCGGCTGGGGCAAATCGGCGGTGTACTTCATTGCGACCCTCCTGCTTCGGCGACGAGGATCCGGCCCGACCCTCCTCGTCAGCCCTCTCTTAGCGCTCATGCGCGATCAGGTGGCCGCCGCCGCTCGTGCCGGGGTTCGAGCCGCCGCCGTGAACTCGGCCAACGCCCACGAGTGGGGCGACGTGCAGCAGAAGATCGCCGCGGGCGAGATCGACGTGCTCCTCGTCTCCCCCGAGCGCCTGAACAACCCGCGATTCCGCGATGAGCAGATGCCCGAACTGCTGCGAACACTCGGCATGCTCGTGGTCGACGAAGCCCACTGCATCTCCGACTGGGGGCACGACTTCCGTCCCGACTACCGTCGGCTCGCCGAGCTCATTCGCACTCTGCCGCACGAGGTTCCGGTGCTGGCCACGACCGCGACGGCCAACGCGCGCGTCGTCGCCGACGTCGAGGAGCAGCTCGCCGCTGGCGCCGAGGTCGTGACGATCCGGGGCTCGCTCGCTCGCGCCTCCCTGCGGCTCGGTGTCTTGACGCTTCCGTCGAGCCGCGACCGGCTCGGGTGGCTCGTCGACCACCTCGGCGAGCTGCCCGGCTCGGGCATCATCTACACGCTGACGATCTCGGCCGCCGACGACACCGCCCGCTTGCTCCGCGATGCCGGATACGACGTCCGCTCGTATTCCGGGCGGACCGACCCGGAAGAGCGCGAACAGCTCGAGCAGCGGCTCAAAGGCAACGACCTGAAGGCTCTCGTCGCCACGAGCGCTCTCGGCATGGGCTTCGACAAGCCCGATCTCGGTTTCGTCCTTCATCTGGGGGCGCCGTCGTCGCCGGTGGCCTACTACCAGCAGATTGGGCGAGCGGGTCGAGCCACCGACAACGCCGATGTGCTTCTCCTGCCCGGGCGGGAAGACACTGAGATCTGGCAGTACTTCGCCACCGCGTCCATGCCGTCGGAGGCGAGGGCCTCGGCAGTCCTCGCCGAGCTCTCCGACAAGCCGCTCTCGACTCCGGCCCTCGAGGCTCGAGTCGACATCAAGCGAACGCCCCTCGAGTTGATGCTCAAAGTGCTCGACGTCGACGGGGCCGTCAGCAAAGTGCAGGGCGGCTGGATCTCGACGGGCGTGCCGTGGAGCTACGACCGAGATCGCTATGAACGCATCGCCGCAGCTCGGCTGGCTGAGCAGGAGTCGATGCTCCGATACCAGGAGGGAGCCGTGTGCCGCATGCAGCTCCTCCAAGCCGATCTCGACGATCCCGCGGCGACCCCGTGCGGGCGGTGCGATGTCTGTGCCGGGGTCTGGTTTCCAACCGACGTCGCAGCCTCGGCCTCCGATCAAGCCACGGGAGCCCTCGATCGTGTCGGAGTCGAGATCGAGCCGCGAGCGCAGTGGCCGACGGGTGCCGACAGAGCCGGGGTGAGCCTCCGCGGCAAGATCTCCCCGGCCGAGCGGGTCGAGCCCGGGCGAGCGCTTGCCCGACTGACCGACCTCGGCTGGGGTACCACCCTCCGTGAGGTCTTCTCCCCCGGCCGGCCCGACGCTCCCCTCACGAAGGGCCTCCTCGACGGGTGCATCCGGGTTCTGGCCGAATGGCCGTGGGCGGAACGACCGACAGGAATCGTCGCGATGCCGTCGTCGACACACCCGCTTCTCGTGGCATCACTGGCTGAGGCCCTTTCGTCGGTGGGCCGCATCCCGCTGCTCGGGTCACTGAGCTCGACGAGGCAAGAGCCGGGGTCAGGAGCCGGGGCAGGGGCGGACGGCCCTGGCGATGTCACCCACCAGGTGCCACGCGCCCCCGGCGAGCGCGGCGGAAACAGCGTCTATCGCCTGGCCGACGTCTGGAGGGCGTTCGAGGTCGGGCCGTCTCTCGCCACCGCCCTGGCCGAGCAGCACGGGCCGGTGCTCCTCGTCGACGATCTCATCGACAGCAGATGGAGCATGACGGTCGCCGGTCGCGTGCTTCGTGCGGCGGGCGCCGACTCCGTGCTCCCGTTCGCGCTCGCCATCGTCGGGTAACCCCCGCGCAGGGCCCGAGTGCGTCAGCAGACGTGGCACGGTCACGGAGACGCGCCGCGGCACGTCTCTCCGTCCGTTGCGCGTCGGCACGGCCCCTGCGGCGCGCAGAACGACAGCGAGTGAGGCAGGCCGAAACGGACGTTGGCTGAAGTGTGCACGCCCTGCAATCTCTGGCTCTGACATGGCGAATGTCGGTGGCGGGCAGCAGTATGGCGTGAACCGAAAGACCCGAGCACCAGCCGATTCCGGAGGTTTTCATGTCGTCGACAACGCAGGCACCCGCGGGCCGCCCGGCCCCGAACAGCGAGCAACCGACCGAGCTCAAGAGGGCGATCGGGCCGAAGCTCCTCCTCCTCTTCATCGTCGGCGACATCCTCGGCACCGGGGTCTACGCACTCACGGGGCAGGTCGCGGCCGAAGTCGGTGGGGCCGCCTGGCTGCCGTTCCTCATCGCATTCGGCGTGGCCCTGGTCACCGCCTTCTCCTACCTCGAACTCGTCACGAAATATCCTCAGACCGCCGGTGCCGCGCTCTATGTGCACAAGGCATTCGGCGTCCACTTCGTCACGTTCATCGTGACCTTCATCGTGATGTGCTCGGGCATCACCTCCGCCTCCACGGCAGCGCGCGCGTTCGCCGCGAACCTCGCTGTGGGCATCGACGTCGAGCTCGGCAACGGGACCATCATGCTCATCGCGATGGGCTTCATGCTGCTCGTCATGCTCATCAACTTCCGTGGCGTCTCCGAGAGCGTCAAGGCGAACGTCGTACTGACCCTCGTCGAGCTGTCGGGGCTCGTGATGGTGATCCTGATCGGCCTCTACGCCATCACGGGCGGCAACGCCGACTTCTCGCGCGTCGTACTGTTCGAGACGCCGGGCGACAAGACCCTCCTCCTCAGCATCTCGGCCGCGACGAGCCTGGCCTTCTTCGCCATGGTCGGCTTCGAAGACTCGGTCAACATGGCCGAAGAGACGAAGGATCCCAGCCGGATCTTCCCCAGGGTCATGCTCACGGGGCTGGGGATCACTGCGGTCATCTACGTACTCGTCGCCCTCTGTGCCGTGGCCGTCGTGCCGATCGGCGAACTGGCCGACAACGAGACTCCGCTGGTGACCGTGGTCGAGACGGCCGCACCCGGGTTCCCCATCGGATCCTTGCTGCCGTTCATCTCGATGTTCGCGGTCGCGAACTCCGCCCTCATCAACATGATGATGGCCAGCCGTCTGCTGTACGGCATGGCCAAGCAGAACGTCTTACCGGGCTTCCTGTCGAAGGTGCACGCGAAGAACCAGACGCCCTGGGCGTCGATCCTGTTCACCACGGGCCTCAGCCTGCTGCTGATCGGTTACGTGTCGCTGTCGCCCGAGTCACCGATCGTCGCCGTGCTGGGCGGCACCACGTCGCTGCTGCTTCTGACGGTCTTCGCCGTGGTCAACTTCGTCGTGCTCAAGCTCCGTCGCGACACCGTGCGGCAGAAGCACTTCCACGCCGGATCCGTGCTCCCCGTGATCGGGATCGTCGCGTGCCTCTGGCTCGTCCTGCCCTGGTCGTCGGGTCGCGGCAGCGAGCAGTACAGCATCGCCGGAGCGCTGCTGGTGATCGGAGTAGTGCTGTGGGCGGTCACCTTCGTCGTGCGGCGCCGCCGAGGTTCACTCGAGGGCGAGCCGACCGAGACGGCCGCCGCTCAAGACGAGACGTCGACGACAACCTGAAGCGGATCTAGCCGACGGGAGCGGCTCCGGCGGCCGGTGAGCCCTCCCGATTGAGGCGAATCGACGAACGGAAGTACAGCACGGCGATCACCGCGGACACGAGCAGGTCGACGATGAGCACGGGCAATCCGCCGGGGCCGTCGATTGTCGAGTAGTCGGATGCGCCGATCGTCCGACCGTAGATCTCGATCCAGACGGTGGCGATGATGTTGAGGGCCAAGACGCTGCCCAAGACGAAGCCGGCGGTGGGCCGACCGGTCATGCGCCAAAGCGGTCGCGGGCTGACGATGTCTTCCTCTGGCACCCGAAAGACCCTGATGGCGACGACCACGACGAGGGGCGTCACCGCAACACCGATCCAGGCGGCGGCCACCGCGAGCGAGGGCACCTCACCCAAGAGGGTCGTGCCGATCCCGAGCACGACGAAAGCAGCGAAAAGGAAGAGGAATTTATAGCCGTTACGCACGATTCGCATGCCAGGAGTATAGGCGCGTGCCTGGGAGGGGCCGAGAGCGACTACGGTCTATACAGTGAGTGATGAAAATGCCCCGATCGAGGCCGAAGCGACCGAGACGACCGAGAACCCCCTGACGTTCGCGGATCTGGGGTTGAGCGATGCCGTCCTGAAGGCGGTGCGCGACATCGGGTACGAGACGCCTTCCGCTATTCAGGCCGCGACGATCCCGACGCTCCTGTCCGGCCGCGATGTCGTCGGTCTCGCTCAGACCGGTACCGGCAAGACTGCCGCTTTCGCGCTGCCGATCCTGTCGCGCCTCGATGTCAGTGCGAAGAAGCCCCAGGCTCTCGTCCTCTCGCCCACCCGTGAGCTCGCCCTCCAGGTCTGCGAGGCGTTCGAGCAGTTCGCCTCGGGTATGCGTGGCGTCCACGTTCTTCCGGTCTACGGCGGGCAGGCCTACGGCGTGCAGCTGTCGGCTCTCCGCCGCGGCGTCCACGTTGTCGTCGGCACCCCCGGCCGCATCATGGACCACCTCGCCAAAGGCACCCTCGACCTCTCCGAGCTGAAGTACCTCGTGCTCGACGAGGCTGACGAGATGCTCAAGATGGGCTTCGCGGAAGACGTCGAGACCATTCTCGCCGACACTCCCGACGACAAGCAGGTCGCGCTGTTCTCCGCGACGATGCCGTCGCAGATTCGTCGCATCTCGAAGCAGTACCTGAACGACGCCGAAGAGATCACGGTCAAGCAGAAGACCACGACCTCGGCCAACACGACCCAGCGCTACCTGATGGTCTCGTACCCCCAGAAGGTCGATGCTCTGACCCGGATCCTCGAGGTCGAGAACTTCGAGGGCATGATCATCTTCGTCCGCACGAAGAGCGAGACCGAGACGCTTGCTGAAAAGCTCCGCGCACGCGGTTACTCCGCGGCGGCGATTTCGGGTGATGTCGCCCAGGCTCAGCGTGAGCGCACGGTCAACCAGTTGAAGTCGGGCAAGCTCGACATCCTCGTGGCGACCGACGTTGCCGCCCGCGGTCTCGACGTCGACCGCATCAGCCACGTCGTCAACTACGACATCCCGATCGATACCGAGTCGTACGTGCACCGCATCGGCCGCACGGGTCGCGCCGGTCGCTCGGGTGCCGCAATCAGCTTCGTCACACCCCGTGAGCGTCGCCTCCTCGGTGCCATCGAGAAGGCCACCCGCCAGCCCCTGACGCAGATGCAGCTTCCGAGCGTCGAAGACGTCAACGTGACGCGCCTCACCCGCTTCGACGACGCGATCACCGCGGCGCTCGAGCAGGAGCCGCGCATCTCGGCGTTCCGCGACATCATCGCGCACTACGTCGAGCACCACGACGTGCCCGAGGCCGATGTGGCTGCGGCTCTCGCGGTCGTCGCCCAGGGCGAGACCCCGCTTCTGCTCGATCCGGCGGCTGAGCGTGCCGCTCGTCGCGACGAGCGACCCGAGCGCTCTGACCGCCCGGATCGTGGCGACCGCCCCGAGCGTGACAGCGCAGACCGCGGAGAGCGCCGCCCCCGCACCACGAAGCCGATGGCTCCGTACCGCATCGAGGTGGGTCGTCGTCAGCGCGTCGAGCCGCGACAGATCGTCGGAGCCCTCGCCAACGAGGGTGGCCTGAGCCGCGACGACTTCGGTGCGATCGCCATCCGGCCCGACTTCTCGATCGTCGAGCTGCCGGCCGACATGTCGCCCAGCGTCTTGGAGCGCCTGACAGACACCCGCATCAGCGGCAAGCTCATCGAGATCCGGCCCGACCGCCGCAGTGGCGGCGCTCGCACCGAGCGGACGGATCGCCCCGAGCGCTCCGACCGCCCGCGTCGCGAGTACGGCGACGAGCGCCCGGCCCGCAAACCCCGCTACTAAGCCCTTCGGCTGAGCTCGACACCGCCTTTCGGCAGGGACCCCGTCTTTCGACGGTGTTCTGGCCGGAAGGCGGTGTCTTCGTTGCGGGCCGAACGCAGGATCCGACGGCTCGCCCGGGCAGCCGGACCCGGCTTCGAGCCCTACTGAGCGTCTTGCCGCGACTGGTTCTCGCGCGGCCCGCCGCGCAGAATGCGCCGGACCCTCGGCACAGCCAGCCCGAGAATGTCGCCGATATCGCGACGCGTGACGCCCTCGTCGTCGAGCGCGCGTGCGGCTCGGCCGAGGGCCTCCCACTCGTCGTCGAGCGCCTCGTCGGAGGTACGCCGGAGCTCTTCGGCCCGGTCGAGCTGCTCGGCGACGTCGCCGGGATACACGACCGTCAGCTCGAGCTCGATCTTCTCCGGGTCGGCGTCTTCGAAGTCGGCGATGAAGGCGCGGGCCACTGATTCGGCTTCGCCGAGCCAGCGGGCTTCGGCGACACCACCGATCGGGGCGATCTCGAGGAGCCAGGCGGAGCCGTCGCGGCTCACGGTCACGTCGTACGTCAAAGAAGGCATGCACCGAGTCTGACAGGCTCCGGGCCGGTCGGCTGACGTTCTCCACAGGGGTGGCTCGTGCCGTCGCCGGGCGACCCGACGCGGATCGGCCAAGGTCGCGCGCCGCGGCGCTGTGACCTTGGCCGATCCACGTCACCCCGCAGTGAGTGGCTGCCTAGGAGGACGCGCCGCAGGACTCCGCCGGGGCGGTCGCCGATCCGGACGGCGCGGTGGGCTCGGCCATCGGCGCCGTACCCGCCTTCGGTGTGGCCGGCGTCTTGCCGTCTTTCGCCGCGGCGGGAGGTGTCGGTGCCGTGCCTTCCTTCGGTGCGGCCGGCTTCTCCCCCTTCTTCGGGAGTGCGGGAGCCTTTCCAGCGGCTGGAGCCGCAGGCGCAGCAGGCGCCTTTCCGTTAGACGACGCCGCGGGCGCCTTCCCATCGGCGGGAGCCGTCGGCGCGGCCGGAGCCTTGCCATCAGCCGGAGCAGCAGGCGCAGTCCGCGCCTTCCCGTCCGCCGGGGCCGCAGGCGCCTTCCCATCCGTGGGACCCGCCGGAAGCGCACCCGCAGCAGGGCCCTTCCCCGCAGCCGGCCCCGATGCCGAGCCGGAGCCCGTGCCAGACCCCGAGCCCGTCCCGGTCCCCGCGCCCGCACCCGGCGCACAGGCCTGCGGCGTCGAGCTCGAGCCACCGCCGGTGCCGGACGTGGCGCCGTCGGTCGGTTCGGCTGTGCTGGTGCCGGCTCCCGCGGATCCTGAGCCGTTCGATCCGGTGCTGCCCGCGGCCGAGCTGGTGGATCCGGTGTTGCCGTTGCCCGAGGCCGCGACCGCGGCACCCACCCCGGCCCCGCCGAGGCAGAGGGCGACGATGGCGGCACCGATCACGATGCGCTTGGTGCGCTTCTGCCCGGTGCCGAAGGCACTGCCGGTGCCGAAGGCACTGCCGGTGCCGAAGGCACTGCCGCTGCCGGAGACGCCGCCGGAGCCGCTGCCGCTGCCGTCGCCGGGTGCGCCGTACGAGGCGACGACGGTCTCGCGAGCCGGTGCGTTCCACTCGGCGGCGGGTCGGCCCATCTCGGGCATCTCTCGCGTCTGGGCGTAGTCGTCCGAGCCGCCCGGGGTGCCGACGACAGGCCGCGCAAACTCTTCGGTCGGCTGGTTGTCGACGGTGCCGTCGGCGGGGTCGGCACCCGTGCTGCCGTCACGACCGGCGTCGTCACGACCGGGGCCGTCTCCGCCAGTGCTGCCATCACGGCCGGCGCCGTCGTCGGCCCGGTTCATGCCGAACGGGTCGAAGGGCGTGTTGTCGTCGTGGTTGTTTTGCTTGCTCATGGGTTGCTCCGTTCATCTGGGCTGCTGCCCGGTTGCTGGTGAACTCACAGTCGAAGTCGAATCTGAAGCATCACTTAAGGACAGCCTCTGGGCAGGAGTTTCATAGGTCCGTGCTCGCGAAAAGTCGTAGCGTTCCCTCATGCCCAACCCCGCCCGGATCCTGATCGTCGACGATGACGAGACCATTCGCACCTCCGTCGCGACCGCCCTCTCGGCCGAGGGATTCAGCTGCCGAACCGCCCCCGACGGCCGTTCGATCGCCGCCAAACTGTCGACTTTCCTGCCCGATCTGGTGATCCTCGACTGGATGATGCCGGGTCCGAACGGCATCCAGCTCGCCGCCGCCGTGCGGACCTCGACCGACGCCGCCGTGGTCATGCTGACCGCTCGCGACGAGGTCGACGACCGTCTGCGCGGTTTCTCGGAAGGCATCGACGACTACCTGGTGAAGCCGTTCTCGATGGCCGAGCTCGTCGCGCGGGTCACTGCCGTGCTCCGCCGCCGCGGCCGTGTTCCGTCTGTCATCGAGGTCGGCGATCTGCTCGTCGATCAGGAGGCGGCTTCGGCCCGTCGCGGCGACGTCGTCCTCGATCTCACCGCGACCGAGTTCCGCCTCCTCGAGTTCCTCGCGTCGAGCCGGGGGCGCACTCTCTCGAAGGGTCAGATCCTCACCCAGGTGTGGGGCTACGACGACTATGACCCCAATCTCGTCGAGGTCCACCTTTCGTCTCTCCGTCGAAAGATGGAGTCGCACGGCCCCCGCCTCATCCATACCGTCCGAGGCATGGGCTATCGGGTCGCTGTCGCCGAGGCCGTGCGATGAACCGAAGGATCCGCCCCACCCGAACCGGGCCCGGCCTCCGAACGGGCTCTCTCCGCCTGCGCGCCGTCGTCGCCGTGCTGCTCCTCCTCGTGGTGCTGCTCGGCGCCCTCGCGATCACCGTCGAGGCCATCCTCGGTCAGCGGCTCCGCGGTCAGATCGAGGATCGGCTTCGCGATCGTGCCTCCGCCGCGACCGCCCTCGTCGGCACGGTCAGCTCGGATGAGCTCGCAGAACGCCTGTCTGCACAGGGGCTGTCGGTGCTGATCAGAGACAAGAACGGCGATTCGATCGTCGCCGGGCCCTCCCCGGAGCAGTTGCGGGCCGGGCCGAAGGCGAATGCCGGGCTGGTCGGGCCGGCCGGGAATGCGCCGGGTGGAGCAGCGGGTGCCGGATCCTCGTCCGGGTCGGCGTCGACCGAGTCATCCGCCGGATCAACCGGCACGTCGAGTGCCCCTGCCGACGCCGCTGATGTGACGATCAGCTCGTCGCGCATCACCGACGACGACCAGATCATCACTCTCGTGTCGAAGCTGAGCGACGGGTCGACCATCACGCTGACGGCCGATGCGAGTTCGGTCGGGCAGACCCTGGCGCAGCTGCGCTGGGTGATGCTCGGGGCGTCGGGGGCGTTCCTGGTCGTTGCGGCCGTCGGCCTCGTTCTCGTGGTGCGGGCCTCTCTCCGACCTCTCGACCGGATGACCGGCGTCGCCCGCTCCATCGCCGGGGGTGATCGTGGTCGGCGACTGCGACCGGGCAATCCACGCACCGAGATCGGCCGGGTGGCACTCGCCTTCGACGAGATGCTCGACGCCGTCGAGGGAGCGGAACGGAAGGCGCTCGAAGCCGAGGCACGGGTTCGGTCGTTCGTGTCGGATGCCGCCCACGAGTTGCGCACCCCGGTCGCCGGCATGCGTGCCGCCGCCGACACCCTCGTGCGGGCACCGGTAAGCGCCGAGGAACGCGAACGCCTGGCCTCGCACGTCGCCCGCGAGGCGGGGCGCGCCTCGCGCCTCATCGACGACATGCTGATGATGGCTCGCGTCGATCGCGGCCTCGAGCTCGAACTCGCCCCGGTCGACCTCGGTGCGCTCGTGCTGGCCGAGGTCGAGCGGCACCGTCTGCGCCGGCCCGGGCTCGACCTGCAGGTGTCGTTGCCCGATCGCGTCGTGGATAACCAGCCCGTGCTCGTCGACGCCGACGTCGATCGGCTTGCCCAGGTGATCGGCAACCTCGTCGACAACGCGTCGCGCGCCACGTCCGGGCGGGGGCGGGTCCACCTTTCGGTTGACGAGCCGGTCGGATCCCACGCATCGGTCACCGTCGCCGACAATGGCCCGGGAGTGCCCGAGGCCGACCGCGAGCGCATCTTCGACCGCCTCGTGCGGCTCGACGCGGGCCGCGATCACGCCAGCGGCGGTGCCGGTCTTGGCCTGCCGATCGCGCGCGGTATCGCGCGGGCGCACGGGGGCGAGCTGGTGTGTGTTGCGCCGGCGTCCGGTGTGGGGGCCGAGTTCGTGGTGACGCTGCCGGTGCTAGTGCCTGGCTCTGCTTCTTCGATCGAGCATCACGTCCTGGCAATCGGCCAGATCTGAGGCGTTTATTTGGCGATGGCCTCACTACGGCGAGTCGGGCTCGTCAAAAGAGCCGAACCCTATACATCGGAGTCGGTGTCGTTCCGAGGGCGCTCCTTGCGGCTTTCAGCCCGGATCGATATGACGAAGTTAGTCACAACCAGGACGAGATTGAGGACGATGGCCCACGTTACGGAGTAGTCGCCGAAAAAGGATCCGACGATGACGACGAGTATGCAGAGTTGAGTTACGAGCATCACGCGTTGCCACAGGGTTAACCGACTCCACCATTTGGGCATGGCCCCAGTATGCACAGGGCGGCTGGGGCCGGGGTTGGGTCGGGCTGTCGGTCAAGGTTTAGGCTCCCGCCATGAAGCGGAACGGTTGGAACGTGTTGTTGGTGCTGCAATTTGTTGCCGGCCTCCTGCTCTTCGCGAGTGGCTTATTCGGCATGATTTTGTCGGACGGCAAGTGGTTGTGGAACCTGCTGCTTCTTGTGGTTGGGCTGGGCGCGATGTTGCTCGCGGCGCGGAGGGCTCGCGGCACGGGCCGCCCGATACTGTAACCGGGATGGCCGGAAACGCCAGCCGACATGGGGGCGGAAGTCGGTCCTTCAAGCAACGAACAAATGGTCAACGAAACGGGCTCCTGGATTTCACAAGCTTTACCGCGGAGTACCCGTTCGCATCGAGGAGTGGTCGTAGGCGCGCCTTTTCTGCGGCGAAGTCGTTTCCGGGACCAACCCTGATCTCCACCATCGGAAGATTGCTGGGCGCCGTCTGGTAGTACGTCGGATCGTGCTTGTCCCAGTCCGTGGCGAAGGGGTCAGAGTCCGCCCCCGTGACGCGAATGTGGGTGAAAGCGCCAAGAGGGTTGGGATGGATTGCCGCCGGATTGTCTGGCTTGGTGACGGCGTACCTAACTTCATGCTCGCGAAAGAAGTCCTGATGCTTGATCGACGCAACCGCGTCGACGTAGCCACTGCTCCCTCGATCACGAAATATTGAACCGAAGTTGTCGCCCACGTCGTGACGAGCATCTATGTAAGCGCCTTCGTCCTCGCCTTGGTGTATTTCCCAGATCGCACGAGTCGCCAACTTAAGCTGCTCGATTTTGTCATAGGCGAGGTCGAGCCATCGAAATGGGAACTCCTCAATGTACGGTCCTCGAGACGGGATAGGTAGTTCAGTTCCGACGACCGGAAGGTAGACATCGCGCGGAATTGCGACGGCGAATCCGTTCGCTCCCGCGTACTTCTGCCACTGCTCGGTGTCGTCAGACTCAGGGCTAAAGCAGGTGACGAAGGCACTTCCGTGGTAAAGGTCGCCACCGGCACCTTCGAGCGACTCTTTCAGCTCCGTGAAGTCGATCTCGGGTGCAGTGTTGTCGAAGTAGTCCCAGTCCTTCCTCATCGCCTTGAACGCTTGCTTGACACGCTTGTTCCCGAGCCTCAGCTCGGTGGCATCGTTCAGGCCCGCGATGTCCGCTGCCCATAGCTCGTGATTGGCGATTATCTTCTCCACCACGTCGTGCTTCGTGTAGTGCCAGACGATGTTAGAAGGGCTCATGGCCTAACGATAGCGACCGGGGTTGCCCACGCGGCGGCTGCGATGTCGGTAGGAACTCGTAACGTCACTTTTCCCGGCCCGGAGGAAAACGTGGGCATCGTGGACCGCTTTCGATTTGGCTGAGCTAGAACTGTCACGCACGTCCCGACGTCAGGTAAACCCGGGTCAGACCCTGCCCGCCGCAAAACTCCTTACCGGCGTTCCAACTTGTCGATTGCGCTGTCCACGCCGTAAACGCCTAGTTCAAGCAGACGATCAAGGATATCTAAGAGTGCGGCGACTCTGTTTTTCTCGCGTGTTTGGGCAAGACCTCGAACGAGTAACTCAGCTATGTAGTGCGCATCGCCGGCTGCACCAGTCCGTATGTCCGATACTTCGTCGCCGAATAGGTCGAGGAATCTGTGCGCGGCGAGATCGACGAGGTCGTCAACTCTGTCAGGGGCTTCCTGCAGAAGAATCAGTAGCTGCGGAGTGACGTGGACGTAACTAGGCGACGCGATCAAGTCACCGAGCAGGGGAGTAAACGGCCGGAGGCTCCGATCCCTAAGGTAATGCACCAGACTTCCCACTTCCTTGCGCACTCGATCATTTTCGTCCTGCATCAGCCGACGCAGAGCGCTAAACGCGAGCTCCGAGTTTGCTGCGCGGTCCACCCGAGCGCTGCAAACAAATGCAACTCCAACTCGAATCTCGACATCGCCCGTGAGTGCTGTTCGCATAAGCCACGGGCGCTCCCATTCAAGGGCGGCAAAGGCTGCGAGGCGTCCTCCAGCCTGACGCACCTCACCCGCCTTCGACGCGAGCATTCGTTCGATGATCGGATCGATTTCCTCCGGATTGACGTTGCCGATATAAAGCATGAGGTTACCGACGAGATCGGAAGCAAGCAGGATGTCGTCCGCATCTATGAGACGTCGGAACGCTTCAATAGCTGTGGAACGCTCATGTCGTAGAGAAGCGGCTATGACGTGCGCGGTGCAAGCTCGGACGCCAAGGTCGCGATCACTTGCCAGGGCGTCGAGGTACGGAACGACGGCCGGGGTGCGTTCGCCTCCCGTGTCGCTCACGAGAAGGTCGCCGAGCGTTTCGGCGAGACTACCTCTCGCAGAATTGACACCGTGTTGACGAAGATCACGGGCGGCGCGGTCGCCATTCTGGGTCTCAGACGCGGGTATGTCATCCGAAGGGTCGAGGGCACTTAGCGCGCGGTCGCGGATGAGCTCCACAAGGTCGATGGGTGTGTCCTCGAGCACATGACGCACTGACCAGCCGAGCCAACGATCGCATCCGGGTTGGCGGAGACTCGTGATGTGCCGAATCGCATCGAAGAAGTCTAGAAGCGCGCTCGATGGAATCGTCGCCTCACCAAATCCCCGAAGAATGGCGCTGGGATAAGCCGGATTCGTTGCCTGCGTCAACTCCATGGCCAAGCGAGCGAACCTCGCAGGATCTTGGGCCGTCCGCTGCATGAGCATATCGGAGAGTTCGCGAGCCCCGCCCACCGCCCAGTCGTCGTTTCGATCGTCGTTGTCGTGCTTTTTCATTGCTCGGAGCCATTGCTTGTTCGACATCTTGCCTGTGGCCGCAGCGTCGATTGGGGAGTCGACCACGAAACCAACTACCCCTTCGGGTTGCGGAGGCATCTCAATATTGAACTTTCGCCGATACTCAGCCAGGCGCCTTTGACCCGTTTGGCTGAGGCGATCTTGGTCGAGAGCAGATATGAATTTGAAGGCTGTGTACCCGAATGAGCGCCCGTGTTCGTAAGGGTTCCGGAGGTCTCGCACTACGTCTTCCAGTTGCTCATGGACCTCATCGGATAGGAAGGGCGCGATTGCCTCTACGAGTTGCCGTGACAGGTAGTGGCTATCTGAATAATCTCCGCAGTGAAGTCGGTTCCCGCCTTCGAGGATGAGTCGAGCGGACCAATCAACGTACTGGGGGGTTGCGGCGGTGAGGGTACGAAACAGAAGCCCTTGAGCTGATTCGTGTGCGTCCGTTGCCAGTAACTGAAGCAGAGGCTCGGCCGAGTCGGGGTCGGCTGAGGCTAGGACCACGAGGGCTTCAGAGGCCCGGTTGTACAGGGAGTCGTCGGCGTTGTCCGCTCCGGATAGTGCGCGATGCCGGAAACTGAAGTGGCGGTCAGGAATAGGAAGCCCGTCGGGGGACCGACCAAAGGCAGTTTCTCGCATGACAGCCAACAGGAAGGGAATAACCGCCTCCACGAACGCTTGGGGCTCGGCTTGGCTTGAGTCTTCTATGAGTTTGGACAGACTGTAATCATGGGTCGCAAGGACGGCGATCTTGTCATCAGGGCCTTTGACCAGCGCCGATGGCCGGTCCACAAAGCACACTTTGAGCAACTCGATTGCCCATAGAGGCTGACGCTTCCCCAGGTCATGCCCTACCAGCCAGAACATCTGTTCGTTCGGATCAATGTCACCGATTCGAATCGCTTCGAGCAGGACGTCGAACACCGGTCTATTTAAATGAAGATCGGCGCGCTGGATGATCGCTCGAAGCCAAAGCCCGTACTCGGGCGCGTCGCGCCGCATCTTTAGGAGCGCTGCGACCTGCGGGCCGTGCTGCGGCCCTGCATGTGCCAGCCATGATCCGCCTCGTTCCCGCAGGGGTTGGTCGTCGCTATCCAGCCATTCAGAGACGAGGCCCCGCTCGTGAAATGCGCCGAACCAGCTTGCTCTTGCAACTTGTCGCCACAGGTTCGAGGTTATGGAGGAGTCGGTTTCGCTAATCCGTAAAACGAGGTCAAGGTCCTCAGCTGTCGGCTCCTCCATGTTTGCGAACACGAGAAGGGCCGTTTCCTTGAGGTGGTACCGAATCGCGGATGAAGTCAGCACAGCTTCCACCTCCATGCGGTAACGAACGGGATCGCGTTCGCACAGGAGTTCGAGAATTTGACGAACTTGGGCTCGGCGGAAAAGATCTTGCTCTTGAGCGGTAAGGAACTCCACCATGGTCTGCTGCCTGGACATCCATTGCCGAGCGAACGTGTAATCAAAGAATGTTTCGTGGAAGAAGGACACGCGATTGCCCTCGATGGCCAGCACTTGTTCTGACGCCAGCACACCCGCGTCGATGATGAAGTCGTCTACGTCCAAGGTCTCGATGGCAACTGAGAGGGTTTGCTGATCGCTTGCTGCGTTGGCGATCCGAGCTAGGACGTCGTTGAATCGGATGCCCGGCCGATAGCTCTTAATGGTTTGCAGCTTGCGCTGCCAAAAGGCTTCGAATAGCGATCCGCGAGAATTGAACTTGAGCGCTTCGCGTTGAGCTGAGACCGATTCGAGGAGGACGAGGTTGAGCGGCGACCTGAGCAACTCCCGTTGGGTGGGACTGAGTTCTTTGGGTTCGAGTCCCATCGCTTCGACGGCCTGAGTGACAGCCTCGTCCGACAAAGGCTCAACCGCGAGTCGCTCCACGTCGATCCGAGCATTCAACTTACGGATGCGGTGGTCATTATCGACGTCAAATTGACGGCAGGCCAGAATAACGCGGACTCCGTCGGTAGCCATTGCTTCCTGAATCAGATCGGCGATGACGTCAAAACGTTCGGCTAGCCGTCCGGAAGCAAGCGACACGGCGTCAAGTTGATCAACGATGAGGAAAGCCTCTCGGCCGTCGGCCGCCATCCGCAACGATGGAACTGGCGAAGCGTTGAGGCCCAGCTGCAGTCCTAGGTCGGCCGTCGAGTTGAATGCGTCGAACCGGTCCAAGCGAAACGC
Source organism: Frondihabitans sp. 4ASC-45 (assembly GCF_049472575.1). Lineage (NCBI taxonomy): Bacteria > Bacillati > Actinomycetota > Actinomycetes > Micrococcales > Microbacteriaceae > Frondihabitans > Frondihabitans sp. 4ASC-45. The sequence continues at coordinate 25,442 of NZ_JBCEBN010000006.1, read as the reverse complement.
GAGCACTTCGGCGTCCTGCGACTCAAGGTGGGTCACAACTTCTAAAAGAACGGACGATTTGCCGCCCCCTCCCTGTCCCACCAACAGCGCTAAGCGAGTAGTGCCCATCAGATTGATGAGGTCGTTTGACTCACTTCTTGGAATGGCCGGCTGAAGTTGTTCCCGTTCTACGGAGCCGCGCCAGGTTGCCGTGGCGTTATAGACGTCTTCGTGGGCCGTTCGCTTTGCCAGGGCGCCACGCATAGATATGCCGTAATGCGCCAGTCCGTCAAGCAACTCGCGGCTCGTCAGTTTCAAACGAAGCTTCTGCAACAGGACAGCACCAATACCCGTGACTACGAGGGCTTCGTCGGCTCCCACTAACAGGGTGTCGGCGAGGCTAGCGTTCGAACGCGCGAGAAGTTGTTCGCTCTCGACCTCGAACCACATCCCACGGAGTACTCGCCACGCGTTCTCTGCGCTTCCAAAATTCTTTGGAGCAGCGAGCTCGTCAAAGAAGGGAGCCAATGTCCGCGTGAGTTGAAGGCTCGTGAACTGCTCCAGGCTTGTGGACTGCCTGATCAGTTCGCTGAGAACTCTGAGCTGCCCGCAAGGTGTGGTTGAGCTGAAGTGATATTCGCGGCCGGCCTTTACGTGCCGTGATGCCGCATCAAGAACGCCCCGGCCGCGGAGAGCGGCAATGGTCCAATGATCATTGACGCTATTCTGCCGCTTGACCTGTGTCACGGCCATCTTGCCGTTTTCATCAATGTACGTGAACTCTGAACCGTTAGATCGATCCGGATCGAGATCCTCGAGAGTCAGGCTTCGTCGGTCGTCTTGAAGGCACAACAGCGCGTAGTGAACAGCCCACGACAACTCGTACATGTTGCCGACTTTGTCGGCAACTCCACCGCTGGCGTAACTTTTTACCGGTGAGTCCGTGCGCACCTGTCTAACTTCGTCCATGGGCACCATTCTGCGTTGTAATTAGTCGCTCGCCCGGATCCTGCCCCGTCGTGCCCTGCGTCGGGCCTCCAAGTACCTGCTGGCTCAATCCGCTCCGCCATCGGGGTTGACAGCTGGGACGGTCTTCGGCACAAGTACGTCATTAGAAGGAATCCCTGTTTTGGCGCGGAGCCAGTCCTAAAACCCCGCGATTCGCACGTGACTGGCTCGACGACCGACCCACTCGTTCTCCCAAACTCGAACTTGCATGACGCACATTTCGATGAAGTCATCCGCTTAGCTCGCCCACCGCGGGTCGTAGTCGATTTCCTGAGGGTGTAGGTCGTCGGAGTGATGGCTGTAGACCACACCATTCCCCAGCGCCTCGCCGAGGCACGCCTCTGAGGGCCGCTTCAGGTGCCGCCACTGGCGTGGTTCGCGGATTCTCGTGGCGTCGATACTCCCGTACGCGTCTGGAATCGCATCGAACCAGAACTGGATTACGCAGCGGTCCCGGAGATGACGGAGTTGCTCGGGCATCAGGATCATCCATTCGATGAGGCTGGCTGCGGCCTCACGTCGGCGAACGTGCTCATCTTGCTGACACTCCTGCCTCCCACGACAGAGCCGAGCGCTCCCCTAAATACGTTCGTCATGCGGCGAGTATGACGAAAGCCCCCGACAATCCCCGGTCGCCCTTCCGGGCGTCTGCGGGTGACGTGGAAACATCGGACGCCACGTTCGATCCCATGAGGATCCGAGCGGGATGACTTCAACTCAGCCGGATATGGGTTCGAATCCCACGAGGTCCACTGAGGCGCAGGTGCCACAGTAGCCGATACGTTCAAGGCTATGACGTCAAATCCCGTTGACCACATTGGCCGACTACACGCATGGTCTGAAGAGCTGATTGCCTGGGTTCAAGAAGGAACGTGCTTTGGGTTTGTCAGAGACGGTATCGCTTTGACGGCGGCGCACAACGTCCTAAATGCGGAAGCGAATTACGTCGTGATCTTCCCTCAGCACGAGACAGTTCACGATGTGATCGGAGTGATAGTGCACCCAACGGCCGATATTGCAATCCTTAATCTCGCTTTGTCTGGCGAGGCCAAGGGAGCAGGAATTTCCATGTCGGTTTTCTCAGACGGGACAAATGTCCACAGATATGGAGACGACTTCCACTCATTCGGTTTCCCCTCAGACAGTCCCGAAGGCGCAGGAAAGACTCCGTCCCGCATGTACAAGGGTTACTTGCAACGGATTTTCAAGTATGGACACCATGAAAAATGGACATACTTGGCGAGCGAACTGAGTGTTCCTGCGCCTCTGGGTCTTAGCGGAGCACCCATCTATTCCCCGACCGAACCCGACCTCGTCATGGGTCTTGTCACGGCCAACGTCGAGAGCTACACCGTTGGGCATTACGAGGAAAAGGTGGAAGAGGATGGCCAGCGCACATTATTTGAGGCGCGGCACATTATTACCTACGGCGTCGCCCTCCTCCTCTCGAACGTGGCAGATTGGCTTGGGGAGCACCTTTCGGGTAACGAGCGCCCGATGCAACTCCAACAGTCCGATGAATAGGCCGTCATAATTTGCGCCAGGTTGGAGTGCTTATGGAGTGGATTCCCGTCCGGGCATGCAAAAATCCCCAGCGAGAATGTAATTCCCATTAAGGTTTTCTTGGTCGGGCTGACAGGATTTGACTCCCCAGTGCTCCCCCAATCGCCGCCGGCGCGTAGCTTGGGGCCCCTCGCGCCGTGGGCCCACGAGCAGCCTCGCGTCCGAGTCAGCCGGACCAACGCAAAAGACGGCCGCCAGAGGCGACCGTCCTTCACATTGGTCGGGCTGACAGGATTTGAACCTGCGACCCCTTGACCCCCAGTCAAGTGCGCTACCAAGCTGCGCCACAGCCCGAGATGACTCCGTCTGAACCGTGAGGAACAGCCGATGTAATCCGGTGTTGCCCCGACCGAGGCAACCGGACAAGCATACCCGACCAAGCGGCCTCCCACGAACCACCCGCGAGATCCGAGACCCGCCCCGACCGTGTTTGCGTCATCCGACCGCGTTTATTCACGGTCGGGTGACGCTTTTACGGTCGAGACGCGAGCCGGCCCAGCTCAGCCCACCCCAACCGAGCCCAGCCGCCGCAGCACCCGACCCGCAATTGACTCCAGAGTCAATCAGGAAAAAAGAAACACCGACCCCCGAGAGACAACCGCGGCGACCCCAGCCAGCAGCACTCACCGCACCCCGCACCAGCGCTAGCCTGGAACCCCCAGATCGAAAGCCGCCCCGTGCAGAAGAAGCTCGTCGTCCTAGTCGCCGCCACCGTCGGATCCTTGGCTCTCGGCCTCACCGGCTGCTCCACCAGCTACCCCGACATCGCCGGCGTCTGGAAGGCCTCCGACGGCTCGCCCAACAAGACGATCAGCGACGACGGCAACTGCACGAACATGCTCTACACCGGCGGCACGATGAAAGAGATCGCGAAGCCGGGCATGTGCCAGATCACGGGCACGGCCGACCGTGGCGGCTACACGCTGAAGGTCTCGCAGACGGGAACGGTCGAGACGTACACCGCCACCTTCCGCAATCACGACGACACAATCGAGTTATCGCAAGCCGGGAGCACCATCGTGACGCTCACGCGCGCCCCCAGCGTCGACTAGGTCGGCGTCCTCCCACCTCAGGTCGATCCGCGCCACAGCGACGCACCCCACAGCCGAGCCCCGGGGCCGCAGCCGCTCATTCGTGGTGGGCGCAGTGGTCTCCCATCGGTTCCATCGGCAGGTCGAGCATCGGGTTGCCGTCGAAGAACCCGACCGGCTTGAGGTGGAATCCGGCCCGGGCCACGGGCATGACCGGCCAGTCCTCGGGGCGCACGACGTGGTGCACGCCGACCGTGTACCAGCACACGAGGTCGGCGTCGACAAGCGGCCGATCGCCCTCGATAAACCGCGACACTCCCTGGTCGACCGGCTGCTGCGCGATGTACTCGCCCGCCGCATAGCGCTGCCGCGGCTCGAACGCCGTAACCCAGAGCTGCTTCGTCGCGAAGGCCCCCCGCTCCCGCTGCTGCGACCCCGGCAGGGCGAAGAACGGCGCCGCGGCTCCCGGCTCGATGAGGTAGCCGGGGCGGCCGCCGATGCCGTTGACGGTGTCGGCCGAGGTGACGATCCACGTTCGCGCGGTCTGCGGCGACGCCTCCCGTGCGGCGCTTGACTCTGAAGTCAAGTGCGTCCGCTCGACCTGCCACGCACTCCCCCACGGGTTCGACGGACCGGCCGGCACCCCCGCCGAGTTCAGCTCCGAGATGTTGTTCCGCTGCCCGTCGACCTGCATGTCGAGGCGCACCGAGAAGAAGTGCTGGTGGTGCGGCCCGTAGAGCTGCGGCGCCACGAGCGACCCGAACCCCGGCTCGTCGCCGGGTGCTACGGCTCCGGGCAGCAGGGCTCCGGTCGAGATGATGCCGGTGAGCTTCACTTCGAGCTCGATCGACCCATCGAGGTGGATGTTCCAGTAGAAGCCGTAGTCGTAGTTGCCGACGGTGACGAAGAACGAGATGACGAGTCGGCGGTTGCGGCGAACCTCGCCTCGGCCATCGCGGTATTCGGTGTGCTTCCAGCCGATGCCGGCGTCTTCCTCGTGAATGCAGATGCCGTTCGGGATCACCAGCGGCGACCCGTCCTGATCGTTGACCACGGCATCGAGGTACAGGATCTCGCCGACGCAATCGCAGCCGAGCTCCAGCGAGTTGGCGAGCACGCCGAGCCCGTACTCGCCCTCGTCGAAGACGTTCTTGTTCCAGTGCGTCGCTGCCGGGTCGGCGTAGGGCACGTACATCTCCGACACCGATCCGCGGTAGAGGATCGGCCGCAGCTTCCCGTGGTCGAGGTACCGCACGTCTTGCAGCACGACGCCCTCGCGCGGCGTGTAGCCGACCTGGAGCCGCCAGGGGCCCCAGCTGAGGCTGTGTCCGTCGAGCTCGACGCTGGATCCTTCGGGCTGACTGATCTCGATGGGCTTCATCGGCGCTCGAGCCGCGTCGTGCGGCGGGTACTGACCGTCGCGCGACCAGAGCGCCTCCTCGAAGTTGCCGTTCGTCGGCGGCAGCGGCACGACTCCGTGGTCGGTGACCTCGAGCACCTCCCAGGTGTCCATGTCGATCGTGACGATGAGTCCCTCGACGGGGTGGGCGTAGCCGTTGTCGTACTGGCCGCGCCGCACGAACGTCAGCAGTCGCGCGAGTCTGCGGGTGGGTGCATCGTTCTCACCGGTGTAGCCCGACGACCACTTGTCGATCATGGCGCTGTCGAAGTCCTCGACGCCGCGGAGCCGCATGGCCTCCTGCCAGCGCACGTCGGCCCGGACGAGCTCCTCCGACTTGTCGAACTCCTCGACGGTGATGGGCGGCTGCACGCCCTCGATGTGCTCGTACGAGACGACCCGATCTTCGGTCAGCGAAACGATCGCCTCGTAGGTGGCGTGCTCGGCGGTCTCGCGGATCACTGCAAACCCCTGCCGATCCCACGCGTCACCCGGCTGCCAGTCGACGACGACCGACTTCGGCGGATCGAACGTCTCGATGAACACGAATCGTGCGGAGTTCAGGAGTCCCTGATCGCGCTTCAGGATCCGAGACACCCCCGAGATCTCGTCGGCGGACAGGGGCTCGAGGGGATGCGTAGGCAACGGTGCTCCTTCGGCGGCGCGGCGGGTGGTGGCCACGACCGTACTCGGAGCGGCGGCGGCGGTCGGGTGCCGGTTCGGTGGCCCCGCCTGCCGTTCTGTCAGCGGGGCCGTGCCGGATCCTCGTCCCGGCCCTTCCCCTCGCACATTTGCGAGCGATCCACCCCGGCGCCCGCCTCCCCGCGGTAACCGGTGTGACTCGCCGGTTAGATCGCTCTCAGATTCGCGCCGACCCACCCGCCGCCGCCCCGGCCCCGCGTCGCGGCACCGCCAACATCACGACCGCGACCAGCGCGACCAGTGCCAGCCCGGCGATCACCGGCGCCCCGAGGTCGACGGCGTGCTCGAGTCCTCCTGCGGTCGCCTCCGCCCCCAGCCAGAGCGCTGCGGCACCCTGAACGAGGTAGGCGACGAGGTAGACGGCCGAGAGGGTTCCGGCGCGGTGGTGAGCCGGCGCGTAGCGGCTGACGATCTGCAGGCCGGCCGCGAAGAACAGGCTGTAACCGACCCCGCCGAGCACACAGAAGGCCAGGAAAAGCCCGAGCGAATGCAACGATCCGGCCGCGACGAGCGACGCGAAGGCGAGCACAGTGGCCACGAACGCGACCGGCGTGGCGACGACGAGCGGCAGGCGGCGCGACGCGAGAGCCACGACGCCGATCACTCCCATCGAGAGCGCGATGATGGCGCCGGTCACGAACGCGTTGTCGCTGCCGATCAGCTGCTTGCCGATCGAGGCGCCGAGCGAGAGCACGACCGCACCGAGCGCATACGCGGCACTGATGCAGACGGCTGCGGCGGCCACGGCTCCCCAGAGCGACCGCGGCACGCTGATGCCGTGCGGCTTCCAGCGCCCGGCCTCCGCGGGTCGGTCGCGGCCGAGACGCCAGACGAAGACGAGCACGACGGCCTCGACAGCGAGCAGGATCCAGTAGGTCAGGTGCAGCGGGAACGGCGCGTACTGCACGAGCGCACCTCCGAGCAGCGTCGCGAAGACGAGCCCGACGGCGGTCGAGGCGGTGCTGATGGCGCCGGTCCGCGCCGAGTTCGCGGGCCCGGCGATGTCGATCATCTTCGCCGTGGCAGGGCTGAGCGAGAGGCCGACGCCGAGGCCCATGAAGGCTCGCCCGACGAGCAGCCAGCCGACGTTCGGCGCGACCGCGAACAGCAGCACGCCGATGATCGACGCTGCGACTCCGAGCAGGATGCTGGCCCTCCGCCCGATGGTGTCGCTCAGGTCGCCGAAGACGAGCAGCACGACCACGAGCACCAGCGGGTAGACGGCGAAGATCGACGTCGTCAGCAGCGCGGTGAGGTGCCAGTCGGCCGTGTACAGCGGGTAGACGGGGGTCGCCGCACCGCTCGTCCAGAGGGCGAGGGCGAGCACGGCCGCACACGTCCAAAAGGCCAGGCGATCAGACGTGGGCTGACGGGTCGAAGCGGGCATGACGCGACAGTAGCAGGCTGGCTACGAAAACCCTACTGAGGTAGGGTAGGTGGCATGTCACCACGCGCGTGCCCCGATCCCACCTGCGGGATCGCCCGCAGTCTCGACGTCCTCGGCGAGCGCTGGGCCCTCATGATCGTGCGCGACGCGTTCCTCGGCCGCTCCCGCTTCTCCGAGTTCCGCGCCTCCCTGGGCGTCTCCCCCGACATCCTCACCGCGCGGTTGGCCAGCCTGGTCGACTGCGGCGTGCTCGTCCGCCAGACCTATCGCGACCCCGGCGAGCGCGAACGCGACGAGTACGTCCTCACCGACGCCGGCCGCGAGCTGGCGCCGGTCCTCGCGGCTCTGGGGCGATGGGGCGCCGATCACCTCCCCGTCGACTCCGGCACGAGGATCCGCTACCTCGACTCCCACACCGGCGACCCGGTGCACCTGACGTTCGCCATGGCCGGCGGTGCGTCCGTCCCGGCGTCGCAGGTGACGCTCGTCCGCCCCTCGGCCTGACCTCGCTGCGCGCGCCCGGTCTCGCTAGCCGTTTCACGCGTCGCGAACCGATTATTCGGCGAGCGATGCGTGATTCGGGGAGCAACGCGTGCTTCAGGCCCACCACCTAGTCGCGCTTCGCACGTTTAGTCGCGGTACGGCGCGACTAAACCTGCGAATCGCGACTAAACGCTTTTCCGCGAGCCACGCCGCACCGGAGCCGGGAACACCGTGCGCAGGTGCGGGTTCGACAGCACGACCGCAATCGCGACCATCAGCCCCGAGAACACGAGTTGCTCGATCACCATCCACGTCGGGTACAGCCCCGGAAAACTGGCCACCACCACCGTCACCAGCGGAAAGATCCGCGAGAACAGCCGCAGCCGCGCAAACGCCCAGTAATAGCCGAGCTGGGCCCGCCACGCGAACACGTACAGCGAGAGCGTGATCAGCAGCACCACCGTCGACCGGAACCAGACAGCCCACGGCACGTGCACACCGTGCGACGCGAGCACAGTCGCGATCACGACCGCCGCGAGGCCGACCACCGTCTCGCCGACGAGAAGCCAGCGGATCGCCTTGAACGACCGCACCGTGCGCGGATGCCGACGCATGTCTTCGCGCACGACGTAGGCGTGCTGCCGCCCCCCGGCAAGACGATCGACGCGAAAGGTGGCGAACAGCCGATCGACGAGTGCGCCCAGCGTACCGGGCGGCGGCGTCGATGCGGTGGCCATGCGCCTATTCTCCCTCACCCGAGCGGCTACCCGACGTCGTACGGACTGCCCGACGCGCCGCGGCACGTCTCCTAGTCCGCCCGACGTACCACGGTATTTACGTCAAAGGCAGCAGCGGCAGCGCCGCCTGTCGCCTACGAGCGCTTGCGCTTCTCGCGCACTCGCATGTTGACCGTGATCGGAGTGCCCTCGAACCCGAAGATCTCGCGCAGACGACGCGTGATGAACCGGCGGTACTGCGGGTCGAGGAACCCGGTCGTGAACAGCACGAACGTCGGCGGGCGGTTGGCTGCCTGGGTGCCGAACAGGATCCGGGGCTGCTTGCCTCCGCGGACGGGGTGCGGGTGCTCCTGCGTGAGTTCGGCGAGCAGCGCGTTGAACTTGCCGGTGGGCACGCGGGTGTCCCACGACTCGAGAGCGAGCTCGAGCGCGGGCACGAGCTTCTCGAGGTGGCGGCCGGTCTTGGCCGAGATGTTGACGCGCGGGGCCCACGAGACGTGGTCGAGGTCTTGGTCGATCTCGCGCTCGAGGTAGCGGCGGCGGTCGTCGTCGAGGAGGTCCCACTTATTGAAGGCCAGCACGAGTGCGCGGCCGGACTCGAGTACGAGGTCGATGATGCGGAGGTCTTGAGTCGAGATGGGCTCGGTGACGTCGAGCACGACGACGGCGACCTCGGCCTTTTCGAGCGCGGCCGAGGTGCGGAGCGACGCGTAGAAGTCGGCACCCTGCTGCAGGTGGACGCGCTTGCGGATTCCGGCGGTGTCGACGAAGGTCCAGATGCGACCGCCGATCGACACCTGCTCGTCGACCGGGTCGCGGGTCGTGCCGGCCATCTCGTTGACGACGACTCGCTCCTCACCCGCGGCGCGGTTGAGCAGCGACGACTTGCCGACGTTCGGGCGGCCGAGGATGGCGACGCGGCGGGGCCCGCCGATCTCCTCTTTCGCGACCTTCGACACGGCGGGCAGCGTGGCCATCGCCTTGTCGAGGAGGTCGGCGACGCCGCGGCCGTGCAGCGCCGAGACGGGGAACGGCTCACCGAGGCCGAGGCTCCAGAGCTCGGAGGCCTGGATCGCCTTGCGGTCGTCGTCGGTCTTGTTGGCCACGAGGATCACGGGCTTGTGGGTGGCGCGCAGCATGCGGACGACGTGCTCGTCGGTTGACGTAGCACCGACGTTGACGTCGACGACGAAGAGGACGGCGTCAGCCAGGTCGACGGCGATCTCGGCCTGCATGGCGACGGAGGCGTCGATGCCGAGGGCGTCGGGCTCCCACCCGCCCGTGTCGACGATCGTGTAGCGGCGCCCGGCCCACTCGGCCTTGTACGAGACGCGGTCGCGGGTGACACCCGGCTTGTCTTCGACGACGGCCTCGCGGCGGCCGATGATGCGGTTGACGAGCTGCGACTTGCCGACGTTGGGTCGACCGACGATCGCGAGCACCGGCAGGGCGGGAGCGTAGGTGATCGCGTTGGGATCCCACTCGCCCGCTTCGAGCACATCGAGGTCTTCGTCGTCGAGCTCGTAGTCGGTCAGCCCCTGACGCAGGGCAGATGCGCGCTGCTCCGCGTCGACGTCGTCGAGGGTCGCGAGGCGATCGGCCATCGAGTCGTCGAACTCTGGAAAATCGCGGTCGCCCGAAGAGGCGCTGTCTTTGTCGTTCGCCATGGTGGCTCCTAGCTACGTGGGTGCTCTCCGGTCATGCCTGGGGCGCGGGCGCCGTGGCAGTGGAACGGACGAGCTCGACCATGGCCGAGACGGTCTGATCGAAGTCGAGATGAGTGGAATCGAGGGTCGTGACGCCTTCTGCGGCTGTCATGAAGTCGACCACCTTGCTGTCCTGCTGATCTCTCTTCGACAGCTGCCGGGCAGTTTCTTCGGCACTCTGCCCCGTGATCTCTGCGGAACGCCTGGCCATTCTAGCCTCTTCGGTAGCCGTGAGCAGGATCCGCACCTGCGCATCCGGCGCGACGACCGTCGTGATGTCACGCCCCTCCGTCACGATGCCGGGCTTCTCGGTGCCGGCGATGATGCCGCGGAACACCTCGACCAGGTGACTCCGCACCTCGGGGAGCTTCGAGACGGAGGCGACCGACTGCGTGACCTGGGGCGTCCGGATCTCGTCGGTCACGTCGGATCCTGAGATCCGGACGAAGTAGTCACCCGGATCGGTGCCGATCTCGTAGTCGAACGTCGGGATCACCGCGACGACGGCCGCAGCGTCAGACAGGTCGGCACCCGACCGCACCGCATGGAGGGCGAACGCCCGGTAGGCCGCACCGGTGTCTTGGTAGTCGAAGCCGAGGGCCACCGCCGTCGCCCGGCTGACGCTCGACTTGCCACTGCCCGCGGGGCCGTCGACGGCTACGACGACGGGTCGGTAGAGGCTGCTCGAGCGATACCGCGAGAGGAGGTCCGCTTTGAAGTCGCGTAGCTCTTCGGAGGTCTCGGGAAGGTCGGGGTTCGTCATGCCTGTGCTCCTGCAATGGTCCAGCCGCGCCGGACGAGTTCGTCGATAAGTCGTTCTTCATGTTCGGGCACGACGCTCACTTCGGCGAGGCCGAACTGCGCGCCGGGCGAGTGCTCCAGACGGAGGTCTTCGAGGTTGATGCCGGCTTCGCCCATCTCGGTGAACAGTCGCCCGAGCTGGCCCGGGGTGTCGTCGACCATGACGACCACCCGCGTGAAGACGGTGCTCTGACCGTGCTTACCGGGCAGGCGGGCGACACCCGTGTTGCCACGGCCAATGGTTTCGGCGATCGCGCGCAGCGACCCAGGATCCGACGGGGCCGAGAGTGCGGAGATCACGCCGTCGAGATCGTCCCGCAGCGCCCGGAGCACGGTTTCGACGTGCCCGGCATTCGCCCCGAGGATCTGCACCCACAGGCCGGCGTCGCTGGCGGCGATCCGTGTGACGTCCCTGACGCCCTGCCCCGCCAGGCCGAGCGAGGCGTCCGGGGCATCTCCGAGCCGTGCCGCCATGAGCGAGGCGACCACCTGGGGCGCGTGCGAGACGACGGCCACCCCGCGATCGTGCTCTTCGGGCGTCATCTCGATCGGGGTGGCTCCGAGGTCGAGCACGAGGTCTTCGAGAGCGGCCGCGGCGCGGTAGCTGATGGCGTCGTGGCCGGCGATCACCCAGGGGCGTCCGACAAAGAGGTCGGCGCGCGCCGAGATGGGGCCGCCGCGTTCACGCCCGGCCATGGGGTGCGAGCCAATGTAGCGCGAGACGTCGGCGCCACGACGCTCCAGCTCGCGGAGCGGCTCGACCTTGACACTCGCGACGTCAGTCACGAGGGCGTTCGGGTAGTCGGCGAGCTCGCGCACGACGATGTCGGCTGTGACATCCGGGGGAACGCAGACGACGATCAGGGTCGGCTCGTCCCCGTCGGCGGGCGCGCGGCCGGCGCCGTAGTCGATTGCCAGGCGGCGGGCCGACGGCGAGGCGTCGTCGAGGATGACCTCGACGCCCTGCTGCCGGAGGCCGAGGCCGATGCTCGCGCCGAGAAGGCCGGAGCCGACGATGCGGACGGGGCCGACGAGCCGCTTCGGCTCGTGAGCTCCCTCGTGGGTCGAGCTCACCGGCCGCTACCTCGTCGGCGCTCCTCCTGCTGACGGCGTACCTGCGATCGTCGGCTCGGCGTCGGAGCGCGGCCCCCGGTCACGTCGCCGTTGACGGCCACACGGCGGTTGCCGTCGCTGTCGTACTGCTTCTTGGGCTCGCGGCGGTCGGCCTGCCCTGCGCCACCTCCGGCACCACCCTGCCCGCTGCCGTTCTGACCGTTGCCCCCCTGCGCGCTCGCTCGGCCGCGGCGGCTCTCCTCCCGCGCATCGAGATCGGGCTCGTATTCCTCGTCGTCTTCGTCGTAGTACTCCTTCTCCGACTCCGCGACGTCGTCGTCGACAACCGCCACGAGTTCGACCCCGCTGTCGTCCATGCTCTCCTGCATGGCGGCTGCCGCAACCGCCGACGGCTCGGCTGCTCCGACCCCGGCGTCGCGCGCGATCGTCAGGATGTCGCCGAGCTCGTCGCGAGTCAGGTCGCGCACCTCGCCCACGCGCAGCGAACCGAGGTGCAGCGGGCCGAACTGGCGACGCACGAGGTCGACGACCGGGTGCCCGACCGCGTCGAGCATGCGCCGAACGATACGGTTGCGGCCGGAGTGCAGGGTAATCTCGACGATGCTCGTGCCACCCGCCTGCCCCGTGCCACGGTCGACGACCCGCGCCGAGTCGGCCGTGATGGGCCCGTCGTCGAGGTCGATGCCCGCGACGAGCTTCTTCGCCGTGGTCGGTGTGATCGATCCGTCGACCTTGGCGATGTACGTCTTGGTCACCCCGAACGACGGGTGCGCGAGAATGTGCGCCAGCTCGCCGTCGTTCGTCAGGATAAGCAGACCACTCGTCTCGGCATCGAGTCGGCCGACGTTGAAGAGCCGCTCGGGGTAGTGGCGCGTGAACTCGGTGAGGTCGGGGCGCCCGCGCTCGTCGCGCAGGCTCGACACGACGCCGACCGGCTTGTTCAGCATCAGGTAGCGCCGGGTGGGGTCGAGCTGCACGGCCTGACCGTCGACGACGACCTTGTCGACCGCGGGGTCGACTCGACGCCCGGCGGAGGTGACGACCTCGCCGTTGACCGTGACGCGGCCGGCGGCGATCAAGTCTTCGGAGACACGTCGGCTGGCAATACCCGCCGCCGCCATGACCTTCTGGAGGCGCTCGCCCTGCGGCGCCGCCTCGGATCCTGGAGTGGTGTCGTTATCGGCCATTGTCGAAACCTTCCTGCCCATCGGCGAGCAGCGGTGAGATCAGCGGCAGCTCGTCGAGGGAGTTGACGCCGAGGTGCGTCAGCAGCAACTCGGTCGTCTCGTAATTGATGGCGCCGGTCTCGGCGTCGGTGAACGATTCGGTGATGAGTCCGCGGCCGAGCAGCGTACGGACGACGCTGTCGACGTTGACGGCACGGATCTGAGCGATGGCGCCTCGGGTGATCGGCTGCTTGTAGGCGATCACCGCGAGCGTCTCGAGTGCGGCCTGCGAGAGCCGGGTCGGGTTCTGCGTCAGCACGAAGTCGCGGACGATGGGGTCGAACTCTTCGCGGACGTAGAACCGCCAGCCGCCGCCGACCTCGCGCAGCTCGAAGCCGCGGCGGGTCGTCGGTGCGCCGTCGCCCTGGTCGACCCCGTCGAAGTCGGCCACGAGCGATTCGATCGCCTGGCGTACGGCCGCGACAGGTGCCCCGATGGCTGTGGCCAGCGAGACGAGACTCTGGGGCTCGTCGGCGACCATGAGGATCGCTTCGAGCGTGCGAGCGATCGGCACGCCCGGCGTCGGGAGGGCCTGGTCGTCAGCGAACGCGGAGTCGGTCTGCGCTGCATCGGAGTGGGCTGCGTTTTTAAGCGCTGCATCAGAGAGGGCTGCGTCGTTGAGCGCTGCATCATCCGTCATAGTCGGCCCCCAGGTTGGCGAGGTTCTCTTCGGTCCAGTGCTCGGCGGTCCAGCGGATGGTGAGCTCGCCGAGGGGTTCGAGCTGTTCGAAGCTCAGCGACACGTGGCGGTACAACTCGAGGATCGCGAGGAACCGCGCCACGACGACCCCCTTCACGTCGACCCCGTCGATCAACTCGCGGAAGCTCAGCACGGCACCGCGCCGGAGCATCGACACGACGATGGCGGCCTGCTCGCGAATGCTCACCAGAGGCGCGTGCAGGTGGTCGAGCCCGACGGTGGGGGCCTCTTTCGGCGTCAACGCCATCGCCGCGATGGCCGCGAAGTCGTCGACCGACAGGGTCCAGACGAGTTCGGGCGTCGACACGCGGTACTTCTGTTCGAGACGGACGCTCCGGGCATGTCGATCGCCCTCGGCCTCACCGCGAGTCGCGAACCACTCGGCCGCTTGCTTGAAGGCGCGGTACTGGAGGAGGCGTGCGAAAAGCAGATCGCGCGCTTCGAGCAGCGCGACGTCTTCGGCGTCGACGAGCTCCCCCTGCGGAAGGAGTCCGGCGACCTTGAGGTCGAGGAGGGTGGCGGCGACCACCAGGAACTCGCTGGCCTTGTCGAGCTCCTCGTCGGAGTCGAGCCCGCGGAGGTACGACAGGAACTCGTCGGTCACCTCGCTCAACGCGATCTCGGTGATGTCCATCTCGCGTTTGGTGATCAGCGAGAGGAGAAGGTCGAAGGGGCCGGAGAAGTTGTCGAGACGCAGGGTGAACGCCTGGTCGGTCGACGGCTCGACGTCGGAGGCGACGCCGGCATCGAGAGTGGAGTCGCTAGGCTGCGGCGCCACGGGCGATGAGCTCTCTGGCCAGCTGGCGATATGCCTCGGCAGCCGGATGCGACGGCGCGAACTGATTGATCGGGCTTGCGGCCACGGAGGCGTCGGGGAACTTGACCGTCCGGGTGATGACCGTCTCGAGCACCCGATCGCCGAATGCGTCGACGACCCGCTCGAGCACCTCGCGGCTGTGAAGCGTGCGCGAGTCGTACATGGTCGGCAGGATGCCGTCGAGCTCGATGTCTTCGTTTAGCCGGTCGCGCACCTTGTCGATGGTCTCGACGAGCAGGGCGACACCGCGCAGGGCGAAGAACTCGCACTCGAGCGGGATCAGCACCCCGTGGGCCGCGGTGAGCGCATTCACGGTCAGGATTCCGAGCGACGGCTGGCAGTCGACGAGGATCACGTCATAATCGTCGCGAACCTTCCGCAGCACTCGGGCGAGGATCTGCTCGCGAGCCACCTCGTTGACGAGGTGCACCTCGGCGGCGGAGAGGTCGATGTTGGCCGGGATGACGTCGAGCCCCGGCACATTGGTGCCCTGGATGACCTCGTGGGGATCCTTGACCGTGCCGATCAGCAGGTCGTACACCGTGGGCACGTCGTGGGTCTGCACGCCGAGGCCCGCGCTCAAGGCACCCTGCGGGTCGAAGTCGACGGCGAGCACCTTGCGGCCGTACTCGGCGAGCGAGGCGCCGAGGTTGATGGTCGTCGTCGTCTTGCCGACGCCACCCTTCTGGTTGCAGAGCGAGATGATGCGGGCGGGGCCGTGGCTCTGAAGCTCGGCCGGCACCGGAAAGGCCGTGCGGGGTCGGCCGGTCGGCCCCATCTCGACGGCCGGGCTCTCCGCGGAAGGGGCCTCGGTCGATTTCGGCGTCGTACTCACGGGGGTAATCCTACCGGCGCGTCCTGCCCAGGCCGGGTTGCCTCGCCCTGTCTAAAGGAGGCCCGTCTCAGCCCGAGGGAGTTCGGGCACGAGATGCTCGCCTGACAGGGAGTCGACCTGCTTTCCGCTCCTCAGCACAGGACTACCCCGCAGCGGCTCCTGCCGAGGCGACGCTGGCCCGACGACTAAGGGCAGCACGAGCCTCCTTCTCCCCCGGCGCCCACCGTGCTCGCGGGTGCGCCTGCCCGTAGGCGTCGCGCAGCGCGTCCGCCGTCACGAGCGTGTAGATCTGCGTCGTCGCCACCGACGCGTGCCCGAGCAGCTCCTGCACCACGCGCACATCCGCCCCACCCTCGAGCAGGTGCGTCGCGAACGAGTGTCGGAGCGTGTGCGGCGACACTTCGAAGCCGAGCTGCGCCCGGGACGCCGCCGCTTGGATGATCAACCAGGCGTTCTGCCGAGACACCCGTGCCCCGCGTGTTCCGAGAAACAGAGCGGGCGTCGCGGTCCCCCGCACCGAGAAGATCGGCCTCGCCCGCACCAGGTAGGCATCGAGGGCCCGCCGGGCGTAGCTGCCGAGCGGCACGATCCGCTGTTTGCCGCCCTTGCCGAACAGCCGCACCACATCGCCCTCGATCACGTCGTCGACGTTGAGCGACACCGCCTCGGTCACGCGCGCGCCGGTCGCGTAGAGCAACTCGAGCAGAGCCTTGTCACGGAGCCGTGTCGGTTCGTCGCCGTCGGTCGCTGCGAGCAACGCCTCGACCTGCGCCACGGTGATCGCCTTCGGCAGCCGCGACGGCAGCTTCGGTGGTCGCGCCTTCGTGGTCACGTCGTCGGCGACCAGGCCCTCCTCGGCGATGAACCGGTGCAGCCCCTTCACACTCGACAGTGCGCGCGCCACCGACGATGCGGCGAGCGGCACCTCGCGGGTGGCGAGCGCGGCCGGAAAGCCCGCGACGAGCACCGAATCGACGAGGGCAGGATCCTGGATGCCCGCCTCCTCGAGGAATGTCGCGTACAGCGCGAGGTCGCGCCGGTACGCGGCCACCGTGTGCGGCGAGAGACCGCGCTCGACCGTGACGTGCCGCAGGTAGCGCTGCACGGCGTCGTCGAGCTTCGAGGTCATGCTCCCCAGGCTAGGCGCGCCGGCGCGCACGCGCTGCTGCGCACGCGCTGCCGCCCACGCGATGGCGCGCAGACGCCGACGCACCCCTCCTTGGCCAGAATCACCGCGGCATCCGGGGGTTGTCTAGCCATCCCGGGGTGCCTCAGCTCCCGGCTACCAATCCACCAGCTACCGCGCGAGCTTGGCCTGCAGCGCGAGGGCCGACACGCACAGGATCGAGTTGTGCACCGTCCCGCCCAGCACAGCGTCGACGATCTCGTCGAGCGGCACCCAGCGCACCTCGATGTCGGCCTCTTCGGCCTCGCGCTCGAACGCCGCATCCGTCGCCGAGACACCGGTCGCGTGGAAGACGATCAGCTGTTCGTTGCTGCCACCGGGCGTCGTGTTGAAGGTGATGAGGTGTTCCCACGCGGAGGCCGTGACATCGGTCTCTTCGGCGAGTTCACGCTGGGCTGCCACTAGAGGATCTTCGCCGGGGATGTCGAGAAGGCCGGCCGGCAGCTCCCAGTCGCGCGATCGGATCGGGTGACGGTACTGCTTGATCAGCAGCACCCGCCCCTCGTCGTCCTGGGCGAGCACGCCGACCGCGCCGGTGTGCGCCACGTACTCACGGACGATCGCCGACCCGCCGTACTCGAACGTCTCGCGCCGGATGTTCCAGACCGCGCCCTCGAACACCACGTCCGACCGGGTGACGGCCACCTCGGTCGGGTCGTCGGCGAGCACGCCCGGCAGATCAGACCCGGTCGACGGCACGCCCTCAGGCACCCTCGGCCTCGGCGACCTCGAACAGCCGCGTCGCGTTCTGACGGTCGAGTGCCGCCTCGACGAGACCCGAGAACAGCGGGTGCGCGTGATTCGGGCGCGAGCGCAGCTCGGGGTGCGCCTGCGTGCCGATGTAGTACGGGTGCTCGGCGCGGTCGAGCTCGACGTACTCGACGAGCTGGCCGTCGGGCGACGTGCCCGAGAAGACCAGGCCGGCGTCGGCAATCTGCTCGCGGTAGTGGTTGTTGACCTCGTAGCGGTGGCGGTGGCGCTCTTCGACGAGCTCCGAGCCGTATACGTCAGAAGCCAAGGATCCGGCGGTCAGCGCTGCCGGGTACAGGCCGAGGCGCATGGTTCCGCCGAGGTCTCCTCCCGCGATGATGTCGACCTGCTCGGCCATCGTGGCGATCACCGGGTACTCGGTGTCGGGGTCGAACTCCGACGACGATGCCCCGGCGAGGCCGGCCTCGTTGCGGGCGTATTCGATGACCATGCACTGCAGGCCGAGGCAGAGCCCGAGGGTCGGGACGCCGTTCTCACGGGCGAACCGGAGCGCTCCGAGCTTGCCCTCGATGCCGCGGATGCCGAAACCGCCGGGAACGCAGATGCCGTCGACGTCGGCCAGCGCCTTCGCGGCGCCCTCGATGGTCTCGCAGTCGTCGGAGGGGATCCAGCGCAGCACGACCTTGGTCTGGTGTGCGAAGCCGCCGGCTTTGAGGGCCTCGGTGACCGAGAGGTAGGCGTCGGGAAGGTCGATGTATTTGCCGACCAGGCCGATCGTGACCTCGTGCTTGGGGTCTTTGACGGCCGACAGAATCGGGTTCCAGCCGGTCCAGTCGACCGCGCCGGCCTTCTCATCGAGGCCGAGGTGCTCGATGATGTAGCCGTCGAGGCCCTGCTCGTTGAGCATGGCCGGGATCTCGTAGATGCTGGCCACGTCTTTGGCGTTGACCACGGCGTCTTCGTCGACGTCGCACATCAGCGCGATCTTGCGGCGGTTCGACTCGGTGACCGGTCGGTCGCTGCGGAGCACGAGCGCGTCGGGTTGGATGCCGATGGCGCGGAGGGCGGCGACGGAGTGCTGCGTCGGCTTGGTCTTCTGCTCGCCGGAGGCCCCCATGAACGGGACCAGCGACACGTGCACGAAGAAGACGTTCTTGCGACCGAGCTCGTGACGCACCTGACGGGCCGACTCGAGGAACGGCTGGCTCTCGATGTCGCCGACCGTGCCGCCGACCTCGGTGATGATGACGTCGGGCTGCGGCTCGTCGGAGGCCTGCAGGCGCATGCGACGCTTGATCTCGTCGGTGATGTGCGGGATGACCTGCACGGTGTCGCCGAGGTACTCGCCCCGGCGCTCCTGCGCGATGACGGTCGAGTAGATCTGACCGGTCGTGACGTTCGCGCCCTGGTTGAGGTTGATGTCGAGGAACCGCTCGTAGTGCCCGATGTCGAGGTCGGTCTCGGCGCCGTCATCGGTGACGAAGACCTCGCCGTGCTGGAACGGGTTCATCGTTCCCGGGTCGACGTTGAGATACGGGTCGAGCTTCTGCATGACGACGCGGAGCCCGCGAGCAGTCAACAGATTGCCGAGGCTTGCGGCCGTCAGGCCTTTGCCGAGAGAAGAGACGACGCCCCCGGTGACGAAGATGTGCTTCGTGACCTTCGTGTCGTTTGACGAGTTGACCGAGCCGGAGTTTTGATTGACCACCACGGGCTTCCATCCTACGTCACTCGTGGTTCACCGAACAGCCTCCGGTCGTTACGACCGTGTATCGGTGCGCACTCCCGCGCGTGTCGGACGGGCGGTGGCGAGGTCGAGCAGCTCGCGTGCGTGCTCGAGTCCGCTCTCGCTGTCAGGTAGCCCCGAGAGCAGCCGGGCCATCTCGGCGACGCGCTCCTGGCCTTCGAGCTGCTGCACGCTGGAGGCGGTCACCTCACCCGAGGCGTCTTTCACGACTCGGAGGTGGTTCGTCGCGAAGGCCGCCACCTGCGCGAGGTGCGTGACGACGATCACCTGGGCGCGCTCCGCGAGCATCGCCAGGCGCCTGCCGATCTCGATGGCGGCCGCGCCGCCCACGCCCGCGTCGACCTCGTCGAACACGAACGTCGGCACGGCGCTCGACGCAGCCATGACGACCTCGATGGCCAGCATCACCCGCGAGAGCTCGCCGCCCGACGCCCCCTTGCCGAGGGGCCGCGGTTCGCTGCCGGAGTGCGGGCGCAGCAGAATCTCGACGGTGTCGGCACCGGACGCACCGAGCTCTCCTCGGTCGCTCACGGAGACGACCAGCTGAGCCCCGGCCATGGCCAGCGCCGCGAGCTCGTCGCTCACTCGCGCCGCGAGATCGTCGCCAGATTCGCGGCGGAGCGCCGTCAGCCGACCTGCGAGCTCCTCGGCTGCGGCCCGATGTGCCTCGACCTCCGCGGCCAAACCGACCACTCGATCGTCGTCGCCGTCGAGTTCGACGAGGCGCTCCGATCCGTCGGCAACGAGCTGGATCACGTCGTCGAGCGTGGGCCCGTATTTGCGCACGAGGGCGCCGAGGTCGGCACGGCGCTCCTGCACGGTCTCGAGTTCGCGCGAGACATCGGCGTCCAGGGATCCGAGATAGCTCGACAACCGCGCGGACGTGTCGGACACCTGCACGCTCACCTCCGCGAGCAGATCGGCGATCGATTGGAGCTCGGCGTCGTGCTGCGCCACCCGCTCGACCTGGCGGCGCGCTTCTTCGACCAGCGACAGGACGTCACGGGTGCCGTCGACCGCGTCGGTCGACAGGACCTCGTGCGCGAGGCCGGCTGCGAGTCGGAGGTCTTCGGCGTTGCTCAGGCGCTCGGCGGTGGCGTCGAGGTCGGCGTCTTCGCCGGCCGTGGGGCCAACCCGTTCGATCTCGTCTATGGCGGCGCGGAGGGTGTCGGCCTCGGCGGATCGAGCGTCTCGATCACCGGTGATCGTCTCGAGCTCGCGGGCCGCCTTCTGCCAGCTCTCGAAGGCCTGGGTGTAGCTCGCCCTCACTGCGGCGAGCTTTTTTCCGCCGTGGGCGTCGACTGCCGAGCGCTGCGCCGCCGCCGACTTCAGACGGATCTGCTCGGACTGCCCATGCACCACCACGAGGTGCTCCGCCAGGTCGCCGAGCACGCCGACCGGCGCCGATCGACCGCCGACGACCGCACGACTTCGCCCCTCGCTCGAGACGATGCGGCTGAGGAAGAGCTCGCCATCGTCGACGTCTCCTCCGGCATCGCGCACGCGCTCGGCGGCCGGACCACCGTCGGGTACCGACCAGCGCCCGTCGACGACCGCCTGGGCGCTCCCGGACCGTACGGCACCGCCATCGGCACGCTGCCCGAGCAGAAGCCCCAGCGCTGAGACGACCATGGTCTTGCCCGCACCGGTCTCGCCGGTGACGGCGGTGAAACCGGGCCCGAGGGGCAGGGTGGCTCGCCCGATGACCCCGAGGTCGCGGATGCTGATGTCTTCGATCACTTAGGTGTGCGGGCCTCTCCAGCCGGTGACCGGCAGGTGGAACTTCGCGACGAGGCGGTCGGTGAACGGCGCCGTCCGCAGGCGAGCCAGACGGACGGGCTGGGCCGATCGGCGTGCAACGACTCGGGCTCCGGGCTCGAGGGTGTGTGCGCGGCGGCCGTCGCACCAGAGCACGCCGGAGCCGTCGGTCCGGCTCAGCACCTCCACGGCGAAGGTGGACTGGGGCCCGACGACGAGTGGTCGCGCGAACAGTGCGTGGGCGCTGAGCGGAACGAGGATCATCGCCTCGACCTCCGGCCACACGACGGGCCCGCCTGCCGAGAAGTTGTAGGCCGTCGAGCCGGTTGGAGTCGACATGACCACGCCGTCGCAGCCGAACGACGAGAGCGGGCGCCCGTCGACCTCGATAACGACCTCGAGCATGCGTTCGCGCGAGGCCTTCTCGACCGTGGCCTCGTTCAGGGCCCAGGTCTCGTAGACCTGCTTCCCGTCGACCATCACGGCGATCTCGAGCGCGAATCGCTCTTCGACCTCGTAGTCGTGGGCGACCACGCGCTGCACGGTGTCGTGCAGGTCTTCGCGCTCGCTCTCGGCGAGGAAGCCGACGTGGCCGAGGTTCACTCCGACGATCGGCGCCCGGGTGCCGCGCACCAGCTCGGCGGCTCGCAAGATGGTCCCGTCGCCGCCGAGGACGATGACCGATTCGATGTCGTCGACGAGCACGTCGTCACCCAGCAGGTGCACGCCCGTGAACGCGGGCTCGGCCGCTCGGATGTCGTCGAACTCGTCTCGGGGCAAGACGGGCACGAGACCCGCTGCGTCGAGGGCTCGACAGACGTCGAGGGCTGCATCGATCGAGTCGCGCCGCCCCGTGTGCGAGACGATCAGGATGTGCCGCTGTTGGCTCTCCATGGGATCACCCTTTCGTCATCTCGTCGATCCGACCGATCCATTCTGTCGGATTCGTGCCGGCCCGGGCACTCAGGTGCACGCAGTACTCGTGGTTGCCGTTCGTTCCGACGATGGGCGACGGCACGACGCCGGCGGTGCCGAGACCCACATCGTGAGCAGCCCAGAGAACCGCCTGAACGGCGTCGGACCGCAGGCCCGCGTCGTGGACGATACCCTCGCGGATTCCCTGCCGCCCCACCTCGAACTGCGGTTTGATCAGCAGGACGTAGTCGGCCTCGAGCCCTACCGACCGCACGAGCGCTGGCAGCACCATCGTGAGAGAGATGAACGAGAGGTCGCCGACCACGACGGAGATGAGATCGGCGTCGTCGGATGCCGCACGAAGCACCTCGGCCTCGAGATAGCGCGCGTTGCTGCCCTCGACGACCGAGACCCGCGGATCGCTCCGGATCGCTGTCACCAGCTGGCCGTGCCCCACGTCGAGGGCGATCACCGACGCGGCGCCCCGCTCGAGCAGCACCTGGGTGAATCCCCCCGTCGACGCACCCACGTCGAGGGCGTGCCGACCCGCCGGATCGACACCGAAGGCGTCGAGGGCCCCGATGAGCTTGTGCGCAGCCCGGCTCACGTAGTGGTCGATGCCCGCGACCTCGATGGTCGCGTCACCCTTGGTCGGGAACGACGCCTTGAGCACCGCGCGGCCGTCGACTGTCACAAGACCCTCGGCAAGGATCCGATGCGCATGCGTTCGCGACCGAGCCAGACCCCGCGATGTCAGGGCCACGTCGAGTCGCGATACCTCGCTCGCCGAGCCGGCTTCGTCGGGTGACGACGACGCCATCACCGGTCGCCCTGGCCGCGACCGTCTTCGAGGGTGGCCCGGAGCTCGTCGTGGATCTGCGAGAAGGCACCGGCGCGCTGATCGAGCGGCTGCTGGTCGATGACCGTCAGTCGCGAGATCAGCTCATCGACGGATTGCCTGCTATCGCTCATGGTTCGTCCACACTAACGTCTGCCCCTGACACCCGGTGGCGTCCTCCCCAGGGCTCGCCGTGGCGCTACTCGTACAGCTTGGGGTCGACGACCATCCCGTAGATCATCAGGCCGCTGGCCCACACCGCGGCCGAGCCGGCGCGAAGCAGATCGACCGGTGACGACCCCTCGTCGAGCACGGTGACCACGTTTCCGTGCAACTTCACCCGAGCGGAGCGGACCTCGAACACCCGCGCGCCCGTCGGATCCTTCGTCTCGATCGTCGCCGGGTACTCCTCGTGGAGTTCCCTCAGATCGCCGAGGATGAAGTCGGGCCGAGAGTCGGTCGGGGCGGCCAGCACCTGCTTCGCCTTGTCGATCCCGGTCAAAACCAAGACCGACGGGATGCCCGCCTTGTTGGCGCCGATGATGTCGGTGTCGAGGCGATCGCCGATGAACAGCGGCTTCGAGGCAGAGAAGCGCTCCAGAGCAGCGTCGAAGATCGCCTTCTCCGGCTTGCCCGCGACGAGCGGCAGCTTTCCGACGGCGGTGTGCACTGCCGAGACCAGCGTTCCGTTACCAGGCGCGATGCCGCGCTCCTGCGGAATCGTCCAATCCTGGTTTGTCGCTACCCACGGGATGTCGGCGGCGAGAGCGAACGCTGCCTCCGCGAGGTCTTTCCAGCCCACCTCGGGCGAGAAACCCTGGATGACACCGTCGGGTCCGTCGTCGGCCGATCGCGTGACTCGATACCCCGCGGCCTCGACCACGGTGGTCAGCCCTTCTCCCCCGACGACGAGGATCAGCGCACCAGGATCCACGACGGTCGCCAGAAGACGGACGGCGGCCTGCGGGCTCGTCACCACGTCGTCGGCAGCCACCGACAGCCCGAAGCCCGAGAGCTGGCCCGCCACCGCGTCCGCGGTCCGCGATGCGTTGTTCGTGATGTAGCCGACGCGAGCCGACTCGGCCGCCCGGTTGAGGCTGTCGACCGCGTGGTCGATGGCGTTCCGGCCGGTGTAGACGACGCCGTCGAGGTCCGCCAAAACGACGTCCACTCCGGCGAGGGGAAACCGCGGCTCAGTCGCGGGGTTCGTCGCCGGCTGCGTCGGCTCCGTTGTCGGCTCCATCGGCGCCGTCCGCGGATCCTGCGAGTTCGTCGTCGGCTGCGACGTCGTCTCCGTCGAACCCTTCGATTTCTTCTTCCACGATCTCGACAGTTTCATGGTCTTCCTCAGAATCAGATGCGGAGAGAGCACCGCTGGCTCGGCGTGACAGGGCGTACCACTCGGCGGCCTCCGCCTCACGACCGAGCTCTTCGAGCACGGTTCCGTAGGCGTCGAACAGGTCGGGGCTGTAGCTGAACGCACGACGACGATCGAGCTGCGGGATCTCGAGTTCGCGTAGAGCGGCGTCTTTCTGGTCGAGATCGAGGCGCGCCCCGGACATGGCGATGGCGAGCGACACGCGCACGCCGACATCGAGCGTCTCGACATCGACGGAGTGGCCGAGCTCGAGAGCCCTGTCGGGTCGTTCGAGGCCCCTCTCGCTGTCGACCATGAGCGGAAGCTGATCGTTCCGGCCCGAGATGCGACGGTACGTACGAAGCTCACGAAGAGTCAGCGCGTAATCCTCGAGCGCGTAGGCCGTGATGGCGATCGTCTCCCGCACGACGGCGACGCGGCCGGCTCGGCGACCAGCCGCCTGCGCGTGCTGGTGCGCGAGCTGCGGGTCTTCCTCGATCATCTGGCCGGCCATCACGAGGTGGCGCGCCACGAAGTCGGCGTTCTCTTTACTGAGGGTCTTCAGCTCGGCTCGAGCAACCTTGTCGAGCTGGCGCGGTTCCACCTCATCGGGCAGGTGCGGCTCGAACTGGCGCGGGCGCACTGAGCGGAGGCCCAGCGGATCGCGGTCTTCCCACTCGCCACCACCATCACGCGAGTCGCGACCGGAGCGGCTTCCGCGGTCGTCACGATCGTTCGGACGCGAGGATCCCGGACGACCGCCGGTCGGGCGCCCACCCGTGGGCCGTCCGCCGGTCGTGGGACGGCCTGACGTCGATCGGCCACCCGTGCTGGGGCGCCCCCCGCTTCGCTCCGGCCGCTCTCCCGAGCGCTGGGGCCGGTCGTCGCTGCGGAACGGAGGCCGCGAACCTCCTGTGGGACCCTCGCCGCGAGGAGGCCGACGAGTATCGGACCGCTCCCCTGAGGGCCGCCCAGTCGCAGGCCGGTCAGACGCTCCGCGATTGGGACGATCCGAACCACCTCGTGGCGGACGGGGACTCCACGGGCGATCGCTTCCCGGGCGTCCTGACCCGGCGCCGGCGGGACCTCTAGCTCCGCCACCGTTACCACTACCCCGTCCAGACCCTGAACCAGAGCCCGATCCGCGGTCGTCGCGTCGCGGACGCTTCTCGTTGTCGTCGTCGCGCTCGCTCACGGGGTTCTCCTCGGGGTAAAAGTCTCTGAAGAGTCGGCTCAATGACGCCTGACTCGTTCTTTCGGCGACGTGGCGTAGGCACGCGTCGACCGAAGGGCCTGCTGTGGTGTTGTGATGCCAGCCTAACAGCCCGCGGAGAGCTGCAACGTGGTGACGCGGTTGGTGGGTTAAACGCAAGAAAGCCACCCCGTCATGGGGTGGCTTTCAAGGTGTTGCTGAAGTTGAGTCCGGCGGTGTCCTACTCTCCCACAAGGTCCCCCTTGCAGTACCATCGGCGCTGAGAGTCT
>NZ_JBCEBN010000005.1:0-245128 GCF_049472575.1 Frondihabitans sp. 4ASC-45 | reverse complement strand
CCCNNCMCCCSCCGACTCTCAATAACACCCGCCGACTCGCGGCCCCGCCGATCCGCTGCGGCGTCAGGGGCCGCACAAGCTACCGGTCGACCGCACGCACCAGCGACTCCTGCACGAACCCGAGCCATTCGTAGACGTTCTCGAGCATCGCCCGGTCGTCGGAGGCCCCCGCCGCGAAGCCCTCATCGGTCAGGCCGAGCCGGCTTGCGAGCGTCAGCCGCAGGTCGGTGAGACTCCGCAGCCACGCCTGTTCGGCCTCGGGCGTCAGCGGCGCCTTGTGGTCGGCCGACGCGAGGCTCTCGCGGACCATCTCGGCGTTGCGGATCTTGCCCGCCGTCAAATCGTCGACCGTCAGCCGCCGGAACTCGGCATTCGCCTCGTCGTCGTCGGCGTACCCGGGCGGAAGAAGGCGAGACACCGCAGGATCCGACTCGTCTCGCCCTTCGAGCAGGGCCACCAGTTGCCCGGAGAGTTCGGCGATCAGCGACTTCTCCTCCTCCCCGAGCCCCACGTGCACGCCATCTCGTCTGCGGTGGAACGGCAGCAGGCTCACTCGTCGGCCTTCGACACGGTGGCCCAGAGTCCGTAGCCATGGAGGGCGTCGACGTGCATCTCCATCTGCTCGCGGGCACCCGTCGCGACGACGGCCCTGCCCTTGGTGTGCACCTGCATCATGAGGCGCTCGGCCTCCTTTCGGTCGAAACCGAAGTAGCTGCGGAAGACGTACGAGACGTACGACATCAGGTTGACGGGGTCATCCCAGACCAGCGTCACCCAGGGGACATCGGGGGCGACTCGCTGCCGAGTGTCGGTCTCGTCGAGGGTCATGCTCACCCCTCCAGGGTGGCACGACTCATTGAGTGCTGTCGGTGGGAGTTGGTATGCTCGACGCGTCGCGACTGGCGTTCGGGTGGTCTACCACCGGGGAGCGACTGACACGGTTGGTGGCCGTACGCCTGGGCTGCCGCTGGCCCCCGACTGAGCCGAAACCGGCCCTGTCGGATCCTGCTTTCTATCCGTGTGCATTGGAGTCTTCTATGACCACCGTTTCCCCCCAGAACACAGTCAATCGCCAGCCCTCCACCTTCAACTCCCCGCTCTCCGAGGTCGACCCCGAGATCGCGGCGGTCCTCGAGCAGGAGCTCGGCCGTCAGCGCGACTACCTCGAGATGATCGCCAGCGAGAACTTCGTTCCGCGCGCCGTGCTCGAGTCGCAGGGTTCGGTGCTCACCAACAAGTACGCCGAGGGCTACCCGGGGCGTCGCTACTACGGCGGCTGCGAGTTCGTCGACATTGCGGAGAACCTCGCCATCGAGCGCGCCAAGTCGCTGTTCGGCGCCGACTTCGCCAATGTCCAGCCACACTCGGGTGCGCAGGCCAATGCCGCCGTGCTCGCCGCGATCGCCACTCCCGGCGACACGATCCTCGGCCTCGAGCTCTCGCACGGTGGCCACCTCACGCACGGCATGAAGCTCAACTTCTCGGGCAAGCTCTACAACGCCGTCGCCTACGAGGTCGACCCGAAGACCTACCTGATCGACATGGAGATCGTTCGCCAGCAGGCGCTCGAGCACAAGCCGAAGGTCATCATCGCCGGCTGGTCGGCGTACCCGCGCCAGCTCGACTTCGCCGCGTTCCGCGCCATCGCAGACGAGGTCGGCGCGTACCTCTGGGTCGACATGGCGCACTTCGCCGGCCTCGTCGCCGCCGGTCTGCACCCGTCGCCGCTGCCTCACGCCCACGTCGTCTCGTCGACCGTGCACAAGACGCTCGCCGGGCCCCGCTCGGGTGTGATCCTCTCGAACGAGGAGTCGCTCTTCAAGAAGCTCAACTCGGCTGTCTTCCCCGGCCAGCAGGGCGGGCCGCTGATGCACGTGATCGCCGCCAAGGCCACCGCGTTCAAGCTCGCCGCCGAGCCCGAGTTCAAAGACCGCCAGGAGCGCACCATCCGCGGTGCCAAGCTCCTCGCCGAGCGTCTCATGCAGGCCGACGCGAAGGCGGCCGGAGTCGACGTGCTCACCGGCGGAACAGACGTGCACCTCGTGCTGGTCGACCTCCGCGCCAGCGAGGTCGACGGCAAGCAGGCCGAGAACCTCCTCCACGAGGTCGGCATCACCGTCAACCGCAACTCGGTGCCGTGGGATCCCCGTCCGCCCATGACGACGTCCGGCGTGCGCATCGGCACCCCGGCTCTCGCGACGCGTGGCTTCGGCGACGAGGAGTTCGCCGAGGTGGCCGACATCATCGCGCTCACGCTGATGCCGAACCCCGATGTAGCGGCCCTCGCAGCCCGCGTGAAGGTTCTCACCGACGCGTTCCCGCTCTACGCATGACGACTGCCCCCCAGGCGGCGGCCGAGAGCCTTCAGCAGGCTGTGAAGATCGACGGCACGGCATTGGCTGCGACCGTGAAAGAAGACCTGCGGGTGCGGGTCGCGGCGCTGAAGGCCACGGGCATCCACCCGGGGCTCGGCACCATTCTCGTCGGCGCCAACCCCGGATCCTTGTCGTATGTCGCGGGCAAGCACCGCGACTGCGCCGAGGTGGGGATCGAGTCGATTCGGCTCGACCTGCCCGAGACCGCCTCCGAGAGCGACATCCGCGACGCGATCCGGTTCATGAATCAAAACCCGCTCGTCACGGCGTTCATCATCCAGCTGCCGCTGCCCGAGGGCATCGACCCGACGGCGATGCTCGAGCTGATGGATCCCCTCAAAGACGCCGACGGCCTGCACCCGGTCAACCTGGGTGAGCTCGTGCTGGCCGTGCCGGGCGGTAAAGGATCCATCGATACGCCGCTCCCGTGCACGCCGCGGGGCATCGTCGCCATGCTGCGCGCCTACGACATCCCGATCGCCGGGCAGCACGTCACCATCATCGGCCAGGGGCTGACCGTCGGTCGTCCGCTCGGCCTGCTGCTGACGCGCCTCGAGGCGACCGCGACGCTGACGCACTCGCGCACAGCCGACGTCGCCGCCGAGGTGCGCCGCGCCGACATCGTGGTGGCCGCCGCGGGAGTGGCGGGGCTCGTGAAACCCGACTGGGTGAAGCCGGGCGCCGCCGTGATCGACGTCGGCATCACGCGGGTGCTCGACGCCGAGACGGGCAAGTACCGGCTGCGCGGCGACGTCGACCCCGAGGTCGCGGCGGTGGCGGGCTACCTGTCGCCGGTGCCGGGCGGCGTCGGGCCGATGACGCGGGCCATGCTGCTGGCCAACGTGGTCGAGGCGGCCGAGCGAAAGTAGCGGGCGCCTCGCTGGTCTGCCGACGTCGAGTGCGCAGAAACGGCCGTGGCGCGGTCGGCGCCGGGCCTTTTTCGCGCTTTCGGTGCGACTGGCCGACCCTCCGCCGCGCCGAGAGTACGTAAATGGGCCCCTGACGCACTGTCAGGGGCCCATTTGGCTACTCTCGGCGCCGGGCGGCCGGGCCACGAGAGCGGGTCACCCCTCGAGGCGGTGCGCCCCGTCGGCCGCATGCACGGCGAAGATCGTCGGCTCGCGGTACCCGGCGGCGGCGAATGCCTCGAGCACGGCCGCGGTCACCGTCTCTCGCGAGTCCGACGGCACCAGCGCGATCGCGGCGCCGCCGAAACCCCCGCCCGTCATCCGCGCGCCGACAGCGCCGGTCGACTGCGCGGTCGAGACAGCGAGGTCGAGCTCGGGCACCGAGATCTCGAAGTCGTCGCGCATCGACACGTGCGAGGCGTCGAGCAGCGCGCCGATCGCGCCCGGGCCGGATTCGCGCAGGGTGCGGACGGTGTCGAGCACGCGCTGGTTCTCGGTGATGACGTGGCGCACGCGGCGGTACGTCTCGTCGTCGAGGAGCGACTCGGCGCGTTCGAGGTCGGAGACGTCGAGGTCGCGGAGGGAGGTAACGCCGAGCGCTGCCGCCCCCTTCTCGCACGAGGCGCGGCGCTCGACGTAGCCGCCGGTCGCATGCGCGTGCTCGACGCGGGTGTCGATCACGAGCAGCTCGAGCGAGGCCGGAGCGAAGCCGAGGTCGATGACCTCGGCGTCGAGACTGCGGCAATCGAGGAACACGGCCGAGTCGGCGCGACCGAGAAGCGAGGCGGACTGATCCATGATCCCGGTGGGTGCGCCCACGGCGTGGTTCTCGGAGTACTGCCCGACCGAGGCCAGGAACGGTCGTGTCACGTCGAGGTTCCAGAGGTCGGCCATCGCGACGGCGACGGAGCACTCGATCGCGGCGGACGACGAGAGGCCGGCGCCCACGGGCACATCGGAGTCGACGAAGATGTCGAGGCCGAACGCCTCGGAGAGGTCGATGGCGACGTCGTCGGAGGTCGTCACCTCGGGCAGCTTCTTGGCCAGCGCCCAGGCGATGCCGAAGACATAGGCCGACCAGCCGTCGAGGGTGGCGGGATCGAGTGCGTCGAGTGAGGCCTCGTGCACGACGCCGGGCTCGAACGACGACGATGCACGCAGCAGGCGGTCGTCGCGGCGCCCGACCGTGATGGTCGTCGCCCGGTCGATCGCGAGCGGTAGCACGAAGCCGTCGTTGTAGTCAGTGTGCTCGCCAATCAGGTTGACGCGGCCGGGAGCCTGCCAGCGGCCCACGACCTCGGTGCCGAAGATGCCGTCGAATGTCGGTGAATCGGTGGTGCTCATGCTCGGTCGATGGCCTCTCGGATCAGTTCGGCGCTCTTCTCGGGAACGAGGTCGCCGATCCAGGCTCCCATCGCCGCCTCGGATCCTGCCAGGAATTTGAGCTTGCTCTCAGCCCGCCGCGGCGAGGTGATCTGCAGCATCAGCCGCACGGTGTCGCGCCCGACGTTCACCGGCGCCTGGTGCCAGGCGGCGATGTAGGGCGTCGGGTCGTCGTAGAGAGCGTCGACTCCGCGAAGGATCCGACGGTACATCAGGGCGAGTTCGTCGCGTTCGGCGCTCGTCAGACCCGCGAAGTCGGGCACGTGGCGGTGGGGCAGCAGGTGGACCTCGACGGGCCACCGGGCCGCGAAGGGCACGAACGCGGTGAAGTGCTCACCGGCGAGCACGACGCGGGGGCCGCTCCGCTCGGTGTCGAGGATGTCTTCGAACAGGTTCGGGCCGTACGACTCGATGCTCTGCAGCAGCCGGGTCGTGCGGGGAGTGACGTAGGGGTAGGCGTAGATCTGGCCGTGCGGGTGATGCAGCGTGACGCCGATCGCCTCGCCGCGGTTCTCGAACGGGAAGACCTGCTGGATGCCGGGCAGGGCGCTCAGTGCCTCGGTGCGGTCGGCCCAGGCCTCGACGACGGTGCGGGCACGCGACTCGCTGAGGCTCGCGAACGAGCCGTAGGTCTCGGGGCTGAAGCAGACGACCTCGCAGCGGCCGATCGAGGTGCGGGTGCGCCCGATGCCGATCTCGGAGAGGTCGTCGAGGCTCAGTGGCGCATTGTCGGCGTCGTCGGGGAGGAGCGGCCCGAAGGAGGGCGACCGGTTCTCGAAGACCGCGACGTCGTAGATGTCGGGGATCTCGGAGGGGTTCGTCTCGGTCGCGGGTGCGAGCGGGTCGAGCTCGGCCGGGGGCAGGAACGCGCGGTTCTGGCGCGAGGCCGCGATCGACACCCACTCGCCGGTCAGCACGTCTTGCCGCATGGTCGCCGTCTCGGGGCGCGGGTCGAGGGGGCGCCGGTCGGGCTTCCGCTCGGACGGCAGGGTGGTGTCGGCGTCGTCGAAGTAGATGAGCTCGCGACCGTCGGCCAGGACGGTCGGGCGTTTGACGATGGGCATGCCCCTCCTTGGGATTGCTCTGTGCCCCCGAGATTGCTCGATGCTTTCTCTTGCGAAGGCAAACGAAAGTATACGAAGCTTGAGGGGTGGATTCCACCCCTCGTCCCTCGCAATCGTCCGGCATTGTCTCGCCGCGCCGCCGGGAGGGCATCGTGTCCGTCGTCGAGGCGCACGGTTTCGCCCGCACGACCGATCTGGCTCGCGAGTTCGGCACCTCCGAGGTGACGATCCGCAGCGACTTCGATGCTCTTGCTCTGGCTGGTCGTCTGGTCCGCGTGCACGGTGGGGCGATGAGCGTCGAGCAGTCACCCGTCGAGCGGCCGTTCGAAGAGGTCGCGGCCGTCGGTGCGGCAGCGAAGCGGGCAATCGGCGTGCAGGCGGCCTCGCTCGTGGGCAGTGGCCAGTGCATCGTGCTCGATGTCGGCACCACGACCACGCAGATCGCCGAGGCGCTGCTCGAGCGCACCGACCTGGCCGGGGTCACCATCGTCACCAACGGCCTCACGATCGCCCTCGCTCTCGAGCGTGCTGTTCCGCGGTTCACCGTGATCGTGACCGGCGGCACGCTACGGCCCCTGCAGCACTCGCTCGTCAATCCTCTGGCGACGACCGTGTTCGAGAGCCTCACGGCCGACCTGGCCTTCATCGGCTGCACGGGCGTCGACGTTCGGCACGGCGTCACCAACGTCAATCTGCCCGAGACCGACCTCAAGCGGCTGATGGCCCGAACAGCCCGGCGGTCGTTCATCGTCGCCGACGGGGGCAAGATAGGTGAGGCGCATCTCGGCGTGATCGGGCCTCTCGAGTCGTTCGAGGGCTTGATAACGGCGGGTGCCGCGGCTGACGACGTCCGGGGGCTCCGCGAGGCGGGGCTCACGGTGCTCGAGGCCGACGAGACCGACCGCACTTCCTCTGAGAGAGACTCCCTGTGACCGACACCTTCTCGCCCACCGGCGATCAATATGCCCTCCGTCTCGAGAGCGACGGCCACGTCGTCACAGCGATCGTCACCGAGCTCGCAGCGGGACTCCGGGGCCTCCAGGTCGACGGCAACGCGGTCGCCGAGACCTTCGCCGAGCACGAGAGCCCCCCTTCGGCCTGTGGCATCACGCTCGTCCCCTGGCCGAACCGGGTCGATGGCGGCATCTGGCACCTCGACGGCGCCGAGCAGAAACTCGACATCACCGAGGTCGCCAAGGGCAACGCGAGCCACGGCCTCCTGCGCTACACCGCGTATCGCCCCGTGTCGGTCGAGCCGCACGCGCTGACCCAGGCTGCTTCGGTTTTCCCCCAGCACGGCTACCCGTTCCGTCTCGACACCACTGTCCGGCACGAGCTCGTGGTCGACGGGCTGATCGTCACGCACACGGTCACGAACCGCGGCCCCGGTCGTGCACCGTTCGCCGTCGGATCCCACCCGTTCTTCCGGGTCGGCTCTCACGACCCCGCCACGCTCCGGGTGACCCTCGACGCCGCGACGCGCTTCGAGACGAACGTGCGCAGCATTCCCGTCGGCACGTCGCCCGTCGCCGGCACCCCGTTCGACCTCGCCGGTTCGCCCCTGGTCGGCGACCTCGACATCGACACCTGCTATCGCGACATCGCGCAGGATCCCTCGGGTCACCGGGTCACGACCCTCACCGCGCCCGACGGCTCCTCGACTGCGATGTGGCAAGACGAGTCGTTCCCCTACGTGCAGGTCTTCACCCCGCGGAACTTCCCCCGCGACGGCGTCAAGGGCCTCGCGGTTGCCGCCGAGCCGATGACGGCGCCGGCCAACGCGCTGGCCTCCGGCGAGAGCCTGATCTGGCTCGACGAGGGCGAGACCTGGACCGGCTCGTGGGGTGTGCGCTACTCGGCTGCGGTGGCTGCCTGAGCCGTGGTGTCTGCGCTGGGCTGCCTGAGCTGTGGTCGGCCCGGCTTCAGCGAGACTCCACAAAGTACCCATCTGAGTCGCCCCACATCGGCACTTTGTGGAGTCTCGCCGACGCTGCGCTGCAAAGGTGGGCCCCGTGGGGCTCGAACCCACGACCAACGGATTAAAAGAATGTGGCACGCATTCTCTAGCAAAGCTTGTCAAGGTTTGACATTAAAGCCCGGTCAGAGTCGTATCTTCTAGCAGTGTCTTATGAACGCCTGTCACCGTTTCTTCGGAATAGATTCGGACTTCCTACTTGGTTCTCGACTGTAATTTGTCCGATTCGCTACGTCACTCGCGTGAGGTGGTTCGACCTGCCTCGCGACCTGTCAAGACTCTCGGAATTCGGTCCAGATTCGGTAGCAAACACCCACTTCCGGGCAATCAACTCACACGCTTGGAAGAGCGTGGTCGGACTGTGCTTCCGCGAGCCTGAGACTCAGAACATGACTACATCAGACACTCTCCGAGTTGAGCTGGCCCGTCGCGTAAATCGCTCGCGCGTCCGACAGTTTTTGTCCGTGTCGGAGCTATCCCGAATGTCTGACATTCCTCGGACCACGCTAGGCAGGCAACTTCGAGGGGAGCGGGGAATTGACCTCCCAGACTTGATGACGCTCGGCATCGCGCTGAACGTCAATTTCCTCGATTGGCTGCCTACTGAGCTTAGGAACGAATCCTGATGCCACTAGAAGAGGTCAACTCTCTGGAAGCGACGGCCGAATATCTCAAGATTTCTCCAGAGGTGCTTCGGCGTATGGCTAGGAGTCAACAAATCGGAGCCATGAAAATCGGCGCGAAGTGGCTTTTCCCGCTGGCTGTGATTGAGGCGTACGTGGAGCAAATAACGCGACCGCAGATCGATCGGTACCGAACTGGGATGACGCCCCAGAGTCGCGAACGACTGCGGCGGACCAACTGACGTTTGGGCAGCTTCTTGCTGCCGAGGGGAGGGCCCTATTACTTCCGAGACCGATGCCGTGAGGACATTTTCATGGATCCGCACGACCTAGTCGACGCGTGCCGGCGCTGGCGGATCGCATGACCCTTAGGCTTCCTTCATGGCAGCGACTTATGAGCGGTTCGCCCACGGATGGATTCGACGCATCGAAGGCGGCAAAGTAAATGTCTACGTGGGGCGGCACGACATTGAGCCAAATCTGTCCGACCTCGTGGGATGCGTTGCGCCGGATGCCAGTCATCTGCGCGCGTTCTATATCAGGTTCGCCGACCGGCCGCTTGATCTCGGCCTGTTCGACTCTGAGCATGAGGCCGTTGACGCGATCTTCGAAGAAGACTAGCGAGCGACTAGCTGTGGCCGACTATCGACGGGCCGGGGGATGTGTTCGCGTACCTCGGCAGGCCGGAATAGATCTCGATTTGAGGAAGGACGTAAGTCTTGGCGAGACGGGCTTCCAAAACTCATCGGTTACGCCGTGAGGCGAATATTCGAAAATGTCGCTGGGTACTGTTAATCTGTGAATAAGTGGATTGGGAAAGCCCGGTCGGCGTCACAGCTTCCTGGAGTGCCAGGGGGCTTTTCGCTTTTTCAGGGGTAAACCTTTAGCCCCCATCCGTGAACATTGCCCGTCGGAGACCGGCGTAGATGCGGTTCTATGCGTTCCCAAGCGTGGTTGCGTTGTTCAGGGCGCAGCAGGTGGAGTCCGACGGGGCGGGCCAACATGTCGGCAATCTGCAATCCCGCACTATTCGTTTGCTTACTAGCGACACGGAAAGTAAAAGCAGTTGGCATGCCCTTCATCCCGGTGTTGTCCATGATGCGCCGGAATTCGAGTTCCAGATCCCTGTCTTCTTTCTTTCCGCGGCTCTCAAAGACGACGACGGTTTGTTCCCGAGAAGCTCCCCGAGATTGAAGCTCGAGAAAGACGCGCTCAAGACCAAACTCCAATGCAACGTCGTAGGGATTTGTGTCGACCCCGTTACGAGCCTTGAATGGATGTTTTCGGATGGCCGTGGCCACAACCTTGAAGGGTAGGTCGAACACGGAGTCGATTCGGGTCAGGAATTCTTTACGAACGTCGGGCCGCAGCAGGATATCGAAAGGCGGCTCGGCCTTTCGTATTTCCTTCTCGTGGAGAATGACCATGTCGTGATCGAAGAAGTCGAACTTGATTGCCTGGACGGCAGGAACAATCTCCTGCACGTATTCGGTCACTCTGAAAATACAGAACGCCAGAACAAAGATCGGATAGTCGTCATCGATACTCGTGAGGCTATGATCTCCGCTTTCATCAACGTAGACGATGTAGCGACTTGGCATAGAGCCAGAGCCTATTCCACGCCTTCGGGCCCGGAGTCGTGTCGGTGGCTACTTGGATGCTTCTCCCATGGGTGTCAGTGGCAGCGGTGAAGCGATCGGTCGAATTCTTAGCCGACCACCTCAGTCGCACCCATATGCGCACGGCTCCTTCGGGTTCTGGGTGGTACAACAGAAGCCGGCCCCGCCTCTCGGGTGGGTGCTCGCTCGTTCAGAGCATGGCGTTTACGTGATGGACTGCTACGCGTACTGCCGTGATGAGGGAGGTAAACGACCGTGGCTCAAGACTTTTGCTTCACTCAATTCGGCGGTGGCGTGGATGCTGCAGCACGAACGAGAGATCAGAGACCTGATTGACCGGAGCTCCCCTGAACCTGGCGCAGAGTCTTAGGCGCTACTCGATGCGCCTTGGTTCGCCCGTCCCGTGGTACTTCGGCGACCATTCGCCAGTCTTCTCGTAAAGGCGGATGGTCTTGTAGTGGCTGGTGAGAGCGTGCAGGACAGCCGTGCGGATGACGACGTAGAGCACGGCGGCGACAATGACCAAACCGATCAGGTAGCCGAGAAGCTGGCCGATGACGAATGCATCCATGTGTTTCCCCCTTGTTGTAGGTGAAGCGTAGAGGCGAACCCCCCGATCCCCTAGCGGCCCAAGACGTCTCGGGCCGCTTTCCCTCTGCTGGTTGACCTAGAGCGTGGGGAAGATCATCCCGTCGAGACGCAGATACGGCGTCGCGGCCGTCGGAGTGCCAGTGACGATCGTCCCATCGGTGTTGATAAGCACCTTCGAAGTTACGGTGCCCGACCCGTTGGCCTGGTAGGCGGTGTTCTGTGCCGGCGCGATGCCTCCTGGGAGGGTTGCCAAGGTGCTCGCCACAATGTTGCCGCTGTTGGGCTGAATTTGGCCGCGGAGGTAAACCGTCTGCCCTATGCGGCGGTACGCCAGGTTCGAGGTCGCCGTGAACCCGGAGGCGGGGCTGAACCCAACCCATCCGGTGTCGCCGGTGAACTGCTGCCACGAGCCGGCCTGCATCCAGTACAGGTCGCCGCCCTTCACGTAGCCGAGAGTGCCGTCGATCACGTTGGCCGCGTCCGCGTTCATGGCTGTGAGATTTCGGTACCTGATCGGCTGACCGTGGAGGGCGGTGCCCCCGATCGTGTGCGTCAGGATCACCCCTGTCGAACTGGTGGAGATTGCCCTAGCCGGTATGGTGAGCGTCGCAATCTGCACCGCCCCGGTCGGGAGTGCGTTAGGCCGGGGGGATGCAGAAGCGTCGCCCTGCACCACCCCGATAACCGGGTTCGAGTTGGCGTCGCCCTGGTCGGTGTCGTTCTGTTTGATGTAGATGACATCGATCCGGGAGTTGGACGCCGGGGCACCCGCAATGGTGACTGTGTAGGCACCGGAGACGGTGACCAACACGGCCCCGTCGGAGTTCCCGCGACTGACTGCAAAAACAACCTGATCCGTCACAATCAGCGTCATTGAGTTTGTGGTCATGAGCGGGTTTATTGCCCCGTAGAGCACCCCGACCCGTGGGACATCGTTGGCGTTCTTTACCAGTAGTGCCTGCTCGACCAATCGGGCGTCGAGCGCGGTCGAGCCGGACGTGGTGACGAAACCTTTACTGAGCGTCATCGGTTCATCCCCGCAAATTCCCTGTTCAGCTCGCGGCCGAGAATGGTCGCCATAGTTGCCCCGTCTAGGTTGTGCATCGGCTTGAATTCGTTCCTCTGTGTCACGTCACGGGGAATCTGCTTGAGGGCTGCAACCAAAGTCGGCACGTCGATGCCGCCTCCGCTGCCACCGCCTCTCATGTAGACCGGTCGCACGTATCCGCCACTGGAGTAACCGGGGGTGCCGTTCCGGTTCATGGCTTCGAGCACCATCCGGTTACGCGGGTTCGCGGTGGCCCGTGCGTTGGCGACGAACTCGCCAGCATGGACGATGCCCGCCACCTGATTGACCGAGCCAACCCCGGTGTAACCGCCCGCTGCGTACCCCTTAAGCCCGAGACCCTTACCGACGACCTTCCGGAGCAAGAGCCCCTGGGTTTTGAGCTCAGTCGTGATCGTTTTGGCGTTCTTCCGAGCGTCCGCCAATGCCGTCTGAGCGGCCTTAATCTGGGCACCGTAGTTGGCATCTGCCACCTGCTTGCCGATCGCGGCCGACGTCGACTGAACTGACTTGTAGTCGGCGTTCACAGACTTGATACCGGCCCCCGAGAGCGCGTCAAACGACTTAGCCATACGCAATGCCTCGACGGGTGCGAGGCCTGCAATCTGGGCGATTAGAGCGGGGCTAAGGCCTTTCTTTCGTAGCTTGTCGAGGACGGGTGCAAGCTGTTTTAAAGTGGCCGCTGTGCGGGACTGGCCCCGAGCGAACGATGACGCCGAACCAAAGTCGGAGACGCCCTGCCCGGAAAGGTTCGAGGCGATAGACGATGCCAGAGACGATGACTTGTCTTTGAGATCCCCGAGCTTGTCAGCAGCTTTCTCCACTGCTGCCCCGGCTTTATCGGAGGCCTT
Organism: Frondihabitans sp. 4ASC-45; assembly: GCF_049472575.1. Taxonomy (NCBI): domain Bacteria; kingdom Bacillati; phylum Actinomycetota; class Actinomycetes; order Micrococcales; family Microbacteriaceae; genus Frondihabitans; species Frondihabitans sp. 4ASC-45. The sequence goes on along the minus strand of NZ_JBCEBN010000005.1, from coordinate 232,673 downwards.
CTCCAGCTTGAGCATTCGCACTTCCGAGCGGTTGGCCTGGTCGATAAAGGCCTTGCGCGCTTTGGAGGAATACGCGGACGCATCCTGGCCCATTGAGTATAGAGAACGAACGCCCTCGCCCGAGTCGAACTCACCAGCTCGCACGGCGGAGCGGAACGAGATTCGGTCAGACGACGACGCACCAGTGGGGGCATCCTGGGCAGCTTTCAGAGCCTTTTCAGCCGCCGCCGTTCGTGCCTTAGCAGTCTCTAGCCGGCCCTTTGCTGCTGCCGACTTGATGCGGTCATACTCCGCCTGAGAGCGCTTCTGAGCGGCCTCCGCATCGTCCAGCTTCCGCTTCGCCGCACCCACCGCGACCGGGCCACCCTTAGCGAACCTAGGCAGAGATCCCGCGTTCAGCGCCGCAAGCGTGCCAAGGCCGTACTTCTGCACCGACGACGCTTTGACGACGAACTCACCGTTAGAGAGCAGCGTGGGGATGCTGTCGGAGGTGGAGCTGCCAGGGCCGCGAACCTGACCACCAACCGCCTTTTTGTTTTTGATCCCAAGCGCCGCCGCCGTTTCGGGCAGGTACGGGGCTATGGTGTTCGACTCTTTCCGCTGCACGTTGAGCACAGTGGTAATTGACTTAGGCAGAGCGTTGTACTGGGCTCGAAGCTCGGCCGTTTTCTGAGCTGCTGCTTCAATCCCCGTGACCTTGATAGCCGTATTCACGTTCTTGGGAATCAGGCCGAGACGATCGGCGTAAGCAATCGCCTGCTGCTTAGTGAGACCGAACTGCTGAGCCTGAGCGATTAGGGCCGAACGGCCCCTACTGACTGCCGCTGCCGCCGCTTTCTGACTGCCGGTGCTGGTGTAGATCGCACTAGCAGAGGCGAGGGCCGACGAACCGATCGTGTCGAGAGCTGCAGCGTTCGCCCGGCCCTTTTCAGTGCCGACGTCGAGGGTTCGCCCGTTCTCTTTGAGCGCGGCCGTGGCATCGTCAATCGCTGCCTGAAAGTCACGCTGAGTCGAGTTCACGTCGAACTGTGCTTTACCAAAGTTGCTGATCGCGTCCGCGAGATCCTGAATGTCTCCCTCTGCATTGGTTGCCGTGCCCGAGAGCTCAGCGAGCCCATCCGCTTGCTGCTTAGAGGCCGTAACCGCGAGCTGCGCCGCAAGTCGACCCTTGCCCTGAGCAAGGTTCAAAAGCTGCTGTGCGGTAAGCGTTTTCCCCGCACCAGAGGCAAGGTCAGTCAGGGCCGACGCGTAATCAGGCATCGTCTTGAGTAGCTTTTCAGCGGTGTCGTTGCCCCCGCCTGCCGCCTTCACGAGCTTGTTGAACCCGTCCGCTGCGCTCGGAAGATCCGAGTTTGCCAACTCCCCCAGAGTGGTTCCAATCTGCGCGAACTGCGCTTTGAACCGTCGCCCTGTAGCACCTGCCTGAATGCCGACACCGGAAAGGAGATCGCCTACCGTGCGGTTAGCACTGTTGGCCGAGTCAGACAGGTACTCGAGCGCGTCGCCCATGCCCTTTGAGTCCTTCGTCACCAGGTCGAAGAAACCGCCACCGCCAGTGAACTGACTATTGAGGTTGCTCACGTCGCCCAACTTGGTAGCGGCATTCAGTTTGGACACCTGATCGCTAGTCAGGTTCGCCGTGGTGCCGAGCCCGCTGATAGCTGCAGTAGCAACCGCCAGTCCGGCGACGACGCCACCGCCGATACCAATTCCCTTAGCGAGGCGCGTGCTCGTGACGTTCATTGTTTGGAGGGCCACGCGAGCTGCCGCCACCTTGGGGACGATCGCCAGGAAACCGCCACCGACGAGGGCCGACGCTGCGACGACCGTGCCGAGCGCAAGGGCCGTCTGCTGCACGCCAGCGGGTGCCTGTCCGAACGCGTTCACCAGCCCGGTAGCGCCCTGCGTGAGGTCGCGGAGAGCACCGTTGGCACCAGAGCCCGTCTTGATGAGAGCAGTGTCGAGAGAGCCGCCGAGCTGCTCTAGGTCGCCCTTGAGGTTGTCGAGCTTAATCGCGGCCGTCTCAGCCGCGTACCCCGTGTCGTTGGTCTGGTTGATGTATTTCTCGATGCCAGAAGCACCCTCTGTGTAGAGCACGTTCGCCGCACGAACCGCGTCCGAACCGAAGATGATCTTGGAGGCCGTTGCCTGCTGCTCAGGGCTCAGCTTCTTGAGGGCCTGCTGATACTGGCCCGCGAAGTCAGCGATACCAACAAAATCGCCCTGCGCGTCGTAAGCGCTGATCCCAAGCTTCTTGAACTCATCCGCCGCTTCTTTGGAGGACGGCGTGAGCGACTGCAGCATCGTCTTGAGCGACGTACCGGCATCGGATCCCAGGAGGCCCTTGTCTGCGAATGCGGCGAGCACACCAGTCGTTTCCTCGACGCTGAGGCCCGTCTGATTGGCAACCAAGCCCGCCTGACCTAGCGCTGCGGAAAGGTCGGACACGTCGCCCACGGCCTTGCCCGCACCAGCCGCTAGGAGGTCAGCTACGTGGCTGGCCTGGCTACCGTTGAGGTTGAACTGCTTGAGAGTGATCGCTGTCTGCTGAGCTGCGTCCGCGACTTCGAGGCCACCCGCTGCGGCGAGGTTCAAAGCGCCGGCTAGGCCACCACCAAGAATGTCCTTCGAGGTCAGGCCCGCCTTCGACAGTTCCTCGATCGCGTTTGCTGCCTCCGTGGCCGAGTAGACCGTCTTAGCGCCCGCGTCGATCGCTGCGTCTCGGAGCTGGCCCATAGTTGCCGCAGACGCGTGTGTAGCGGCCTGAACGTTGGAGATCGCCTGATCGAAGTCGGCAAACTTCTTGACCGAGATAGCCACCGACGCCGCCGCGACAGCGCCAATCGAGAGCAAGCCTTTACCGAGCTTGTCGAACGATTCGCGCTGCTGCGCCAGCCGTTCAGCAGCGGTGCCGGTAGCTCGCGTAGCTGCTGCGGCCTGATTCATGCCGGTGATGTAGTTAGAAACGTTGGCGGTTAGAGATACCCGCGTGACACGATCTGCGGCCATGACGGCCTCGCTTTCTGCCCTGTTTTAGGGCGCAAAAAAGCCCCACCGGAGTGGGGCTAAAAGGATGATTCGGACTAGATAATGCTTGGATCCCAGGGCTCGTCCGGGATGACTATTTCGTCGTCACCGGGAAGGAAATCGACACCGTTCGCGTCCTTCCACTCCTGACGAGCACCAGACCAGGCGACCATCCGCCAGGAGTCATTGCGCTGTGGCCAGTCCGCAGGGTCGAACTTTGCGAGCTTGGCCGGCAACCGGAACTTATCGACCGCCTGCCGACGCCTCACCGCTCAGCCGAGAGACTCGCGCCACGGACACCAGAACGGTTCTGAGGCACAGCGTCCTCATCCCCAAAAGGGATCCGCAAAGACGCCATGCACTTGGCGAGCGTGAGCGTCTGCTGCCGGAACTCGACCACGGCAGGGTGCATTCGAGCTCCCTGAGATGACGTCATCAGCAATTCACCGTCCGATATGAGCACCTGCAGACGGTCGAGAATGTCGATCGTCCGGCACGCCTGCTGCAGCACTGACTCCTCATGATCGGCCAGCTCAAAGTCTCTTAGAACACGATTCCAGAGACGTTTTCCGCCAGATTGCAGCTCCTTAGGAGCCCTTGCCGCCCGTGATCCTGTCAAAATATCGGCTCCGTTCTCAAGTAAGTACTGGTATTTCGGGCAAAGGGGCGCTTCATCCAGATCGCGGGGACGGATGCCGCCAATACCCGGAGGGGTTTTCTAGTGACGCGAGAGGGGCACTCCCCCTGGCTGTGTTGGTGTGGGATGCTTCCCGGATGGATCTTGGGGCCTTGGTACTTGCTTTGGTGGGTGGTGGCCTCATCGGCTCCCTAGCGACTTATGTTCTAGGCACACGTGGTCTTGCTCTGAAACGCAGGACGGACACAATCGACACCTTCCTACGTGTGTCCTCGCGGGCACATGGCTATCACGATGACGGACAGACGGGCGTCGGCAGTGGCCAACAGATAGCGGCTATCCATTTGGTTGCCGACCTTGGAGCGCGAGATCCATGGCTCTTACAGTCGGCCTTTAGTCAGCTGACTGAACAAAGAGCCGCATTGGCCCTCACAATCGATCGCCTTGATAACGGTGATCCGAGCTTTGAGTCTCGCGATCGGGTAAACCTCGAGACCCTTCATGCTCTTGACGGCGCTCTGATGCGCATCGAGTCTCACCGCTCCCTCAAGATGTGGATGCGGTACATACGTCTCCGGTATCTGACGCGAGTGGCCACTGACTTCTAGCTACGTGCCTGTGCCGTTGTTTCTGTGTGTGAAAACGGTCTGCCCCCGGAGGGTCGGTGGGCTGTTGCTTAGGGAGACCGCCCCCTGGTTGCGTGTTGTTCTAGTTGATGGACCCGCTTCGTCGGACGGTTGATCGCATGATGCTTGCGCCTTTGGCACGGTTGCAGTCGCGGGTCTTCGATGCGCTGCCTGAATGTTCGACAACGCATCTGCACCTCCTTCGTGCAGCGACTCGATGTGGTCGATGACGAATGACTTGGGGTCGGAGTGCGGCAGGTCGTAGTTGATTGGCTCACCGCAGAGAGCACATGCTGCTCGTGTGGCTTTAACTCGGGCTCGCATCCTGTCTCGGAGTGCGGTGTTGCGGTTCGCGCCCATCAGTAGGTGAGGTCGGGGTCGCGGCCGAAGAGACGGTTGGCGAACTGTTGAGTTGGACTCTTATGCGTTCGCTCTGGTGTCTTGCCCTCGCTCGGGACGTACGGCCCCGTGACTCGGGTGGACGCGCGCCATTCAGCCAGGCGTTCGGCTTGGGCGTTCAGGCCTGTCTCGTCTTCGGCGGTGAGTAGTGAGGCGCTGTCTTCGGCGTTGATGCCGTACTTCGCTGCGATGGTCAGGCGGAGGGCTGTGTGCTCGGCGGTGAGTGCGCGCTGGTTGAGGTGTTCCACGTCTGCAGCGGTGAACGTGGGTTCGGGTGCGTCGCTCACTGGTTCATCCACATGTAGTGCATGCCTCGAGCGAGGGTGCTCTTCTGTGCATCCTTGAGGTAGGCCAGCTCTCCGACGATGTCTTTCTTGTCGGGGTACTCACTGCCGAAGGTCGCGATAACGTCCCGCCAGTTCGCATCGATGGCGCGGCGGAAGATGGCATGGGCAAGGCTGGTGTCTTCACTTCGGATGGCACGCTCAAGCACACGCTTTGCGTCGTCAGGGTTGTCGAACTTCTCTGCTCGATCCTGTGCGTCCCGGAACGCGATCATGTCGGTGGCCGTGCTGCCCATCTTCGAGTCGAGCTGCTTCTCGAGGTCGCGCACCTTCATGTTGATTGCTTCGGTTTCTTTGCGGCTGAGGGTTCGCAGGCTGTCCCGTGCGGCGGTGTTCACTTCCGCTTTCGCTGCGGTCTTTCCCTCGGGGCTGAGGTTCGGGTCATGGTCGATGTTGCGGGCCTGCTGGCTGTACGCGGATGCGGTGCTCTTGGCCTCGTCGCGGAGGCCGTCTACCTGCGTGTTTAGGGTGTCGAGTGACATGGTGGCTCCTAGTTGTTGGCAGATCGGTTCTGTTTGAAGTGGGCGAGTTGTTCGCGGTTGATTCGGTAGACGGAGCCGATCTTCTCCGCTTTCAACCGGCGCTCGCGTATGGCTTTTCGGATGGCGGAATCGGTCACGCCTAGCTGTGTTGCGGCTGCTCGTGTTCCCAGCCACTCCGATGATCTGTCGAGTTCCGGCCTGGCCGCATCCTTGGTTCCGGTAGCAGAACTGCGCCACTCCAACGCGGCAACAGTGAGCGCGACAAGGGTCGAGTCCACCTCAGGATCTTCGCCGCGGTGGCTGATCCGGTAGCGCTCGAGTTCTGCGTATCGGAGCAGGTATGCGGCGACTCTGGCGGTGACGAAGACACCGTTTGAGAGGACGAGGTATTCCGGTGGGCGGATCATGCGCCGTCCCTGAGGGACTCGAGCAGAGCAGCCTTGAGGGTGTCGCGGGTGATGTCTTCGCCTACTAGACCGACCGTCAGATCCTGCATGTCTGCGACGAGAGTGTTGATTGTGGCGACGATGGCGGAGAGCCTGTTCGCACCTGATCCGTCTCGGAGTATCGCGCCAAGTGTGGCGAGGTACACGTCGATGTCGTTGTCGAGGATTGCGAGCCTAAGACGCAGGGTCCGCTCCTGGTCGATTGCGCGAGACGGTAGCGAGCCCTCCCAAGCCTTGCTGCCAGTTACCCAGTCCGTATCGATGTTGTCACTCACTTCGAACCGCCTTCCGCAGCCGCAAGGGCAGGGCAGGTGTCGTCGTGGAGGATCTGCGCGACGGTCACATTCGGGCTGATTTCGACCATGCGCAGCTCGGCGTTGCAGTCGGGACAAAGCGAGTCGGAGATGGGGATGCCGAATGCGTTGCGGGTCATCGGCTACTCCCATCGCAACCGGGATGAGTCTGATGGCCGGCGAGTGCTGCGCTCATCGGTAGGTGGCAGGCAGAGCAGAGAGCAACAGCCGGTGTCTCCTGCTGCGCTGTTGCAGTTGTTGCCCTTGTTGCACTTAGGGGGTTAAGAGCAACGGGTGCAACAGGTGCAACAAGTGCACGGACTGACGGAGCTGTTGCACTTCGCTGGTAGGTGCCGTAGCCGGTCTTCTCGATAAGACCCCGCTTCGCTGCCCTCGATACGTAGGTTCGAACTGCCTTCGGGTCGAGGCCCAGCGCCGTCGCAATGTCGGCAGGCGTGACGGCCTCTAAGCGATCGTTGATGTAGCGAACAACACTGCCGATTTCCTCGCCTAGATCGACGTCTTCGGCTTTATTCACGATGTCAGAGACGCTAATGGTGGACTCGCCCAAGTAGTCCACTCGGGCCACAGAGGCGACGTCGCCGCCAGCTAGGGGCACGTCTGTGGATACCAGGTTGAACGAGAACGAGTCGCCACGGCTTTCGCTGTAGTTCGACTTGTCGACGCTTGCGACGCGCTGCCCGGTGTCTTCGTCGGTCACAAAGAGAATGACGCTGCGGGCGGTGTCTCTGAATGCGTGCGAACCGCTGAGCAAGTCGCGGGTATCGCCGGTCCCTTTCCGAAAATGCATGAGCGCCACAATCGCCACGTTCAGCTCGCCGGCTAGGGCGGTAAACGGGTTGAGGGCCTTTCGCACTTCGGAGGTCTTGTCGAGGTTCGCCCCGTCCATCATCGATGTGAGCGGATCCACGATGATGAGCTTCGCCCCGGACTGGATCACTGCCTGACGAATACGGACAAGGTCTTCCGCGATCGATGGAACTTCGCTGAGTTCCATGCCCTCCACCACTGTCTTGATAGTCAGCGAAAACACCTGGCTCATGTCCGCACCCGCCGCTATGAGACGAGGGGCGACGACCGTGGCTAGGTCGTCTTCATGGCCCACGAGCAGCACACTCGACGGCCGGGCAGCGAATTCGCCCTCGAGAGATCCCCGGGTCACTTGAGAGGCCAACCAGAGCGAAAACGTGGATTTGCCTTCGCCCCCGCGGCCGGCGAAGATCGTTGCGGTTCCCATCGGGATGCGCCCGGTCCAAAGGAAAGCCTGCCGCTCGGGTGTCACCGTTGCCATCGGGGTGAGAATCATCGTTCGGGTGGGGGTGCTGGCGGTTTTCTCGACCGCTGTGAGGCTTGCGGGTGCCGGGGTGGCGCTCATACCCGCGAAGTCAATGTGGTCAGCCGCTGCCGCAGTGAGGCCCTGGCGCGGGCGTCCTGCAGGCTTGGGGTGGGTCATGGGGTTCCTTCGGTTCTGATCACCGTTTGGACATGGGTAAGTCGTTGCTGTGGTGCTAGGTATTGCTGGCCTCGATAGAGGCGGCAATGTAGGCCGCACGTTGGTCTGCTCGCTCGGCGCGTTCTGTCTCGCCTCGGATGCGTGAAAGCTCGACGAACGATTGCCAGCCGCTCTTTGGCGGGATGCGTCTGCACACTTCGGCGTACAGCCGGTCGGCTTCGGCGTTCGCCTCGTCTACCTGCTGCTGCGTTGGTGCGGAAGCGCGCCCTTGCTCGAAGGCAAAGACAAAGAACTGCAGGAGCGCAGGCGGGAGTTGGTGGAGTTCCACTCCCCCGGTGATGAGGTCTTGGCCGAGCTGCTCGAGGTAGCGTTCCGCGCCCATCGTCAGGCGGATACGAGGCGGGTAATGGTTCGGGACAGGCCGGTGGCCCACAACCTGCTGGTCATGGGCCATCGGATTGTCCTGCATGAGGCTCAGGCGTCCTCCGCCTGGATGCTGTTCAGCAGGTCTGCGAGGTCGTGGGCCAGGTTCAGGGCCTTGACGAATCGACCCGATTCGTGACGGTTCAGGTGACCACAGTCGGGGTCTCGGTACTCGCCGGAAACGGTCCACTTCTCTTCTCGGGGCCACCACTGGACTGCGATGCCCCAGTTCTCACCTTTGGCTTCATAGGCCGTGTGCCGCATGGGCTCATCCCACTCGAGCACGTGCCCGCTGCCGTACGAGCTGCACGCCTCGGCTTCGCAGTCGTAGTGACGCATGCCCTCGAACTGCGATTCGTCACGGTTGTTCGTCTTGACCCGAACGGGGGCATTGCCAGCGTCGATGGGGGCTGGGATGATAGTCATGTTCTTGCCTTTCGTTTACTTAGCGGTTTCGTTTGGCTTGGCCCCTGTTGAAGCAGGGGCCTTTTTCTTTGCTCTGGTGTAGTCGACGTTTCGTGCCGCGGTATCGCCAGTGCGGTCGCCGTAAGTGAGTTTGAGAGTGACGTCGGAGTTGAACTCCGCGCTAAGCGAGAGCTCCCGGGCCCAGTTGTCAATTAGGGAACGAGCCATCGTGGGTCCGACCTCGCGGAATGCTTTCCTAGCCGTCTTGCTCACTTTCGACGGACTGAGAACGTGACCTGCCCCGTGAAGAACGCGATGGGCATACCGGATGAGGCCCTCGATCGTCGCCTCTTCAACGGTTGCCGTTTCGTGATGCACGGCAGCGGTGGGAAGGTCGGGTTTAGGCATCCGACCTCCCTGCTGCCTCCGTAGCGAGGGAGTCGATGGCGGCGTGGATGCGGTCAAGGATCGCGGGGATGGCGTGGAGTTGGCCGTCCTCGATGTAAGACAGCGTTCGGGCACCCATGGTGGACTTATTCGCAGTTGGGGTTCGGTCGAGGCCGTGGTGGAGGCGGTGTTCCTTCACTGATCCGCTGTACCCGCACTCGCTCACTACACGGCCTCTTTCAGCATCTGGGACTGAACCCATTCATCAACGCTGTCTTGCGTCCAACGAACCTTGCCACCGGCCTTGAATGCACGAGGCATGTCGCGTTTCTCGCTACGCCACCGGTAAATCGTTGCGACGCTCACCCCGAGCTGCTCCGCGATAGCGCCCACGTCAAGGTACTGACTTCCGATGCGAAGAGTGGTTGTATTCACGTCGACCTCCTAATCAAAATCTGATTGCTGCCACCCCCTATTTGAGTGGCTGGCTCCAGTGTGCAACCTCTCGCTTTGCTTGTCAACTCTTTATCTGCGACACTCAATTTATGAGTACTGAGAAGTGGGAGCCTTCAGCTTCTAAAGCCGAGTGGACGGCGTTCGAGAAGGCAAATACGTCCGCCGTGATGCGGCGCGTGGACTTCTATCGGAAGCGTGTCGGATGGACGGTTGAGGAACTATGCCGACGTCTCGATCAACTTGGCTGGCCGGTAACTGTCTCGACAATGAACGGCATGTTTGGCAACAAGCGGCAGGCGATCAGCCCCTCTGAGCTCCTGACGCTTGGGAGGGCATTGTCCATTGCGCCGGCCATGCTGCTCCTGCCGCTTGAGGCAAACGACCCCTACCCGCTCTACCCGGATGTGACAGCGGAACCATTGGATGCTCTGAGTTTTATTGGGGCCCGATGGACCGAAGATGGGTTTGACATGGCTTGGCTGGGTGACGAAGAGAGTGACGATGTCGCTCGGAGCGTGGACCCGGTAATGGACCTCTTCGCACACCGCTACTCAACTGACTGGTTTGACATCCTGGAGAGGCGGCTCCTGGAGCGCCCTGCGGACCTTGAGTCATTCATCAAAACGGGCGAATGGGTTGAGTTCCGCGACGGCTTGCTCGGTGACGGGCAAGGCGGCGAAATGGGATTTGTTCGCCTAGCCGTCGCCAATCAACGGTTATTAAATCTTCGGGAGCTGCGTCGTTCAATGGCCAGCCGGGGCTCTCGTTTGCCTAAAATCAGCGCTGCGCTTTCGGAAGCGATCGCCGGAAGGTCACACGACGACAGAACTCGAGTGTGGGCTGGTGTTATCGCAGATGCCTAGGCCAAGGACAGCGCTTGGCACGTACGGGGTCATACACACCCAAGAACTCGAGGCGGGAAAATGGCGTGCGCGAACGCTGTACCGGTTTCAGGACGGAAAGCGCCGGCAGGTCGAAAGGATCCGAGAGGGTAAGACGTCGACAAAAGCCGTCGCAGCTCTTAAGCAGGCGTTGACAAGCATCGATGTCCCCGGCGACTCCTATGCGGATGTCAAGGCTGCAATGACCGTCTCTGCGTTGGCAGACACGTTCCTGGCCAGCAAGCTTGAGGCTGGCAAGACCATAAGAACGATCGATACCTACCGGCACCAAATCGACAAGATCATCCGACCTCGGTTGGGTGACTTGCAGGTATCCGAAGCGACGCCCGCCAGGGTTCAGCGGTTCATAACAACGGTTACAAAAGAGAATGGGCCAGGTGCCGCCAAGGGGTGCAGATCGGTACTAAGTGGCATGTTTGCCATGGCCGTCAGAAATGATGCGCTCAAGTCGAATCCCGTTTCCGCGGTAGAGGGAATCGCTAAGGGTCCGTCGCGGGCAGCGTCGGCGATTCCCCTAGATCAGGTGGCAAGCTTTCGCGCGGCAATCCGGGCGGACCCCGAGCTACAGCGGCTCGATATCAGCGACCTGTTCGAGTTCATGCTGTTCACCGGGTGCCGGATCGGTGAGGCGTTGGCACTGCGGTGGAGTCACGTCAATCTCGACAAAGCGGCAGTGACGTTTGCGGCCAGTGTGAGTCGCGCTAAGGGTCAAGGCCTGGTGTTGCAGGAGCACGGCAAGACGGCCAGCTCGAGCCGCACAATCACCGTGAGTACCGAGGTGGTGGCATTACTTCGCGCTCGAGCAAGGAACCGTGGGGATCTCGTGTTCCCATCCATGCTTGGAAACCTGCGGGACACGAGCAACACGGAAGCGGACTGGCGATTGAACCGCGACCGGCTCGGATACCCGGGTCTCACCTCGCATGCGTTCCGAAAAACCGTGGCTACGGCCCTTGACGTCGGAGGCCTCAGCGCCCGAGCGATCGCTGAGTACCTCGGGCATAAGCGGCCGTCGATGACGCAGGACGTGTACATGTCCAGGACGACAGGCAGCGATGCGAGTGCAGCGCAACTCCATCGAATGTTCGGAGTAAACCCGGAGTCCGGGGACTAAACGTCCCCGGATCCTTGTAGCGGTGGGCCCCGTGGGGCTCGAACCCACGACCAACGGATTAAAAGTCCGATGCTCTACCGACTGAGCTAGAGGCCCGTGCAGCTACCGATTGTAGCAACAGCGCGAGGTCGTTTCGGCCCACGCCCACCGGAAGCCGCACCCGCAGCGCAACTCAGTCGAGGCTGCCGTCGCGCCACCGCCCGGCGCACGCCGCCAGGTCGGTCGCGAGCTCGGTCAGCCGCAGGCCGCGCCGCGTGAATTCGCTCGATCGTTCCGGCTCGAGCACGTCGAGATCGTCGGCCACGGCGGTGGCACCGGCCGAGGCCAGCCGGGCGAACGCCGCGCCGCGGTCGAGGGCGAGGGCGAAGTCGCCGTCGAAGACACCCCGAAGGATCCGGTCGGCCAGCTCGAGAATCTCTTCCGGCGTCGCGGGAGTGGGGGCGCCCGCGACCACGGGGTCGATCGTCGACGAGATGGCAGCGCCCCGCTCGAACAGGTACGTGATGTCGTCAGGGCTCTGCCGAATGACCGCTCGGAGCAGATAGATGCGCCAGAGCGCACCGGGCAGGCTGTGCGCGGTCGCGCCGGCCCACAACTCGGCGAGGGCATCGATGCCGTTGGAGTCGGTGAACGCCACAAGTCGGTCGAGGATCTCGGGGCTCGGGTCGTTTCGGACACGGGCGAGTAGCGCGCCGGCCGACTCGTGGGCGACGCGATGCATGACTGCGGGGTCGTCGCCGCCCTGGAAGGCCTCGAACTCGTGGCCGGCGAACTGGGCGGGGCGGTGAAAGTGACGCTCTGACATTGGGCCCAGAGTACGCCCCGCCACCGACACGCAGGGTGACCGTCCCCGAGACCGCGGCGGCGAGAATAACACCGCTTTGCGGCGGCGACACCGGCCAAAAACGGTGCCTGCATCGAATGACGGTGTCACAGTGACCGCCGCCGTTCGCTCTCTGCGGACGCCGAGCGAGACCGACCGTGCCGCCTGTACAGTGGACGACGCCGGGCCGCAGTAAACCCCGGGCTCCAAATTTAGCCGCTCCGAGCGGCCTCGCGCCGAGAGGCGTTTCTGCGGCCCGGCGCTTCTTCGTTAAGGGCACCAGCGCTGGAGAAGGGCACCGGAGACGCCGTGTCGAGCGGCGTCGGGCCGGATCCTGAGCTCCTCGACCTGCTGCCTGAAGAATCCTCCAATCCGCTCGGACGGCCGCGCCGAACACAGTGCAAGAGAGAAAACCCGCCGATCACCCTCGATCGCCGGGTCGGTCACGACTGACCGGCCCACCGCGGCGGCTCTCTCGCACTGCCGGGCTTTTGCCATCCCAGACGGTCCGTGCGAGAGGGCCACCCCGGTAACAGCGCCGACTTCCCTACCAGTGCGGACGGAGGTGCGACCTGACATGCTGGAGCTTGTGAGCCGCGACATGGAAACACCCGGGCGCGACATCGGCGCCGAACCCACCCCCGACGAACTCCTCGGGCGTGTTGCCGACGGCGATCGCGCGGCTTTCGCCGAGCTCTACGACCAGACCGGAGCCCGTGTGCTCGGCCTGATCAAAAGGCTCCTGAAAGACCACTCGCAGTCCGAGGAGGTCACGCAAGAGGTCTTCCTCGAGATCTGGCAGACGGCGACCCGCTTCGATCCGGCCAAGGGCAGCGCCTCCAGCTGGATGCTCACCATGGCTCACCGCCGTGCGGTCGACCGGGTGCGTGCCAGCCAGTCGAGTCGTGACCGCGACACCAAGATCGGCATCCGCGACTACGAGACCTCGTACGACTCGGTCACCGAGCAGGTCGAGATCCGCATCGAGCACGAGCGGGTCGAGCGAGCGCTCGGTCGCCTCACCGAACTGCAGAGACAGGCCGTGCAGCTCGCCTATTACGGCGGGTACACGCACAACGAGGTCTCTCAAATGCTTCACGTGCCCATCGGTACAGTCAAAACCCGCTTACGAGACGGCATGATCCGCCTTCGCGACGAATTAGGAGTGGCGTCATGAGCGACAACCGCAACGGCTCCGGCCCCTCGAACCCCGACATCGACGCTCTCTCCGGTGCCTACGCATTGAACGCGATCACCGACGAAGAGCGCAACACCTTTGAAGCTCGCCTCAGCGAGTCACCTGAACTCAGACAGGAGGTAGCCGAGTTGAACGACACCGCTCTGCTGCTCGGTCGTGCGGCGACGCCCGTCACCCCCTCTGCCGGTCTGCGTGCCAGCATCCTCGACTTCATCGAGTCGACGCCTCAGCTTCCGCGCCTCGAGACCCCCGCAGTGCAGGATCCGGCTCCCGCCACGACCTCGACCGAGGCCGAGAGTGGTGGCAAGCTCCTCGAGCCCATCCCGCTCGCCCGGCAGCGCTGGTTCATGCGCCCCGGCGTTCTGCTCATCGGGGCTGCCGCCGCGGTGGGTCTCGTCTTCGGCGGGGTCGGGCTGTCCAACCAGCTCGGGCCGACGACGTCGCAGACCGGTTCTAACCTCGCCGGTGGTGCCGACCTCCAGCAGATCCTCACCGCCAACGACGTGCAGCACGCTGCGACCGACATCTCGTCGGGCGGCAAGGCGACGCTGTACTGGTCGAACGGCCTTCAGCGCTCGGCCGTCATGCTCACCGGCCTGACCTCCCTGCCGAGCGACAAGACCTACCAGCTCTGGTACATCAAGGGTTCCGACATTAAGTCAGCCGGCACCGTCTCGGTCACCTCGAACTCGGTCACCCAGGTGCTGCAGGGCGACATGCAGGCGGGCGACACCGTCGGCATCACGGTGGAGCCGGCGGGCGGCTCGAAGCAGCCGACCACGACTCCGGTCGCCGCGCTGCAGAGCGCCTAGCGCCCCGCGAATCACAAATGGCTCAGGCCCCGGTCTTTCGACCGGGGCCTGAGCCATTTCTGCGGGTTAGCGCTGGGGGATCAACCGAAGCGGCCCGACACGTAGTCTTCGGTCGCCTGCACCGACGGGTTCGAGAACATCGTCGCGGTGTCGTTGAACTCGATGAGCTTGCCGGGCTTGCCCGTGCCCGCGATGTTGAAGAACGCCGTCTTGTCGCTGACACGCGACGCCTGCTGCATGTTGTGGGTCACGATCACGATCGTGTACTCCTGCTTGAGCTCCTCGATGAGGTCTTCGATCGCGAGCGTCGAGATGGGGTCGAGGGCCGAGCAGGGCTCGTCCATGAGGATCACGTCAGGAGACACCGCGACGGCGCGTGCGATGCAGAGACGCTGCTGCTGTCCGCCGGACAACCCGGATCCTGGCTTGTCGAGTCGGTCTTTGACCTCGTTCCAGAGGTTCGCGCCCTGGAGCGACTTCTCGACGAGCTCGTCGGAGTCGGTCTTCGACATGCGGCGGTTGTTGAGCTTCACGCCGGCGAGCACGTTGTCACGAATCGACATCGTGGGGAACGGGTTGGGGCGCTGGAACACCATGCCGACCTGGCGGCGCACGAGCACCGGGTCGACGCCGGGGCCGTAGAGGTCGTTGCCGTCGATGAGCACCTCGCCCTCCACGTAGGCGCCGGGGATCACCTCGTGCATGCGGTTGAGCGTGCGGAGGAACGTCGACTTGCCACAGCCGGAGGGGCCGATGAACGCGGTCACGGTGCGCGGTTCGATCGTGATGTTGACGTCTTCGACAGCGCGGAACTTGCTGTAGTAGACGTTGAGGTCTTTGACTTCGATGCGCTTGGACACTGAGGTTCCTTTTCGGGACGGAGCGGGGGAGAGCCGGGCTGAGGCGATGCCGCAGCTAGCGGCTGAGCTTGGGGGCGAAGAAGCGGCCGATGAGGCGGGCCAACAGGTTCAGGGCCATGACGATCAGGATCAGTACGAGGGCGCCGGTCCAGGCACGCTCCACGAACGGTGTGGCATTTGGCCCCTGGTTGGCGTACTGGGTGTAGACGAACACCGGCAGGGTCATCATGCGGTCTTGGAGCAGGTCGTAGTTCATGCTCGTCGTGAAGCCGGTCGTGATGAGCAGGGGCGCGGTCTCGCCGATGACGCGCGAGATCGCCAGCATCACACCCGTCGTGAGACCGGCGATCGACGTCGGCAGGATGACCTTGACGATCGTCAGCCACTTCGGCACACCGAGAGCGAAGCTCGCCTCGCGCAGCTCGTTCGGCACGATCTTCAGGATTTCTTCGCTGGAGCGGACCACGACCGGGATCATGAGCACGCTGAGCGCGATCGAGCCGACGATACCGGCACGGTACGCCGGACCGAGAAGGAGGGAGAAGAGCGCGAAGGCGAACAGGCCGGCGACGATGGAGGGGATGCCCGTCATCACGTCGACGAAGAACGTGATCGATCGAGCCAGACGACCCCGGCCGTACTCGACCAGGTAGATCGAGGTGAGCAGGCCGATCGGGACGCTGATCAGTGTCGCGATGGCCGTGATCTCGAGGGTTCCGACGATCGCGTGCAGGGCGCCGCCGCCGTCGCCGATCACGTTGCGCATCGACTCACTGAAGTAAGCGGAGTCGAAGCGGGCGAGCCCGCGTGACAAGACTGTGTAGATGAGCGAGATCAGGGGGAGCAGGGTCACGATGAAGGCCGTGGCGACCAGCGAGGTGACGAGGCGGTCCTTCGCCTTGCGGCCCCCCTCGACGACCATCGAGATCACGACGATGAGGATGTCGAAGAGGATGGTGCCGAAGAAGAGGGCGCCGACGATGTTGAAATCGCTGGTGGTGCCCGATGCCTCAAGCAACAGGAAGATGACCACGAAGATCGCCCAACTGACGATGAGCAAGCCCCACGGGGCACCCTTCGGCAGCTTGCCGGCGGTCAGCGTGTTGGTGCGAGTGGACGTATTGCGGACGGCGACCGACATCAGTTGGCTCCCGAGAAGTCTTTGCGGCGGTTGACGACGAACCGGGCCGCCATGTTGACCAGCAGTGTGATGACGAAGAGGATCAGGCCCGACGCAATGAGGGTGTTCAGACCGACTCCCTGCGCCTCGTTGAACTGGAGCGCGATGTTGGCGGCGATCGTGTTCGGGTTCTGACTCGTCAGAAGGAAGATGTTCACGACCGCGGCCGGCGACAGCACGATCGCGATGGCGAGGGTCTCACCGAGGGCGCGACCGAGGCCGAGCATGACCGCGGAGACCATGCCGGAGCGAGCGAACGGAAGCACCGCCATCTGGATCATCTCGAAGCGCGTCGCGCCGAGGGCCAGAGCGGCCTCTTCGTGGAGACGAGGAGCCTGCAGGAAGATCTCGCGCATGACCGCGGTCATGATCGGCAGGATCATCACGGCGAGCACGATGGACGCCGTGAGGATCGTCTTGCCGGTGCCGGAGACGGGCCCGGCGAAGAGGGGGATCCAGCCGAGCTTGTCGACGAGAGTCGAGTAGAAGGGCTGGATGAAGGGGGCGAGCACGAGCACGCCCCAGAGGCCGAACACGACGCTGGGCACGGCTGCCAGCAGGTCGATGATGTAGCCGAGCAGCTGGCTGATGCGGCGCGGTGCGTAGTGCGAGATGAAGAGCGCGATGCCGAGCGCGAGCGGGGTAGCGATGATGAGGGCCAGCAGGGCAGCCCAGATGGTGCCGAAGACGAGGGGGCCGACGTAGTCCCAGAAGCTCTTCGCGCCCTGAGGGATCTCGCCGGGCTTGGCGGTCAGCGCCGGGATGCTCTGCACGATGAGGAACAGGGCGACCGCGACGAGCACGACGAGGATCAACGACCCCGAAAGCACCGTTGCGGTGGAGAAGACGCGATCGCCGAGACGAACGACGGACTTGGGTCGGGTGTCTGCCTTGGAGGGGCGTTCCGCGGTAGCGGTCATGAAGAGGAGATCCTGCTCTGGCTCGGTGGGCCGCACGACTGTTCGGGATAGAGGAGCTGGGCACTGGGTGGTGCTAGTGAAGCAGAGGAATCCGGGCCGCGGAAGAGTCCGCGACCCGGATCCTGGTCGTGCTGGTGTTACTTGATGGTGGCGGCAGCCGTCGCGACCTTGGAGGCGAGGTCGCTGGTCAGCTCAGCCGACTTGGCCTGCTCGGCGGCGGCCTTCTGACCGTCGGAGCTGGCTGCGTAGGTGGCGTAGGCCTTGACCAGGTTGCCCTTGGCGCTGTCCTTGTAGGTGTCGCAGGCGATGATGTAGCTCACGAGCACGAGAGGCCAGTCGCCCTTGTCGGTCAGCGTCCGGTCGATGTTGATCGCGAGGTCGTTGTCAGCGCGGCCTTCGACCAGCGGGGACTTCGAGACCACCGCGGCGGCGCCGTCGGCGCTGAGCTCGGTGGCGGTTCCGCCGACCATCAGCTTCGCGACGGAAAGGTCGCCCACAGCCGAGTCGTCGAGGTACGTGATCGAGTTCTTCGAGTTCTTGGCGGCGTCGGCCACACCGGAACCACCCTTGGCAGCGTCACCCACGGAGTAGGGGAACGTCTGCGAGGCCTCTTCGGTCCAGACCGACTTGGCCTGGCTCGCGAGGTACTGCGAGAAGTTGAAGGTGGTGCCGGAGTCGTCCGAGCGGTGCACGACCGTGATCGCGGCGCTGGGGAGCTTCGCGTCGGGGTTCAGCTTGGTGATCGCCGCGTCGTTCCACTTGGTGATCGTGCCCTTGAAGATGCCGGCGATGGTGTCGGCGTCGAGGGTGAGGTCGGTGAGGCCGTCGACGTTGTACGCGATGGCGATCGGCGAGATGTAGACGGGGAGGTCGATGGCCTTAGAGTCGGCAGCGCACCCGGCGAAGGTCGACTTCAGCTCGTCGTCCGAGAGAGCGGCGTCGGAGCCGGCGAAGTCAGCAGCACCCGAGATGAAGCTGGTGCGACCGGCGCCGGAGCCCTGCGGGTCGTAGTTGACGTTGGCGTCGCCGTTGGCCTGCTGGAAGGCGGAAGCCCAGGCGGTCTCAGCGGCCTGCTGAGCAGACGAGCCGATGCCGTTGATGGTGCCGGAGAGGTCGCTCGAGCCGGCGGACGAGCCAGTGCCCGAACCGCCCTCGTTCGATGCACAGGAAGACAGTGCAATTGCTCCGACGATGGCGATGGCGGCGATGCTGCCAACTCGCTTGATGTTCACAGATTTCCCTTCGGGGAGGACTAAGTCGTGATGCAGGGGGGTGCCCCCGTGAGGGAGCGAGACTCGAATGAGTCACGGGCCGGTGCTGACCCGCGAGCGAGGCTACGTTTCTGCGTTAACGACGTTCGTCTGTATTGGTGAACGGAAGGTGAACGGCCGGGGAACAAGCGCCGGGGATCCGAGGGGTTGGTCGGCCGAGGAGTAGAGCGGATCGCCAGGCTGCGCCTCCTGAGTTCAGGTGGAGTGCTCGGCGAGTCCTGCGTTAGGGGGCTGGCAGCGCCACAAGTCCTCGGTTCAGGATCCGGGGCGCCGCTCACGCCTGAGTTGTGCGCCCGTTGCCCTGAATACATGAGCCCTGAGTGCAGGTGCCCTGGCGGCGGATCCTGAGCCCCTGCCCGCTTACAGGCCTGACCCGTGCGTCTCGATGGCGACGAGCGTCGCATCGGCACGGGACAGGTGCAGCACGGTGTAGTCGCCGGTGCTGAGCGAGCCGAAGCGGCGGAGGTCGAGCGCGTAGCCGCCGTTCGCCTGGGACGCGATCTGTCGGATGATCTCGGGCAAGACGGGCCCGTGGCTGCACAGGACGGCGTCGACCCGCTTCTTCAAGCGCTTCTTGACGACGCCTGCGACGTCGGCGGTGCCGGCCTCGAACGCGTCTTGGCTGAGGGCATCTGTCTGGCGGACACCCACGTGCGAGGCCGCCGACAGCGGCTCGACCGTGGCCAGGCACCGGGCGGCGGTGCTGCTGATGATGCGTGCGGGTCGCCAGGAGGCGATTCCCGGTGCGATCGCCTTGGCCTGTTTGCGGCCGACTGGCAGCAGCGGCCTCGTCGAATCGGCGCCCGACCACTCACCGGGCGCCACGGTCTTGGCGTGCCGCAGAGCCACGATCGCGAACGTGCGCGCCTGGTCGGCGGCGACTCGATCGGCGAAGCGGTCGAGGATCTCGGCGTCACGCTCGTAGGTGAGCTGCGCACGAGCCTTGGCAAGGGGGACCCACTCGATCTTCTGCACCTCGTCGTTCGGAACGAAGGATCCGGCCGCAGCGAACTCGGCATCACCGATCTCAGCGGCCCAGTAGTGCACGACCTTGTCGCGCCCGCCCGGCAGAAGGTATTCGGCCGTGCCGAGCGGTGCGCCGAGGGCGACGGAGTAGCCGGTCTCTTCGCGGATCTCGCGCACAGCCGTCTGGGGGGTCGACTCACCGGAATCGACCTTGCCCTTCGGCAGCGACACGTCGTGGTGGTAATCGCGGTGGATCAGAAGCACCCGGACTTTTCCGTCGACGAGCCTCCAGCACACGGCGCCCGCGGCGACGATCGTGGTGGCGGCCGGCTTCGCGGCCGTCTGCAGGGGCGTGTCTCGCCTGGGTGTCACCGTGTGGAACGCCTTCTCTTGCTGATCTGCTTCATCAGGCCATCTTGCATGTCGGCGAGACGTTCGCCCGAATCGCTGCGCGAGTGGCGCTCCCACGAGCCCTCGGGCGTGAGGTACCACGACGATGTCTCGGGCGACATGGCCAGGTTGAAGAGCGCCTCGATCTCGGCGAGGTGATCGTCTTGGACGAGCCGGACCAGCAC
The DNA here is from genome assembly GCF_049472575.1 of Frondihabitans sp. 4ASC-45. Lineage (NCBI taxonomy): Bacteria > Bacillati > Actinomycetota > Actinomycetes > Micrococcales > Microbacteriaceae > Frondihabitans > Frondihabitans sp. 4ASC-45. The sequence goes on along the minus strand of NZ_JBCEBN010000005.1, from coordinate 212,653 downwards.
TTCGACACGGCGGTCGAGGTTGCGGTGCATCATGTCGGCGCTACCGATGAAGACCTGCGGGTCGCCCTCGTTGTGGAACGAGAACAGGCGGGAGTGCTCGAGGTAGCGGCCCAGAATGGAGCGCACGCGGATGTTCTCGCTGAGGCCGGGGATACCCGCCTTGAGCGAGCAGATGCCGCGCACCCAGATGTCGATCGGCACCCCCGCGTTGCTCGCGTGGTAGAGCGCGTCGATGATCTCTTCGTCGACCATCGAGTTGATCTTGATGCGGATGCCCGAGGGCTTGCCGGCGGCGGCGTTCTCCGCCTCGACGGCGATGCGCTTGATGAGGCCCTTGCGCAGGTGGAGCGGCGCGACGAGCAGGCGCTTGAACTTCTTCTCGATTGCGTAGCCCGAGAGCTCGTTGAAGAGGCGGGTGACGTCTTTTCCGACCTGGTCGTCGGCGGTGAAGAGACCCATGTCTTCGTAGATGCGGCTGGTCTTGGGGTTGTAGTTGCCCGTGCCGATGTGCGTGTAGTGGCGGAGGCGACCGCCCTTCTCCTGGCGGATGACCAGCGCGAGCTTGCAATGCGTCTTCAGCCCGACGAGGCCGTAGACGACGTGCACGCCGGCCTTCTCGAGCTTGCGAGCCCAGGTGATGTTGTTCTGCTCGTCGAAGCGGGCCTTGATCTCGACCAGTGCGAGCACCTGCTTGCCGGCCTCGGCCGCGTCGATGAGGGCCTCGATGATGGGGCTGTCACCCGACGTGCGGTACAGGGTCTGTTTGATCGCCAGCACGTTCGGGTCGGCGGCGGCCTGCTCGAGGAACGCCTGCACGCTTGTCGCGAACGACTCGTAGGGGTGGTGCACGAGCACGTCACGACGCGAGATGCTCGCGAAGATGTCGGGCTTCATGTTCGGCTCGGTCGGCAGAAGCTGCACGGCCGTGGTCGGGAGGTGCTTGGCGTAGTGCAGCTCGGGGTTGGTGATCTTGGCGATCTCGAACAGGCCGGCGAGGTCGAGCGGCGCCGGAAGGCGATAGACCTCCTGGTCGGTGATGTCGAGCTCGCGGACGAGCAGCTCGAGCGTGACGGGATCCATGTCTTCGGTGATCTCGAGACGGATCGGCGGTCCGAAGCGGCGGCGCAGCAGCTCTTTCTCGAGCGCCTGGATGAGGTTTTCCGACTCGTCTTCGTCGATCTCGACGTCTTCGTTGCGGGTGACGCGGAAGACGTGGTGCTCGTTGACCTCCATGCCCGGGAACAGGTCTTGCAGGTGGTTCGCGATCAGGTCTTCGAGCGGGATGAAACGGAGGCGACCGCTGCCGTCGTCGGGCAGCTGTACGAAACGGGGGAGCACCTGCGGCACCTTGAGGCGCGCGAACTCCTGCTTCTCGGTCTTGGGGTTGCGCACTCGCACAGCGAGGTTGAGCGACAGGCCGGAGATATAGGGGAACGGGTGGGCCGGGTCGACGGCCAGCGGCATCAGCACCGGGAAGATCTGGTTGGAGAACACCTCGTGCATGCGTTCGCGGTCGGTCGCGTCGAGGTCGGACCACATCTCGACGTGGATGCCCGCTGCGTCGAGATCGGGCTTGACCGAGTCGCTGAAGGCGCGCGCGTGGCGGGCTTGGAGCTCGTAGGCGCGCGCGTTGATCGTCGCGAGGACGTCTTTGGGCGAGGTGCCGATGTTGGTTGGCACGGCGAGCCCAGTCGCGATGCGGCGCTTGAGGCCGGCCACCCGCACCATGAAGAACTCGTCGAGGTTGCTCGCGAAGATCGCGAGGAAGTTGGCGCGCTCGAGCAGCGGGGTGTCGGGATCTTCGGCGAGCTCGAGAACCCTCTGGTTGAACGACAGCCAGCTGATCTCGCGGTCGAGGAACCGGTCGGTCGGCAGGGTGGCGTCGACGTCGAAGGTGACCATCTCGTCGAAGTCGTCGATCAAGTCGTTCGAGACGGCTGCGCCGTCGACGTAGGGTTCGCTATCCATCTCTCAATCCTGCCACCCGTGGCTCTTCGCGCGGGCCGTGGCGTGTGAACTGTTGGTAACTCCGCCTCGACCTGATGAGTATTCGTATGTGATGTAGTAATTGACAGCCGCAGGGGATGAGAAAGGGGACAAATGACTAGCACCGTTACGCCGGAGCCCGCCCGCCGAACCGACGGACGAACGGTGGCCTTGTTCCTGGCCGGCACAATCGCTCTAGGCATAGTCATTCCCTGTGGCGGCCTTCTCGCGGCATTTGCCGCCAGCCTCACCGCATTGAAGACGAGCCCGCGGGCTCTTGCCCTGATCTGGACCGTCGCTGCTCTGCTTGCGCTCGCGGTGGTGCTCCCGTATCTCGGCGGATTCATTCCGCCCGTTGCGACCGGCTCGGATCCTGAAGTCGTCGGTTAGGCGACTCCCGGTGCCTCGTCAATTTGCGAGCGATCCGGCGAGGCAGTCACACCCGTTACTGCCGTTCGGCGTCTGCGCCGACGGATCGCTCTCAAATTCGCGTCTAGCGCGCGGGCTAACAGAACGGGCAGGCGGGCCAGGTCAGCGCGACAGGGTGTACTGCACGTCGATCGCGTGATCGGTGAAGCCCCGCGTCGCGTAAAGACCGAGCGCCGCGTCGTTGTCGCCCTCGACGTAGAGGGTGGCCGTCGCGACGCCGCGCTGAGCGAGCCGTGCCAGGCCGGCGTCGACGATCGCGCCGCCGAGGTGCTCGCCCTGGTGGTCGGGGGAGACGCCCACGGCGTAGAACTCGCCGAACGAGCCCGAGCCCGAATCAACGCCCGAGCCCGAGCCCGAGCCCGAATCCGACCCCGAGCCCGAATCATCGCCCGTACCCACCTCCACCTTCAACCAGGCGAATGCGAGCAGTTCGTCGTCTTTCCACAGCAGCAGGAAGTCGCCCGGATCGAACCAGTCGTCGGCCTTACGGGCGTCGAGGTCGAGTTGCGTGAGCGACCCCTGCTCCGGATGCGAGGCGAAGGCGCGCGCGTTGAGGTCGAGCCAGGCGGCGTCGTCGATGCCGGGACGGAACGCCCGGACAGCTAAGCCTGAAGGAAGCGCAGGATCCGACGCCCCCGCATCGACCCTGGCCCGCTGCTGCAGCAGGCGCCGCGTCGGCACGAAACCGAAGCCCTCGGCCAGTCGGCGGGCGGCCGGGTGGTCTCCGTGGGCCCACACGGCGAGCGGCCCTTCGGTGACGTCGATCACCGCGCGCAGAAGGACGGTGCCGAGGCCGGCCCCGCGAACGGCCGGGCGAACGACGAGTTCGGCCTCGCCCGGGCGCAGGATGGCCGCGGCGTCGTCGTCGCCGAGCACGGTCGCGTCGCCCGAGCGGGCCTCGACGAGAGCCTGGTCGGAGAACGGCGGCGAGCCGTCGGCGGCGGTGGCCTCGGCGGTGAGCGGGGCGAGCATCGCGGCGGCGGCGGCCCCGCTGCGGTCGGGCTGGCCGACCGGGGTGGCGTCAGCTTCTGAGGGCATCTCGCTGCTCGTCGTCGTAGACGTTGAAGCGGTAGCCGACGTTGCGCACGGTACCGATGAGCGACTCGAGGTCGCCGAGCTTTGCGCGGAGGCGCCGCACGTGCACGTCGACCGTGCGCGTGCCGCCGAAGTAGTCGTAACCCCAGACCTCGCTCAGCAGCTGCTCGCGCGTGAACACGCGTGACGGATGCGTCGCGAAGAAGCGGAGCAGTTCGAATTCTTTGAAGGTGAGGTCGAGGGGCTTGCCGTGCACCTTCGCCGAGTAGCTCGCCTCGTCGATGACGACGCCGGAGGCCTGGATCTTCGACCCGGTCTGGCTTTGGGCGAGGCGGCCGGTGACCAGCCTGATTCGCGCGTCGACCTCGGCGGGGCCGGCCGACTCGAGGATGACGTCGTCGACGCCCCACTCGGAGTTGACGGCGGTCAGGCCGCCCTCGGTGAGGACGAGCACGATGGGCACGGTGACGCCGGTGGTGCGCAGGATCTTGCAGAGCGACTTCGCGCTGGCGAGATCGGTGCGGGCATCGACGAAGATGAGGTCGCTCGAGGGGGCATTGACGAGGTGCGCGGGCTCTGCCGGGATCTGCCGGGTACGGTGACTGAGAAGGGCCAGTGCGGGCAGAACCTCGGGCGTACCGGAGGAAGTCAGGACCAAGAGCTGCGCCACACGACCTCCAGTTGATGTTCTCTCGTGATTCTAATTCACAGAGAAGTTGACCCCGGACCACCCTAGTGGGTGCCCCCATCAGCGCCAGTGGGCCAGGATGGAGGGGTGGAAACCAGCAACCGCCGAGTGCGCCTCCGTCTCGCGACGACCATTCCCGTGTGGTTCGTCGCTCTCGTGGGCGCCGTAGTCGTCGGCCTGACCGTCGACGGTGACGGCTATCTCGTCTGGCTTCCGCTCGTGCTGGGTTTCACCATCGTGTTGACGTTCTGCCTGCAGCTCGCCACCCGCGAGAAAGACGGGCTCGTCGACCGGACGATGCTGAGCCTGTCGGGAAGTCTCGTCGTGCTGGGTATCGCCACCGGGATCCTCGCTCTCCTCTCCCTCTGACCAGGCCTCGCGGGTAGGCTGACTGCATGGATTCTCTGCTTGCCCTCGAGATGTTCTACATCGGTCTGCTCGTCGTCGCGTCTCTCTGCATTGCGTTCATCGCGGTGACGGTGCTCGTGAAGCTGTTCAAAGGTCAGCGCTGACCCTTGATCGAAATTCCCGTCGACCTGCCCGCCGAGCTCGTTCCCCTCTCCTGGCTCATCGGGGTGTGGGAGGGCACCGGCGTCGTCGACTACAAGACCGGCGACGACCCCGAGTCGCGCCGCACCCATGAGTTCGGCCAGCGCGTGAGCTTCAGTCACGACGGCCTGCCGTTCCTCAACTACAGCTCGTACTCCTGGCTGCTCGACGAAGAGAACACACCGCTCGTCAGCGAGACCGGCTACTGGCGGCTCGACCGCCCGTCCGAAGAGGGAGACCGTGGCCCGGGAATGCTGCCGGGCGTGGGAATCCAGCCGTTCACCACGCCTAGGGCAGTCGAAGTGCTCCGCACGCCCGACGACGGGTTCAACATCGAGGTGGCCCTGGTGCACCCGACCGGTGTGAACGAGCTCTACCTCGGCCGGGTGAAGGGTCCGCGAATCGATCTCTCGACCGACGCCGTGGTCCGTTCCAGCAATGCCAAAGAGTATTCGGCCGCCACTCGCATGTACGGGCTCGTCGACAACCACCTCCTCTGGGCGTGGGATGTCGCGGCTCTCGGAAACGAGCTGCGCACGCACGCGTCGGGTCAGCTCGCTCGTGTCGAGTAGCGCTCCGGCGACGCCGTTCGCCGCACGACCGGGCTTCGTGGCCGACGACTCCACCGCCATCGCCGCGCACTTCGGCAACCCGCTCGTCGAACAGCGGGCACTTCTTTCAGGATCCGCGGTGGTCCAGGTGCCGTCGAGAGGTCTCGTCACGGTCTCGGGGCCCGACCGGCTATCGTGGCTCGATTCGCTCACCAGCCAGAGCCTCAAGGGCCTCGCAACCGGCAGCTCGACCGAGACGCTGCTGCTCGATCCCTCGGGCCGGGTGGAGCACGCGGCCGGTGTGCTCGACGACGGCGAGACCACGTGGTTGCTCGTCGACGCGGCCGAGGCCGAGAGCTTTGCCGCGTGGCTCGATCGGATGCGCTTCATGCTGCGCGTCGAGGTCGCTGACCGAAGCGCCGACTTCGCGGTGCTCGGATCGTTCGCCGACCTCGCGCTTCCCGCAGCCGGCCCCGCCGGCATCCCCCTCGTCTGGATCGACCCCTGGCACGAGGTCGCCGTCGGCGGCGTCGGTTACGCCGCCGAGGCCGGCCACCCGGCAGCCGACTGGAGCTACCGAGAGACGCTCGTCACGGCCGAGTCCCTTGCCGACGTCGCCGCATCCGAGATGCCCGTCGCCGGTGCCCTCGCGCTCGAGGCGCTCCGGGTCGCCGCCTGGCGTCCGCGCCTCGCGACCGAGGTCGACGAGCGGAGCATCCCGCACGAGCTCGATTGGCTCCGCTCGGCCGTGCACCTGGCCAAGGGCTGCTACCGCGGGCAAGAGACCGTCGCGAAGGTGCACAATCTCGGCCACCCGCCGAGACGTCTCGTCATGCTGCACCTCGACGGCTCCGACAACGTGCTGCCCGGTCACGGCGACGTCGTGCGCGAGGGTGACCGCGAGGTCGGTTCGATCACCTCGTCGGGCACCCACTTCGAGCTCGGCCCGATCGCGCTAGCCCTCGTCAAGCGCAGCCTCGACGTCACCGCGCCGCTGACCGTTCTGGCCGGCGACGACGACACCGTCGTGGCCGCCGCACAGCAGACCATCGTTCCCCCCGACGCCGGCGCCGCTGCCGGTGTTCCTCGGCTGCCGCGGCTCGGTGCCGTCCGGCGCTGACCGTGCGGTTCTCCCTCCCTCGGGCCGGGGGCTTCGACGTCCGTGCCTCGGCGTTGCGGGTGCGCTCCTCGCTGCCGGCGATGGTGCAGATCGTGCTCGCGGCCGGGATTGCGTACTCGATCGCCCGCTTCGGCATCGGTCACCCGATGCCGATCCTGGCCGTGACCGTCACCATTTCGTCTCTCGGTTTCGCCCGTGACGCGAGGCCGCGCCGCGTGCTCGAGAACGCCGTCGGTGTGGTCATCGGCATCGCGCTCAGCGAGCTCCTGCTCCTGGTCTTCGGCAAGGGCTTCTGGCAGTACGGCATCGTGCTCTTCGTCGCGCTCGCCGTGGCCCGGTTCCTGTCGCCGACCAGCGCCTTCGCCATCGCGGCGGCGACGCAGTCGATGTTCGTCATGCTCCTGCCCGATCCCGCGGGCGGGCCGTTCACCCGGTCGCTCGACGGGCTGGTCGGCGGGGCCGTTGCTCTCCTCATCACAGCGCTCGTTCCGCGGGACCCGATCGGCCTCGCCCGGGCCGATGCCCGTCGCCTCTTCGCCGAGCTCGACCCCGCGTTTGCCTCACTCGTGCGGGCACTTCGGCACGACGACGTCCGGCAGGCCGATGCGGCCCTCGACCGACTCCGCACGACGCAGCCGCTCCTCGACGACTGGGCGGCGACCCTCGACACGGCGTCGTCGATCTCGCGGATCTCGCCGTTTCTGCGACGCAAGGTGCCCGTCATAGCCGCGGAAGCGCGGATCCTGCGCTATCTCGACCTCGCGGTACGCAACCTCCGGGTGGTCACCCGACGCATCGACACCACGATCGGCGACGGCCGACGTCGGCCCGAGGTGGCTGACCTCGTGGCGAGCATCGCACTGGCGACGAGCGTGCTGGGGGAGTCGCTGGAGGCGGTGGAGCGGGTGCCGGCTGCCCAGGAGGCGCTGGTCGCGGTGGGGCGGAGGCTGGATCCTGCGGTCGTCCTGCCCGGTGCGCCCGTGGCCGAGACGGTGCTCGTGCTGATGCTGCGGCCGCTCGTCATCGACCTGCTCATGGCGACGGGATTGCCGCACGACGACGCGCGCTCGCGCCTCGCCGCGCTCTGACACCGGTTTTCGGTGTTGATACCGCCTTTCGACGGTGTCGGGCCCGAAATGCGGCGTCGGGCCCGCAAAGCGGCGCCAAGCTCGCGAAGCGGCGTCACGTCGGGGCGACCGCCGACCACGGCATCGAGATCTCGCCGAGCCTCCACCGCGCGCGCCCGTGCAGCACCGGCCAGCCCGCCGACCGCATCCCCTCGACGGTCGCGACCCAGCGCTGCACCGGCGAGTACACGGCGAGGGCGGCGTTGTAGCGCCAGTGGCGGTCGAGCTCCTCGAGGAACGCGTGGATCCTCTCGCCCTCGACGTTGCGGTGGATCAGCACCTTCGGCAACCGCTCGGCGACGATCAGTGGGCTCTCGAGCGAGGCGAGACGCAGCGACGCGGTGAATGTCTGCGGGCCGTCCGAAGTCACGTCGACCCAGCTCGCGACGCGGCCCACTTCGTTGCAGGTGCCCTCGACGAGGACGCCGCCGGGGGCGAGGCGCGAAACCATGAGATCCCAGGATCCGGCCACCGCCTCCTCGGGATACTGCCGCAGCACGTTCAGCGCCCGGATCACCGCCGGCCGCCGACCGGCCCGCTCCATTGCATCCGGCAGCGGCACTTCAAACCCGCCGAGCCGGAACGACACCCCCGGCTTGGCCGACAGGGATGCCAGCGCCACCCGTTCGGGCTCGATCTCGATGCCCACGACCTCGACCTCCGGCCGCACCCGAGCCAGTCGGTGGTGCAGTTCGAGCGGTGTCGTCGCGCTGGCGCCGTAGCCCAGATCGACGACCAGAGGATCCGCGGCGGTGCGGAATGCGGGCAGACTCGCGATCCAGCGATCGACCCGGCGCAGGCGGTTGGTGCCCGTGGTTCCGCGCGTGACGTGACCTGTGGGCATGCCACCATCCTAGGAACGACGCGACGATAGGATCGTCAGCATGACTTCGACGCTCATCCTTCTCCGGCACGGCAACAGCGAGTGGAACCAGAAGAACCTCTTCACCGGGTGGGTCGACGTCCGCCTGAGTGAGCAGGGCACCGCCGAGGCGAAGCGCGCCGGGCAGCTGCTGCGCGACTCCGGCCTCAAGCCCGACATCCTCTACACCTCGCGTCTCACCCGCGCGATCCAGACCGCCGACCTCGCTCTCGAAGAGGCCGACCGGCTGTGGATCGACGTGAAGCGCTCGTGGCGTCTCAACGAGCGTCACTACGGTGCGCTCCAGGGCAAAGACAAGGCCGAGACGCTCGAAGAGTACGGCCCCGAGCAGTTCCAGACCTGGCGCCGATCGTTCGACGTGCCGCCGCCGCCGCTCGACGACGACAGCAAGTGGTCGCAGGCGCACGACGAGCGCTACGTCGACCTGGGCGTCGACGCCCCGCGCACCGAGTCGCTCAAGCTCGTCATCGAGCGCATGCTTCCCTACTGGGAGAGCGACATCACCGTCGATCTCGCCGCCGGCAAGACCGTGCTCGTCACCGCGCACGGCAACTCTCTGCGCGCTCTGGTCAAGCACCTCGACGGCATCTCCGACGACGAGATCGCCGAACTGAACATCCCCACCGGCATCCCCCTGGTCTACGAGCTCGACGACGATTTCACGCCGACCAAGCCCGGGGCGTATCTCGACCCGGAGGCCGCTGCCGCCGGCGCCGCCGCCGTTGCCAACCAGGGCAAGAGCGACGGGCTCGACGCGACCAAGGCGTAGGCCTCAGGCCCGGCTCAGACCCGCCCGATCGGCACGGACCCGCCTGATCGGGTCAGACCCGCCCGATCGGCATAAACATCTGCCCTAGGGCTGCTGTTTACGCCGACCGGGCGGGTTTGCTGTTCTACCCCTTGCTTTGTAGCGATACATTGCTACAGTCGTAGGTACAAAAGGGGTGGGTATGGATCTGTACTTTCACGTCAGCTTCGCGGTGTACGCCGTGGTGCTCGTCGGCACTGCGCTCCTGTCGAGGGTCGGCGAATTCCAGACCTGGCAGATGCAGCGACTGGCGAAGCGGGTCGAGCTGGGCATCCCCGCCGACCTCGACGCTCTCATTCGACGGCGTGTGGCAGCACGTGTTCTCGGCAGCAGCGTCGGCGGCGTCGTCGGCCTCGGCGTCGGCGTGGTGCTCTACGAGTCTTTCGCGACCCGGCCCCCTGTCGTCATCGCCTTTCTGGTGCTCATCACGGCGGTGACCGGCTCGTCGCTCGGCACGGTCTGGGCTTCGTTCCGAGACGAGACCGCGGCAACCGACCGTCCACGGATCGCGCGCGCCGAGGCCGTCGGAGTCGGCGACTACGTGATCGTCCTCGCTCGCATTTTCGCTTGGGCCATCCTGGTGCTGGCGGCTGTGGCCATCGCCCTCTCGGCGCGCTCGGGGGCGGGTCTCGCCGGAGTCCTCCTCGTGGCGCTCGGCGCTGTCTGCCTCGTTCTGTTCGAGATCTTCTCTCGCCGAATCGTAGCTAGAGGTCATCCGGTGGCGTCGACCGATGAGCTGGTCTGGAACGACGCGCTCACCGCCTCCGCGCTGATGGACCTCCTGGTCGCGCCCGTCCAGGCGCTCGCCCTGGGCGGTTACTGGGCGGTGATCGGAGCGGGTGGCGGGCCCGTCGATTTGGGCCCCGCTGACGTGGTCGTCATGATCGCGCTGCTGCTCGGGTCGATCCTCTTCAGCATCGTGTTCCGCAACACCCGCACCTGGTATCTCGAGCAACTGTGGCCGGGTTCGCGGCGTCGCACCCCGGCCGAAGAAGCCCTCAGAATCGCAGGATCCAGCCCCTCGTGATCACCCTCGACCCCCGCTCTCCGACACCACCCTTCGAGCAGCTCCGCGGTCAGCTCGCGGGCCAGGTGCGCGGGGGAGTCCTCGCCGCCGGCCACCGTTTGCCGACAGTCCGGCGTCTCGCCGAAGACCTCGGCATCGCTCCGAACACCGTCGCCCGCGCGTATCGCGAACTGGAGGCCGAGGGCCTCATCGAGACGCGGGGGCGGAACGGCACAGTGGTACGCGCGCAGGGCGCCGACCCCGAGGTGGCCGCCCAGCAGGCCGCGCGCGTCTACGCCGAGCGGGTGAAGGATCTCGGCGTCGACCCGGCCGAGGCGCTCCGGTTCGTTCGCGCTGCGCTCGGATCCTGAACTGTACTGGTTGGGTGAGACGCCGCTCACCGCAGCGGACCTCGGACAAGCCTCGGTCGCCCGCTGTGGCGAGCGTCGTCTCGCCTCGCGACTAGACGAAGAGGGCGCTGATCTCTTGCACGAGGGCGTCCATGTCGACGGTCTCGACGGCGTCGACCCGCACGAACGGGGTGAGGCCGAGCTCGCCGCCGGGGGCGCCGCACCAGACCTCGACGACGCGGGGTGAGCCGGCCAGGTCGATGCCGCCGGTGACCGCATCAGCGTCGGCCCGCTCGAAGAAGGCGTCGACGACCACGCCGGCCTCGATCAGCCCGGCCGTGCGCCACACCGTCTCGATGGCCAGCCGGCGAATACCCTCGCGCGGCGCAACAGGCCCCGTCGCCTGCGTCAGCGTCTCCTGTACGGCGCCCGGCTTCAGCACGGGGCAGCCGAGCAGGATCCCGAGTGCTGACGAGATCTCCGACTTGCGGGGGTCAGGGGTTCCGTTGACGATGATCGCTACCTGGGCCATGCACCGATTCTCTCGCACGCTGGCCTGCCGCCAGACCGCCCGCCGCCCCTCGTCCACAGTTCGATCATTGACAGTTCGACATCTAATGGTTAGGGTTCTGATCATGAACGAAAACGGCCCCGACCTCACCACCAGCCTCGAGCTGCTCCGGTGGATCGGCTGGGCACAGCAGCAGGCCGGCCTCGAATGGGTGCGCGAACGCGGGCTCACTCACGAGCAGAGTTTTGCGCTCGGGTTCCTGGTGCAGTTTCCGGGCTCCATCCAGCGCGACATCGCCGCGATGACTCGCACCAGCGCGGCCAGCGTCTCGAGCCTCCTGCAGGGGCTCGAGAAGCGCGGTCTCATCGAGCGCCGTGCCGACGGCGAGAGCGCGCGCATCAAACGCGTCTACGCCACCGCCGAGGGCGCCGAGCTGATCGCCGGCTTCGACGTCGCGATGGCGTCCACCGAAGAGACGATCCTCGCACCCCTCTCCATGGCCGAGCGCGCCACCCTCCACTCGCTGCTGACGAAGGTCACTGCAGTGCTGCCGAGGCCCACGCGCGACTAGCCGCGATCGACCCCGTTCCCGCCGACCGCGGGAGCGGATCCTGAATTCTCCCCTCGCCGTGCCGGCGTCCTTCGGCGCGCGCCAAAGCACCCGGAACAGGCTCGCCTGCCCGGAATAAGGAGCAGCTATGAGCACCTCACTTCCCACCACCGCCGACACGGTCGGCACCAACCGTTGGTACCTCGCTTCCGCGCCGATGCTGCGTGCACTCCTCCACCTCTGCGTTCCCATGGCCGCGGCCATGATCGTCAGCGCCGTCTACAACGTGGTCAACGCCGGCTTCATCGGCTCGCTCCACGACAGTGCGCTGCTCGCAGCCGTCACCCTGGGCGCGCCGATCCTCGGCCTCGTCATGGCGGTCGGTGGCGTCTTCGGCGTCGGCGGCAGTGCCCTCATCTCGAGGCTTCTCGGGGCGAGCGAGAAGGATCCGACCGAAGCCGCTCAGATCAAGCACGTGGCGTCGTTCGCCGTCTGGGGCGCCGCGATCGTCGGTGCCGTGCTCGCGGCTGCGGGTCTGCTCCTGCTGCCGAACCTCGTGACCGTGCTCGGCGCCCACGGTGCCGCCGTCGCCCCGACCAGCGCCTTCGTCGGGGTGATGCTCGCCTTCGTGCCCGTGCTCGCCGTGTCGTTCTGCCTCGAGCAGCTCGTCCGGTCGGAGGGGGCGGCCCGTCAGGTCATGATCGGCCTCATCGCCTCGACCGTCGCCAACCTCGTCTTCGACGTGCTCTTCATCCTGGTGCTGCACTGGGGTGTGGCGGGTGCCGCCCTCGCGATCGGCCTGTCGAACGTCGTCACGATCGTCTACTTCATCACCTGGCTGACTCGGCACAGCGAGCACATCAGCCTGGCACCGCGCTGGTTCACGCTCTCGCCGACCGTGCTGAAGCCGGTCTTCGGCATCGGCGTGGGGGAGCTGCTCCAGTCGGCGTTCCTCATCGTCACCTCGCTCGTGCTGAACAACCTCGCCTCGGCCTATGGCGACGGGCCCCTTGCCGCGATGGGTGTCGCCGTCCGCATCGCGCAGGTGCCCGAGTTTCTCGTGATGGGCGTCACGCTCGGCGTTCTGCCGCTGCTGGCCTACTCGTTCGGCAAGGGCGACCGGGCCCGTCTCGCCGCCGCTCTGCGGGCCTCGGCCCTCACGGTCGGCTCGATCACCGTGGTGGCTGCGGTCGGGGTGTTCCTCTTCCGCGATGCCATCTTCGGCGCCTTCGTCGCCGACCGTTCGGTGCTCGCCATCGGCGCGGTGATCCTGACGGCGCAGCTCGTCGCCATGATCGCCAACGGGTTCACCGGCCTCATCACGTCGCTGTTCCAAGCGACCGGACGCGCCACGGCGGCAATCACGATGTCGATGGCGCAGGGAATCCTGTTCATCCCGATCGTGCTGCTCGGAAACCTGTGGTTCGGGCTCGGCGGCGTGATCTGGGCGCTGACGGTCACCGAGGTGCTCGTGCTCCTCGTCGGAGCCGTGATGCTGTTCGCGTCGCGTCGGGCGATCGACGCCGGGCTCGCCGAGGGGAGCCCGGAGCGCGCCGAGGCCGTGCTCGAAGAGGCGTAGTCATCCATTGGCTCCAGGTTGCGGGCAGGCGCTGACCGGAGCGGGGAGTGCAGGATCCTTCGCCCCGGCTCAGTGACTCGACCCGACCTCGATCAAGAGCACCCCGCCGACGATCAAGACGATCCCGAGGCCCATCAGCCAGGTCAGCGGCTCCTTGAAGAGGAACTTGCTGGCGACGGCGGTCAGGGCCACACCGGAGGCGGCCCAGATGCCGTAGGCGACGCCGAGCGGAAGGCCCTGGCCGAGGCCGAGCGAGAGCGAGGTAAATGCCACGATGTAGCCGATGCCGACGGGGATGTACCAGCGGCGGTCGTCGACGGCCATGCGGAGCGAGAGGGTGCCGGCGACCTCGAAGAGGATCGCGGCGACGAGAAAGAGCCACATCATCGGGCGATCCGTCCGGTGGTGGTCGAGGTGCCGGCCGCGTCACGGTGGGCGGCCTGAGCGCCGAGCTCGACGCAGAGCACCCCGGCGATGACGACCACGATGCCGATGCCCATGACGAGAGTCAGCGGTTCGCCGAAGATCACGAGCGACAGCACGGCGGTCAGCGCGACACCGCTCGCGCCCCAGATGCCGTAGGCGACCCCGAGCGCCATGCCGGTGCGGAGCACGAGGGCGAGTCCGGCGAAGGCGACGAGGTAGCCGATCGCCACGACGACGTACAGCCCGGGGTGGTCGAGGGCGCCCTTCAACGAGAGCGACGCCGACACCTCCGAGACGATGGCGATGACGAGGAACAGCCAGCCGCGCGCTTTCGGAGTCTTCATAGCGACCACCGTAGGGCAGCCGCACACGGCGAAACCCCCGCCCGAGCCGAAGCTCGAGCGGGGGTTTCGTGGGTGACGAGTGCTGCTACTTGGTGAGCGGCTCGAGGGTCGTGTTGTCTTTGTATGCCTCGGCTGCGTTGTCCTTGGTGACGAGGACGGGGGTCAGCGCCACGGCCGGAACCGTGATGACGCCGTTGTAGTTGTTCTTCTTGTCGATGACCGTCTTGGGGGTCTTGCCCTCGGACAGCGTGGTGACCAGGTCGACAGCGGCCTGGGCCTCCTCGGCGGTGTTCTTGTAGATGGTCGAGTACTGCGTGCCCGACATGATCAGCGGGATCGAAGCGGTCTCGCTGTCCTGGCCGGTGACGATGATGCCGGGCTTACCAGCCGACTTCACCGACTGGATGATGGCGCGGGCCAGGGTGTCGTTCGGCGAGAGGACGCCGTCGAGCTTGGTCGAGCCGTAGTTCTTCTGCAGCAGGTTGCTCATGCGGGTCTGGGCGTTCTGGGCGAGCCAGCCGTCCGTCGACACCGCGCTGAACGAGGTCTGACCGGAGACGACCTTGAGGGTGCCGTCGTCGATCTTCGGCTGCAGGACGCTCATCGCACCGTTGAAGAACACGGGTGCGTTGGCGTCGGTCGAAGCACCGGCGAAGAGCTCGATGTTGTACGGACCGCTGCCCTTGGCCTCGAGGCCGTCGAGCAGAGCCTTTCCCTGAAGCTGACCGACCTTGTAGTTGTTGAACGCGACGTAGTAGTCGACGTTCTTGGTGCCGGTGATGTTGCGGTCCCAGGCGATGACGGGGATTCCGGCGGCCTTGGCCTGCTTCACCTGCGTGCCGAGCTGGGCGCCGTCCTGGGCGGCGATGATCAGGGCCTTGTCGCCCTTGGTGATCATGCCCGAGATCTGGTTCTGCTGGTCGGGAACCGTGTTGGTGGCGGCCGCGTACTGCACGTCGGCCTTGAAGCCGGCCTTGGCGAGGGAGTCCTCGAAGGCGGCCTTGGCCAGGACCCAGTTCTGCGAGGTCTTCGCGGGGAGCGAGACGCCGATCGTGGAGCCCTTGGGGATGGTGGCGGTGGAACCGCTGGCGCCCGCGTCGCTCCGGCCGGTGTTGCCGGAGCAGGAGGTCAGCGTGACCACGGTGAGCGCTGCGACGGCAAAGCCGGCGATGAGCTGTTTCTTCATTGAAATGCTTCTTTCATTGTGGGGATGTGAGTGCGGGATGCACCCGGTGCTGTGGGATGAGTGGTGCGCATCCCGGATTTGTGGCTGGGAATGGAGCGGGCTGAGGGGTTACGGAAGCAGAACCGGCGAGTCGTCGTCGATCGACTTGGGCTGAGCCGTGGCGTCGGGGCCGGGCTTCTGCGCGTCGTCGTTCTTCTTGCGACCGAACCCGCGGGTCAGGTAGCCGATGATCGACGGTCGGCCCTGCGTCTTGTTGTAGACGTCGAAGGCGACGGCGAGCAGCAGCACGAGACCGCGGATGATCTGGACGAGGTTCGTGTCGATGCCCTTGAGCGAGAGGCCGTTCGCCAGGAAGGCGAGCACGAGAGCACCGATGATCGAGGCGATGACGGTTCCGACACCGCCGGCGACCGCAGCACCACCGACGAAGACGGCGGCGATGGCGTCGAGCTCCCAGCCCGTTCCGTCGGAGGGGCCCGAGGATCCCGCATAGCCGACGTAGACCATTCCGGCGACGGCGGCGAGAACCGACATGTTCATCATGACCAGGAAGTTGACGCGACGCGAGTTGACGCCCGAGAGCACAGCGGCGTGCGAGTTGCCGCCGACCGCGTAGAGGTGGCGCCCGAAGGTGGTGGTGTTCGTGACGAAGCCGTAGATGATCACGAGCACGCCCATGATGATGGCGACGATCGGCACGCTCGTGTTGGGCTGGCCGGAGGCGAACAGGTAGGTGGCGAAGGCGGTGACGCCGGCGAGCACGACGATGCGGACGATGCTCGTCCAGAGGGGAGCCGGCTCGGCGCCCATCTTGACGCGGTTGGTGCGTCCGCGGAACTCGAAGACGACGATCGCGATGATCGAGACGAGACCGAGCAGGAGAGTGCCGTTGCTGTAGCCCGTGCCCGGACCGAAGTCGGGGATGAAGCCGCCGCCGATGGTCTGGTAGTCCTCGGGCACGGGGAGAGCGGTCGAGTTGCCGATGATCTGGTTCGCCCCGCGGAAGATCAGCTGACCGGCGAGGGTCACGATGAAGGCGGGCACCTTCACGTAGGCGACCCAGAAGCCCTGCCACGCGCCGACGAGGGCGCCGACGGCGAGGCCGACGAGGATCGCGCCCCACCAGGCGAAGTGCCAGGTGGCCATCGACTGCGCGACGATGATGCCGGTGAACGCGGCGACCGAGCCGACCGAGAGGTCGATGTGACCGGCGACGATCACCATCACCATGCCGATCGCGAGGATCAGGATGTAGGAGTACTGCTGGAAGACGTTGATGACGTTTCCGGGATCGAGCGTGGTGCCGCCCGTCCAGATCTGGAACCCGACGATGATCACGATGAGCGCGATGATCATGCCGTACTGGCTGATTCCACCCCCCTTGTTGCCGAGGATGCTGTCGATGTTCTTCTTGATGTTCGTCATCGAACCGTGGTCCTTTTCGAGGTCATGCTGACCATGAGCGACTCGGGGTTCGCCTCAGCTGCGGTCAATTCGTTGGTGATGGAGCCCTCGAAGATCGTGTAGATCCGATCGGAGAGGCCGAGGAGCTCGGGGAGCTCGGAGGAGATGAGGATGACACCCTTGCCCTGGGCTGCCAGGTCTTGGATGATCCCGTAGATCTCGAACTTCGCACCCACGTCGATGCCGCGGGTGGGCTCGTCGAGGATGAGGATGTCGGGGTCGGTGAACATCCACTTCGCGAGGACGACCTTCTGCTGGTTGCCGCCGGAGAGCTTCGACACACCCTGGTCGACGTTGTTCGCCTTGGTGCGGAGGCTACGGCGGTAGCGCTCCGAGACCTCGTACTCCTCGACGCTCGAGACGACGCCGTTGTGAGTGATCTTCGGCAGGCCGGCGGCGACGGTGGAGCGCTTGATGGTGTCGAGCAGGTTGAGTCCGAGAGCCTTGCGGTCTTCCGAGACGTAGCCGAGGCCGTTCTTGATGGCGCGCTTGACCGTGTCGGTGCGGATCTCGTGACCCTCTTTGTAGACCTCGCCCGACACGTAGGTGCCGTAGGAGTGGCCGAAGACGCTCATGGCGAGCTCGGTGCGACCGGCGCCCATGAGGCCAGCGAAGCCGACGATCTCACCGCGGCGCACGTAGAAGTTCTCGTTCTTGCAGACCAGGCGTTCGGCGTCGAGGGGGTGGCGGACGGTCCAGTTGCGCACCTCGAAGAACTTCTCGCCGATGTTCGGCGTGCGGTCGGGGAACCGGCTCTCGAGCGAGCGGCCGACCATTCCGCGGATGATGCGGTCTTCGTTGACGCCGTCGGCCTTCACGTCGAGGCTTTCGATGGTCTTGCCGTCGCGAAGGATCGTGATGGTGTCGGAGACCTGCTCGATCTCGTTCAGCTTGTGGCTGATCATGATCGAGGTGACGCCCTTGCCCTTGAGCCCGACGATGAGGTCGAGCAGGTGCTGCGACTCACCCTCGTTCAGGGCGGCGGTGGGCTCGTCGAGGATGAGCAGCTTCACGCTCTTGTTCAGGGCCTTGGCGATCTCGACGAGCTGCTGCTTGCCGACACCGAGCGACTTGATCTTGGTGTCGGGGTCTTCGGCGAGGCCGACGCGGGCGAGCAGGTCTTTGGCGATGCGCTGGGCTTCGATCCAGTTGATCACGCCGCGCTTGCCGGGCTCGTTACCGAGGAAGATGTTCTCGGTGATCGAGAGCTCGGGGATGAGGGCCAGCTCTTGGTGGATGATCACGACGCCGGCGGCCTCGGACTGCTTGATGCCCGAGAACTGAACGACCTGGTTCTCGAAGACGACATCGCCCGTGTACGTGCCGAACGGGTAGACGCCCGAGAGGACTTTCATGAGAGTCGACTTGCCTGCACCGTTTTCGCCGCAGATCGCGTGGATCTCGCCGGCCTTCACGGTCAGGTTCACGTCGGAGAGAGCCTTCACACCAGGGAACTCCTTGGTGATCGAGCGCATCTCGAGGATGGTGGGTTCACCAACCATTGTGCACCGCCATTTGCTAGACATCGTTGTCGGGGAGCTTCGTCGCCCGTTGGGCACCTGGCCCGGGATTACATTAGGCCGATCGCTGGCTGGCGTCAAAAGGTTAACGCAACGAATTTGTAACGGCTTTACGAACCGGCCTCAATGAGAGCGCTCACTTTCGCGGTCACCACGCTGCGATCGTTGAGTTTCCGCGGATCCTTCAGTTTTTGTCGAACGAAGGATCCGAGGGGTCAGATCACGCGGACGGCCGCCTGATGGAACACGAGCGCGGCGGCTCCAAGCGCTTCGCCGCGATCGTCCAGCGTCGACGCCACGATTTCGGTCGCGTCCCTGACGAGAGGGAGCACATGCCGTGCGAACGACCGAGACACCGGTTCGAGGAGCAGGTCGCCGAGGGCGGCGAGGGGCCCGCCGATCACGATCACCTCGGGGCTGAGGATGCTGGCGAGGTCGCCGACGACCCGGCCGATGAGCCGCGCGGCATCCTCGATCACGCGGAGCGCGGCCATGTCGCCGGCGAGGACGGCGGCGACGAGCTGCTCGGTCGTCTGGATGGGAGTGACGGTGCTCAGGCGGTCGAGCATGGCCTGGATCGAGGCCTCCGCTTCGAGGCAGCCGCGGTTGCCGCAGCGACACGCCTGGCCGTCGGGCACCACCTGCACGTGACCGACCTCGCCGGTCACCCCGGTCGCCCCGTTGAACGGCTGACCGTTCAGGATCAATCCGGCGCCGATGCCCGAGCCCACCTTGAGATAGACGAGGTTTCGCGCCCCGCCGTACAGACCCCAGATCGTCTCCGAGACGCTGCCGAGGTTCGCGTCGTTGTCGATCACGACCGGCACGCCGAGGCGGTCTTCGAGCTCGACGACGACGTCGACGAAGGCCCACTCGGCCCATACCGTTCCGATCACCGGCATGAGATCGCGGCGGTCGATCGACCCGGGGATCCCGACCCCCACGCCGCTCAGGGCGTCCCAGGGGATGCCCTTCTCGCTGAGCAGGCGGGTCAGCACGTCACGGGCCATGTCGAAACCGACGCGGGGGTCGTACTGCTGCGGCAAGACGATGTTCTCTTCCGCCGCGATCGTGTAGTCGGGGTAGACGAGCACGACCCGGAGGTGCCGTCGACCGAAGCCGATACCGGCCGCGACGGCGCCGTTGTGGGTCAGGAGCTGCACGGAGACAGCGCGACGGCCCGAACTCGTCGTCGGCGTCAGGCTGACGAGGCCGTTCTTGGCCATGAGGCTGACGATGTTCGAGATTGTCGCCGTCGAGAGGCCGGTGCGGCGAGCGAGATCCGCCTGCGTCGAGGCGCCGACACGGACGAGCGCCTCAACGACGCGCTGCTGATTGCGCTTGCGAAGGGAGGTTTGAGACCCGGGGCTCTGCCCGGTAGGCGCGGACTGGCCCGTCGCGGGCGCCCGTCCCGTCGAAGGGGGCTGTCCCTTCGAGGCTGTTTGGCGGGGGCCCGTCGTTGGACCTTGGAGATGTGACACGGACGAATCATTGCCTCCCAAACGAGTGTCGTCAAGAGTTGAACACAAACCGTGACGCAACGGAAAGAGGCCTGGAGAGACGCCGTCAGCGTCTCACCAGGCCTCGTGGCCGCGCGGAATCAGGCTTCGACGCCCACCCAGTCGCCGGTCGCCAGGTACTGGACCTTCTTGGCGATCGACACGGCATGGTCGGCGAATCGTTCGTGGTAGCGGCTGGCAAGCGTGGCGTCGACAGTGTCGGCGGGAGCGCCCTTCCAGGTTTCGCCGAGAACCTTGTCGAACACGCTCAGGTGTAGCTCGTCGATGCGGTCGTCGTCGTTACGGATCTCTTCGGCCAGGCTGACGTCTTCGGTCGTGAGCAGCTGCGTGAGCTTGCGGGCGATCGCGACGTCGAGTTCACCGAGCTCAGTGAACGTCGGTCGGAGGCTCTTCGGCACGACCTTCTCGGGGAACCGGTAGCGGGCGAGCTGGGCGATGTGCTCGGCCATGTCGCCCATGCGCTCGAGGGAGGCCGAGATGCGGAGTGCGCTCACGACGATGCGGAGGTCTCGGGCGACCGGGTTCTGCCGAGCGAGGATGTCGATCGCGAGCTCGTCGAGGCTGATGGCGAGGGCGTCGATGCGGTCGTCGTCGGCGATGACCTGCTCGGCGAGGCCGACGTTGGAGTCGTGGAACGCGCGAGTGGCGTTGTCGATCGACACCGCCACGAGCGACGAGATCTCGACGAGCCGCTCCTGGACCTCCTGGAGCTCCTGCTGGAATACCTCGCGCATAGTCTTGGTCGACCCTTTCGTCGCGGCTCGGCCGCGGTGTCAGTGATGGTGCTGGTACGCGAAACGTCGCCCGCGCAGTCTCGACGAGCCTCTCCCGTCGAGGTTAACGGCGGGTGATGGCCAGGCGAACACTCTCCAACGTACTCGGCACGGATGTGGCTCTGTTCTAGCAGTCCACCAGACGTTCACTAACCTGAGGTTCATGTCCTCCCCCTGGCTGGTGCCGTTGTCTCTGGCATTCGGCATCATCGTCGGAGCGGGCCTCGTCCTGCTCGTGGTGGCTTCCGTGCAGCGGGGCCGTCGAGCCCGGGCGCTGAGCGATGCGTCTCTGCCCGACGGGATCGGCGCGATGCTCGACACCCTCGAGTCGGCCGGGTTCGTCGTCGACCCGTCGAACAACGTGCAGAAGGCCTCGGCGATGGCGATCGCCAACGGTCTGGTGCAGGCGCATCAGGTGGTCCACCCTGAGATCGTCGACCTCATCGAGACGGCGCGCAACGAAGACCACCCGGTCACCCGGCAGCTGCTTCTCGCTCGGAGCCTCCGGCAGGAGACCGACCTGCGCATGCTGGTGCGCGCCTCGCGACTCGGAACGCGATACGTGGTCGTGCTCGCCGAGGATCACACCGAGACGCACCGCCTCGAAGAGGTCCGGCGCGACTTCGTGGCGAACATCAGCCACGAGCTGAAGACGCCCATCGGCGCGGTCGGGCTGCTCGCCGAGGCCATGGAGTCAGCCGCCGACGACCCCGAGCAGGTGCGGCACTTCGCCAAGAGCCTGATGCGCGAATCCCTTCGCCTCGGCCGCCTCACGCAAGACATCATCGAGCTCTCGCGCCTGCAGTCGGCCGACCCGCTGAGCGGACCCGAGCTCGTCGACGTGCGCTCCGTCATCAACGCCGCGGTCGAGCGCAACCGGGTCGAGGCGGAGGCGCGCGGCATCGAGATCATCACGCGCGGCGGCAAGCACGCCAGCATCGTCGGCGACAGCGAGATGCTGGCCGTCGCCGTGCACAATCTCGTCGCGAACGCGGTGCACTACTCGCCCGACGACTCCCGCATCGGCATCGGCGCGAACGTCACCGACCGGGGCATCGTAGAGATCGCTGTCACCGACCAGGGCGACGGCATCGCCGACGGTGAAAAGGAGCGCATCTTCGAGCGCTTCTACCGGATCGACCCGGCTCGATCACGGCGCACCGGCGGCACGGGCCTCGGCCTCGCGATCGTCAAGCACATCGTTCAGAATCACGGCGGCGACATTCGACTCTGGTCGCAGCTCGGTTCCGGCTCCACCTTCACGATCCTTCTACCCGAGGCCTCGACGGCCACGGTTCCCGTCCGAGGAGAGAACGAATAATGACCCACATCCTTATCGTCGAAGACGAAGAGTCCCTGTCCGAGCCCCTCGCCTTCATCCTCGAGCGGGAGGGCTACCAGGTCACCGTGGCCGACGACGGGCAGAAGGCCCTCACAGCGTTCGACCGCGAGGGTGCCGACCTCGTGCTTCTCGACCTCATGCTCCCCGGTCTCTCCGGCACGGAAGTCTGCCGTGAGCTGCGCAACCGCTCGCAGGTGCCGATCGTGATGCTGACCGCCAAAGACAGCGAGGTCGACATCGTGGTCGGGCTCGAGCTCGGCGCCGACGACTACGTCACGAAGCCGTACTCGACCCGCGAGCTCCTCGCCCGCATTCGGGCCGTTCTCCGTCGCCGCGTCGACCTGGAGGAGTTCTCCGACTCGCTCCTCACCGCCGGCGCGATCTCGATGGACGTCGAACGGCACGTCGTCACCGTTCGCGGCACTGACATCGCGATGCCGCTGAAGGAGTTCGAGCTCCTCGAACTGCTGATGCGGAACGCGGGTCGCGTTCTCACCCGCGGCCAGCTGATCGACCGGGTCTGGGGCTCCGACTACTTCGGTGACACCAAGACCCTCGACGTGCACATCAAGCGCATCCGCTCGAAGATCGAGGAAGTGCCGTCGGAGCCGGTGGCGCTCGTCACCGTGCGCGGCCTTGGGTATCGCATCGAGGCGTAGCTCCATCGCCCCGCGCGGCGAGGCGTAGCTCCATCGTCCGGGCCGGCCCGGCAATTGCGCCGAACGTGAACGACGAAGGCCCCGACCATCTGGTCGGGGCCTTCGTGCGAAGCGGGGGCTGTTCTAGCCCGCCGGCGTGGTTTCGGTCTCGGTGGGCTCGGTGCTGCGGGGCTCCGACGTCGCGATCGTGCCGGTCGAGGGGCTCGGCGAGGGAAGCAGTGTGGCGTACTGGGAGAGAGAGCCGTCGAGCACGGGAACGTTCAACTTCTTGCCGGTGTCGGTGCCCGACTGAATGAAGACGGTGAGCAACGAGCCCGGCTGCTTGCCGATGCCGTTGAGGATCGTCTGCTTCTGGCCGCCCTGCGTGCCGCGGTCGGTCTCGCCGTTCGCGGCCACCGGAATCACGGCGGTTTCGGTCGACCCGAGCGCCTGGTACTGGAACTTGACGTCGGCGGCGGACGAACCGTTGTTGATGACCACGACGCTGAGGCTCGCCTCGTCGCCGTTCTCGGTGAAGACGATGGCGTTACGCACCTCGATGTCGCCGACGGTGGTGTTGACTCCGTCGCTCGCGTCGTAGATCTCGGTGGTCGTCTGCGGGCTGATGAAGTTGCACCCCGCGGTGAGGACCATCACGGCTCCGGCAATGACGACGGCTGCCGTGGTGCGTGCTCTCACAGGTTCCTCCATAAAGGTGACGATTTGCCCTTTCAGCCTAGCCTAGGAGCGTCGGCGAGGTTTCCATGACCGCTCGCCCGAGACCGACCCCGTGGTAATCTGGCGCCCCCAGAAACGGAGCCCCCATGCACTTCGAGGTCGGTGAAACGGTCGTGTATCCGCACCACGGAGCGGCCGAGATCACGGCGGTCAAGACGCGAGTGATCAAGGGCACCGAGAAGCTCTATCTGACGCTCCGGGTCACGCAGGGCGACCTCGTCATCGAGGTGCCGGCCGAGAACGTCGACCTCGTCGGGGTTCGCGACGTCATCGGCAGAGAGGGCGTCGAACAGGTCTTCGACGTGCTTCGAGAGCCGTTCACCGAAGAGCCCACCAACTGGTCGCGCCGGTACAAGGCGAACGTCGAGAAACTCGCGTCGGGCGATGTTGGCAAGGTGGCCGAGGTCGTGCGCGACCTGTGGCGCCGTGACCACGACAAGGGTCTCTCCGCGGGCGAGAAGAGCCTGCTGGCGAAAGCGCGTCAGGTGCTCGTCTCCGAGCTGGCTCTGGCCGAACACATCGACGAGACCGCGGCGCAGACGCGGCTCGACGAGGTTCTCGCATCGTAGGCGCGGGCGCAGACCGGCCGAACCGCGCGGTGATCGTCGTCGCCGCGGGTTCGGGTACGCGACTGGGCGCGGGCCGGCCGAAGGCCTTCGTGGAGGTCGCCGGTCGAACGATTCTCGAGTGGGCGCTGCGCGGGATCCTCGGCTCGTCCGCCCCGTTCCAGATCGTGCTCGTCGTACCCGCCGACCTCGTCGACGAGGCGCGGTCGATCGCTGAGGCGACTGCGGGGCACGTGGCCCACCTCGTGACAGTGACATCAGGATCCAGCACTCGCCAATCCTCCGTCGCCCGAGGGCTTGCCCGGGTCGCTGACACCGCCCGCACCGTGCTCGTGCACGACGCGGCTCGCTGCTTCACGCCCTCCCCGCAGTTCGATCTCGTGGCCTCGGCCGTCGAGTCGCTCGGCCACGGAATGGTTCCTGGGCTGCCCGTCAGCGACACGATCAAGCGGGTCGACGCGGCGGGCGCGGTCGTCGACACGGTCGACCGGTCGGAGCTCGTCGCGATTCAGACGCCGCAGGGGTTTCCGCGGGCCGAGCTCGACGCCGCGTATGCCGGCGCACTGGCCGGCTCCTCGCCGGTCGATGCCCCGCCCGTCGAAGCAGTGCCCGTTGAAGCAGTGCCCGTTGAAGCAATGCCTATTGAATACACCGACGACGCCGCGCTCTTCGCCGCGGCGGGCCACGAGGTGACCGTTGTCGCGGGTGCCGCCGAGGCGTTCAAGGTCACGACGCCGTGGGATCTCCAGCGGGCCGAGATGCTCGCGGCCGACCTCGTCGCGCCCAGCGCCCCCGGGCCCGCTCTCCCCGCCGACGTGCAGCGCGTCGGCATCGGCATCGACGTGCACGGCTTCGACGTCGACCAGCCCCTTCGCCTGGGTGCGCTCGACTGGCCGGGCGAACCCGGTCTCGCCGGCCACAGCGATGGCGACGCGGTCGCTCACGCGATAGTCGACGCGCTGCTGTCCGCCGCGGGAGAGGGCGACATCGGCTCGCGCTTCGGCACGGCCGATCCGCGCTACGCCGGGGCGTCGGGCGTCGTCTTCCTCGAGGGCACGCGCGAGATCCTCGACGCGGTGGGCGCCACCGTCGTGAACGTCGCCGTGCAGGTGATCGGCAATCGCCCCCGCCTCGCGAAACGGCGGGTCGAGATGGAGACGCAACTGACCAGGATCCTGGGCGCTCCCGTCTCGGTCTCGGCCACGACCACCGACGGGCTCGGCTTCACCGGCCGAGGCGAGGGCGTCACCGTGATCGCGACGGCTCTCGTGTCAGTGCGGTCGACCCCTGTGGAGACCCCGGCGGTACCGCCCGCCTAAACTGTGGCGGTGACCATTCGCCTCTACGACTCCCGAACGCAGTCGGTCGTCGACTTCGTCCCGCTCGTCGACGGCAAAGTCGGTCTCTACGTCTGTGGCCCGACGGTGCAGTCGTCGCCGCACATCGGCCACCTCCGCTCCGCGCTGGTCTACGACCTCTGGCGTCGCTGGTTCGCTTACCGCGGCCTCGACGTGACCCTGGTGCGGAACGTCACCGACATCGACGACAAGATCCTCGCCCTCGCGTCCGACGCGACCGAGGAGTGGTGGGCGCGGGCCTACCGGTACGAGCTCGAATTCACCGCGGGCTACAACGCGCTCGGCATCCTTGCGCCGACCTACGAGCCACGGGCCACCGCGAGTGTGACCGAGATGCAGACGATCGTCAGTCGGCTCATCGAGCGGGGCCACGCGTACCCGGCCCCCGACGAGTCGGGCGACGTCTACTTCGACACGGCGTCCTGGCCCACGTATGGCGCCCTGACCAACCAGAAGCTCGACGACATGGCCTCGGCCACCGACGCCGACCCGCGCGGCAAGCGCGACCCCCGAGACTTCGCCCTCTGGAAGGGCAGCAAGGCGGGCGAGCCCGAGTCGGCCAGCTGGGTGTCGCCCTGGGGTTCCGGGCGACCGGGGTGGCACATCGAGTGCTCCGCGATGTCGCGCCGCTACCTCGGGCCCGAGTTCGACATCCACGGTGGCGGGCTCGACCTCCGCTTTCCGCACCACGAGAACGAGCTGGCCCAGTCGACGGCCGCCGGCGACGGCTTCGCGCGGCATTGGCTGCACAACGGGCTCGTCAACGTCGAGGGTCAGAAGATGTCGAAGTCGCTCGGCAACTCCATCTTCGCCTCGGAGTTCCTTGCACTGGCACGCCCCATCGTGGTGCGGTACTTCCTCGGTGCCGCGCACTACCGCTCGACGATCGATTACCACGAGGGTGCGCTCGACGAGGCAGAAGCCGCTCTCGACCGCATCGAGGTGTTCCTCGGCCGCGCCGGTCGTCGCCTTGCCGGCACTCGCTTCGCCGGGGTCGGCGCTCGCGTCGTGCCGACGGCCTTCGCCGAGGCGATGGACGACGACCTTAACGTGCCGCAGGCGCTCGCCGTGCTGCACGACACGGTGCGCCGGGGCAACGCCGCGCTCGACGACGACGACCTCGACGCGGCCGCCCGCGAGTGGCAGCACGTTCTGGCCATGGTCACCGTGCTCGGCATCGACCCGCTCGCCTCCGAGTGGAGCGGCAGTGGCGACGGCGCCGCTCAGGTGGCGCTCGGCACTCTCGTCGAGAAGCTGATCGAAGCGCGTCAGAGCGCTCGCGCCTCCAAAGATTTCACGAACGCCGACCGCATCCGAGCCGACCTGGCCGCTGCGGGCATCACCATCGAAGACAGCCCGACCGGATCGCATTGGAGCCTGGAACAGTGAAGAACACTCAAGGAGAACGAAAGGGTCGCCCCGGGGCGGTCCGCCAGGGCGGTAAGGGCAAGCAGGTCGGTTCGGGAGGGCAGGGTCGTCAGGCCCTCGAGGGCAAGAAGCCCACGCCCCGCGCCGAGGATCGTCCGTACCACCCCGCCGGCAAGCGGAAGGCTGCCCAGGATCGACTCGTCGCCGCCAAGGGTCGCGCCGGAAGCTCGGCCGAGCGCCCCATCCGCACCGCCCGCACGGCTCCCGATCGCACGGCACCGCCCCGCGGCAAGAAGCAGGCCGACGACAACGAGATCGTGACCGGCCGCAACTCGGTGCTCGAGGCTCTCCGCGCCCGGATCCCCGCCACGACGCTCTACATCGCCGCCCGTCTCGAGATGGACGACCGCGTCAAAGAGGTCTTGACCCTCGCCACGCGCCGCGGGATCCCCGTCCTCGAGGTCATGCGCCCCGAGCTCGACCGCCTCACCGGCCCCGACTCAGTTCACCAGGGGCTCGCGCTCAAGGTGCCGCCGTACGAGTACGCGCACCCGATGGAGCTCCTCGACCAGGCCGAGCGCCGCGGTCAGAAGCCGCTCTTCGTCGCGCTCGACGGCATCACCGACCCTCGCAACCTCGGGGCGATCATCCGCTCCGTCGCCGCGTTCGGAGGCCAGGCCGTCATCGTCCCGCAGCGTCGCAGCGTCGGCGTGACCGCGTCGGCGTGGAAGACCTCCGCCGGTGCCGCGTCGCGCGTGCCGGTCGCGATGGCCGCCAACCTCACCCAGACGCTCAAGGCCTTCAAAGACCGTGGCGTCTTCGTGCTCGGCCTCGACGGTGGCGGCGACGTGCAGCTGCCGGGGCTCGACCTCGCCGACCAGCCGCTCGTGATCGTCGTCGGCAGCGAGGGCAAGGGTCTCTCGCGCATTGTCACCGAGACCTGCGACGCGATCGTGTCGGTGCCGATCACGGCCTCGACCGAGAGCCTCAACGCCGGTATCGCCGCGAGCGTGACGCTGTATGAGATCTCGAAGCTGCGCGCCGAGCGCAAGAACCAGAAGTAGCCCCGCCGCACGCCTGCACCCGCACGATCGGCACAGACCCGCACGATCGGCACAGACCCTCGCCCTAGGAGAGGTGTCTACGCCGACCGTGCGGGTCTTGTCGTCGGTGAAGCAGTGCTTCATACCTTCGAGCGCCAGTCCTCGTCGTCGTCTTCGTCGGCCTGGATGGCCACGGGCAGAGTGATCGCTCCGGTCGGCGGCGCGATGACCATCTGCTCGTCGCGACGGTGCCGCAGCACCTCGTTGATGTACGACGTCAGCGCCTCGGCGATGGGCACATCGCGGTTCTCCGCCTGCGATTGATACCAGCGGTGCTCCAGCAGCTGGTGAAAGACCTCGGCGGGCTCGAGTCGGCCACGCAGGTCGCGGGGGATCGAGCGGATCACGGGCTCGAACACGCGGGCCGCCCACTCGTGCGCGACCATCTCTTCGTCGAGCTCCGAGCGGTCGTTCTTCGACCGGTACGCGTCGAGGTCGTTGAGCAGCCGACGAGCCTGGTTCTCTTGGGCGTCGAGCCCCGTGAGTCGCAGGAGCCTCCGCGAGTGGTGGCCGGCGTCGACGACCTTGGGCTGGATCTTGACCTGTGTTCCGCCCTCGGTCGTCTTGATCGCGAGTTCTTCGATGTCGAAGCCGAGGTCGTTGAGGCGTTCGACGCGGTCGTTGATGCGCCAACGCTCCGAATCGGAGAAGGTCTCGGTGCCCGTCAACTCTTTCCAGAGGCTGCGGTACTTCGCGACGATCCCGGCCGAGACCTCGACGGCATCGAGGTCTTCGTCAAGGCGGTCTCCAGCCTCGAGGTCGAGGAGCTCGCCGGCGATGTTGACGCGGGCCACTTCGAGGTCGTTCTCCCGTTGGCCGTTCGAGAGGCCGCCCGGGTAGAGCTTGCCGGTCTCAGCATCGACGAGGTAGGCGGCGAAGGCGCCAGCGTCCCGCCGGAACAGTGTGTTCGACAGCGAGACGTCACCCCAGTAGAAGCCGATGATGTGCAGGCGCACGAGCAGCAGGGCGAGCGCGTCGACGAGTCGCGCGGCGGTGTCGGGTCGCAGTCGCTGCGAGTAGAGGGCGCGGTACGGCAGCGAGAACTTGAGGTGGCGCGTGACCAGCACCGGGTTCAGCTCGTTGCCGTCGTCGTCGTGGCGGTTCGTGATGACGGCGAGCGGGTCGACGCAGGGGATGTCCATGCGCTGCAGTGTTCGCAGCATCTCGTATTCGCCCCGGGCCATCTCGCCCGACGTCTCTTTGATGGCGATCACGTATCCGCTGAGGTAGGCGAACCGCACCAGGTGCCGCGAGATCCCCTTCGGCAGCGTGGCGATCGAGTCTTCCGGCCACACGTCGAGGGGCAGGTTCCACGGCAGGTCGAGCAGGGCGGGGTCGGCCGTCGCCGAGGTGATGTTGAGGGAGGTCACGGGTTTCCGTTCGGAGGGGAGCGCAGGATCCGGGCAGTCGTTACACGAGAACAGCCCGCCCGGCCCCTCGATCGTGATCGGGGTGGCACGGGCGGGCCGTCTCTGGGGTGTGACTAAGCGGACACCACGGCCTTGTCGCCGAGGCGGAGGCCCGACTCGGTGTCGAAGACGTGCAGGTGGTGCGCCTGCGGCGTGATGAACACGGTATCTCCGGCGGAGGCGTGCGTGCGGCCGTCAACGCGGGCGACGATGTCGGCGCGCTGGCCGTTGACGTCGGCGTGACCGTAGAGGTAGCCGTCGGCGCCGAGCTCTTCGACGACGTCGACCGCGACCTTGAGGCCTTCGCCCGAGGTGCTGACGACGACGTCTTCGGGGCGAACTCCGACGGTGACGCTCTTCG
The DNA here is from genome assembly GCF_049472575.1 of Frondihabitans sp. 4ASC-45. Taxonomy (NCBI): domain Bacteria; kingdom Bacillati; phylum Actinomycetota; class Actinomycetes; order Micrococcales; family Microbacteriaceae; genus Frondihabitans; species Frondihabitans sp. 4ASC-45. The sequence continues at coordinate 183,365 of NZ_JBCEBN010000005.1, read as the reverse complement.
AGGTGGCCTGCGAGAGGATGTCGCGCTCGATCGAGGCGACGCTCGAGCCGAACTGCACTCCGCCGTCGACGACGTCGGCGGGGAGGAGGTTCATGGCGGGCGAGCCGATGAAACCGGCGACGAACACGTTGTCGGGCTTCTCGTACAGGTCGCGGGGGGTTCCGACCTGCTGCAGCACGCCGTCTTTCAGCACGGCGATGCGGTCGCCCATGGTGAGCGCCTCGGTCTGGTCGTGCGTGACGTAGACCGTGGTGACGCCGAGGCGGCGCTGGAGCGAGGCGATCTGCGTGCGGGTCTGGACGCGGAGCTTGGCGTCGAGGTTCGACAGCGGCTCGTCCATGAGGAACACCTGGGGCTGGCGGACGATCGCACGGCCCATGGCGACGCGCTGACGCTGACCACCCGAGAGGGCCTTCGGCTTGCGGCTGAGGTAGGGCTCGAGGTCGAGCAGCTTGGCGGCTTCGAGCACGCGGGTGGCGCGCTCTTCTTTGCCGACGCCGGCGATCTTGAGCGCGAAGCCCATGTTCTCGGCGACGGTCATGTGCGGGTAGAGCGCGTAGTTCTGGAACACCATCGCGATGTCGCGGTCTTTCGGCGGAACGTCGGTGACGTTGCGGTCGCCGATGAGGATGTCGCCCGAGTTGACCTCTTCGAGGCCGGCGAGCATGCGCAGGGTGGTCGACTTGCCGCAACCGGAAGGGCCGACCAGCACGAGGAATTCGCCGTCGGCGACCTCGAGGTCGATGCCGTCGACCGCGGGCCGGGTCGAACCGGGGTAGAGACGGGTTGCCTTGCTGAACGTCACAGACGCCATGATGTTTCTCCTTCACCGGCAGGTACGTGCCGGACGATCCGTAGTGAATGGATGACAGTCAGTCGAGGCGATCCTCGCTGACGGCCTCGCTCATTATGGCATTCCGAACCGTCCAGTACACCCCCCGCTTGGGGGTAGAACAATTCGAGGGCATTCGCCCGCGTGGACTTTGGTTCGGAAAAGCTTCTACGCTGGTCCGAGATCATGACTGACAACGAACCGGGCCAGACGCCGGAAAACCGCCGGGGCGAGAGTTCTTCCGCCCGAAATCATCGACGGACGGCGGCTCGCCAGAAGGCGCAGCTCGCCCGTCGCAAGCAGAAGGCGCGGGCTCGTCGTGGGCGGTGGGCGATCATCGCCGGAGTGGCCGTCGTCATCATCGCTCTCGTGGTCGGTGCCACCATCGCGATCCGCGGTTCGGTTCCCGAGGCCGGAAAGACCCCGGCGAACATGGTCGGCGACGGGATCCTGATCGGCAAGGGCTTCAAGGCCGTGTCCGGCGAGGCGACTTCCCAGTCGTCCTCTTCCGGCTCTTCTACTCCGCAGTCGTCGTCGTCCGCGACCTCGACGTCGACTCCCACGTCGACCGCTCCTGCCGCCGATACCGTCACCATCTCGATCTATCTCGACTATCTCTGCCCCGTGTGCGGCGAGTTCGAGAAGGCGAACAACGACTACATCAAGGGCCTGGTCGAATCGGGCGCGGCGACGGTCGAATATCACCCGATCGCCATCCTGACGAACATGTCGCTGGGGTCGAAGTACTCCCAGCGAGCTGCCGCTGCGGCAGCCTGCGTCGCCAACTACTCGCCCGACGCCTACTTCGACTTCAATACGGCCATGTTCGACCGGCAACCCGACGAGCAGACCACTGGGCTCTCGAACGCCCAGCTGATCTCGTTGATCAAGGGCGTCAGCGGAATCACTAACACGAGCCAGATCTCGAAGTGCGTGAACGATCAGACGTACGCCTCCTGGGCTGTCTCAGCCACCCAAAGGGCGCTCGCCGGGCCGCTCGACGGCACCGCCGTACCAAAGATCACGTCGACGCCGACGGTGCTCGTCAACGGGCAGCAGTATCAGAACATCTCGCCCTTCACCCCCGAAGACTTCAGCAACTTCGTGGTGACCGCGGCGGGCAACAGCTACACCGACACGGCCACCTCGTCGCCGTCGCCCACACCCTCGCCCACTCCGACGAAGACCTCCACACCCACGAAGAAGAAGTAGCACTCAGGCGGTCGAAAGTCTGCGCAGCTCCACGTCGCGGATCACCCCGGCGTCGAGCACGAGTGTGAGATAGGTGCGGTAGGGCTGGCGGCGGCGATCGGTCGGCGATCCCGGGTTCAGGATCCGCAGCCCGCCGTCCGAGGTTGAATCCCACGGAATGTGGCTGTGCCCGAAGATCACGAGGTCGGCGTCTCCGAAGAGGGCGTCGAGTCGCGTCTCGCGTCCGACTTTGCTCCCCGTCTCGTGCACGACGGCGAGGCGGACTCCCTCGATCTCGGTGCGCGCCACGAGCGGCAGGCGGTCGTCGAACTCGGGCCCGTCGTTGTTGCCGCGGACCGCGATCAGGGTGGACGCACGATCCTCGAATTCGTCCAGTAGAGGTAGGCGGTTCCAGTCGCCCGCGTGCACCACGACGTCGGCGCGGTCGATCTCGGCCCAGACCTCGTCGGGAAGCGCTTTCGCCCGCTGGGGCACATGGGTATCCGAAACAAGAATGAGACGCGTTGGCACGCGCCCAGAATACGGCCGACGGGTACGGTGGTGTGACCGACGACGAAAGCAGAAGACCAGTGGGCCTTTTCCGCCGCAAGACCTCATCGCCAGCCATGACGGAGGCTCCCGACAAAGTTCGGGCCCTCACCTGGTCGGCGCAGAGGAACATCTGGTCTGACGCTTTCGGGCGGCTCGCGACCCGGTGCCTCCAGATCATCCTCGTCATCATCGTGGCCACCGGCCTCGTCTTCGCGATGACCCAGTTGAGCCTGGTCGTCATCCCGGTCGTACTCGCCCTGATCGTCGCCTCGGCGATCTACCCGTTGCTCGAGCTGATGAGGCGGCACGGCGTCCCGTCGATCCTCGCGACCTGGATCGCGCTGGTCGCCATCATCGTCATTCTCGGCCTTGTGGTGTGGCTCATCGTCAACGCCGTTCAGAATCAGGTCGACGACCTCGCCAAGCAGGCCACCGCCGGTATTCGGCAGCTACAGGACTTCGCCAAAGACGGCCCCTTCCACATCACCGACGACCAGATCCAGAAGGGGCTCGACTCGGCCGTCGACTTCGTGCAGAGCGCCTCGTTCGCGAGCGGCGCGTTCGCCGGCGTCTCGGCCGCGGGCAGCTTCGTCACCGGCCTCGCCCTCTTCGTGGTTGTGCTGTTCTTCTTCATGAAAGACGGCCCCAAGATCTGGGCCTTCATGGAGCGCCCGTTCACCGGCGAGCAGTTCGAGCGTGCGCAGCGCATCGGCGAGAAGACGGTGTCGACGTTCGGCGGGTACATCCGCGGCACGGCGACCGTGGCCCTCGTCGACTCCGTCGGCATCGGCATCGGGCTCTTCGCCCTCGGGGTGCCTCTCGCGCTCCCGCTGTCGGTGATCGTGTTCCTGTCGGCCTTCGTGCCTCTGGTCGGCGCGACGGTCGCCGGGATCCTCGCCGCCCTGGTCGCTCTCGTGGCCAACGGTCTCGTGCCGGCGATCATCGTCGTCATCATCGTGATCGTGGTGAACCAGCTCGAGGGCAACTTTTTGCAGCCGGTCGTCATGGCGCGGTCCCTGTCACTGCACCCGCTGGTCGTGCTCATCGCGCTGACCGCCGGCACCATCGTCGGCGGCATCATCGGCGCCGTCCTCGCCGTGCCGATCGCCGCGGTCGCCTGGGGCATCGTCACGATCTGGAACGGCCCCGACCGGCCCGCCGAGTTCGCTCGGCAGAAGCGGCTCGAACCGAAGATGTAGCTCGCACCGAGCACGAAAGAACCCCCGGCCGATCGGCCGGGGGTTCTTTCGTCGGGGTTCTGCGAACTAGATCGTCGCGGTGTCGATCACGAAGCGGTAGCGCACCTTCGAGGCGACGACGCGCTCGTAGGCCTCGTCGATCGTGGTCGTGTCGGAGGCGTCGAGCACCTCGATCTCGGCGCCGATGTGGTGCTCGGCGCAGAAGTCGAGCATCTCCTGGGTCTCGCGGATGCCGCCGATGTTCGACCCGGCGAGGCTGCGACGGCCCATGATCAGCGATCCGGCGCCGAACGACTGCGGGTTCTCGGGCAGGCCCACGAACACCATGGTGCCGTTGAGGCGGAGGGTGCGAGCGTAGGCGTCGATGTCCATGTCGGCCGAGATCGTGTTGATGATCAGGTCGAACGACGAGCGCAGGTCGGTGAAGGTCGACGGGTCGCTCGAGGCGTAGTAGTGGTCGGCTCCGAGCTTGAGGCCGTCTTCCTGCTTCGAGAGCGTCTGGCTGATGACGGTGACCTCGGCGCCCAGGGCGTGAGCGATCTTGACGGCCATGTGGCCGAGCCCGCCCATTCCGACGACGGCGACCTTCTTGCCGGGGCCGGCGCCCCAGTGCTTCAGCGGCGAGTAGGTGGTGATGCCGGCGCAGAGCAGGGGAGCGGCCTCGTCGAGCGAGATGCCCTCGGGAATGGAGAGCACGTAGTTCTCGTCGGCGACGATCTGCTTGCTGTATCCGCCGTAGGTGTCTTCGCCCGAGTACTGGCGGCCGTTGTAGGTGGGAACGTTGCCCTTGACGCAGAACTGCTCTTCACCGGCGAGGCAGTTCTCGCACTCGCGGCAGGAGTCGACGAAGCAGCCGATGCCGACGCGGTCGCCGACCTTGTGCTTGGTGACGGCGTCGCCGACGGAGGTGACGATTCCGGCGATCTCGTGGCCGGGAACCATGGGGAAGATGGCCTTGCCCCACTCCTCGCGCGCCTGGTGGATGTCGGAGTGGCAGATGCCGGCGAAGGCGATGTCGATCTGGACGTCGTTCGGGCCGACATCGCGAAGCTGAATGGTGGAGCGCTCGAACGGGGCGCCCGCGGTGGGCGTGACGAGAGCGGAAACGGTGGTGGACAAAGAAAGTACCTCCGGGCAGACGAAACGGCCGGACGAAGAACCGCCGGCCGTCATTGGTGTTGCTTAAGCCTAGACCCGCACCCGTCGTCTGTTCTCAGTGAGCGGAATCAGCCGAGCAGATGCATCTGGTGCACGAGCGCCGCCGCACCGATGAGCGGGCTTTCGTCGGAGAGGCCCGACTTGACCACCCGGATCCTCGTCGCGTACGAGTTGTACGCCGCCTCGTCGATCACCGCGCGCACCAGGTCGAGGTAGTCCGGGCTGACCCGCGAGAATCCGCCGCCGATGGCGACGACGTCGAGGTCGAGCAGGGTCGTGACCGCCGTGATCGCCTCACCGAGGGCTGTCGCCGATCGGCGCACCGCCGACACCGCGACCGCATCGCCCGCGGCATAGCCGGCCGCGAGATCTTCGCCGCGCTCGCCGGTGAAGCCCTGCTCCTGCGCCCAGCGGACGGTGTGCGGCCCGGAGGCGAGCACCTCGAGCGTCACCGACTCGCTGGTCTCGCCGGGCGTGCGGGTAGCGATCTGCACCTGGCCGATGTGGCCGGCGTTGCCGGTGCCACCCGACAGCAGGCGGCCGTTCACGATCAGGCCGCCGCCGACCCCGGTCGAGACGGTGATGGCGAGAGCGTTGTCGACGCCCTGGGTCGCGCCGACCCAGTGCTCGGCAAGGGCGAGGCTCACCCCGTCGAGCCGCAGCGTGATCGGCACGGCATCGCCCAGCGACGAGGCGACGAGGCCCGCGACGAGCTCGCGAATCGGAAACTCGCGCCAGGCGGGCAGGTTGATGGGCGAGACGGTGCCGTGGGGCAGGTCGACCGGGCCGGCGCTGCCGATCCCGATGCCGAGCACTGTCGCGTCTGCCGGGAGTGCGGCGAGGGCGTGCGCGACGACCTCCGAAACGGCGGTCGCGAGTTCTTCCGAGGTCGACCCGTGGCCGGTCGGTCGCCGGTCGCGACTTCCGGGCAGTAGGACGCCCTCGGAATCGACCAGCGCGGACTCGACCTTGGTGCCGCCGATGTCGACGGCCAGCGCAAATTCACTCACGGCGTCATGCTAGCGGCGGGTCAGGCCTCCTCGGCAGCCGCCCGCTTCGCGGCCTTGTCGGCGTTCTGCTGCTTGACGCGGATCTCTTCGTCACGCACGAGGGCCAGGTTGTAGCGCTCGGACGAGAGCCACGGCGGCATCTCGACGAGCAGGGCCTGGATCTCGTCGGAGGTCAGGGCGTCGTCGATGCCGGCACGGGCGAGGCCCGAGATCGTGATGCCGAGCTTGCGCGCCACCTCGGGGCGGGGGTGCGGGCCGTTCTGGCGGAGGTCGACCAGCCACTCGGGCGGGTTCGACTGCAGCTCGACCAGCTGCTCCCGGGTCACCGGATTGTCTTGGAACTCCTGGGGGGTGGCCGGCAGGTAGATGCCGAGCTTCTTCGCGGCCGTGAAGGCCTTCATGTTCTGGTCGGGGCGCGACTTCTTGGTCTGACGCGTGTCGGGGGCGTCCGGCTGATCGCTGATCTCGTTGCTCATGTGCGTAAGGGTAGCCGTCCGGCATCAATCCCCGGGTGTCGGCTACTCTCGGGCCTGTGTCCTCCCTCCGTATCGCGTTCGTGCCCGGCGTCACCCTGGGCAAGTGGACCCGCATCTGGGAGGAGCGCTTTCCCGACGATCCGCTGACGTTGATCCCGTCAGAAACCGAGGATCCGACTGCTCACCTTCGTGACGACACCGCCGACATGGTGTTCGCTCGCCTTCCGGTCGAGGCTGACGGCCTGCACACGATTCCGCTCTACGACGAGACCCCCTACGTCGTGCTGCCGAAGGAGCACGCGCTCGCCGACGGCGCGAGCGTCTCGCTCGACGAGCTCGAGGGCCAAACGCGCTTCGACCTCGACCCGGCCCTCGATCTCGCCGGTGCGGTGGAGGTCGTGGCGACGGGCGCCGGTGTCGCCGTGATGCCCCAGTCGCTCGCGCGTCTCTACTCCCGTAAGGGCGTGGTCGGCCGTCGAGTCGTCGGCCTCCCCGAGACCACCATCGCTCTCCTCTGGCCGGTCGGCGATCAGACCGACGAGGTCGAGGCGTTCATCGGCATCGTCCGGGGCCGCACGGCCAACAGCTCGCGCGACCAGGAGCAGGCGCCGGCCCAGCGCCCGACCGCCAAGGCGAAGGCGAAAGCGGCGGAGGCCGCGAAGGCCGCGCGCGATGCGAAGGCCGCGAAGACCAAGGGGGCCAAAGGCATCGTCCGGCAGCCCCGCCGTGCCGCTCCCGGCCGCACCCGCGGCAAGCGCAACTAGGTCTTTCCTCTACTCCCGGGCGGTGAGTGTCCAGCATCTGCTGATGTCGAGGCCGTCGGACTAGCCGATCGTGGACGATCACCTCACCTGATCGCCAGTGGGAAGATGACGGCATGACACCGTCGTCGCAGCAAGACCAGTCGTCGCAGCCCAAGGCCGCCCTCCTCACGGGTGTCGGCCGTCGCGAGGGGATCGCCGCCGCCATCGCGCTGGCGCTCGCCGCGGACGGCTGGGATCTCGCGCTCGTCACCTGGACGCCGTACGACCGGCGCATGACGTGGGGGGAGCGGCCGGACGACCTCGCGCGTCTGGTCGATGACGTCGAAGCCCTCGGTCGGCGTGTGGTCGTACTCGAAGCCGATCTGTCGGATCCTGACGTCGCCCTCCAGCTCGTCACCAGGGCAGCCGACGCACTCGGCCCGGTGTCGGGCCTCGTGCTCTCGCACTCCGAAAGCGTCGACTCCGGCATTCTCGACACGACGGTCGAGGCGTTCGACCGGCACTACGACGTCAACGTCCGCGCCGCCTGGTTGCTGATCAAGGGTCTCGCCGAGCAGATTCCCGAGAGTGGCGGCCGTATCGTCGCGCTGACGAGCGACCACGTCGTCGACAACATGCCGTACGGCTCGAGCAAGGGTGCCCTCGACCGGATCGTGATAGCGGCCGCGAGAGAGCTCGGTCACCTGGGCATCTCGTCGAACGCCCTGAACCCGGGCCCGGTCGACACCGGCTGGATGAGCGACGAGGTCCGTGAGACCCTGACGGCCATGCAGCCGACGGGGCGGCTCGGCCTCCCCGGTGATGTCGCCAACATCGTGCGATTTCTGCTGGGTCCGGAGGGCGGCTGGGTGTCTGGCCAGCTGATCGTGAGCAACGGCGGTTTCAACGTCTGAGGGGTACCGTCGAAGCTCCGTCGAAGGAGCAGTCATGGCATTCAGCAAGGGCGACAAGATCACCTGGAACACCCCGCAGGGCGAGACCCACGGCGAGGTGGTCGACAAGCGCGTCAAAGAGTTCGAGTTCGACGGCCAGAAGTTCAAGGCCTCCTCCGACGAGCCGTACTACATCGTGAAGTCCGAGAAGTCGGGCTCCGAGGCCGCCCACAAAGAGTCGGCGCTCACGAAGAAGTAGGTCGGTCGAGGTCGCGGACCCTTCGGCTCGCGGCGACGAGTCCGGCGGCGACCAGCACAAGCGCACCGAGAGCGCTCAGCGTCAGGGGAGCACCGAACCGGTCGACGGCCGGCCCCACCGCCAGTTCGCCGAGCGGCATGCCGGCGAGTGAGGCAAGGGTCAGGCCGGCGTAGACCCGGGCCAGGTAGCTCCGCGGCACCTGCAGCTGAATCGTCACGTCGAGCGGGATCGTGAAGATCTCGAGGCCGACACTCGCGGCGAAGAGCGCCACGCTCAGCCAGAAGAACCAGTGCAACGGGTCGATCACCATCGGTCGCACGCTCAGGATCAGCGCGAGCACCCCGAGCGGCAGCGCCATCGCTGCGATCCCGACCGTCGCCGTGGCCAGTCGGAGCCGCCCACGGAGGCGCCCCGCCACAATCGCCCCGACGATCAGCCCCAGTGTCTGCACGGCCCCGGCGAAGCCCCACAGCGTCCTGCCGAACGAGTCGTCGGCCGCGAACGGACCGATCACCTGCACGCCGCCGGCGAAGGCGAACTGGGCGACGAACGACAGCGCGAGCGTGGCGCGGAGCCACGGCGACCTGGCGACGAACCGGATTCCCGCTCCGAGGTCGGCGGCGAACGAGCCACCGCGCACCGAGCCGATCGTGTCGCGGGGCAGGCCCGCGAAAGCCGCTATCGCGGCGGTGAACACCAAGGATCCGACGGCGAGCGCGATCTCCGGAGAGAACGCTCCGACCACACCCCCTCCGAGTGCGGTGCCTCCGACGAGCCCGAGGTTCATGCCCACTCGGTTCAGCACGGTCGCGTCCCTGACGTCGTCTTCGGGCACCGTGTCTCTCAGCACCGCGTTCGTCGCCGGGGCGAAGAACGCCGATCCGGCGCCGCCGAGTGCCGCGGCCGCCGCGACCAGGGGCAGCGTCGCCGTCCCGGTGGCGAGGAGCAGGGCCACGGTGGCGAGCGACGCCGCCGAGAGAACCGACGCCGCCACCGCGACCGACCATTTCGGAAGGCGGTCGGCGAGCGCGCCGCCGAAGAGGACCAGGGCGACGTTCGGCACGGATCTGCTGGCGATGACGAGCCCGAGCCCGGTGGGGCCGGCACCGAGGTCGATGGCAGCGAAGACGAGCGCGACCGGTCCCAGCCCGGCTCCCACCCACGAGAGCAGCCGACCGAGCCAGAGTGCCCGGAACGCCGGGACGCGGAGCAACGACCAGTTCATGGTCGGAGAGGCCGGAAGCACCTCGCCGGGTCGGTCCCGAGGCTCACGGGCCGAGCCTACTCACGCAAGCCCCCGAGGCGCGCCGCTGTCCCGTATCGTCGGGGTCGTGACCTCCGAGACGACGACCGGCCGGCGTGGCAGCTACGCCAAGGGGGTCGCCAAGCGCGAGGCGATTCTCGACGCAGCTCTTCCCGTGTTCGGCCAGAGCGGCTTCCACGGGGCCTCCCTTCGAGAGATCGCGCGCCAGTGCGGCGTCTCTCATCAGTCGCTCCAGCATTATTTCGCGACCAAGGAAGACCTGCTCCTCGCCGTGCTCCGACGCCGCGACGAACGGCTGCGGAGACACTTCGGCGATGCGTCCGGTATGAGGCTCGGCGAACTCCTCGATCTCGCGGAGTACAACGTCGAGGTTCCCGGCGTGATCCAGCTCTTCAACACGGCCTCCGCCGAGTCGACCAGCCCCGAGCATCCGGCGCACGACTACTACGCCGACTTCTACGAGCAGATCGTCGAGTCGACGAGCCGGTATCTCGCGGTCGCCGAGCGCCGTGGGCTCCTAGCCCCCGGATTCACCGCCGAGACGGCCGCCCGGGTGGTTCTGGCCGTGCAGGACGGCCTGCAGTTGCAGTGGCTCTACGACCGCGATGCCGTCCGGGTGGCCGAGGCGATGCGGCTCGTGATCGCCACGATCGTGACGGTGCCGCTCGCAGAACTGGACGAGCTCAGCGAGGGCTAGATCGCGCCCGGCCGAGGTCGGCGGGTGTTCTTGAGAGTGGGCGGGTGCTGCAGTACCCGCCCACCCCTAACGACACCCGCCGACTCGGCCCGGCGGTCTGCACGCGCCCGCACGCGAGCACTCCAGCAGCGCATTTGTAAACAGCACGTTTCGACCCTTGCGACACCGTGATCGCGCGACCTATTCTTGCCGCGTGGCAAACATTGACTCGGCCGAGCGCCCCGCACCGGCAAACGCACCCACCTCTACCGTCAGCGCAGCTATTCCGCCCGAGCTCGGCGCTGAAGCCGTCGCTCTGGCCCACCGCTGGGTGCACGAGTCGAGCAGCGCACCCGGCACCAAGTCGGCCGAGCTTCTCGCCGAGGTCCTCAAAGACGAGTCCGGCCTGGCCTTCACGATCGGCTTCGTCGACCGGGTCGTCCGCCCCGAAGACCTCTCGGTGGCCGCGCGAAACCTCAAGGCGCTCGCCGCGGGCGTCCCGGCGTTCCTGCCCTGGTACATGCGTGCGGCCGTGCGCGTCGGCGGCGCCCTCGCTCCGACCTTTCCGAAGATCGTCGTTCCAGTCGCCCGTCGCGTCCTCCGCTCGATGGTCGGCCACCTCATCGCCGACTCGCGGCCCGTCCAGCTCGGGCGAGCGATCGCCGCTCTCAAGAAAGACGGCACCCGCCTCAACCTCAACCTCCTCGGCGAGGCCGTCCTCGGCGACGGCGAGGCAGACCACCGCCTGGCCGGCACGCGCGCCCTGCTTGAGCGACCTGACGTCGACTACGTGTCGATCAAGGTCTCCTCGATCGTCAGTCAGCTCTCGATGTGGGCCTTTGACGAGACCGTCGACCGCGTCGTCACGAAGCTCACTCCGCTGTACGAGATCGCGGCCAAGTCGCGGACGCCCAAATTCATCAACCTCGACATGGAGGAGTACCGCGACCTCGACCTCACCCTCGCCGTCTTCATGCGCGTGCTCGACCAGCCGCAGTTGAAGAGCCTCGAGGCCGGAATCGTGCTGCAGACCTACCTGCCCGATGCGCTCGGGGCCATGCAGCGCCTGAGCGAATGGGCCACCCGTCGTGTCGACGCCGGTGGCGCCACGGTCAAGGTCCGCGTGGTCAAGGGGGCCAACCTCGCGATGGAGCACGTCGACTCGGCCGTGCACGACTGGCCTCTCGCGACCTACGACACCAAGCAAGACAGCGACACCAACTACAAACGAGTTCTCTCCTGGGCGATGACACCCGAGCGCACTCGCGCCATCCGGCTCGGAGTCGCCGGCCACAACCTCTTCGACATCGCCTTCGCCCACCTCCTGTCGAAACAGCGCGGGGTCGAGGGCCGCGTCGAGTTCGAGATGCTGCTCGGAATGGCCGAGGGGCAGGCGGAGCTCATCAAGCAGGATGTCGGCGGGCTTTTGCTCTACACACCCGTCGTCCACCCGCGCGAGTTCGACGTCGCGATCAGCTACCTCATCCGCCGTCTCGAAGAGAACGCGTCGCACGACAACTTCATGTCGGCCGTCTTCGAGCTCGCGACCAGCGACGCCCTCTTCGACCGCGAGAAGCAGCGCTTCCTGTCGTCGCTGGCCGAGGTGACGCCCGAGACTCCCGCGGCGCATCGTGTGCAGTCCAGGCCGACCGACGTGCTGGCACCCCGCACCGACGGATTCGAGAACGAACCCGATACCGACCCGGCGCTGGCTGACAACCGAGACTGGGGGCGCAGGATCCTGCAGTCCGTCCCCGACTCCACCCTCGGAGTGGCAACCATCACCGCTGCCGGGGTCACCGACTCCGCCGTGCTCGAGGGCATCGTGCAGTCCGCGGTCGCCGCCGCCCCCTCGTGGGCAGCACTCGGCGGAGCCGGGCGCGCGGCCGTGCTCCGCCGTGCCGCCGTCGAGTTGGGCCGACGCCGGGCGCAGTTCATCGAGGTGGCTGCCTCCGAGACCGGCAAGACCATAGCCGAGGGCGACGTCGAGGTCTCCGAGGCCATCGACTTCGCGAACTACTACGCCTCGCTCGCCGAGGAGCTCGACGCCGTCGACGGCGCGGTCTACACGGCGCCCACCCTCGTCGTCGTCACTCCGCCGTGGAACTTCCCGGTTGCGATCCCGACGGGTTCGACCGTCGCGGGCCTCGCCGCCGGAGCCTCCGTGATCCTGAAGCCGGCCGGACAGGCCAAGCGTTGTGGTGCGGTTCTCGCCGAAGCCCTCTGGGCGGCGGGTGTGCCGAGCGAGGTGCTCCGACTCGTCGACGTCGAGGAGGGCGAGCTGGGTCGTCAGCTCGTCTCGCACCCCGCCGTCGACCGCGTGATCCTCACCGGCGCCTTCGAGACCGCCGAGCTCTTCCGCTCATGGCGCGAGGACCTGCCGCTGCTCGCCGAGACCAGCGGCAAGAACGCGATCATCGTCACGCCGAGTGCCGACCTCGATCTCGCCGCCTCCGACGTCATCAAGTCGGCCTTCGGTCACGCCGGGCAGAAGTGCTCGGCCGCTAGCCTCGTCATCCTCGTGGGCTCGGTCGGCACCTCAGAGCGCTTCCGCCGCCAGCTCGTCGACGCCGCGTCCAGCATGCGCGTCGGACTGCCCTCCGACCCCACCACGCAGATGGGCCCGATCATCGAGCCCGCCGCCGACAAGCTCCTCGGTGCGCTCACGACGCTCGCGCCGGGGGAGTCCTGGCTCGTCGAGCCGAAACGCCTCGACGACACGGGTCGTCTCTGGTCGCCGGGTATCCGCGCCGGAGTCGCGCCCGGCAGCCACTTCCACCGCACGGAGTTCTTCGGCCCGGTCCTCGGCATCATGACGGCCCGCACCCTCGACGAGGCGATCGAGCTGCAGAACGCGACCGACTTCGGGCTCACCGCGGGTCTGCACACCCTTGACCGCACCGAGCTGGGCACCTGGCTCGACCGGGTCGAGGCGGGCAACCTCTACGTCAACCGGGGGATCACCGGGGCGATCGTCCGCCGTCAGCCGTTCGGCGGCTGGAAGCGCTCTGCTGTCGGAGCCGGTGGCAAAGCCGGGGGCCCGAACTATCTCGTGCACCTCGGATCCTGGACTCCGGCCCCGCTTGCCGAGCAGCCGGCGACGCCCCTCTCGGCCCCGGTCGAGCGATTCGTGGCCGCGGTCGAGAAGGCCGAAGGATCCCACGGGTCACTTCGGGCCGCCGCTTCCGCCGATGAGCGCGCCTGGTCGGCCACCTTCGGCGCGGCCGTCGACGTCTCGCAGGTGGGCCTCGAGCGCAACGTCTTCCGCTATCGCCCGCTGCCGGTCGTGGTGCGCCTCGCCGAGGGCGGCTCGGTGCGCGATCTGGCGAGGGTCGTCGCTGCGGGGCTCCGCGCGGGCTCGGCAATGACCATCAGCTCGGCGCTCCCGCTTCCGCCCGCCGCGGTCACCGCGCTCGGCACGGTCTCGTTCGTCCGTGCCACCGACGCGGCGTTCCACGACACAGCCGCACGGGGCGAGCTCGGCGCCGCCCGTGTCCGCCTCATCGGCCCGGCCGACGCATCGGGGCGTCTCGCAGTAGCTCTGCACGGCGACCCGGCAGTCGCGGTCTTCGCCCAGCCCGTCACTCCTTCCGCTCGTCTCGAGCTGCTGCCGTTCCTCCGCGAGCAGGCTGTGACGGTCACGGCCCACCGCTTCGGCAACCCCGACGCCTGGAGCGACGGCGTCATCTGATCGAGGGCCCAGGCCCGGAGCGGGGTGAGCAAGTAAGCTCGCCCCGTGAAGATCGCGCGTTTTGCCAGCCCAGGAGAAGACCCTCGATTCGGCGTCGTCGACGGTGAAGACCTCGTCGTCCTCGCCGGAGACCCGATGTACGCGGGGTACGAGACCACGGGGGAGCGCGTTCCGCTCCGCACGACCAAGATCCTCGCGCCGGTGATCCCGCGCTCCAAGGTGGTGGGCATCGGCCTGAACTACTACGACCACGCCGACGAGATGGGTCAAGAGGCGCCGGAGTTCCCGATCGTCTTCCTCAAGCCAAACACGACGGTGGTCGGCCCAGGCGATCCCATTCAGATCCCGCCCGTCGAGGGGGAGATCCACCTCGAGGGCGAACTCGCCATCGTCATCGGTGCCATCGCCAAGCGCGTGAAGGCCGAAGACTATGCCGACGTCGTCTTCGGCTACACGATCGCCAACGACGTCACCGCCCGTGGTGTGCAAGAGACCGACGGCCAGTGGACTCGCGCCAAGAGCTACGACACGTTCTGCCCGATCGGCCCGTACATCGAGACGGAGCTCGACTGGACCGACCTCAAGATCCAGTCGCGAGTCGACGGCGAAGTTCTGCAGCGCGAGACGACGCAGCAGATGATTCACAAGATCCCCGAGCTCATCGCCTACGTCAGCGACATCTTCACACTGCTTCCGGGCGACATCATCCTCACCGGAACCCCGGCCGGAGTGGGCCCGTTCACCGAGGGGCAGACCGTCGAAATCAGCATCGAAGGCCTTGGCTCGCTGATCAACCCGGCCAAGGCTCGCGCCTAACCACCTCTGGGGCCCGAGAAACCAAGGATCCGACGGGGTGCGTCATTCGCGACACGCCCGGGATGCGCGTGAGATTTGGCCCCTCGGCCATCCACACGTATTGTTTTCTCTTGTCAGGCCAAAGGAACGAAACGGGCCGGGAGCGAAAGCCCCGGTACGGACTTCCTCAAGTGCTGACATCCTCCCCCCAAATTGATTCGTTCAGAATCTGGCTCGCTTGCGAGTCCGCAGGGATGTGGTTAGGATTGCAAAGCTCCATCCGGCAAGCATCGCTTGCAAGCGCTTCCTAACGAAGCGAAGTCTAGTCAACCGGGTTACAAACACGGTTTGACAGGGCCCGAACGGACGGATAAGGTTTCAAAGTTGCCTCCGACGAGGTTCGAACAGTACTGATTTAGGTCAGGTTCGGGCGGGTTTGGGGTGCGTTTGGTCCTTGAGAACTCAACAGCGTGCACATTGTCAAATGCCAAATTATACCTCGGCATTCAGTGGATCTATGCCTTCGGTGTAGTGGTTCTGGGTGTTGGGTTTCTTTGAGATTGAAATGGACAACAATCGTCAGATTGTTTTGTTCTTTTGGTCAGCATCAAACTTGCTGTCACTGGCTTCGGTTGGTGATGGTGTTTTTCTTTTACGGAGAGTTTGATCCTGGCTCAGGACGAACGCTGGCGGCGTGCTTAACACATGCAAGTCGAACGATGAAGGGGAGCTTGCTTCCTGGATTAGTGGCGAACGGGTGAGTAACACGTGAGTAACCTGCCCTTGACTCTGGGATAAGCGTTGGAAACGACGTCTAATACCGGATATGACCTGTGACGGCATCGTCTGCAGGTGGAAAGAATTTTGGTCAAGGATGGACTCGCGGCCTATCAGGTAGTTGGTGAGGTAACGGCTCACCAAGCCGACGACGGGTAGCCGGCCTGAGAGGGTGACCGGCCACACTGGGACTGAGACACGGCCCAGACTCCTACGGGAGGCAGCAGTGGGGAATATTGCACAATGGGCGAAAGCCTGATGCAGCAACGCCGCGTGAGGGACGACGGCCTTCGGGTTGTAAACCTCTTTTAGTTGGGAAGAAGGGAGCTTGCTCTTGACGGTACCAGCAGAAAAAGCACCGGCTAACTACGTGCCAGCAGCCGCGGTAATACGTAGGGTGCAAGCGTTGTCCGGAATTATTGGGCGTAAAGAGCTCGTAGGCGGTTTGTCGCGTCTGCTGTGAAATCTGGGGGCTCAACCCCCAGCCTGCAGTGGGTACGGGCAGACTAGAGTGCGGTAGGGGAGATTGGAATTCCTGGTGTAGCGGTGGAATGCGCAGATATCAGGAGGAACACCGATGGCGAAGGCAGATCTCTGGGCCGTTACTGACGCTGAGGAGCGAAAGCATGGGGAGCGAACAGGATTAGATACCCTGGTAGTCCATGCCGTAAACGTTGGGAACTAGATGTAGGGGCCATTCCACGGTTTCTGTGTCGCAGCTAACGCATTAAGTTCCCCGCCTGGGGAGTACGGCCGCAAGGCTAAAACTCAAAGGAATTGACGGGGGCCCGCACAAGCGGCGGAGCATGCGGATTAATTCGATGCAACGCGAAGAACCTTACCAAGGCTTGACATATACCGGAAACGTCCAGAGATGGTCGCCCCGCAAGGTCGGTATACAGGTGGTGCATGGTTGTCGTCAGCTCGTGTCGTGAGATGTTGGGTTAAGTCCCGCAACGAGCGCAACCCTCGTTCTATGTTGCCAGCACGTTATGGTGGGAACTCATAGGAGACTGCCGGGGTCAACTCGGAGGAAGGTGGGGATGACGTCAAATCATCATGCCCCTTATGTCTTGGGCTTCACGCATGCTACAATGGCCGATACAAAGGGCTGCAATACCGCGAGGTGGAGCGAATCCCAAAAAGTCGGTCTCAGTTCGGATTGAGGTCTGCAACTCGACCTCATGAAGTCGGAGTCGCTAGTAATCGCAGATCAGCAACGCTGCGGTGAATACGTTCCCGGGCCTTGTACACACCGCCCGTCAAGTCATGAAAGTCGGTAACACCCGAAGCCGGTGGCCCAACCCTTGTGGAGGGAGCTGTCGAAGGTGGGATCGGTGATTAGGACTAAGTCGTAACAAGGTAGCCGTACCGGAAGGTGCGGCTGGATCACCTCCTTTCTAAGGAGCATGTACTCGCCCCACGGGCTGTGTCTTTGTACACACTCGCCACGGGGATCAACGGGTCAAGTCACGCCACAGCGAATGTTGTGGGTGGCGCTCATGGGTGGAACTTTGACAGTGGCCTTCGGATGAAGGTTTCGTGCTCAGTACATCTCCTCTTTTGGGGGGATTGGAACGGTGCGGGATCGGGATTCTGGGGGCGTGCACGTTGTTGGGTCCTGAGGGACCAAGCCTTTCCTGGCGCCTTTGTGGTGTTGGGGGGGTGAACTCCTCATGCGGACCTTGATGATCTGGCATCACTTGCCGGGGATTCTTGGGGTCGCCCGTTTTTTGAGAACTACACAGTGGACGCGAGCATCTTGAGCGTCATTTCTTTCATTGCCTTTCGGGGTGGTGTTGTGGGGTGATGTTCGAGTGCAATTTCTTCCCCAGCAGCTGGTTTCGACCGGTTGGTGGGGTAACGAGATAACACTGATAGACCGCGTCAATCGGGTTGCCTTCGGGTGGCCTTGTTGTCGTGGTTCTTTGTGGTCAAGTTTTTAAGAGCAAACGGTGGATGCCTTGGCATCTGGAGCCGAAGAAGGACGTAGAAATCTGCGATAAGCCTCGGGGAGCTGATAATCGAGCTGTGATCCGAGGGTGTCCGAATGGGGAAACCCCGCCAGGCGGCGTGCTGACCTGGTGACTCCCGCCTGAATATATAGGGCGGGTAGAGGGAACGGGGGGAAGTGAAACATCTCAGTACCCTCAGGAAGAGAAAACAACAGTGATTCCGTGAGTAGTGGCGAGCGAAATCGGAAGAGGCTAAACCGGTCATGTGTGATAGACGGCGGTCGTTGCATGGTCGGGGTTGTGGGACGTGTTGTTCAGTTCTGCCGGACTGGAACAGTTACAGCGCATTATAGGCGAACCGGATTGAAAGCCGGGTCATAGAGGGTGCCAACCCCGTAGCCGAAATGGTGTTGCTGGCTGAATGCGTATCCCAAGTAGCACGGGGCCCGAGAAATCCCGTGTGAATCTGTCAGGACCACCTGATAAGCCTAAATACTCCCAGATGACCGATAGCGGACAAGTACCGTGAGGGAAAGGTGAAAAGTACCCCGGGAGGGGAGTGAAATAGTACCTGAAACCGTTTGCTTACAAACCGTTGGAGCCTCCTTAGTAGGGGTGACAGCGTGCCTTTTGAAGAATGAGCCTGCGAGTTAGCGATATGTGGCGAGGTTAACCCGTGAGGGGTAGCCGTAGCGAAAGCGAGTCTGAATAGGGCGATTCAGTCGCATGTCCTAGACCCGAAGCGARGTGATCTATCCATGGCCAGGTTGAAGCGACGGTAAGACGTCGTGGAGGACCGAACCCACTTCAGTTGAAAATGGAGGGGATGAGCTGTGGATAGGGGTGAAAGGCCAATCAAACTTCGTGATAGCTGGTTCTCTCCGAAATGCATTTAGGTGCAGCGTTGCGTGTTTCTTGCCGGAGGTAGAGCTACTGGATGGCCGATGGGGCCTAAAAGCTTACTGACGTCAGCCAAACTCCGAATGCCGGTAAGTGAGAGCGCAGCAGTGAGACGGTGGGGGATAAGCTTCATCGTCGAGAGGGAAACAACCCAGACTACCAWCTAAGGTCCCTAAGCGTGTGCTAAGTGGGAAAGGATGTGGAGTTGCAGAGACAACCAGGAGGTTGGCTTAGAAGCAGCCACCCTTGAAAGAGTGCGTAATAGCTCACTGGTCAAGTGATTCCGCGCCGACAATGTAACGGGGCTCAAGCACACCACCGAAGTTGTAGAATTCGTACTTTCGATAAGCCTTCGTGGTTCAGTCGTACGGATTGGTAGGAGAGCGTCGTGTGGCGAGTGAAGCGGCGGTGGAAACCAGCCGTGGACGCCACACGAGTGAGAATGCAGGCATGAGTAGCGAAAGACGGGTGAGAAACCCGTCCTCCGAAAGACCAAGGGTTCCAGGGCCAGGTTAATCCGCCCTGGGTAAGTCGGGACCTAAGGCGAGGCCGACAGGCGTAGTCGATGGACAACGGGTTGATATTCCCGTACCGGCGAAGAACCGCCCAAGATAATCCAGTGGTGCTAAGAGTCCTAACCCGGCTGAGTGGATCCCTTCGGGGTGATGCCGGCCGGTCTAACGCTCGACCCCATGCTGGTGCGTTTAGCGTATTAACAGGTGTGACGCAGGAAGGTAGCTGAGCCAGGCGATGGTATCCGTAAGGTGATCCTGGTGTAAGGATGTAGGGCTGACGATAGGCAAATCCGTCGTCAATGATGCCTGAGACCCGATGCATACCCCGATTGGGGGAATTCAGTGATCCTATGCTGCCGAGAAAAGCATCGACGCGAGGTTCAAGCCGCCCGTACCCCAAACCGACTCAGGTGGTCAGGTAGAGAATACCAAGGAGATCGAGAGAATCGTGGTTAAGGAACTCGGCAAAATGCCCCCGTAACTTCGGGAGAAGGGGGGCCGGAACCGTGAACGGATTTACTCCGGGAGCGGGGAAGGCCGCAGAGACCAGTGGGAAGCGACTGTTTACTAAAAACACAGGTCCGTGCCAAGTCGCAAGACGATGTATACGGACTGACGCCTGCCCGGTGCTGGAAGGTTAAGAGGAAGGGTTAGCGCAAGCGAAGCTCAGAATTTAAGCCCCAGTAAACGGCGGTGGTAACTATAACCATCCTAAGGTAGCGAAATTCCTTGTCGGGTAAGTTCCGACCTGCACGAATGGCGTAACGACTTCCCAGCTGTCTCAACCGCGAACTCGGCGAAATTGCACTACGAGTAAAGATGCTCGTTACGCGCAGCAGGACGGAAAGACCCCGTGACCTTTACTACAGCTTGGTATTGGTGTTCGGAGTGGCTTGTGTAGGATAGGTGGGAGACTGTGAAGCTTGGACGCTAGTTCAGGTGGAGTCATCGTTGAAATACCACTCTGGTCACTTTGGATATCTAACTACGAACCGTGATCCGGTTCTGGGACAGTGCCTGGTGGGTAGTTTAACTGGGGCGGTTGCCTCCCAAAAAGTAACGGAGGCGCCCAAAGGTTCCCTCAACCTGGTTGGCAATCAGGTGTCGAGTGTAAGTGCACAAGGGAGCTTGACTGTGAGACTGACAAGTCGAGCAGGGACGAAAGTCGGGACTAGTGATCCGGCAGTGGCTTGTGGAAGCGCTGTCGCTCAACGGATAAAAGGTACCTCGGGGATAACAGGCTGATCTTGCCCAAGAGTCCATATCGACGGCATGGTTTGGCACCTCGATGTCGGCTCGTCGCATCCTGGGGCTGGAGTAGGTCCCAAGGGTTGGGCTGTTCGCCCATTAAAGCGGTACGCGAGCTGGGTTTAGAACGTCGTGAGACAGTTCGGTCCCTATCCGCTGCGCGCGTAGGAAATTTGAGAAGATCTATCCCTAGTACGAGAGGACCGGGATGGACGAACCTCTGGTGTGTCAGTTGTTCTGCCAAGAGCACCGCTGATTAGCTACGTTCGGAACGGATAACCGCTGAAAGCATCTAAGCGGGAAGCCGGCTTCGAGATGAGATTTCCAACCCCTTCGGGGGGAGAGGCTCCCAGCTAGACTACTGGGTTGATAGGCCGGATGTGGAAGTGGGGACTAAAGACCCATGGAGCTGACCGGTACTAATAAGCCGATAATTTGACAACACCCACCACTTCACACGGGTAACCGTGTGGGGCAGGGGCGGTGATGCTCGCGTCCACTATGTGGTTCCCAGAACACGGTCGGCAACGGCAGTTCTGCGAACACACCCCACCACACCCCCNTTCGRTGGGTGYGCGGGTGATAAMTMAACAGCAGCGAAAGCTCTGAAACAGACTTCATGACGGCTCGTAAGGGSWNCGTTGTGACCGATTGTTTCGGCGGCCATAGCGAGAGGGAAACGCCCGGTCACATTCCGAACCCGGAAGCTAAGACTCTCAGCGCCGATGGTACTGCAAGGGGGACCTTGTGGGAGAGTAGGACACCGCCGGACTCAACTTCAGCAACACCTTGAAAGCCACCCCACCACGGGGTGGCTTTCTTGCGTTTAACCCACCAATCGGTAGCCGCCGTCGAAGGTAAGATTGCTGTCGATGTCTGCCTCCTTTACGACCGCAACCGGCGCTGATGTGCGTGTCCGGTTCTGCCCCTCGCCCACCGGAACCCCGCATGTGGGTTTGATCCGCACGGCGCTCTTCAACTGGGCCTACGCCCGCCATACGGGCGGCAAGCTCGTGTTCCGAATTGAAGACACCGATGCCGCTCGTGACAGCGAGGAGAGCTACGGGCAGATCATCGAGGCCCTCCGCTGGTTGAAGCTCGACTGGGACGAGGGGGTCGAGATCGGCGGTCCGCATGCCCCATACCGCCAGTCGGAGCGCCATGACATCTATCAGAGCGTCATCGAGCAACTGAAAGAGCGAGGGCTGCTCTACGAGAGCTTCGCGACCGGTGAAGAGATCGAGGCTCGGAACATCGCAAACGGGCGGGATCCTAAGCAGGGGTACGACAACTTCGAGCGCGAGCTCACCGACGAGCAGCGGTCGGCGTACCGAGCCGAAGGGAGGGCGCCGGCCCTCCGGTTGCGCGTGCCTGACCGCGACCTCAGCTTCGATGACCTGGTGCGGGGCGAGATCACGTTCCCCGCCGGATCCTTCACCGACTTCGTCGTCGTGCGCCCCAACGGGATTCCTCTTTATACCTTCGTGAACCCGCTGGATGACGCTCTCATGGGCATTACTCATGTGCTGCGCGGAGAAGACATCCTCTCGTCGACGCCGCGGCAGATCGCCCTTTACGAGGCGCTGTACGAGATCGGTATCGCGAAGTTCATTCCGCGATTCGGCCACCTTCCTTATGTCATGGGGGAGGGCAACAAGAAGCTCTCCAAGCGCGACCCCGAATCGAATCTGTTCCATCACCGAAGCAATGGGTTTATCCCGGAGGGGCTCGTCAACTACCTCGCCCTCCTGGGGTGGTCGTTGACTCACGATCGCGACGTCTTCTCGCTCGACGAGATGGTCGCGGCGTTCGACGTCGAAGACGTCAACCCCAACCCCGCTCGTTTCGACCACAAGAAGGCCGAGTCGATCAACGGTGATCACATCCGTCTTCTCGAGCCGGCCGACTTCGCGTCGCGGCTGGTGCCCTATCTCGGCGAGTACATCTCGACACCGCCCACCGAGGCGGAGCGGGCCATCCTCGACGCTGCGGCACCGCTGGTGCAGGAGCGCATGCAGCTCCTCGGCGAGACTCCCGGTCTGCTCGGCTTCCTGTTCACGGCCGATACCGACCTCGACTACGCGGCGGATGCGCTCAAGACGCTGGGCGACGGTGCCCCGGATGTGTTGCGCGCCTCGATCACTGCTGTCTCAGGCGTCGACGAGTGGACGCACGCGGCCCTCGAGGAGTCGCTCCGCAGCGCCCTCGTCGACGAGCTGGGCCTCAAGCCGCGGAACGCGTTCGGCCCGCTCCGCGTGGCCATCTCGGGTCGCCGTATCAGCCCTCCGCTGTTCGAGTCGATGGAGATCCTCGGGCGTGAGTCGACGGTGGCGCGGCTCGAGAAGCTGGCGGGGCAACTGTGACCGAGGCTGAGACAGAGACCGTCTACGACATCGCCATCGTCGGTGGCGGGCCGGCCGGGCTTAGTGCCGCGCTGAACCTGATCCGTGCGCGACGCAGCGTGTTGCTCATCGACAGCAACCGCCCGCGTAACTCCGCCACGTTGATGTCGCACGGATTCCTGACGCGAGACGGCATCTCTCCGCTGGAGCTCCGCAAGCTCGGACGCGACGAGTTCCTCGCATACGAGGGCGCCGAGCACCGGATGACCATGGTCCAGTCGATCACCCGCGGCGACGACGGCTTCGTGCTCGAGTGCGAGCTCCGTCGCAAGACGAGTCGAGCCGTGGCAAAGGTCGTTCTCGTCGCGACGGGCCTGCAGGAGACACTCCCCGACATCGAAGGCCTCCGCGCGTTTTACGGCACGGCGTTCCACAGCTGCATCGAATGCGACGGATACGACAAGCGCGATCAGGCGCTGGCGGTCATCGGGGAGGAGCCCGACCTGGCGGAGCGCGCTCTGCTCCTCAGTCAGTGGAGCGCCGACCTGCGCGTGTGCACGAACGGCGCCGACAGTCTCACCCTCCTCGACGAGCAGGCTCTCGACGCCCGAGGGTTCACGGTAGATCGACGTGTCATCGCCGAGATCCAAGGCGGACGGGAAGGCGTGACCGGCATCCGGTTCGAAGACGGCGACGTCGTAGCCATCGAGGGAGGCTTCGTGCGACCCGCGTGGGCGAGCGAACTCGGCTACCTGGCCCCGTTGGATCCTGCGTTCGACACCGACGGTCTACTGGTCGCTGACGGACACGGTCGAACGTCCGTCGACATGCTCTACGTCGCCGGCGAGTCGACCGCCCCCGGCCCACAGCAGCTCATCGTGGCCGCGGGTGCCGGTGCGCGCACAGCGGCCACCATCAACCGCGATCTCGTCGGTGGCCTACACGAGCTCGCCGATGCTGTACAGTAGATCCGGTTCGGCAACGAGCTACAACGGCTGAAACGCGTTGCTTGCAAGCAATGCATAACAGTCATTGGGGTATGGTGTAATTGGCAACACGACTGATTCTGGTTCAGTTGTTCTTGGTTCGAGTCCAGGTACCCCAGCAATCGAATCCCCTGTGCACTCGCAAGCGAGAGCCCGGGGGATTGCTGTTTGTTCTTTTAAACGACGCTAAAGAGGGACGCTGGCGCGTCCGGACCGAGTCCTCGCTTCGCTCGGACCGGTCACCGGAGCGGGGCGGGTCAGGGTTCGTGGGGCAGCCCGAGGGAGTCAGAGGGCAGGGGCGCCGGAGGCGTACCAGGCAGCGAGGCTAGCGAAACCCGCGTCGAGTGAGACCGACGGGTGCCAGTCGAGATCGTGGCGAGTGCGACGCTGATCGAACCAGTGCGCGGTTGACAGCTGTTCGGCGAGGAAGCGGGTCATCGGGGGCTCGTCGAGGCCGGGGCGAAGGCGCCAGACAGTCTCGATGAGCGAACCCGCCGTGGTCGCCAGGCGAGCCGGAATGCTGCGCTCGGGCGCGGGCACACCCGCGGCGCGACAGATACCCCCGAGGAGCTCGGCAACGGGCCGCGGCTCCCCGTTCGTGAGAACGTACGCGCGGCCATGGACATCCACCGCGCGTGCGAGTGCCTGAGCGATACCGGTCGCCGCATTGTCGATGTAGAGCGTGTCGATCAGGGCGGTGCCGTGCGCGAGAAGGGGCAGGCGCCCCGAGCGGGAGCGATCGACGATGCGAGCCACGAGCTGGGTGTCTCCCGGGCCCCAGACGAGATGCGGACGCACCACGACGACCGAGAAGCCTGCGGCATCGGCGGCCAGCGCCAGGAGTTCGGCCTCGGCCTTGGTGCGCGCGTAATCACCGCGCGCGCGAAGCGGATCGGCGGGGCCGGCGCCCTCTCCCGACAGCGATGTGCCCGAGTGGGCCACCGAGGGCGACGAGACGAAGACAAAGCGGCTCACTCCAGCGCGCGCCGCGGCGGCGAGAAGCAGCTTCGTGCCACCCACATTGACCGCCTCGAACTCGGAGGGATCGCCCGCCAGCGACACCTTGGCCGCCAGGTGCACGACCGAATCGACCCCGACGAGGGCACGTTCGACCGCTGCGGGGTCGGTGATCGACCCGGTGTGCCCCTCAGCGCCGTCGACACCCGACGGACGCCGTTGGAACGTGCGGACCGACAGGCCCCGGCGGAGCAGCTCGACGGCGACCGCTCGACCGAGCAGACCCGAGGCGCCGGTGACGAGCGTGGTCATCTCGGAGCGACCAGCGGGCCGCCCTCAAGAATCGACGCGGCCCAGGTGGCGAGAGCAGTGCGGTCGATCTTGGAGTTGTGGCGCACATCGGTGGGTAGAAGCGGCACGACCAGAACGGCTGCGACCTCGAGGCCCGCGACGTCGCGAACGGCGGAGGCGAGCTCAGGATCCGACAGGGCCACCTTCCGAGCACCGGGCTCAGTTTCGACCACGGCCACCGCGACCTGCGTTCCGCGTGGTCCGACCCCGACGAGCGCGGCACGCCGAACGCCGGGCACCGACTCGATCCGCTGCTCGGGCCCGACCGGGGTCACCGCCCCGTCAGGTGTAGAGAGCACGTGGGGCAGGCGGCCTTCGATCCAGAGCCGACCGTCGCGGTCGATGTGGCCGACGTCGCCCGTGCGGTGCCATCGTCCGGCGGGGACATCTCGACGGGAGGCGCGGTCGGTCAGCCAGAGCCTGTCGTAGTGGTCGAAGAGGTGCGGCGCGGAGACGACGATCTCGCCGGTGGTGTCGACGACTTCGGAGGGTTTGCCTCTGGCGACGCCGTCGCGGTCGAGAGCGCTGATGCGGATCTCGACGCCCGCGATCGGTCGACCGACGCAGACGCCTTGCGGAGCCTCGGTCTGCTCGCGGGCGGCCCGCACCTCGTCGAGAGTCACGTCGGTCATCAGGAGGCCCTCGGTCATGCCGTAGGGCGTGTGAGGCACGGCATTGGGCATGAGCGTCGCCGCTGATTCGAGGAGGGCGGCGGAGACGGGAGCGCCCGCCGAGAGGAAGGTGCCGACCTGGTTCAGCGCCTGCTGGTGCCCCTCCGAGAGGTCGCCCGCGGTGGCGACGACGTTCGTCAGGGCGGCGGGCGAGAGGAACAGCACCGTGGCGTCGATCTCGGCGGCCGCTGCAGCCACCGCCGTCGCGGTCAAAGTGGCGGGAGAGGTGACGTCCATCGCCGGTGTCACGGAGCGGGCGCCGAGGGCGGGGCCGAGCAGGGCAAAGGGCGCGAAGCCGGCGACGATGCCCGTCGAGGGTCCGACGCCGTAGGTCGCCCCCAGGGTCGAGCAGAGAGCCGCGAGCCGACGGTGGGTGTACGCGACGCCCTTCGCCGGGCCGGTGGACCCGGAGGTGAACAGGATGGCCGCGAGATCGTCGGCGCCGGGCGCCTCGGGCAGGCCGATCGCTGAAGCGGCACCCAGCGACACCAGCTCGGGGACGGAGTGCGCTACTCCGAGGGCCTTCTGGGCTGCGGCGGGGAGCGCGGTCGTCGAGATCTTCTGGCCCGGCCAGCCGAGGGCACGAGCGGCGCTCAGCCCAGGGAGGGCGCCGATGAGATGGGCCGGCCACGCGCCACGCACGGCGCGGGTGAGCCCCTTGACGCCGAGACCCGCGTCGGCGACGACGACCACGGCCCCCAGTCGAAGGCAGGCGTAGAGGACGGCCGTCAGATCGGCCCCCGGAGGCACGAGCAGCGAAACGCGGTCGCCACGTTCGACCCCGGCCAGGGCGAGGCCCTTGGCGAGCCGGTCGACGCGACGAGCGAGGCCGCGCCAGGTCACGGAGGTACGGGTGCCGCCGGGCGTGGTCGGCATCTCGACCAGGGCGACCCCGTCGGACTCGCGCCTCTCGTCGAGGGCGCTGAGGAGAGAACGGAACGCGGGCTGTGCGGTCGCCGGCACCGGGGGATCCTGGGGTTCGGAACCACCGAATCGATCCCCGAGCCAGGAGAGCGTCGCGCTCGCGAAGTCGACGTCTTCGGCGACGAGGTGCCCCGCACCCTCGAAACGGTGCACGTCGGCGTGCGGGAGACGGTCGACGAGATCGTCGAGATAGCGATCGCTGAAGATCGGGTCGCGGGGGCCCCAGAGGAAGAGGGCGGGAACGGTCAGGGCGCGGAGGCCCTCGGCGACACGTCGTCTCTCGGCATCGCTGACATGGGAGGCGTCGACGGGGATGTCGGCGACGAATCCGCCGACTCCGCCGCGGCGATCGGCCGAGCGATAGGGGGCGCGGTACGCCTCTTTGACGTCGAGGGCGAGCGGCGGGTGCGCGAGCGCGAGCGTGGTTTCGATGAAGGCGGGGGTCGAGACGGTGGCGGTTCCGAGAACACCTTTGCCGAGTGTGAGGCGGAGCGGGGCCGGGATCTTCGACGACTCCGGCTGATGCACGGCGGTGTTGAGCAGCAGAACGCCGGCGAGGAGGTCGGGGTGGTCGACGGCCCAGCCGAGCGAGATGACGCCGCCCCAGTCGTGGCCGAAGGTGACGACGGGGCCGGAGAGCTCGAGTGCGTCGGTGAGGTCGGAGAGATCGCCGACTCGGAGGGTGAGGTCGCGCTCTACGCCGGTGCGCTCGGAGAAGCCCATGTCGAGCTGGTCGACGGCGATGACGCGCCAGACGGGGCCGCCGGCTCGGGCCTGGTCGGTGGCCGCCGAGACCAGAGACCGCCAGAGGTACGACCACGTGGGATTGCCGTGCACGCAGAGGATCGTGCCCACCGGCTCCAGACCCTCGTCGGTGAGGACGGGGCCGGAGTCGAGCACGTGCCAGGTGCGACCGGCGGCCGGCACCAGCCGAGAGAACGAGTCGTCCATGCCGGGCAGGCCCCGAGGGGGGAGCGAAGCGGGGGCGACCTGCCGAGCCGCCCGGGGGAGGCGGGAAATCACCAGGCGAGTTCGGTCATGGCCGTGTTGATGCCGGAGCCGACCCCCATGAGGAGCACACGATCCCCCTTGGAGAGCGTCTTGGCCTCCTGGGCGAGTGTGATGGGGATCGAGGCCGACCCGACATTGCCGAGCGTCGGGTAGGTGAGGGGGACGAGATCGCGATCGATACCGGCCGACTTGACGAAGTCGGCTGTGTGGATGTCGGAGACCTGGTGCATCACATAGCGATCCATGTGCGACCAGTTCCAGTCTTTCGCAGCATCGCGCCAGGCGTGGACGACCAGTTCCATGCCGTGCTTGAGGAGCCCGGCCGCGTCGGTGAACATGCCGTTCACCGTGCCGACGCAGAGGTCGTTGTACTGGCTCGCCGAGCGTGTGATGCCACCGATGATGCGGTGCCCCTCGGGATGGCGGTCAGCGCGACCGAGGACGGCAGCGGCGGCACCGGAACCGAGGGTGAGGCTCGCGAACTCGCTCATGAAGTCGCGGCGGGCGATGTCGCCGTTGAGGAGACGGTCGACCGTGTTGGTCTGCACGTCGTCGAAATCTTCGCCGTCGACGACGAGGGCGTAGTCGACCTGACCGGCGTCGATGAGCGAAGCCGCGAGGTTCATCCCGTTGACGAAACCGAGACAGGCGTTGGCGATGTCGAAGTTCAGGGCGGCCGAGCCGAGCCCGAGCCCGTCATGGAGGTGCACGGCAACGGACGGCTCAAGGTTGCGGCGCGTGATCGAGGTGTTGATGAGCAGCCCGATCTGATCAGGCCGGATGCCGGCCTCGTCGAGCGCGCGCTTGCCAGCGGCGATGGCCGCCTTCTCGAACGTCTGACCGTCGCTCCAGTTGCGCCGCTCCATAACGCCGGCGACGCGCTGCAGCAGCCCCTTAGGAAGCTTCAGTCGTTTCAAGACGGGTTGTAGTCGTCGATCGAGCTCGTCGGAGGTCGTTACACGCTGCGCTAGCTCGCTCGTTACCGAGAGGAGGGCGACGTTTTTGTGCCTCGTCGTTGCATTTCCGTCCAACGGAGCTCCCTGTCCAGTTGTCGCGGGTCGATTTTGTACCCCCTGGAGTTTACGACCGCAGTGACTGGATGGTTGCCGGATGCCCTGTACCCGCATATGCCGTGGCTGGCATATAGAACTGCCTTACTTTTTGACGGGAGTGAACTCGAAGTGCCAGGGCTCGCCGAAGTTGTTGCCGATGGGCTTCCAGCCGTACTTCGGGCCGTACTTGTCGGCCCAGCGCTTCTGAGCGCTTCCGGCGGTCTGCACACCCGAATTGAGATCCATGGCCAGCGCCCATCCGTGGACGCTGGTGCCGGGAACGGCGGCCACCGACACGTTCTTCTTCTTCGTCCAGTACTTGCCGGCGTACGCGACGCTGTTCGCCACCTTCTTCGAGTGCTTGACGTAGCGCGAGTTCCAGATCGAGACCTGTTTGTCGTAGCTGCGGTAGCCCTCGGTGACACCCAGCTCTTTGCCGAACTTTTTCTTGAAGGCCTTGTTCATCGACCCGTAGCCGGCCGCCGCGTCGATGCGGAGATAGCCGTTCGGGATGGCGATGAGCTTGGAGAGAGGGATCTTGCCATTGGTGTAGCCGCCCCAGGCCTGGGCGGGGGTGGCGGACGTGCCGACGACGAGGCCGAAGGCGAGCAGGAGAGCGAGTGCAAGAAGTGCCACGCGGCGAGGCGTGGTGAATGCCCGCAGTCGTGAGGCCGAGGTCATCGTCGGCTCGAGGGTTCCCGTGATCATGGAACGACCCTCGCATCATCCTGCAGGATGATCTTCCCCCAGTGCGGGTCGCCCCACTTCGGGGGGCCCGTCGGCGTGTCGCCTTGCTCGGCACCGAAGTGGAGACGATTCCGGGCCGAACCGACTCTCAGCGGGGGTCGTCGTCGTCCGGTCCGCTCGGGGCGGTTACACTGGTCGCACTTGCCGACTTGGCGCAATTGGTAGCGCAGCTGTCTTGTAAACAGCAGGTTGCGGGTTCAAGTCCCGCAGTCGGCCCCACTCGTTTTCGACCCTGGTCGACCCCGGTGCCGCCTCGCGAGGCGGTGAGTCTCTCGAGGGCTTACGCTAGGGGGAGTTCGAAGCCTTTGAGGAGCCCCGCTTGTCTAACATCGTCATCGCCGTTGTCGCCATCGCGCTTTTCGTTTTCGGTATCTTCTGCTTCGGCCTGGCTTTCCAGGTGCCCGAGGCCTGGCGCTTCCTGACCTTCTTCGGCGGAATCGTGGCCTGCACCGTGGCGCTGTTCATCCCGATGAACTTCATCGGCCGCAGCAACCGCTCCTGGTAGCCCAGCCTCTTCCTGGAGGCGCAGTCGCTTTCACGAGCACAGTGGCTCACATGAGCACCGGCTCGCACCGACGCAGTCGCTCGCCTCAACGACAAGACCGGCCCGCCGCGAGCGGAGAGCCGGTCTTCGTTGTGAGTGCTTCTAGAGTTCGGTGACGAAGCTCGAGGCATCGACCGGCTTGCGCGGCTTGCGTTCGCGGTGATCCACTCCGCCGACGTAAAGCCAGCCCAGAAGGTTCTCGCCCTTCGACAGCTTGTGAGCCTTTCGGACTTTCTTGGCACGCGTGTCGGTGCCGGTGCGCCAGAAGACGCCCCAGCCGGCCTCGTCGAGCAGAAGGCTGAGCAGGTGCGCGACGCCCGAGGCGACTGCCTCCTGCTCCCACTCCGGAACCTTGCGGCTCTCTCGCGGCGACGACACGATCGCGATGACCAGCGGCGCACGAAGCAGCTTGCGGGCACCCTTCTCGACCGAGTCGCCGTTCGCGCCGCCCGCCTTCGCGAGAGCGCGCCCGACCTTGAGCCGCGCGTCACCGCGGAGCGCGATGAGCCGCCACGGCGCGAGGTGCGAGTGGTCGGCGACCGTCGCTGCGGCCGCCACGAGTTCGAGAAGCTCGTCGTGTGACGGGGCCTCCTCGGTGACGGTGGAGCGGGAACGGCGACGCAGAACGGCTTCGCGGACGGGTGAGGCCGTCAACGACGCTCCGCCGGTGTCGGAGAGGTTCACGCCTGCTCGTCGGCCTTGAAGTTCAGCGAGATGCTGTTCATGCAGTAGCGATCGCCGGTGGGCGTGCCGAAGCCATCGTCGAAGACGTGGCCGAGGTGCGAACCGCAGTTCGCGCAGCGGACCTCGGTGCGGACCATGCCGAGCGACTTGTCTTCGATCAGCTGGACGGCGTCGGGGTTGACCGACTCGTAGAACGACGGCCAGCCGCAGTTCGAATCGAACTTCGTGCCGCTCTTGAACAGCTCGTTGCCGCAGGCGGCACAGGTGTAGAAACCGGCCCGGCTCTCATCGAGCAGCTCGCCCGTCCAGGGGCGCTCGGTTGCGGCTTCGCGCAGCACGGCGAACTCTTCCGGGCTGAGCTCTTCGCGCCACTCGGCGTCGCTCTTCTCGACCTTGTACTCCATGGGTGCTCCTTCGTTCGGGGCCGGGACCGCTGGGTGCAGGATCCGGCCATTCCATTCAACACTGCACGCCCGGTGATGATTCCGTGTATGCACCCGGAACGCCGCCCGCACAGCGGGCCGTAGGCTCGGCGGCATGAGCACGGCGGACCGCTTCCAGGAATTCGCGGTGGTGGCGGCTGCCGGCGGCTCGCCGATCTACGCCGACTGGGCAGGCGGGATCGCCGGTGACCCGAGGCTCGTCGAGATCGTCGACGCGGCGCCCACAGGGTCGAGGCAGCCGGTGCTCGTGCTGGCCGTGTGTCGGATCCTGGGGGCGCAGCTCTCTCCGTTCGGCTCGCTACGGGCCTGGATGCTCGACCATGCCGACGCCCTCGTGCTCGAACTGGGGCGACGGCTCACGCAGACGAACGATGTGCGGAGGTCGGGGCCGGTCGCTCTCGCGCTGGCCTCCGCTGGAATCGCCGGACCGATCGCGTTGCTCGAGGTGGGAGCGTCGGCAGGACTCGGCCTCTACCCCGACCGGTTCGCGCTCGCGGTGACTGCCGAGGGGTCCGCGTTCACGCTGGGAGACATCACGAGCGACGTCCGCCTGGCCACGGAGGTCGCCGGGCCGTGGTGGGGCGACGAGGATCCCACGCTGCCGCGCATCGAGGCACGGCTCGGCCTCGACCTGCAGCCCCTTGCCGTGACACACGACGACGCCCGCCGCTGGCTCGAGACGCTGCTGTGGCCGGGTCAAGAGGACCGCGTGGATCTGCTGCGTGCGGCCCTGCGGGTGGCAGTGCAGGATCCGCCGGCGTTGGTGACAGGAGACGCCGTCGACGGGCTCGAAGAGCTGGTCGCCCGCACGCCGCGGGGGCTCACGCCCGTGGTGGTCTCGACCGGCACCCTCGTCTACCTGCCGGGAGCCAGGCGCCAGGCGTTCGTCGACCTGGTGACCCGGCTCGGCGTGCGGTGGATCACCTACGAGCGCACCGGGCTGCTGTCGGGAGTGCAGGCGACCGTGTCGGATCCTGGTCGTTTCATAGGGCGACCGGAGGCCTTCGCGACTCTTTCGCTCGACGGCGTCGCGCTCGCCGTGGGAGATGCGCACGGGACGCGAGTGCAGCCGGTCTGACGCGTGTCGGCCCGGGCTCGCTACCCGTGCGATCTAGGATGACGGCAACCGGAGGGTGCAGATGCAGAGCGACGAGGAGTACGTGCGCGGTCTCAGTGACCGCGATCGGCGCCTTCTCGACTTCGAGCAGAATGCCCCCGCCTCACCTCCGCGAAAAGCGGCGGCGATCCGGTCGGAACTGGGCCTTTCTGCCCCGCGATACCAGCAGTTGCTCGGTTCGCTCATAGAAAGACCCGATGCACTTGCCTACGCGCCGATGCTGGTCGGGAGGCTGCTGCGCCTGCGCGACTCCCGCGCCGCATCGCGCAGCGCCCGGACCTTCGGCCGCTGACCGCCCGATCACGGAAGACCAGACACCGCATGGCCAAGTTCCCTCAGGACCGTTTCGATGGCGTCCCCGACTCGCTGCTGCGCGTCGGCGCCCACCGCTCCGGCGTTCGGCGGCACGGCGGCCTGATCGTCTTCGCGTGGGCGTTCCTCGCCGTGGGCGTCTTGACGGCGGGCGGCATCGCCTGGCTCACCGTGACCAACGACAGCTTCCAGTTCCGTAGCTCGGCGTCGACGAGTTCGAGCACGGCGACGCCGAAATCCACGGCGACGGGCACCGCCACCAGTGGGGCGACGAAGACACCCGCGGCGACTCCGACAGCCACGCCCCTCGCCGACCCGTCGAAGGTCGACTCCACGAAGACGACCATCACCGTTCTCAACGCGACCACCACCACGGGCCTCGCCTCGACCGCCGGAACCACCCTGACGAACGCCGGCTGGGTCGTCGGCAACATGGGCAACGCGTCGTCGCAGGTCTCGACCTCCGTGGTCTACTACGACGACTCGGCGGCCGACAACGAATCGATCGCCCTCGGCATCGCGAAGTCGCTCGGGATCAACACGGTCGAGCAGAGCACGGCGTTCCCCGGCGCGACGATCACGGTGATCCTCGGAGCCGACTTCAACGCCCAGTCGTGAGCCGTCGGTAAGCAGCGTCTCGAAGCTCTGCGTGACGGGAAATGACGCCTTCGGTTACGGCCGTGTAAACAACAGGCCGTTTGGCGCCTCCCGGTCCGATTTTTCGGGCGGCACCCCCCTTTTCGGCCCGGCTCTTTATTACTATCTGGGATCAGTCGGCCCCTCCGCACCGGTCCGTGCCGGCTGGGCAGCGCCACCGACAGACACAGCTAGGGAGTACGAAATGGCCAACGGAACCGTGAAGTGGTTCAACGCGGAAAAGGGTTACGGGTTCATCACCGTCGAGGGGGACGGGCAGGACGTCTTCGTCCACTATTCAGCCATCGACATGAGCGGATACAAGGTGCTCGAAGAGGGCCAGGCCGTCGTGTTCGAGGTCGGGACGGGCAACAAGGGCCCCCAGGCCGAAGCCGTACGCCTCGCCTGAGTCGTCAGAGCAGAGAAGCGCCGTCCGCGAGGGCGGCGTTTTTCGTGTGGGCGACCGTTTCGGGAGGCGACGGGCGGGCGGTCTCGGGGGTTTCGGATCCTTGCCCAAGGGGCTCCTGAGAGCACTTGCACTCGATACGGCAGAGTGCCAGAATCAATTGGCACTCTCGATGAGGGAGTGCCAAAAGACTCACCTGATATACGGCACCAGCCGGGGCAGCGTGCCCCACGACGTCCGGGAGGGACGAAAAACCACATGGCTAAGATCATTGCTTTTGACGAAGAGGCCCGACGCGGCCTCGAGCGCGGCCTGAACATTCTTGCCGACGCTGTAAAGGTCACCCTCGGCCCGCGCGGTCGCAACGTCGTTCTGGAGAAGAAGTGGGGCGCCCCCACGATCACCAACGACGGTGTCTCCATCGCGAAAGAGATCGAGCTCGACGACCCCTACGAGAAGATCGGCGCCGAGCTGGTCAAAGAGGTCGCGAAGAAGACCGACGACGTCGCCGGAGACGGCACGACGACGGCTACCGTCCTCGCCCAGGCACTCGTGCGCGAGGGCCTCCGCAACGTCGCCGCCGGCGCCGACCCGATCAGCCTCAAACGCGGCATCGAGAAGGCCGTCGCGGCCGTCTCCGCCCAGCTGCTCGAGAACGCTAAAGAGATCGAGACCAAGGACGAGATCGCCGCTACCGCGTCCATCTCGGCTGCTGACCCCACCATCGGCGCACTTATCGCCGAAGCGATCGACAAGGTCGGCAAAGAGGGCGTCGTCACCGTCGAGGAGTCGAACACGTTCGGCACCGAGCTCGAGCTCACCGAGGGCATGCGCTTCGACAAGGGTTACCTGTCGCAGTACTTCGTCACCGACCCCGAGCGCCAGGAAGCCGTCTTCGAAGACGCCTACGTTCTGATCGTCAACTCGAAGATCTCGAACATCAAAGACCTGCTGCCCATCGTCGACAAGGTCATCCAGTCGGGCAAGCAGCTCCTCATCATCGCGGAAGACGTCGACGGAGAGGCTCTCGCGACCCTCGTCGTCAACAAGATCCGTGGCATCTTCAAGTCGGTCGCCGTCAAGGCTCCCGGCTTCGGGGACCGTCGCAAGGCGCAGCTGCAGGACATCGCCATCCTCACCGGTGGTCAGGTCATCGCCGAGGAAGTCGGACTCAAGCTCGAGAACGCCACCCTCGACCTGCTCGGCCGTGCCCGCAAGGTCATCATCACCAAAGACGAGACCACCATCGTCGAGGGTGCTGGCGACGAAGAGATGATCGCCGGTCGCGTCAAGCAGATCCGTGCCGAGATTGAGAACACCGACAGCGACTACGACCGCGAGAAGCTCCAGGAGCGCCTCGCGAAGCTGGCCGGTGGCGTCGCCGTCATCAAGGCCGGCGCTGCAACCGAGGTCGAGCTCAAAGAGCGCAAGCACCGCATCGAAGACGCCGTTCGCAACGCGAAGGCCGCCGTCGAAGAGGGCATCGTCGCCGGTGGTGGAGTCGCGCTGATCCAGGCCGGCAAGACCGCTCTCGCAACCCTCGAGCTCGAGGGCGACGAGGCGACCGGTGCGAACATCGTGCGTGTCGCCATCGACGCTCCGCTCAAGCAGATCGCCTTCAACGCGGGCATGGAGCCCGGCGTCGTCGTCGACCGCGTGCGCAACCTCGACGTCGGATGGGGCCTCAACGCTGCGACCGGCGAGTACGTCGACATGCTGGCCGCCGGCATCATCGACCCCGCCAAGGTGACGCGCTCCGCTCTGCAGAACGCTGCCTCGATCGCCGGCCTCTTCCTCACCACCGAGGTCGTCGTCGCCGACAAGCCCGAGAAGAACCCGGCCCCGGCCGGCGACCCCACGGGTGGCATGGACTTCTAAGTCCGATTCGCTTCACGACTCAGGCCGGTTCCCCCTCGGGGGAGCCGGCCTTTGCCGTTGCCGGTGGGCGTGCTGCCGGGGGCGCCCCGCGGCTAGGCGACGCGGATCGGCCATTGCGACGTGGCGCGCCGGGTCGGTTTGGCCGAAGCGCGTCGGGTTGCAGGGTGCCGCCGGCCGAGGGAGCTCGCAGGATCCGCGGGGCGCTCTGCAGGCGGTGACGAGCTGGCGCACCGTAAGGTGACGCGGATCGGCCATTGCGACGTGGCGCGCCGGGTCGGTTTGGCCGAAGCGCGTCGGGTTGCAGGGTGCCGCCGGGCGTCAGCGGCGCGCGCAGCGTCAGGAGAGCGTGGGAACCGGGCCTGCAGGCATCAGGGGCAGAGAGACGCGGAAGGTGGCGCCACCGCCGGGGGTGTCGAAGACGTCGACGTCGCCATGGTGGGCGGCGACGATACCGGAGACGATCGCGAGGCCGAGACCCGAGCCGCCGGTGTCGCGGGTGCGAGAGGTGTCAGCCCGCCAGAAGCGCTGGAAAATCTTCTCGCGGATCTGCGGCGGGATGCCCTCACCGTGGTCGATGATGTCGATGGTCGCCATGCCTCGGCCGGGGTCGGCCTGGACGGCGAGCTCGATCGGAGCGTCGTGGTCGGTGAATCGCATGGCGTTGCCCATGAGGTTTGTGACCACCTGACGGATCTTGTTCTCTTCGCCGAGGATCACCGGGCTGACGACGCCGTCGCCTGAGCCGTCGGCACTCGGAGCATCCAGCGCGTCGGTGCCTGCTTCTGCTGCGCGGGCGCGTCGGATCCTGAGCCGGGCCAGGGTCGCACCGGCGAACGCGATCGGACCGGTCGTGCCGGGGGCGAGCGGTGCGACAGGGCCCGGGGCGACGACGTACTCGTCGCTCGACTCGTGGCCCGGATCGACCGGCTCGCGCACGAAGACTCGGATCTCGCGGTCGGTGTTGGACGCCATCGTGTCGAGTGCGGAATCGCGGGCGATAGTCACCAGGTCGACCGGGCCGAGCTCGAGGGGCTTGGACTCGTCGAGACGCGCGAGCTGGAGGAGGTCTTGGACGAGGACTCCCATGCGGATCGCCTCTTTTTCGATGCGGTCCATGGCCTGGGCGACGTCTTCGGGCTTGGTGAGGGCGCCCATGCGGTAAAGCTCGGCGTATCCGCGGAGCGAGACCAGGGGCGTGCGGAGCTCATGACTGGCGTCGCCGACGAAGCGGCGCATCTGGTCGATGGTCTTCGCGCGGTCGTCGAAGGCGTAGTCGATGCGAGAGAGCATCGTGTTGAGGGAGCGGTTGAGCCTGCCCACTTCGGTGTTCGGCGTCGTGGTGTCGAGCCGCTGACTGAAGTCGCCGTCGGCGAACCGGGCGGCGGTGTCTTCGACGTCGCGCAAGGGGGCGAAGGTCGAGGTCACCAGGAGCCGCGTGATGGCTGCGCCGAGGACGACCACGGAGAGGCCGAAGCCCAGGAAGATGTACGAGAACCGGGTGATCGTCGCGTTGGTGGTCGCGAGGTTCGTGCCGGCCACCACGGTCGCCTCGACCGACTGGCCTGTCGATTTGTTGGTGAGGGTCGTGTGATCCGCGTAGAGGCGCCACTCCTCTGTGCCCAGGGCGTTGTAGGTGCTGAAGGCTGAGGGGTGTGTGGCGGCCGACTGCTCAGTGAAGTCGGGGAGATACGGCGTGGACGACGCGGGCAGAGACGCACCGTTGTCGCAGAGAAGTTCTCCGTCGTTGGAGAAGATCGCGACGTAGCTGGTCTTGTAATTGCCGAAGTTCGAGGTGCAGGAGTCGGCGCCATCCCACTGGATGCTTGCCGCCCCCGTTTTCAGGTCGCGGTCGACCTGGCCATAGAGATACGTGCTGAGCACCGTCATCGTGCCGAGGCCGGCGACGAGCAGCCCGAGCGTCACCAGGCAGACGGTGATGCCGGTGATCTT
This sequence comes from Frondihabitans sp. 4ASC-45, assembly GCF_049472575.1. NCBI lineage: Bacteria > Bacillati > Actinomycetota > Actinomycetes > Micrococcales > Microbacteriaceae > Frondihabitans > Frondihabitans sp. 4ASC-45. Next base: position 146,220 of record NZ_JBCEBN010000005.1, on the reverse strand, counting down.
GGTTCGGATGGAGATCTCGTTCCACCACTGCGAGAGGCGTGAGTGCATGACTGCGCCAGATTAGCGGAGGGGCCTGGAGAAGCCTCGGGGCGAGAAGTTGGATTCACGGCGCACGCACCGGTTTCGACCTCTAGCGTCGGGTGTAGCGGGAGCACACCGCGACCGCGTGATCAAGGAGGATCGCAATGGCAGGAAACAGAGCCGTCGCCTACAAGGGGCCGGGCGAGGTCGAGGTCATCGACACCGACTACCCGACATTCGAGCTGAAAGACGGCCCGGGGGTCAATCCCGCCAACGTCGGCAGGCAGGTCAAGCACGGGGCGATCCTCAAGACGGTCGCCACCAACATCTGCGGTTCCGATCAGCACATGGTCCGCGGTCGGACAACCGCTCCCACCAATCTGGTGCTGGGTCACGAGATCACCGGCGAAGTGGTCGAGGTCGGGCCCGACGTCGAGTTCATCAAGGTCGGCGACCTCGTGTCGGTGCCGTTCAACATCTCGTGCGGTCGCTGTAAGAACTGCAAGGAGCGCAAGACCGGGATCTGCCTGAACGTCAACCCGGATCGCCCCGGAAGTGCCTACGGCTACGTCGACATGGGCGGATGGGTCGGTGGCCAGGCCGAGTTCGTGCTGGTGCCGTACGCCGACTGGAACCTCCTGCGCTTCCCCGACAAAGACCAGGCGCTTGAGAAGATCATGGATCTGACGATGCTGTCGGACATCTTCCCGACTGGATTCCACGGGGCCGTGACCGCAGGCGTGGGCGTCGGCTCGACGGTGTACGTGGCCGGTGCAGGCCCGGTGGGCCTTGCTGCCGCGACCAGCGCGCTCCTTCTCGGCGCGGCGGCCGTGATCGTCGGCGACATGAACGAGGGCCGTCTGGCGCAGGCGCGGAGCTTCGGCTGCGAGACGGTCGACCTTTCGAAGGGTGGGCCGGCCGAGCAGATCGAGCAGATCCTCGGCATTCCCGAGGTCGACTGTGCAGTCGACGCCGTCGGGTTCGAGGCGAAGGGGCACGGCCACGACGCTAAGGAAGCGCCGGCCACCGTGCTCAACTCGCTCATGGACATCACCGCGGCCGGTGGGGCGATGGGAATCCCGGGGCTGTACGTCACCGGCGACCCGGGCGCCGCTGACGAAGCGGCCCAGAAGGGATCCTTGTCGCTGTCGCTCGGAACCGGATGGGCCAAGTCGCTGTCGTTCACCACGGGCCAGTGCCCGGTGATGAAGTACAACCACGGGCTGATGCAGGCGATCCTGCACGACCGGGTGCACATCGCCGACAACGTAAACGCCAAGGCGATCAGCCTCGAGGACGCCCCGCGCGGCTACAAGGAGTTCGACGCCGGCTCGGCGACCAAGTACGTCTTGAACCCGAACGGTTACCTGGACGGCGCGAAGGCAGCCTAAGCACGACCGGAATGCACGAACGCCGTGACCCGGAAAGGGTCACGGCGTTCTTGTGTGAGGCGGTTTAGACCTTGGCGGCCTTCAGCATGTAGCCGAAGCCACGCTTGGTCTGGATGATCGGCTCGGCCGAGAACTGGTCGAGCTTGCGGCGGAGGTACGAGATGTAGCTCTCGACGATGCCCGCGTCGCCGTTGAAGTCGTACTCCCACACGTGGTCGAGGATCTGCGCCTTCGACAGCACCCGGTTGGGGTTGAGCATGAGGTAGCGGAGCAGCTTGAACTCGGTCGGGCTGAGCTCGATGGCCGTCTCGCCGATGGTGACCTCGTGCGTGTCTTGATCCATGGTCAACTCGCCGGCGCGGATGATCGCGTCTTCGTCTTCGTTCATGGTGCGACGCAGGATGGCCTTGATGCGCGCGACGATCTCGTCGAGGCTAAACGGCTTCGTGACGTAGTCGTCGCCACCGACCGTGAGACCCGTGATCTTGTCTTCGGTGTCGTCTTTGGCGGTGAGGAAGAGGATCGGCGACGTGTAGCCGGAGGAGCGGAGTCGCTTGGTGACGCCGAACCCGTTCATGTCGGGCAGCATCACGTCGAGGATGATGAGGTCGGGCTCCTCTTCGAGGACCGCGGAGATCGCCTGAGCGCCGTTGCCGACGGCACGCACGGCGAAGCCGGCGAACCGGAGGCTCGTGGTCAGGAGGTCGCGGATGTTGGGCTCGTCGTCGACGATCAGGATCTTGGGGCCATCGCTCATGGGTCAAGTATCTGCGCGCCGTCTAAGCGTTTGCTGAGAGCTGGGCGTGCGCGCTATGTCTGCGCGCTGGTGCTCAGCCCGGCTCAGGCGGCCAGGGCCGGCGAATCGAGGATCGTGTAGCTGTAGCCCTGCTCGGCGAGGAACCGCTGGCGGTTCTGAGCGAAATCCTGATCGACCGTGTCGCGGCTGACCAGCGTGTAGAACGACGCGGGGATGCCGGACTTCTTGGGGCGCAAAAGCCTGCCCAACCGCTGCGCTTCTTCTTGACGCGAGCCGTAGGATCCTGAGACCTGAATTGCGACCGTCGCCTCCGGCAGATCGACGGAGAAGTTGGCCACCTTCGACACCACCAGCACCTTGACCTCGCCATCGCGGAAGGCCTGGAAGAGACGCTGGCGCTCGTCGACGGGTGTCGACCCCGTCAGCTTGGGAGCGTTCAGGGCTTCGGCGAGCTCGTCGATCTGGTCGAGATACTGCCCGATGACGAGGATCTGCTCGCCCTCGTGCTTGTCGACGAGCTGGCGGACGACGTTCATCTTGACGGGCGCCGTCGCGGCGAGCCGGTAGCGCTCTTCGTCGGGGGAGGCGGCGTACTGGAGGCGCTCCTCTTGGGGGAGGTCGACGCGCACCTCGTAGCAGTTGGCCGGCGAGATGAAGCCCTGGGCCTCGATCTCTTTCCAGGGGGCGTCGAAGCGCTTCGGGCCGATGAGGCTGAAGACGTCGCCCTCGCGGCCGTCTTCACGGACGAGCGTCGCGGTGAGGCCGAGGCGCCGCCGTGCCTGCAGCTCGGCCGTCAGCTTGAAGACGGGCGCCGGAAGGAGGTGCACCTCGTCGTAGACCACGAGGCCCCAGTCGAGAGCGTCGAGCAGCGACAGGTGGGTGTACTTGCCCGCCCGGCGCGCGGTGAGGATCTGGTACGTCGCGATGGTCACGGGCTTGATCTCTTTGACCGCGCCCGAGTACTCGCCGATCTCGTCTTCGGTGAGTGACGTGCGCTTGAGGAGCTCGTCGCGCCACTGGCGAGCCGAGACCGTGTTGGTCACGAGGATCAGCGTGTTGGTCTTCGCCTGCGCCATGGCACCGGCGCCGACCAGAGTCTTGCCGGCACCACAGGGGAGCACGACGACGCCCGAGCCTCCTTCGAAGAAGTTGTCGACCGCCTTTTGCTGGTAGTCGCGGAGGTTCCACTCGGAAGTGTCGAGATCGATGGCGTGCGGGGTGCCCGGGGTGTAGCCGGCGTGGTCTTCGGCGGGCCAGCCGAGCTTGATGAGCTGCTGCTTCACCTCGCCGCGAGCCCATGGCAGGAGCTCCCACAGATCGTCGGCCCGCTTGACGCCGAGCAGTTCGCCGATCTTCTTCGCGCGGGTGACCTCGCTCAAGACGGCCTTGTCGGTGCCGCGAAGCAGAAGTTGATCGCCGTCGCGCTCGATGACGATGCGGCCGTACCGGGCGACGGTCTCGGCGATGTCGACCGAGACGCTCTGCGGCACCGGAAACTTCGAGTATTTGTCGAGGGTCGCGAGCATGTCGTCGGCGGAGTGGCCGGCGGCGCGGGCGTTCCACAAACCGAGGCGCGTGATGCGGTAGGTGTGCACGTGCTCGGGTGCGCGCTCGAGCTCGGCGAACACCGAAAGGTCGTGTCGGGCGTCCTCCGCATCGGGGTGGGCGACCTCGAGGAGGACGGTGCGGTCGCTCTGGACGATCAACGGGCCTGGCATAACCGGTCAGTCTATGCGCGGGGGCTGTGAGCGGTTCCGGGTTGCGCCGGAGCCTCGATCAGGCGGGCGGAGTAGCGACGGCGACGATGCTCGACAGGGGCAGCGTGCGCTCGATGTCGGACTTGCGGTCGCGCCCGCGCACCCGGCCTCCACCGACGCCGGTCGGCTCCATCGTCAGCTGGCTCGTCGTGCCGTCGGCATGCGCGAGGGTGATCAAGACCGTCAACCGAGCGTGGGCGGCTGAGTCGAGCTGGCGGGAGATCCACGCCCGCTCGGTGTCGTCATCGGTGCCGGAGGATGCCTGCACGCGCTCTACGAGAGCGACGAGCGGATCGACGCCAACCGGCGGGGCGGACCGCCGCGGGCGGCGGCGGAGCGGCGGCCTGGTCGGTCGACGATCGGCGTCTTCGAGCAGAACGGGATAGCGCTCGTCGAGCAGAGCCCAGTAGACCGTCTCCGCGTCGAACCGGCTCAGCATCACGAGAGGGCCCGCCCGGAACAGGCCGATCGGCCGGAGCGCCTGATCGACCTGGGCGGTGTCGAGAAGGGCCGGATCGTCGGCGCGAAGCTGGCTGACAGCACCGAACGATGTCGCCTGAGGATCCAGGTCGGCGGCCCCGAGATCAGCCACCCGATAGCGTCCGTGGCGGTCTGCCGTCTCGGTGAGCAGGTAGTCGACCGGCTGGGGGACGCCGGTAGAGGACAGGGAGGTGAGGAACTCGCGGAGGCTGTCGGCGGTCTCGCCCGAGCTGAGGGCGGCCTGGATCCTGGTCTCGGTGACTCGATACGTCGCCGCGAGGCCCGCGCTCTCGACATCGGCGATCAGGCGCAGACGAGCGTCGAGGTCGGGCGCGAGAGGGCCGGGAGCGACGACGGTCAGATCGTGCTGCAGATACACCTGGTCGATGGGCTGGGGGAGGAGGGCCCGGACGATCTCCGTGGCGGCCTCGACCCCATCGCCGAGCAGCGCGACGGCGGCGGAGGTCGGGCGCGACCCCGAGGTCAGGCCGAAGAGCTCGGCCGCCCGAGCGAAGGCATCAAGGCGCTCGGCGACCCACGAGCCGCCGGCGGGGAACAGCCACTCGCTGAACGTGCGGAGCGGTTCGCCCCACGACGTCGAGCTGCGCTGCGCCAGGACGGTGCGCACCTCGGCGGGCAGCGCGTCGAGCCAGGCCGACACGAGCGAGGCCCAGCGGTCGGCCCAGGTCGAGAGGAGCCACGCCTCGGCGTTCGGGCCGGGAATCCAGCCCTCGGGGCCGAGCTCGACCAGGGACGCGGCCCGGGCCGCCACGAGGATCGGTGCCACGTCGTCGACATCGATCCGAGCAGCCTCGGCGAGGCGCCGGCTCTCGGGAAGGGCCAGGCCGCCCCGAGCGAGCTCGCGCGCCGGAGCGTCGGTCACGGCGCGGACGATCTCGGCGACCTCCACGACGATCGCGTAGAGACGCTCGGCGCTCGCCGTATCGTGTGCAGCCTTCGCCTCGTCGTCGAGCTGCTCGACAGCCTCGAGCACGACAGGCGGACGGATGCCGGCGAGGCGGGCGAGCGTGAGCAGTGGGTCGTCGTCGAGGGCCTCGGTGACGGTGTCGAAGGCGGTGGCGGTGGGTGCTGCGGTCGTGCGTGCGGTGGCTGCTGAGCCGGTGCCGTCTGTGCCGGTGGTGGCGTCTGTGCCGTCGGTGCTGTCGGAGCTGTCGGCGCCGTCGGTCGACAGGAGGACGAGCAGGCGCTCGGAGAGTCGGGCGAGGGCCGCTTCGACCTCGTCCGTCGACAGATCGAAGGCGGCTTCGGCTCGCTCGATGACCAGCGCGGCGTCGGCAGCGGTCGCCGTTGTGCGCAAAGCGATCAGCGACACACGGTCGAGGCGACTCAGCACGTCGCGCAGTGATGCCCTGTCGAGCAGGGTCTCGGCGAGGTCGAAGGCGTCTTTGACCGTGTTCGGTCGCGGCACGGCGCGGCCAAGGAGTCGAGCCCGGAGGGTTTCGGCGTCGAGGGCGCGGAGCACGCCGGCGAGGTCGAGGGCGCTAGCCACGGGGCGCCTCTGCCCCGGTGCTCTGGCGGCCGCCGGTCAGCGTGTGTCGCCCCGGGTCTCGCGTTGACGGCGAATCGCGCTGACGATGACGAACGCGATGATGAGCAGGATCGCGATCGGGAATCCGAGAACGGGCAGCACGGCGATCGCCGGCCAAATGCCACTCGCGCTTGTCACGTGAGCTGCGCCACCGATGAGGTAGATGGCGATGCAGACTGCGGAGAAGACCGCGACGGTGATCGCGGCGTACACGAGGACACGCTCGGCTCGACGGATTCCGTCGGGAGCGTTCACGACCTGCTTCTTCTGTGCCACGGTGCTCAGCGTAGTCGGGGCGCGGCTGGCCGTGGGCCCGTATGCTTGTCGGGCCCCACTACCTAGGAGTTCAGTCATGCCCACCGGCAAGGTCAAGTTCTACGACGAAGAGAAGGGCTTCGGCTTCATCGCGAGCGATGACGGCCAAGAAGTCTTCCTCCATGCGTCGTCTCTGCCCGCCGGCACGACCGGGATCAAGGCCGGCTCCCGGCTCGAGTTCGGCATCGCCGACGGCAAGAAGGGCGCCCAGGCGCTCTCGGTGCGTGTGCTCGAGAAGGCGCCGAGCCTCGTCGAGCGCAACCGTCGCTCGGCCGAAGACATGGCCGTGATCGTCGAAGACGTCGTCAAAATGCTCGATGGAGTCGGCAACCGCCTCCGCCGCGGCCGCTACCCCGAAAATGGCGCGCAGGTCGCCGCCGTGCTGCGGAAGATCGCGGACCAACTCGATGGCTGACGCGGCAGACCTCTACTCGCTGGCTCGGGAGGCGCTCCTCGAGATCACCCGCGACGACACGATCGGCGAACCGCTCGAAGTGGTCGACGAGGGCGAAGGCGTCTCGACGGTCCGCTTCGCGAACACGCTTCCGGGCTACCCGGGCTGGTTGTGGACGGTCAGCATCGCTGTCGTCGGCGACGAGGAGCCCTCGGTGCTCGAGACCGAACTGCTGCCGGGCGACACCTCCCTGCTCGCACCCGACTGGGTGCCGTGGGTCGAGCGCCTCGCGGAGTACGAGGCCGCGCAGGGTGCGTTGTCGGAAGACGACGACGAGTCGGACGACGACGAGTCGGATGACGACGATGAGTCGGACGACGACGACGACGATGAGTCGGACGAAGACGACTCGGACGACGACGATGACGATGAGTCGGACGATGACGACTCTGACGATGATGACGACGACTACGACGAGAACTCGCCCCGCAAGGCCCGCGACGGCCTCCGCCGCGAGTTCGACGGCGTCGACGTCGAGGAGGCGGCCGAAGCCGCTGGCCTCGACGGGTCGGACGGCGACGACGAGGATGACGACGTCGCGCGCTCCTAGACGCTGACCGAGTGCACGAAAACCGCCCCCCGGCTTCGGCCGAGGGGCTGTTTTCGTGCACTCGAGGTGGAGCGCTACCGAATTCGAAGGAGATTTGTGGGACTGAGCCGTCGGATCCTTGAATTCTGGGCCCGAGGTGCGAGTTTCTCCTTCAAATTCGGAGGGGGGCGGCGTCAGGCAGCGAGGGCGGCGACCACGAACTCGATGGACCGGATGAGCTGGCGGACGTCGTCGGGCTCGATCGCCGTGAACGTCGCGACGCGGAGCTGGTTGCGGCCGAGCTTGCGATACGGCTCGGTGTCGATGATGCCGTTGGCGCGGAGCACCTTCGCGACGAGGGCCGCGTCGATCGAGTCGTCGAAGTCGATCGTCGCGACGACCTGTGAGCGGTGCTCGGGGTCGACGACGAACGGCGTCGCGTAGTCGGAGGTGGTGGCCCAGTCGTAGAGGGCTCCCGACGACTCTTTCGTGCGGGCGTCGGCCCACGAGAGGCCGCCATTGTCGAGGATCCACCGGGTCTGGTCTTCGAGAAGAAGGAGCGTCGTCAGGGCGGGCGTGTTGAGCGTCTGGTTCAGCCGTGAGTTGTCGACCGCGTTCTTCAGGCTGAGGAACTCGGGGATGTAGCGGTCGGACGCGGCGATGCGCTCGACGCGCTCGATGGCGGCGGGTGACATGAGCGCGAACCAGAGGCCGCCGTCGGACGCAAAGTTCTTCTGGGGGGCGAAGTAGTAGACGTCGGCCTCGGCGGCGTCGAAGGCCGCTCCACCGGCCGCGCTGGTTGCGTCGATCACGGTGAGGGCGCCCGGGTCGCCGTGCACACGCTTCACGGGGGCCATGACGCCGGTCGAGGTCTCGTTGTGCGGCCAGGCATAGACATCGATGCCCGCCTCGACCTCGACCTCGGCGCGCGAGCCGCCCGGCGCGGTGATGACCCGGGGCGCGTCGAGCCAGGGGGCGCCGGCGGCCTTGGCGAACTTCGAGCCGAACTCGCCGAAGGAGAGATTCTCGGCACGCTTCTCGATGAGGCCGAACGACGCGGCATCCCAGAACGCGGTCGAGCCACCGTCGCCGAGGACCACCTCGTAGCCGTCGGGGAGGGCGAAGAGCGTAGAGAGGTCGGCCCGGATCCTGCCCACCAGGTCTTTGACCGGCGCCTGCCGGTGCGACGTGCCGAGGATGGTGGAGCCCGCCGTCACGAGGTGCTCGAGCTGAGCGCCGCGGATCTTCGAGGGGCCGCAACCGAAGCGACCGTCGGTCGGGAGGAGGTCGCGGGGGATCGTGATGTCGGAGGGGGTGTGGGTGTCGGCCATGCGGTCGATCGTATCCAGGGCCGCTACACGGGAAGTTCACCATCAGAGGACGCCCAGGTGATCCGGCCCATAAGGTGCGAGCAGTAGTCTTGGTGAAAATTGCGTTATCGGGGAGGCACCGTTGACTGATCTTGTCGACACCACAGAGATGTACCTTCGGACGATCCTCGATCTCGAAGAGGAGAACATCGTTCCTCTTCGCGCGCGGATCTCGGAGCGACTCGGCCACTCCGGCCCGACGGTTTCGCAGACCGTCGCCCGCATGGAGCGCGACGGCCTGGTCGTCGTAACCGGCGACCGCCACCTCGAACTGACCACGCAGGGGCGCACCAAGGCCACCCACGTGATCCGCAAGCACCGTCTCGCCGAGCGCCTCCTCGCCGACGTCATCGGTCTCGACTGGGCGTTCGTTCACGACGAGGCCTGCCGCTGGGAGCACGTGATGAGCGAGCAGGTCGAGCGCCGACTGCTTGAGATGCTCGACCACCCGACGGAGTCGCCGTACGGCAACCCGATCCCGGGGCTCGACGAGCTCGGCGACTCGCCCGCGGGCCGGTTCATGGACGGCGTGATCTCGATCGTCGACGTGGCGGCGCAGAATCCCAGCGGAAAGTCAGGAACGATCCGGCGCCTCGCCGAGCCGGTCCAGTTCGAGCCGGAGTTCTTGCAGCAGCTGCACGACAGTGGGGTACAGCCAGGCAAGACGGCGACCATCTCACAGGCGGGATCGTACGTTCGCGTGCACGTGGAGGGGTACGACGAGGCGCTCGAGCTGGCCAACGACGTCGCGGCGCACATCTACCTCAGCGTCTGACTTTCGCCCCGTTCGTTTACCCTTTCGTTACAAAAGTCCTCCTCCAGGATGACACCGGGGTCGTACTCGGGTACGCTCGCCAAGTCCAAACAACCAGGAAGCCGGTTGCCGGACCCGTGGCAAGACGTCTCGATCCCCATCTCTTGCCGCTAGTCGTTGATCCAACGAACGGATGGGTCGTCTGACCCGGGTAGCCACCGCTTTGCCCGGAACAGCGTCGAGACGCAGGAGAGCCCCCCTCTTGAGCACTGGCATCACTACGACCACCCAATCGACCTCGGTAGCCACACGTCGGTCGACCCCCCGCACCGACCCGATCCGCACCGGTCCCATCGACACCGTCACGAGCACCGCCGCCGTCGCACCCACGACACGTCGCGCCGCTCGCGCCGCCGATGAGGCAGCCGCACGGAATTGTGCCAGCGGTCGCTCCTTCAAGGCCGGATCGGTCAAGCGCGGAATCGTCTCGGTCGGGGCCCTGACCCTCGTTGCCGGACTCATGGGCACCATGGCCATTCCGGCCTTCGCCCAGACCGCGAGCCCGGTCGCCGGTTCGTCTGTCGACGCTTCGACCTCGGCTTTGAGCTCCGAGCTCTCCACCGGATCGCAGTCAGCCACGGTCGCCTCCGGCGTGACCGCCGCCAGCACCAGCCGCGATAGCTACACGGCCACCGCGCCCGTCGTCGCCGCACCGGTCGTTCAGACCGCGACCACGTCGACCGCGTCGACCCTGACCGACACGCAGGCCACCGCTGCGACCGCCGAGCGCGCCTCCTTCGCCGCCAGCACCGCGTACACGGGAAAGACGGCCGCCGACTACCTCGCGTCGCCCGCCCACCCCGCCTTCAGCCTGGCAGCGGTCTACCAGACGGCCCTGCAGTACGTCGGCACGCCCTACGTTTTCGGCGGGGCGACCCCGTCCGGCTTCGACTGCTCCGGCTTCGTCATGTACGTGTACGCGCAGTACGGCATCTCGCTGGCCCACTCGGTGCCCGCGCAGTCCGCTGCCGGCACGATCATCTCGCAGGCCGACGCCGAGCCCGGCGACATCGTCGTGCTCAACGACGGCTCTCACGACGGGTTCTACGCCGGCAACGGCATGATCCTCGACGCTCCGAAGCCCGGCGGCGCAGTCAGCGTCCGCCCGCTCTGGACGAGCGACGTGCACTTCGTGCGCCTCGGCATCAAGTAGGCCGCACTTCTGCTGCTACTGCTGGCCCCGCTCCCGTGTGGAGCGGGGCTTGCTGTTTGTGGGGTGCTGCTGGTTTGTGGGTTCTGATGCGTCTGCGGTCGGGCGTAGGGGAGGGGACAGTTGAAACGCGTAATTGACTCTGGAGTCAAGTGCGGCGGGGCGAGGTTGCCGGGTGGGGGAGCGACGCGGGGGCGACGAGCGGGGTGGGGGTGAGGCGGCGGAGCGGATCCTTGGGTTTTGGGGTCGTGAACTCCGTGTTAAGCATTGCTGGAGGGTCTAGGTCTCGCGGGCGTCGTGACGTAATCTGAGCGCACGCAGTTCGACGAGCCGTTACGGAGATCCCCGTGTCACGACCAGCAGCCTCCCGCACCATGGGTGCGTTGCTGACCCGTGCCATACGGACCACCCGCCGGAACGTGCACCATTTCGGTGTGCGCCCCGGCGCCCGCGTGTGAAGCATCGTCTTTCGACGGTGCTTTTTTCGTCTCCCGACCGGTAAGCCCCGAGCTGTCTGCATCGAATGCCTGGAAGCCGTCCAGGCCGTTTCGAAAGGGAAGCAATGCGCACTCTCGTCCTCAATGCCGGCTACGAGCCCCTCGCCGTCGTGTCGTTCCGCAGAGCACTCGTGCTCGTCATGAGCCAGAAAGCCACCGTGCTGGCGGCCGACGCGGAACACCCGGTGCTCGGAGCGACATTCACCTTCGATCGCCCGTCGGTGATCGTGTTGACCCGGTACGTGCGGTTGCCGCACACCCGGCAGATCCCCGTGTCGCGCCGCGGAGTGTTGCGGCGAGATTCGCACCACTGCGCGTACTGCGGCAAGACCGCGACCACGATCGACCACGTGCAGCCCCGGTCGCGCGGCGGGCAAGACTCGTGGGAGAACCTCGTCGCCTGCTGCCTCCGCTGCAACAACCTCAAGAGCAACCGCACGCCGCTCGAGATGGGCTGGTCGCTGCGCTGGCAGCCGAAGGCGCCGCACGGGGTCGGATGGGTCGTGCGCGGGGTCGAGCAGCCGCAAGCGGTGTGGGACGAGTATCTGGCGGTTGCTGCTTAGGTTGCGGGTTCGCGGGGTCGCGGCTTGCTCGCGGGGGTGCGACGGCGCTGAGCGTGACTCGCACCCCCTAGGGGTCTCCCGAACCACCGTGCGGCCGGATGATTCGGCCGCGCGGGGGTGCGGGCGGGCAGGAACTCAGGATCCGAGGTCGGTTAGGCTGGTGTCGTCAGCCTCTGTAGCTCAATGGAAGAGCAGTTCCGTCCTAAGGAAAGGGTTGGGGGTTCGAGTCCCTCCAGGGGCACTTCGCAGATTCGACACGTAACCGTCAATCTCCTGCCGGGATTTTTAGGGGTGAGGGTGAGAACGAAGTGATCGAGTCGGACAGGCAGACCCTGCTGACGGTCTTGCGGGAGATCGAGCGCTTCGAGCGCTCAGGAGGGCCGCTGGAAGATACCCAATCCCGGTTCTCCCAGGCATCAGACCAGCTCACTTTCGAGCAGCGCGCTCTCGCTCATTCGCTAGAGACCGCCGTCGAAGATCTCGAATCTGTCATCTACGCGACGCCCGACGACTCGCAAAGAACGACCGCCCTCGGTCACCTTCACCGGCTTTGCCGCGAGCTGCGGGAAGTGCTCGGAGAGGTCACAGAAGGGACGCCTTCGGAGATATGACGACGTCAAAGCAATGTTCGGACGGTAAGAAGGCACCAGATGGCCTCTGACAAGATGCATCTCGAGTTAGACGAAGACGACGTCTACACGATCATGAGCTGTTTGAACGAGACCATGGAGGCTCTCGACGATTGGGAGTTCGCCACTCGTGTAGGAGTTGACCGCGCAACAGTCCATGCCCTGTTCAGGACGCTCTCGGGCTTGGTCGACTTGCATCAAGCGCGCGACGAATAGGCAGCCTTCCAGCAGAGAAACGGACGGCGCCCGACGGGACAAGAACTCATTCGGTGGCTGTGCCGCTACGGCGCAGCCACCAGCTCCCCACGAACGACGTCAGCACCCGCCTTGAGCGCAGCCAGCTTGCCGAGCGCGACGCCCCGAGTCATCGGCGCCATGCCGCAGTTGGTGCTGGGGATGAGCTTGTCGGCATCGACATACTGGAGCGCTGTGCGCAGGGTGTCGGCGACCTCCTCCGGGGTCTCGACGGTGTCGCTCGCCACGTCGATGGCCCCGAGCATGACCTTCTTGCCGCGCAGGAGCTCGACGAGGTCGACCGGAACGTGCGAGTGGTGCGATTCGAGCGAGATCGTGTCGATGCTGGACTGCTGCAGCAGGGGGAACGACTTCTCGTACTGCCGCCACTCCTCGCCGAGGGTCGCCTTCCAGTCGTTGTTCGCTTTAATGCCGTAGCCGTAGCAAATGTGCACGACAGTCTCGGCACGGAGGCCCTCGGTCGCCCGCTCGAGCGTGGCCACGCCCCAGTCCTGCACCTCGTCGTGGAAGACGTTGAAGGCGGGCTCGTCGAACTGGATGATGTCGACGCCGGCGGCCTCGAGCTCGCGAGCCTCCTGGTTGAGGATTGTGGCGAACTCCCACGCCAGCTTCTCGCGACTCTTGTAGTGGCGGTCGGAGAGGGTGTCGATCATGGTCATCGGGCCGGGCAGAGCCCACTTGATCGGCTGATCGGTCTGCTGGCGGAGGAACTTCGCATCGTCGACGAACACGGGCCTTTCGCGACTCACAGCACCCACGACGGTGGGCACGCTCGCGTCGTACCGGTCTCGGATCCTCACGGTTTCGCGGTTCTCGAAGTCGACGCCGGTGAGGTGCTCGATGAACGTGGTGACGAAGTGCTCACGGGTCTGCTCCCCATCGCTGATGATGTCGATGCCGAGACGGCTCTGCTCCTGGACGGAGATGCGGAGGGCATCTCTCTTGCCCTCGACCAGCGCCTCACCCTCGAGCTTCCAGGGCGACCAGAGAGAGCCCGGCTCGGCGAGCCAGGACGGCTTCGGCAGGCTGCCGACCGGGGAGGTGGGCAGAAGAGTGTTCATGGACGAGGATCCTCCGGCGGTCATCGAGTAGGAACGGGGTAGTTGGCGGCCCAGTGCTCGAGCACCTCTCGGTGCGGCTTCACGAAGTGCTCCTCCGTGAACTTGCCCTGGGTGATCGCGAGCTGGTTGCGCTCCGCGCGGTCGTACGAGATCTCGGTGCGCGAGAAGTCGTGCTGCTCGAGGGTCGGTCGGTAGACGCCGGCGGCGGCGGAGTTCGCGTTGTAGATCTCGGGCCGATAGATCTTCTGGAACGTCTCCATCGTGCTGATCGTGCCGATGAGCTGCAGGGTCGTGTAGTCGTTCAGCAGGTCGCCGCGGTGATAGAACGCGAGCGGCGCCACGGCTCCCGGCGGCATGAAGTACCGCACCTGCAAGCCCATCCGCCCGAAGTACGTGTCGGTCATCGAGTAGTCGTCTTGGCGGTATTCGACGCCGAGGATCGGGTGCGAGTTCGAGGTGCGGCTGTACGTCTTGCTGGTCGAGACGCTGATGCAGATCACCGGCGTCATCGGGAAGCGCTCCTTGTAGACGGCGGAGTCGAGAAAGTGCTGGAAGAGCTTGCCGTGGAGGGCGCCGAAGTCGTCGGGCACAATGAACTCGGTCGCGTCGCGGTTGACTTCGGGTAGAAGCACGCTGAAGTCGAAGTCGCGCACGTACGACGAGAAGTTGTTGCCCACGATGCCCTGATGGCGCACGCCGGTCTGCGTGTCGACGATGTGGATGTCGAGCACCTCGAGAAGCGGGAACACCCGGTCTTCGCCGCCCGCGCTGAACTGCAGCTCGGCGGTGACGATATCGAGCTCGACGGTGTACCGGTCGCCGCCGGGGTTGTCCCAGTGCGCGAGATTGTTGAACCGCCGGTCGATCATCGTCAGGGCGTTGCGGAGGTTCTGTTGACGGTACTCACCCCGAGCCAGGTTCGCGAAGTTCGTGGTGGCCCGCGAGGTCTCGGACGGCGCGTAGTTCTCGTCAAAACGGGTGGTGGTGATGTTGAACGTAAAGTCGTTCGCCATGAGCGGCCAATCCGGTAGCTGATCGGCCGGGGATGGCCTGGTGAATGTCGGTACAGCCATCGTGGTGCTTCGGCGCGGGTATCAGGTAATTCGGCGCTGCTATGCCTACCTATAGGCTCTTGCTATGGCCCGACGGACGAGCGGAATCACGCTGCAACAGCTCCTGTACTTCATCGAGGTCGCCGCGGAAGAGTCGATCACGGCGGCCGCCGATGTGCTCTACGTCGCACAGCCAACGATGTCGGCGGCGATGAAAGACCTCGAGACCCGGGTGGGCCGCTCGCTGCTCCTCCGCTCGGCTCGCGGAGTCACGCTGACCACAGACGGTGCCGAGTTTCTCGGGTACGCCCGGCAGGTCGTCGAGCAGGTGGCGCTGCTCGAGCAGCGCTACCTCGGACGGCCGCCGTCGCGACGCCTGCTCGGGGTGTCGACGCAGCACTACTCGTTCGCGGTCGACGCGTTCGTGCGGATGGTCAAAGAGACCGAGGCGGCGGAGTACGAATTCTCGCTTCGAGAGACCCGCACCTGGGACATCATCGAAGACGTCCGCACGCTCCGCAGCGAGTTGGGCATCCTCTACCGAAACGACTTCAACCGGAACGTCATCGACAAGCTGCTCCGCGACTCCGGGCTCCTCTTCCACCCCCTCTTCGTCGCCGAGCCGCACATCTTCATCTCGCGCAAGAACCCTCTGGCCTCCCGAGAGCGTGCCACCCTCGACGACCTCGCCGACCTGCCGCGGCTCACCTTCGATCAGGGCGCAAATAACTCCTTCTATTTCGCCGAGGAGATCCTCTCCACCCTGTCGAGCAAGCGCGAGATCCGGGTCTCTGACCGCGCGACGATCTTCAACCTCATGATCGGCCTGAACGGCTACACGATCTCGACGGGCATCGTCAGCGACGACCTCGACCCCGAGATCGTGGCCGTGCCGCTCGACGTCGACGAACGAATCGAGATCGGCTGGATCGGCCACTCGGCGATACCCCTCACCGAGCAGGCGCAGCGCTACCTCGCCGAAGTGAGGGCGGTCGTCGCGGGCTTCGGCGTGGAGCTGCTCGGCTGATCAGCGCAGTGCGACAGGGGCCGAGGATCCGGCCGCGCCGCCTGCATTGCCCGAGCCGCACGGGCTGCCCGGGCCTCGCTGGCCAGCACGAGCGCCACGCCCGCGGCGCACGGCACGAACCCGACCAGCGTCAGGCCGGTCAGCGGCTCGGCTAGCAGCAGGTTGCCGGCGAGGGCGGTGGTCGGCGCCACGAGGAACAGCAGGGCGTTCAGAGCCGTGATGCCCACTCGGCGAAGCAGCCACCAGTAGAGGCCGTACGCGATCAGGGTCGGCACGATCGCCGAGAGCGCCACGGCGAGCCAGAACGTCGAGCTCGCCGGCGGAGTCAACGTGCCGGTCACTGCCGCCAAGACCATCAGGGCTGCGGCTGTCACCGCGACGTGAATCGTCAGGGTGGTGACGACGGGGAGGCGGGATTCTGACCGGCGCTCGACGAACGTGCCGGCGATCAGGCAGAGCATGGCGAGGGCGGGGAGCCCGTACGCGATGGGCGGCGCAGAAGACCCACCGAGCTGCGAGCCGACGACCGTGGCCACGCCGATGGCGCCGACCGCGAGACCGAGCCACTGCGCACCGCGCACTCGCAGCCCGAGCAGCGGGCCGACCAGCGTGGCGACCACCAGGGGCTGAATCGCGTCGATCAGCGCGGTCGTGCCCGTCGCGATCCCGGTGCCGACCGAGGCGTACACGAACACGCAATAGCCGAACTGGGCGAACAGACCGATCGTGGCCTGGTGTCGCAGATCGGAGCGGGTGACACCTCGAAAGCCCCCCGTTGCGACCGTCAAGACGAGTAGGACGATGGCCAGTGGCGCGAATCGCCAGACGAGCAGGGTCGTCAGGCCGACGTCGACGGTGGCCACCTTGGCGATGATGAAGCCCGAGCTCCACGAGGCGACGAACGCCGCCGAGGCCAGTGCGGTGACTCCGACACGAAGGGCACCGACGCGAAGTACACCGATCTGTTTACTCATGCCGCCGACTATACAGGTCGGTAGACTTTGGGCATGCCATCATCCGCCACCGCCGTCGACGAGGGCCCTCGCAGTTCTCTCGACAGGCTCCTCGCCGTCCGCGACCTCCCGGCGCTGACCCCCGGCGCTCGCCGCGTGCTCGAGGCGGCGTCGCGCCTGTTCTACGACCACGGCATCCACGCCATCGGCGTCGACACGATCGCGAGCGAGGCGGGGGTGACGAAGAAGACCCTCTACGACCGCTTCGGCTCGAAGGAGGCGCTGGTCGTCTCGTATCTCCAGCACCGCGACGCGAGGTGGCGCGACCATGTGGCCGCGAACCTCGCTCGGGTGCCCGAGCCCGGTGTCGACCAGGTGCTCGCGGTCTTCGACGCGTCGAACTCGTGGATGAGCGACAACAGCCCGAAGGGGTGCAGCGCCATCAATGCCCGCGCCGAGATCGGCGACGGCCACGACGGCCACCCGGTGTTCCCCGAGGTCTCCGGCCAGAAGGTCTGGATGCTCGACGTCTTCGCCGAGCTCTGCCGCGCCGCCCGGGTCGCCGACCCGGACGACACGGCGCGGCTGTTCATGCTGCTGTACGAGGGGGCCCTCGTCACGGTCGGCATGGAGACCTTCGCCGAGCCGTTCGCCGTCGCACGGGCCGCGGCGGAGGGCATCCTGCGGGGGCGGACCGCCGGATCCTGAGGTAGTCGGTCTCTGGCGACCCGCCAGGATGCCCGTTCGCGACCTACTTCACGGTGACGATCGCATCGGTGTCTTCGACGCCGAGGGCGCGGGCGTCGTGAGCACGCTTCTTCATCGACGGAGCGATCAGCGCGATGATGATTGCCAGGACGGCAACGCCGGCAGACGTCCAGAAGCCGATCGTGAAGGTGTCGTCGGAGGGCAGAGCGATGGAGCCGGTCGGAAGCGGGAAGACCTGGGTGTGTGACGAGATCAGGGCCGCGATCACGGCGGTTCCGACGCTCGAGCCGATGGTGCGGGCGATCGTGTTGGCGCTGATCGCCTCGCCGGTCTGAGCTAGGGGGACGCTCTCGATGACGGCGTTCGAGGCGGCTGCGAGCCCGAACCCGATGCCGGCACCCGTCATGATTCCCGAGGCCAGGATCTGCCAGAGGTATGCGTGCGAGATGGCCGGCAAGACGAACGCGGCGGTCAAGAAGGCGGCGCCGATGACCAGCGCGGGCTTCGGCCCGTACTTGCGGACGATGCTGCCCGAGAGGGGCGAGACAACGACGAGCATCAGGACCGTCGGCAGGAGGAACAGGCCGGCGACCGAGGCGGTCTTGCCGAAGCCGTAACCGGTGAACGTGGGCAGCTGCAGCAGGGTCGGCACGAGCACGAAGGTGCCGTACATCGCGAAGCCGAAGACGAGCGCGACGACGTGGGCCGTCCAGACGCCGCGGATCGTGAAGAGCCGCACGTCGATCAGGGGGCTGGTGACGCGCAGTTCGACCAGCACGAAGGCGACGAGTGCAACGGCGCCGAGGGCGAGGAGGCCGATCGTCTTGACGTCGCCCCAGCCCCAGCTCTCTCCCTCGCTGATGGCGAGGAGGAGCGAGACCAGCGAGACCGTCAGGATCCCGGTGCCCGCCAGGTCGAGTCGCCCGGGTGTGCGAATCGGCGACTCCTTCATGCCGAAGATGATGCCCGCGAGGGCCACGACGATGAGCACGAGAGGGAACCAGAACAGCCAGTGATAGTCGAGGTTCTGCACGATCGGGCCGGCCGCGACGATGCCGACGCCCGCTCCGATGCCGAAGATGCCCGACAGGATGCCGATCGTGACGCTGACCCGCTCTTTCGGGAGCTCGTCGCGGACGATACCGATCGAGAGGGGCAGTACTGCGCCGGCAGCGCCCTGCAGGATGCGCGCCACGATGAGAACACCGAGGTTGGGGGCGAGGGCTGCGACGACCGTTCCGATCAGCAGGAGGCTCATCACGACGATGAGGATCTTGCGCTTGCCCATCATGTCGCCGAGCTTCGCGAAGATCGGTGTGAGCACGGAGGCGGACAAGAGGTACGCGGTGATGATCCAACTGACGCTCGCCGTCGACGCGTTGAGGTCACGGCCGATCGTGGAGAGGGCCGGTGCGACGAGCGACTGCAGGACGGCGTACGCGAGGCCGCCGAGTGCGAGGTAGACGACCAGGAGAGTCGTGTTCGGATTGTGCCCGCGGGTGACGGGAACGGAACCGGTGGCGGGTTCCTGAAGGGTGTGCGACATGAGGCTCCGAGTCGATGTAAACAAGTGATGACTTAGCGACTCTATCCAGAATCGGATTAAAGTCAACAGCTGTTTACAGGCTCTGGGCTCGACCTGTACGGTGGGGGAGAATCGCAAGGGAGCCAGGATGCACGCACCGCCGCACGCCGTCGACGCAGACGCCACGACAGGGAAGTCGCGGGACGCCGCCAACACCCGACGACTCCTTCTCTCCTCTGCTCGTCGGCGATTCGCGCAGGACGGCTACTCGGCGACCCGGGTGCGCGACATCGCCGCCGACGCCGGGGTCAACGTCGCGCTTATCAACCGCTACTTCTCGTCGAAAGAGGGCCTCTTCGAAGCCTGCCTCGCCCACGCCCGAGAAGAGCTGGGGCGGTCCGACGGCTCGACGGCGACGCTCGACGATCTCGTGGAGGCCCTCACTCGGCAGGTGGCGGGGCCAGCGAACGGCGACCGCTCGCTTCAGCTCCTGCTCCTCCTGCGGTCGTCCGGAGACGAGACGGCGGACGCGATCCGCCTCAATACGCTCCGCTACTTCGCCGATCAGATGGCGGTCGCGGCCGGGCGCAGCGAGGAAGACGTCTCGAGTGACGACCTCCGGCTCCGAGCGCAGATCGCACTGTCGACCATGCTCGGCATCGCCCTGCTCCGCGCCTCGTCGACGGGTCTCGAGCCCTTGGCCTCCACCGGGGTTGACGGCCTCGAGGGGCCGCTTCGCGACGTCATCACCGCGCTTCTCGCGCCGCGCCTCTAGGCGGGGTGTCCGGGCGGGGGGAGCGGACCCCGGTGGAGACGTTCTGCGCGGCATCGACCTCGACGCGGCGCAGAACATCTCGACCGGGGCCGACCCGGCCACTATGACTCAGAACGCGGGAGTGCCGCCCGCGATCGTGATCGTGGCACCGGAGGTGTAGCTGGACTCCGGGCTGACGAGGTGCACATACGCCGCAGCGAGCTCGGCCGGCTGACCCGGACGCTTGAACGGGGCCTGCTCGCCGAACGTCGACACCGTCTCGGCGTCGTCGGATCCTGGCTGCAGGGGAGTCCAGACGGGGCCGGGCGACACAGAGTTCACGCGAATGCCCTTAGGGGCGAGCTGCTGGGCTAGCGCCGCGGTGAAGACACCGATCGCACCCTTGGTCAGGGCGTAGTCGATCTTGTCGGGGGAGGGCTGGGCGCCCTGGATGGAGCCCGTGGTGACAATGCTGGATCCTGGTTCGAGGTGCGGAATCGCCGCCTGGCAGAGCCAGAAGAGCGAGTACACGTTCGTCTTGATGGTCGAGTCGATCGCCTCGGTCGTGAGGGTCAGGATGTCGTCGTTGCTCTCCATGCGGCCGGCGACCATCACGAGGGTGTCGAGTCCGCCGAGTTCGCGGACGGCCGTCTCGATGAGATCCGCGCAGTACTGCTCGTCGGAGATGTCGCCGGGCACCAGGATCGCCTTGCGACCCTCGCTGACGAGGAGATCGCGGACCTCCTCGGCGTCGGTCTGCTCGTCGGGCAGGTACGAGAGAACGAGGTCGGCGCCCTCGCGAGAGAGGGCGATGGCGGCGGCCCGCCCGATGCCGGAATCGGCTCCGGTGACGACACCGCGGAAGCCTTTGAGGCGGCCGAGACCGACGTAGCTCTCCTCACCGTGGTCGGGCTTCGGATCCATCTTCCAGGCCGCGCCCGGCAACGACTGCTCCTGCTTCGGGAACGGCGGGGCCGGGTAGAGGGTGATCGGATTCTTCTTGTCGTATTGGCTCATCCCTCGACACTGGCCCGGTCACGGTCGATCGGCTCTTCGCGGCCGAACGGGTTGACAACGCGCGATGCGGCATTGAGCACCGCACCGCAGCGTGGCGGTGCGCTAGCGACGGACGACTACCCGCTCGACGGCGACCGACCCGTCGGCGGCGCGCGTCAGGCGCCGGGTGTCGAACCGCGGGTGGCGGATGCGCGGAATCCAGTAGGCGAGCCAGAGCAACCCGGTCACGACCACCAGGCCGAGGTTGTAGCAGAAGGGGATGCCCATGCGGCGCTCCATCAGTACCTCGTCGGGGCCCGCCTCGACGACGGTGTAGCCGAGGTCGGTCAGCTTCGCGACCTCCACGTCGATGACGTCGGTGGACGCCAGCGCAGGATCCGCCGCGACCGGCTTGGGCGCGAAGACACAGGCGCAGTTCGCGCCGAACGCGCAACTCAGAGTGCGCGGGCCCGACGTGGCCGGCACCGTGGTGCCCGGCATGGACGCACCCGGCGAGAGAACGATCGGGGAGCGGCTCATATCGCAAGCGTAACCAGTGCTGGATCCTTCGTCACACGCGGTCATGTGGGCCAAGCACCAGAAAAACGACCTATCGTCGGGCGATGACTCCCGGCCTCGCTCTCGTCGCGCTCCTCGCGCTGGTCGCGTTGGCGACCCTCGTCGGGCTGGCGTGGCGGCGGTCGACCGGCCGGGTGCGTCGCCGACCCGAGAGTGACGACGACACCCGAGAGAGCGATCTCGTCAGGCCCGCCGACGTCGGCACGACCGAGACATTCGGCGACCGCGTCACGTTGCTGCAGTTCTCGACCGAGTTCTGCACCTACTGCCCGGCGACGAGGCGGCTGCTGTCGGCCGAGGCCGCGCGGCACGAGGGCGTCGAGCACATCGACGTCGACCTCACCCGGGCCCCCGACGTGGCGACGCGCTACAACGTTCTGCAGACGCCGACGACGCTGATCCTCGACCGTCGCGGGGCCATTCGCGCACGAATCGGCGGGCCGCCGAAACCTCGCGAACTCGAATCCGAACTCGCTCGACTACTGGGAGACGACCATGACGCCAACTGACCGAGGATCCGGCATCGACCCGCGCTCACCCCGCTTCGGGGCCGGGATCACCGCGATCCTCCTCCTCGCGACGATCTTCCTGTCGCTCGTCGGCGCGTCCGTGGCGGCCGTGATCGTGCTGACGGCGATCGCCCTCCTCTTCGCCTGGGGGGCCTTCGCGGGCATCCGCCGACATCCCTACGGCGCCCTCTTCCGACGCGTCATTCGGCCCCGACTACCAGCACCGACCGAGCTCGAAGAGCCCACGCCGCCGACGTTCGCCCAGGGGGTCGGCCTCGTCATCACCGGCATCGGCGTCGTGCTCGGCCTCGTCGGGCTCGCCTGGGCCGTGCCGCTCTTCGCCGCTCTGGCGTTCGTCGCGGCGTTCCTCAACTCGGTCTTCGGCTACTGCCTGGGATGCCAGATGTATCTGCTCGGGGTGCGCGCAGGGGTGCTCGGGCGGCCGCAGCGCGCGTAGGGCCGGCCGGGTCACACACGAGGATCCGCGGATCCTTCGCTCTGACCAGCCCCTCGAGGCGCGACCGGCGCCCCTAGGCTCGATGGTGCGCCCGCGCCACCCAGAACGAAGGAGTTCTCCCGTGATCATCGACAAAGCCGAAGTGATCGTCACCAGCCCCGACCGCAACTTCGTCACTCTCAAGCTGACGACCGACGACGGCCTCACGGGTCTCGGGGATGCGACCTTGAACGGCCGGGAGCTCGCCGTCGTGGCCTATCTCTCGGAACATGTCGTGCCTCTTCTGATCGGCCGCGATGCCGGCCGCATCGAAGACACCTGGCAGTTTCTCTACCGAAGCGCCTACTGGCGGCGGGGCCCGGTGACGATGGCCGCGATCGCCGCGGTCGACGTCGCCCTGTGGGACATCAAGGCGAAGGCCGCCGGCATGCCGCTCTACCAGCTGCTCGGCGGGGCGTCGCGGACCGGTCTGCTCGCCTACGGTCACGCCTCGGGCAAGACGACCGACGAGCTGTTCGACTCGATCCGCTCGCACCAGGAGCAGGGCTACAAGGCCATTCGGGTGCAGACCGGCGTGCCGGGGCTCAAGTCGATCTACGGCATCGCCTCGAACGCCACCTTCGAGGCCAATAAGGGCGTGCGCTACGACCATGAGCCCGCCCAGCGCGGCGCTCTGCCGAACGAGGAGGACTGGGACACCCGGTCGTACCTCCGCCACGTGCCGACCGTGTTCGAGGTCGTCCGCAACGAGTTCGGCCCGGAGCTGCCGCTGCTGCACGACGGCCATCACCGGATGACGCCGATCCAGGCCGCGAGCCTCGGCAAGTCGCTCGAGCCCTACGACCTCTTCTGGCTCGAAGACGTGACCCCGGCCGAGAATCCTGAGGCGCTCCGCCTGGTGCGCCAGCACACGACGACGCCATTGGCCATCGGCGAGATCTTCAACACGGTCTGGGATTACCAGCAGATCATCCGCGAGCAGCTGATCGACTACGTCCGCAGCGCCGTGACGCACACCGGCGGCATCACGCACCTGCGGAAGGTGCTCGACTACGCCTCGCAGTACCAGATCAAGTCGGGCATGCACGGGCCCACCGACATCTCGCCGGTCGGCATGGCGGCGGCGATGCACCTCGGGCTCGCGATCCACAACTTCGGCATCCAGGAGTACATGAAGCACGGCGACGCCACGAACGAGGTGTTCCAGCAGACCTTCACCTGGACGGACGGCATGCTGCACCCCGGCGACGAGCCGGGCCTCGGAGTGTCGCTCGACGTCGACGCGGCGGGCAAGTACCCCTACGAGAAGGCGTACCTGCCCTACAACCGCCTAGCCGACGGCACCGTTCACGACTGGTGACGGTTCGATGCGCACGACGCCGCCGACCACGCCGATCTCGAACGGGTCGCTGATGTCGCCGACGAACGAGCCGTCGGGCGCGTTGTGTCGGAACGCCAGGAAGAGCGGCCGGCCCGTTTCGCGCTCGGCGACGACGCGACCGACGTAGAGCGAGTCGTCGGTGAGCAGCTGCGCGGCCCCGAGGTCGAATGGCCCGCTGAGGCTCTCGCCGGGCGCCACCCAGATGCCGCCGGTCGCCGTCGTCTCGCGCCTCGGTCCCGCCAGCTCGGGCGCGAGGCAGGAGAACGTGATGAAGGCTTGGCCGTCGAGGGCGAAGGTCTGCACGACCTCCAGCTGCTCGAAGCCGTGCCCGGGCGTCGTCAGCGGCGGCAGCGCCTCCCAGTGCTCGAGGTCGGTGGAGTGCGCCCGAGCCACGATTCCGCCGCCCCCCTCACCCGCGCGGGCGCCGACCGCTCGTGCGGTGACGAACATCGTCCAGCCGTCGCCGTCGGCGAAGACCCACGGGTCGCGGAACGCCTCGTGATCCCAGCCGCCGTCGACGAGCCGGTGATGCCAGCGCTCGTCGGCCCGCAGCACGGGGTTTGCCGGGTTCTTCGTCCAGGTCAGCAGGTCGTCGGAGGTGGCGTAGCCGACTGTCTGCACGTTCCGGCCGCCCGGCATCGAGGTGCCCGTATAGAACTGGAACCAGCGGCCGTCGGGGTGCCTGACGATCGAGCCCGTCCAGGTCGCCACGTCGTCGAACGCGGGGGCGTCCGAGTGCACGAGAGCGTCAGCGACCCGGGTCCACGAGCGGAGGTCGGTCGAGACCGCGTGCCCGACCGACGCTCTCAGGTGGCGGGCGTCTGGATCCTGAAGCGCTCTTGACGCGTAGAGGAAGAACGCGTGGTACTCCGCGCCGTCGTCGACGAGCCAGAAATCCCACACCCACGAGTCGGCGAGATGGAGCGTCATCAGGCTTGCAGCCAGGCCGTGCTCGCACCCGGCAGCAGGAATGACCACTCAGAGGGGCCCGATGTGGGAGCAGATGGAGTCGAATTCATGGAGGTTCTCCTTCGAGGGGCTAGAGCCTGATGCTTTCGCTGCGATTAACGTAGCTGCCAGGGCCAAAGTGACTCAGTTGCCGCTCCCGCTAGCGTGCCGACGGCGGCGTGGGGGTGCAGCGACCTCCTGCGAATCGGCCGACCTCGCGCGCCGCGGCGGTGCGACCTTGGCCGATTCACGCGACCTCACCCCGAATGAGCGCGGGCCCGGTCGCAAAGAAACCGCAAAAGCGCATCTAGAGTGGGTTTAGCGCCGCAAACGCGACACTAAAGGATCCGAAAGGCCATCCCATGCGCCCCCTCGCCCGTACGTCCGGCCTCCTGTCCGTGACCGCCGCCCTCGCTCTCGGCCTCGCCGCCTGCTCCTCCAGCGACACCCCCGCCGCGACGACCTCGACGAGCGCCGGGTCGGGCGCTCTCTCGGGCTCCATCACCGTCTACGGGGCGGCGTCGCTCACGGCGACCTTCACGCAGCTCGCGAGCGACTTCGAGAAGGCCAACCCGGGCGTCAGCGTGAAGACGACGTTCAACGGATCCTCGGTGCTCGTGACGCAGATCCAGTCGGGTGCTCCGGCCGACGTGTTCGCCTCGGCCGACACCGCCAACATGACGAAGCTCACCGATGCCGACCTCGTTATGGGCACCCCGACGGACTTCGCGACGAACACCCTCGAAATCGCGGTGCCGACGGGCAACCCGAAGAACATCTCGACCTTCACAGACCTGGCGAAGTCGGGTGTGAAGACCGTCGTCTGCGCGTCGGCGGTTCCGTGCGGCGCGGCCACCGAGAAGATCGAGGCTGCCACCGGCGTCACTCTCAAGCCGGTCAGCGAGGAGACCGCGGTGACGGGGGTGCTGAGCAAGGTTGAGACCGGCGAGGCCGACGCGGGCCTCGTCTACGTGACCGACGTGAAGGGGGCTGACGGCAAAGTCGACGGAGTGACCTTCGACGACTCGAAGGAGGCCGTCAACACCTACCCGATCGCCACCCTCAAAGACTCCAGCAACAAAGCGGCGGCAGACGCGTTCGTGAAGTACGTCGCCGGGGCCGAGGGCCAGAAGGTGCTCGCGGCGGCCGGTTTCGGCCAGCCCTGACCGGGTCAGCCCCGATACCGCGGGCGCGGATGGGCCAGAATCGGAGGATGACGCGAACCCGGGCGCACCTGGCCGGCGTTCCCCGATGGGTCGCTGTTCTCGCAGGGGTAGGAGCGGCGTTCGTTCTGCTCCCGCTCGTCGCCATCGTCAGCCGAGTGAACTGGGTCGACTTCGTTCCGTTGATCACGTCCGACTCGTCGATCGCGGCACTGCTGCTCAGCCTGCGAACGTCGCTTGCCGCCACCGCGCTCTGCGTCGTGTTCGGTGTGCCGATCGCGATCGTGCTCGCCCGCGCGACCTTCCCCGGGCAGCGCATTGCTCGGTCGCTCGTGCTGCTGCCGCTCGTGCTTCCGCCCGTGGTCGGCGGCATCGCTCTGCTCTACACGTTCGGGCGGCGCGGCCTCCTCGGCAGCACCTTCCAGTTTCTCGGCATCGACATCGCCTTCTCGACGACGGCCGTGATCCTGGCTCAGACGTTCGTCGCCATCCCCTTCCTGATCCTCAGCCTGGAGGGGGCGATCCGCACGGCGGGCGCGCGCTACGAGGCGGTCGCCGCCACCCTCGGCGCAGCCCCGACCACCGTGCTCCGGCGGGTGACGCTGCCGTTGCTGCTTCCGGCGCTCGTGTCGGGGGCGATCCTGTCGTTCGCCCGCGCTCTCGGCGAATTCGGCGCCACGCTGACGTTCGCCGGCAGTCTGCAGGGAACGACGCGCACCCTTCCTCTCGAGATCTACCTGCAGCTCGAGACCGACCCCGACACGGCAGTCGCGCTGTCGCTCGTGCTTGTCGCCGTCGCCGTCTTCGTGGTAGGGCTCGCCTACCGCAACGGCTCCGTGCCCGCCGGCCCCTCGGGAGCCGACCGATGACGCTCGACTTCGACGCCCGGGTGAGCGCCCGAGGCTTCGACCTCGCTTTCGGCGTGAAAACCGGCGAAACGATCGCCGTCCTTGGCCCGAACGGCGCCGGCAAGTCGACCCTGCTCGGTCTGCTGGCCGGGCTCGTCCATGCCGACCAGGGTCACGCCCGACTCGACGACCGCACACTCTTCGACGAAACGGCCGGCTCGCGGGCCTGGACTCAGCCCCACCGCCGAGGTGTCGCGCTGCTCGCGCAGGAGGCACTCCTCTTTCCGCACCTGAGCGTGCTCGACAACGTGGCATTCGGGCCGCGGAGCACGGGCGCATCGCGGCAGGAGGCCCGGGCGGTGGCGCGGCAGTGGCTCACCGAAGTGGATGCGGCCGAGCTGGGAGGGCGGCGCCCGGCAGCGCTGTCGGGCGGCCAGGCCCAGCGGGTGGGTGTTGCGCGGGCGTTGGCCGCGGATCCTTCGCTTCTTCTTCTCGACGAACCGTTGTCGGCCCTCGACATCGGCGCGGCGCCCGCGCTCCGTCGGCTGCTCACGAGGGTGCTGGCCGACCGGACCGCGCTGCTCGTGACGCACGACCCGCTCGATGCGCTGGTGCTCGCCGACCGCGTGCTGGTGATCGAAGGTGGCCGACTCGTCGGCGACGGACCGACCCGCGAGGTGTTCGCGCACCCCCGGACGGCCTTCGTGGCGGGTCTCGCCGGGCTGAACCTCGTGACCGGGGTGCGGAGTTCCAATGGCATCGAGGCGGCAGCCGGGTGGGAGGTCGTCGCGCCGTTCGAGGCCGAGGTGGCGAGGGGTGCGTCGTCGGCGGTCGTAGTGAAGCCGTCGTGGGTGCGGGTCTCGCATCTCGAGCCGGGGCGTGCGGAGGGGAACGCTGTGCGGCAGACGATTCTCGATGTCGAACCGCGCGGAGACAGCATCAGGATCCGCGGAGACGTGCTCGCAGCCGACGTGACTCCCGCTGCGGCTGCCGACCTCGACCTCGCCCCCGGCGACACGGCGTGGTTTGCGTTCTCGGCGGATGCGGGCGTCGGGTATGCACTCTGAGGACGCGGGGGCCCGCGCGTTCGGCCTAGACCCGCTGGCTCGGCGTGGACGCGCTCGATCGGCGTAAACCCGCTGCCTAGGGCCGGTGTCCCCGCCAATCTCGAGGGTGTGAGCCCGATCTTAGGGTCTCGCACGGGGCTGACCGGCTCGCACCCCTCTCGCGCGAGCACGAGTTCATGCAAGTGTTTAGACGCTATACACTTGCGGTGTTTAGCCCCTAAACTTATTCTTATGAAGGCGGGTGAAGTGAACAAGCGAATTGAAAAGCTCGGAGGCGTTCAGGTGAGTCAACGGGGCTCGCATCGAAAATACGAGGTGTGGGCTAATGGCCGCTCGTACCGCACGATCGTCGCTCAGCATGGCCCGCACGACATCCCCGCCGGCACGTTGGCAAGCATTCAAAGATCGCTCGAACCCGCATTTGGAAAGGGGTGGCTGAAGTGAGTGGATCGACCTACGAGGTCCTCGTTACGCGTGAGAATGGCGCTTGGCTCGGTGAGGTGACGAACCGAGAGGGTATTCAGACGTTTTCGCGCACCTATTCCGGGCTCAGGGCTGCGCTATCGGAGGCCATTCACGTGATGGACGACCTCGACGACGCGGCCGTCGTCGATATGAAGTGGACGTTCGATAACGTCGAAGACGAGTTCGTGTCGGCGATCGAGCTCGGGCGTCAAAGGCGTTCTCTCGAAGATCGGGCGGCTGAGCTCGTGCGGAGCACTGCGCGAGTGGCCGAGTTGCTGCAGTCGAAGGGGTATTCG
This sequence comes from Frondihabitans sp. 4ASC-45, assembly GCF_049472575.1. NCBI lineage: Bacteria > Bacillati > Actinomycetota > Actinomycetes > Micrococcales > Microbacteriaceae > Frondihabitans > Frondihabitans sp. 4ASC-45. The sequence goes on along the minus strand of NZ_JBCEBN010000005.1, from coordinate 117,900 downwards.
GTGAGAGACATCAGCGGTGCGCTCGAAATGTCGCCCGGTCGGGTCTCGCAGATTCTTGCCCCCGGCGCGAAGAGGGCGGTCGGCGCCTCCGGCTCGGCAGCGAGCGCGCCTCGTCGGGCGGGCTAATACCCGAGGCGGAGACTGTTCTGAATCTGGGGTTGACATCGTTAGCTACGACCAATAGCTTTTAGCTACACACAGTAGCCAAACGCGCAACCAATGGAGAACATCATGCTCGAGCACCTCACGATCGGCGAAGGAACAATCGCCTACGACCTCACCGGCGAAGGCCCCCTCGTCGTCCTCGCCCACGGCATGGGCGACAGTCGGCACTCGTACCGCTTCTTGGTGCCCGAGCTCGTCGCGGCCGGATACCGGGTGGCGAACGTCGACATCCGCGGCTGCGGAGACTCCAGCGCCGAATGGCCGAGCTACTCGCGCACCGACATCGCCGGCGACCTCGTCGCCGTCGTGCGTCACCTCGGTGGCCCGGCCGTAATCGTCGGGCAGTCGATCAGCGGTGGGGCTGCCACGATCGCCGCCGCCACCGCACCCGACGTGATCGTCGGCATCGTCGAGCTCGCTCCGTTCACCCGCAAGCAGTCGTTCGACCTGATCGGCATCCTCCGCACGAAGCGCGTTCGCACGGGAACGACCCAGCTCATGAGGGTGATGGTGAGCGGCAGCGTGAAGGGCTGGCTGGCCTACCTCGACATCGCCATCCCCGCGAAGCCCGCCGACTGGATCGCCGAGCGAGCGCGCATCGAGACGGAGCTGTCCAAGCCCGAGCGCATGAAGGCCCTGCGAGGCATGACGAAGTCAGCGCCGGTCGACGCGGGTGCGCAACTTGCCAATGTGCAGTGCCCGGTGCTCGTCATCGAGGGGAGTGCCGACCCGGACTGGACCGATCCTCGCGAAGAGGGCACCAGGATCCTCGGAGACCTCCCTGCCGGACTCGGCGAACTGGCCGTCATCGACGGTGCCGGGCACTACCCGCACGCCGAGACTCCCGGGGCAGTGCTCGAGCTCGTCGTCCCGTTCCTGCGCCGGACGCACGCCGCGGCACCGACCAATGCCTAGGGCGGGGCTCGCTCCCGCGGCCGTCACCCTCGCGGCGGCCGACCTCGCCGACGAGATCAGCCCGGCCCCGCTTAGCATGAGTCTGCTCGCCGAGCGCCTCGGGGTGAAGGGGCCGTCGCTCTACAAGCACGTCGACAGCCTCGCCGACCTCACCCGCCGGATCGCCCTTCTCGGCGCCACCGAGCTGGGGGACGCACTGCGCGAGGCCATGCAGGGGTTGGCCGGCGGCGATGCGCTCGCCGCAGCCGCTCAGGTGGTGCGCACCTTCGTCAAAGAGCACCCCGGCCGGTACGCCGCCACCGTCGGAATCACCCCGACAGGGCCCGAGGATCCCCTCGCCATCGCTCTCGAACGCACGCTCGGCTCGTTCGCGGCTGTGCTGCGCGGCTACCACCTCGCCCCGGAACACGAGATTCACGCGATCCGGCTGCTGCGCAGTGTCGTGCACGGCTTCGCGACCCTCGAGGCGTCGAACGGATTCCAGATGGACACCGACGTCGACGAGAGCTTCGCCTGGACGGTTGCGTTCGTCGATCGTGGGTTGCGCGGGTTGTCGGACGAGTAGGGGGCGGGTGGGGCGCCGGTCTCGACCTGAAACGGTTTGGTGAATCCGTCCGGATCGTCGCCTGTCGTGTGGGCACCGACGCCGCAATTCTGCCCGTGCGCCTGGAATGACGGGCCCTGCCGCAAGACCACGTGGGGCAGTTCACCGAACGGGAGCTGCTGGCGATTTGCTCCTCGGTCTTGTGCCCGGCCTGGTTCTGGCTAGAGTCAGGCTTACCGAGCATTGTTCGACTGCTGATGATGTGCCCCCAGACCCCCGGGCGCTTCGGGAAACGGCGCTTTCCTCACCTGCCCTGGTGGTCTGAACGGACGTCCCCGATGGGATCTATCAGCTATGACGGCCACGTCGTTGTCGTCGATGACCGCACCCTGACGCACCTGCAAATAGTGATCGTGAACAAGCTGCGGCGAGGCGACGCGTTTCTCATGTCGTGGCGAGACAGTGCCGACGTCGGTTCCGGGCGCAGCTCGATCTGGCTGCATCCGAACGTCCTCATCCTGTTCAAATTCGAGGGCAGTCGCACTCCCGCCATCAACGACCAGTGGCTGAGCGAGCTGGCGGCCTCTGCGGACAGTTCCCGCGGACTGATCGTCACCGCGGAGCACGGAGGGGTCCCTCTGCTCGGGCCCGCCCAAGTGCGGGCCCCGAGGGTGACAGTCGTGGCGCCCGCCCTCAGTCCCGACGTCACGTAGAACGGGTCGCGGCGGCCGGCGATGATGAGAAGCATGTTGCATGCCTAGATAGGTTGTGACACCATCTAAGTATGCACAACCCGTGGTCGTCGGATTGGACTCGAGTCGTCCTTCCGCTGACGGTTCTCGTTCTTCTCGAGGAGAAGCCGGCTCATGGCTATCTGCTTCTCGAGCGGTTGACGGAGGCTACCGGCGTTCCGGTGACGGGTGGAACGCTCTACCCGCTGTTGGCCCGGTTCGGCGACCGAGGATGGGTTGAGTTCGAGTGGGAGCACGAGGTGACGGGGCCCGGGCGAAAGGTGTTCCGGGTGACGGGGGCCGGTCGGGAACACGCTGATGCGCTCCTCCACGAATGGCAGTTAGTCAAAAAAACACTTGACGCCGTGGCGTCTCGACGAAGGAGGGGTAATTCGTGAACTATTACCGGGAGTTGGCTTTTGCACTGAGGGTTCGAGGCCTGTCGGAAGACACGATTCGATCGACGTTGGACGACGTTCGAATGCATTCGGCAGAGGCGGGGCAGAATCCGTCTCATGAGTTCGGGCCGCCAGACCGATTCGCAGAGAACTTCGAAAAGGGCGGGGCTCAGGCAGCTGGCCGTCGCTTTGTTGTTGTGATGACAGTGGTGGCGCTCGCTGTGGTGATCGGCCTGTTCGTCTTGTCGAAGGCGATGGACACGGAGCTGCGCGTGGGGGTCTTCTCAATTCCGCTCTTTGCTGGTGTCGTCGTCGCAGTTGCCGGTTTCGTGGGCGGTTTTCTGCTTGACCGCCGGCTGCCAGCGGGGTTTGCGGTAGAGAAAAAAGCCGCGTGACCTAGGGCGTCGGCGGGAGAAACGGGGTGCCCCGGAAGCGCTCGGCCAAGCCCCACACATACCGCTTACGTCCGTCGATCTCGACGAGACGACCGCCAGCGGTATTCGCCGGGTCGCGGCATGCGGTATGCGGCTGGCGTGCTCCGAGCGACGTATCGCGAACGACTACTTGGTCGCCTTGGGAATGTTGATCAGGGGAGACGATCCGTTCGGCACGACGACCAGGCCACCCTTGTCGGCGGACGCTTCTAGGGCATCAATGTAGTGCTGGGTGAGAACCTGGCTCGACAGCGACTTCGTCAGCAGATCGTTCGCCTTTGCGTTGGCCTGGGCGGTGACGACTGCCTGCTGAGCGCTGACCTTCGTCGCATCGAGTTTGGCCTGCTGCTTGGTGACGTCGATCTGCGCCTGCTGGGCCTCGGCATAGCTCTCCGTGACGGCCTTCGGAGCCTGGATCTCTTGCAGGCTGATCGAGTTGACCTCGACACCGGTATCCGCCCACCGCTTGGTCAGCGCCTGCTCGATACTTGTCTCGATCTCGGCGCGCTTGGTCAGCACCTCGAGAGTGGAGTAGTTGTTCGGCACTTCGCGCACGACGGCCCGGACGTCTTGAGTGATGAACGATGCTTTAAAGTTCTCCTCGTCGCGGAACGACGTGTAGATCGTCGTGACAGACGCCGGCCGAATCGAGTAGCGGACGGTGAGCGACACGTTCTCCGAGACCCCGTCTTTGTCTTGGACGGTGATGTACGGGCCGGTGCGGATGCCACCGTTGTTGTCGCTATCGCTGCCCCCGGTCCCGTTGATGTAGGTGACCGTCTGGTTGCGGATATTGAAGTTCACCGTCGAATCCCACGGCGCCTTGACGTGGAGGCCGGTCGACGTCGTCTGCCCGACGATCTGACCAGTGAACGAGCGGATCACCCTCGCCTCGCCGGCATCCTGGGCGTACACGGACGACGTGACCCCCAGTACCAAGCCGAGGACTACGAGGAGTGCACCGGCGCCGAGAGCGATGCGGTTTCCCGTCTTGTCTGGGGCCGGTGACTCGCTGCCCCCGGGAAGGGCGAGCTTGTTCGCTCGGTGGCGCCGTGCGAGAACGAGGGTGATGACGCCTGCGACGAGGCAGATCAGAGCAAAGACGAACATGAGAGTGCTTTCTTCGGGAGGGAATGTCGGGTAGGGCCGGGGAGACTGCTAATCGGTGGGGGAGGGGATACCGGCGAAGCGTCTTTGCCCTTCAAGGATGAGGTCCTGCATGACAGGAACCTGCCGGACTCGGGCTTGGATGGCCCATCCCAGGGCTACGGCGTAGAAGGCACTGATCGCTACCCGGATCCCGATGCTGATCAGCGTCGGTTGGTCGGGCATGAGTCCGAGTTGGAAGAGCCACAGGGGAAAGAGGACACCGTTGACCCACACTGCCGTGTGCACCTGGTCGACGCGCGTCGCCAGACGAGACAAGGCTTCACCGAGCGGGACGTCGGAGGGGAGTTGGTTTCTTTCCACCCAGTCGTCGACTTCTTGGGCACCGATAGTGCTGTCGCGGTTCGAATCGAAGCGGATCAGGGCCGCGGCGACTCCGGCGAAGACGACGCCCGCCACGACAGCTATCCACCCACGGTGATCCCAGGAGTGCTTCTCGCCGAACTCCAGGACGAATGCACCCATGAGCACACCGCCGCCAAGCGCTCCACGTGCAAGCCGCACCCGCAGATCTCGAAAAGGCCGTCTCACGATCCGGGCCGGAAGACGTCAGAGAGCTGCTGGGCGTAACTGGCCGCGTTGATTGCCCCTAGCACCAGCCCACCGGCCTCGACGATGATGAACACCCACACCGGCCACAGGCCCCGCCCCGGAGCGACGCGGTGCACGATCACCGATCGGCCGATCACGTACACCGGCGACGAGAGAAAGCTCCAGGCCCAGTGAAAGGGGCGCACGACGCCGACCCGGGTGAGGCGTCGGTAGTCTCCCCACGCCAGAACCACGCTGATTCCGTACAGAATGAAACCCGCTGCCAGCACAGCAATGTACTGCGGTGTGTAAATCGATGCCGGGTCGATGGAGGGCACGCCAGAGGGGCCCACCTCGATCACGCGGATCGTCGGCCGGTACGACAGGCTGAGCGGCCAAACCACCACGGGCAGCAGCACGATCAGCCAGATCAGCGGGCCGTAGATCGGGGTCTTCGGATCGAGCCTTGGCCTGTCGGGCGCAACGGTTTCCACAGCATGGGAGCCACCGGGAGGAGCCACGAGATCCGTCCACCTCACGCCGTCCCACCAGCGAGTTCCCGCACCCCCAGAAGGATCCGGGTACCACCCGGCACCAGGACCGGCACCCGGGCGCGACTCACCAGACATACAGATCCCCCTCAAAGACAGTTGAGAAAGATTCGGGCTTCCTCACCACTGCTCAACCTAGGGCAGATGGGCGATCTGCGACCACCAATGTGGACTGTTTTTGCCGAGGTCACCCGTGTGGCCTCGGGGCGGATCAAGTTCACGCCGTTCTTGCGGTCATATGGTGCGCGACGGAGACTTGAGGCATGGTCCTGCTCATCGTATGTAGCGTCGCCGTATCCGGAGCGTTCGTGGGGCTCTGCCTTGTCCTGGCGGATGAGCAACGGGTAAGACGAGCGAGCAACTACTCGCACGCATCGCGGAAGGACTAGGAGTCGCGCCGGTCGGAGAACCGAACTGGCGCCCGATGGTCAAATGGAGCGAATCGGATCCTAAGGTGTGCGCCTTTCAGAACGCGTGGATTGTGGAGGGGGCGAAGAGCGAGCAACAGCGCACCTAGTCGGTCAGCCGGAAGCCTCCCCGCACTGCGCCGGCTTTATGTCGCTTTAATCGCTCTAAAGCGTGCCCCTTCGGAGCTTCACCGCGACAGACACCGGGTAGAGGAAGAAGACGACGGCGAGAGCCAAGGATCCGACGATGAGGGCCGGGTTCGCGCTCGAACCCGACGACAGCAGCACGAAGAACCGGATGAGATCGACGACCCCGAGGAGCGCCAGGACTCCAGCGACGGCGAGGCGCCAGACGAGAGACCAGCGCGACAGAGGCGCGATCTGGTCGCTGAGCCGTGACTCGACTCGCTCGGGCGGCGTGTAGGCGACGCCTCCGTAGTGCGACATCTCGCTGGCATTGGGGCGGCCCGCATAGGGCTGTTGGTCATGTGACATGGTGAATCCCCCTTCACGCGCGGCTATAGGGCCGATGCCTAAGTATCCATGTCGACCGACCCGGTGGCCAGCCATCGATCGAGTCGCTCGCCAGCATGACCCTAGAATCGCGGGGTGCCTGATGATCGTCGCCTGCCGCTGTGGGCGGGACGCTCAGCCGCTCTCGTGGGCATCGTGCTCGTTGCGTTCTCGCTGCGCCAGGCTGTCGCCGCGATTTCGCCGATTTTGGGCGACGTCCTCGTGGACGTCCCTCTTTCGACCCTCGACATTGGTTGGCTCGGAACCCTCCCGCCACTTCTGTTTGCCGGCTCGGGGTTCATTGCACCCCGGGTCGCCCGCAGGTTCGGTCTTGATGGCGGCATCGTCATCGCGCTGGTTCTCATCACCGCGGGGCACCTCATCCGCGCGGCGGCACCGGGCGTAGGGGTGTTACTCGTCGGGAGCATCGTTGCATTCGCCGGCACGGGTATTGGCAATGTGTTGCTGCCGTCAATCGTCCGCCGGTACTTTCCCGATCGCGTCGCCCTGCTGACCGCGGTCTACGTCTGCATCGTCGGTGTGAGTACCGCCGTGCCCGCTGCCCTCGCGGCGCCCGTCGCCCAGTTCGCCGGTTGGCGGTTCTCCCTCGGAATCTGGTCGGTCACCTCGATCGCCGCGCTCGTTCCATGGCTCGCCGTCATCCTGCGGGAGCGCCATCGACGAGCGTCACATGCCGGCACCGCCCCGCCGTCGACCGCGACCGTCGTCACGGGCCTGTGGCGCTCACGCGTAGCGCTGTCGATCGCCCTCGCGTTCTCGACCAGCACGATTCTCACGTACGCGAGTTTCGCCTGGCTCCCTGAGATCCTCGGAGATGTCGCAGGGACGACCCCGGCCGAGGGAGGCGTGCTACTCGCCGTAACCGGGCTGGTCAGTGTGCCCGGCGCTCTCCTTGCGCCCCTCCTCGTCGCCCGGCTGCGGAACGTCGGCTGGTTGATCGGCGCAGGCATCGTGAGCTTTGTGCTTGGCTACCTCGGCCTCCTCTTCGCGCCCGCGCCGCTGACGCTGCTGTGGGTCCTGCTCATCGGCTTGGGATCGATCCTGTTCCCGGTCTGCCTGGTGCTCATCAACGGACGCACGCGGACTCCCGCAGGCACCGTCGCACTCAGTGGTTTCGCACAGGGGGTTGCGTACGCGCTCGGCGCGCTCGGCCCACTGCTCGTCGGGCTCCTACATGACGTCAGCCACGGCTGGACCTTGCCGCTGCTCTTCCTACTTGTCGTCGCACTCGTGGCGATTATTCCGGCCGTGACATTGGCGCGGCCGGCCTTCGTCGAGGACGAGCTCGCTCGATAGGGCTCCCGAGCCCAGACCCCCTTCTCAATTGCGGGACGCCCGCGTGCCGCATCAGTGGACTGGTCTCACTCGACGAAGCGCCGCGCGAACGGACTGATCACCGAACTACGGGTACTCGGTATCCGGTCCGTGTAGGTCTCGTCCATCGATTTATCGAGACGGCTCTCTACTCGACCTCTTGTCTTCCGAGACGGTCATGGAGGTTCGCAGGACCAGCTTGTGAGGTCGGCCGACCAATTGAGTCGCTGGTCTGCTGTCGGTATCGCAGGCGTCGGAGCGACGGTTTTTTCATCCGTCAGGCTGGACACATTTCGATGAGCCCAGAGGCACACCTGTCGTCTTTTCGAGACTGATCCGATCACCGGCAAAGATAGACAAATCACCGGTGGAGCTTTGAACGTCACCGACGCAAATTCGGAACCGCGAAGCGATGCCTGTCTCGGTGTCGCCCGACGCCACCACGTATTCAAAGACACCGTCTTTCCCAGGTGTCGCTTCTCCGTCCGCCCCTTCTCGGGGACCCAGATCCTTGGCCGGCAGGAGAGGCGCGGACATCTGGCTCGGGGAGGGGCTTACCGCGGTTGCGCGGTGTGAGGTCGCAATCACCGAGGGTGTGGACATCGTGCATCCGCTCGCGACCAGAAGCGCCACGGCTGCTGCAGCGACCAAGAAACCACGCCTAGGAATAGTCGTGTCGTGTCTCATCGGATGACCCTGTCGATGAGCGATACAAAGGCATCGGAGGATGCCCTTGCGGCTTCCGTGATCGTCGAGGCCCGGCGCCCCCTCATGACAGCCACGCCTGCGAACCGGGTTAACGATCCTGATGCTGACTCGCTGTCTGATGACTGCACTGTGCCCCCACGCGCTCCGCAACTGATTTCGACACCCTATCGCCGAGGCTCGCCTTGGACGACCTAAGCTCCGAGCCGTGTTCCACGACTCCGCTGACTGACGGTCAGCGGGTGACACCGGTCTGGCCCTCGGGACAGCAGGGTGTCGACTTCAGCCAGCGAGAAAGGTGATGCCACTGCTGATTTGCTGAAAAGTACGACGAAACATTGGTCGTTGGAGACGGCTCATTGCCTCGCTGCTCCTTTTATCGGCTGGACGCCTAACAGAATGGCCCCCCGGTCCAGGTCGGACTATAGCCAGGCCCCACACGCCAGGTTGTCGCCTCTTCTCCCTGTGTTTGCTCGGCATCCTTTTGCCCTTTGGTAGTTAGTCGACCACCGGTGGAGTTGCTGATAGTCCCTTGAGCTTTGTGGTCCTAACGGGAGCTACCTATCTCTGGTTCCTGGCTGCACGAGCCCTCCATCGGCGGAAAAAGAGAAACCGATTCGAGTGGGTGTGTCTCGGCCCAACCAGGCGGTGGCTACGACGGGAAAACGAACCCGATCAACCCGAGCACCGTCACGTAGACGCCGGGTAGCACTACGACGCAGCTAATGACGGTCGCGGCGACCGGCAGCACGTCGGGTCGCGGCCGCCGTAGCGACAGGAAGCCGCACACCATCCCGGCGACCATCGCTGGCAGCGTCAACGTTTCGACGGCAGCAGCGGTGAGATGCACCCTCGTTTGCGCGTTGGTTGGGTGCACGTAACCGGGGTAGGGGCCGAACGGTGCCTCCTGGTAGCCGACATGCCCTTCGAACCAGCGTGCGAAGACTATGCCGGCTAACCATGCGGCAGGTAGTCCGATGGCGATGAGTGCGAGGATCCAGGACTGGGCGGCGGTGCGCTGCGTCGTCCGCTCTCTGTAGAGCTCGCCGGTGTCGTCCCATCCCGTTGTCACAATTCGACGCTACGGGGAGGTTGGACGGTGTCGCATCGGCCCAAAGAGGTCAATGGATCGGCCGGAGGGTGGATCTGGCGAAGGGGGCTGCTGTCGATTTAGACGTCTCCTTGACGTGCGCAGAACGGAACCCTCCCGAAACTTAAGCTGGTCATGCCGCGAAGCCAAGCACTGACTATTACCAGCGTGCGTCAGCGTGAAGCGGTCTCGTGCAGCTCGAGCGTCCGCGAGCCAAGTGGCTCCGCGAGGTGCACGGTCGCTGTGCCGGTGAGGCCGACGCCAGAGCACGCCGTTCCGAGTGGAAGGTCCTTGCGGGTGTCGTCCCACACGTCGATGAGCACCGAGTCGGGCGTCTCGAGGAGGAACACGTCGGTCTCGCGGTCGGGCGCACCGCAGTTGCCGTACCCCCACGTGATGAGGAGGTCGCGGGAGGCCGGGCGGAGCGTGCCGGTGCTCCAGCGCACGGGAATGAGGTCGGCTGGGATCCTGCCCTTCTTGTGCACGACAGTGATATCCCTGTTGGTGCGAGAGGTCCCGATCACCCCCGCGTCGGTGGCGGGGCGGGCGAGCACCTGCTTCGCCCCGGAGGGCAGGTGCGGCACGAGCCGCGCCTGGTACTCGGTGCACTGCGCGAATCCGAAGAAGATGCCGACCACCGCCACCAATACGACCAGGATCCGCGCCCACGACGGCCATCTCTCGCGCTTCGGGGGCGTCTTCCCAACACCCGTGTCCCCGTCCTGAATAGCGGAAGGGCGCTGCAGATTCGACATGGTCTCAGCTCCTCGGGTGGGTGAGATGACGGTACTGGATTCCTTCGGCACCCTCCAGCCACGAGACGATTCGGGTGCGCGAGAGGGAACGTCATTCGTGACTGGACCAAGGTGCTTTCGACTTGCCCTAGCCGGCAACCCGCCCACAGGGCCCGGCCGAGTTGTGGAGAGGGAGGCAGCCCGTTCGAGCCGGGCCAAGAGTGGGCTTAACCGCGACCATTCTGGTTTTGCAGATCGGCTCCCGTCAGCCCTTCGGGCTCGGCAACCCTCATCGATCGCGCGGTGAGTACGTCGGCTTTGCCCAGGGTTCTTCCGGCGGGGATGGAGTGATCACGCCATTCCGACGGCCACGGATGGTGGCAATCCTGCATAGCGGTAGGGTCCTGCCATGCGTGCCGTGCCTGGGGATCTGGATTCATCTGTCGTAGCTCGAATCGACGAGCGCCTTGCGGCAGTTGAGGAAGAGGCTGGGGTTCGTATCGGCTGGGCGATCGAAAGCGGTAGCCGAGCGTGGGGGTTCCCTTCGCCCGACAGCGACTACGACTGCCGTTTCATTTACATCCGACCGGCGGAGCAGTATCTGTCGCTGTGGCCGCAGCGAGATGTCATTGAGACACCCTTAGACAGCGTGCTCGATGTCAACGGTTGGGATCTTGCCAAAACCGTTCGGCTGATCGTGAAGGGCAACGCGGTGGCCATCGAGTGGTTGCGGTCTCCGATCGTGTACTCCGGCGACATCACCTTCCGAGACGATCTGCTCGCATTCGCGTCGGCCGTGGTCGATCGGGCCCACATTGGCCGCCATTACCTCCACGTCGCTCGTCAGCAGCAGATGGGCTCACCCACGCTGAAGCGATTTTTCTATGTTCTGCGAACGACGGCAGCATTGCGGTGGCTGTTCGACCACCCGGGCGCAGTCCTCCCCCCAATGGACCTGCCTACGCTTCTCGCCGAGAGCGAAGCGAGTGTCGACGTCCGTGCCGCGGCGGCCGCGTTGATCGCGGTGAAGGCTGTGACTCGGGAGATGGGGTCGGGGTCAGCCCCGCCGGTGCTGCAAGCTTTCGTCGATACCGAGTTGAAGCGGGCTGAGCACTTCGACTCGGACACCTTGATGAGGCCAGCCGCTGAAGTTCAGGCCCTGGCCGACACTTACTTCCGAGTAGCGATCGCCAAGTCTGGCGTTCGCTAGCTGAACCTCTTGCGGTCGGCCCGGCTTACGTAATGGGTGGCATACTCGCGCGCTAGTGCCCAACGGCTATGCCCGTCGTCGCCGCTCCAAGGGTCCAGTGTTCACGACAAGCGCGAGCAGTGGGTTCATCGTTCAAGCCTGCCGGAGCTAAAAACGCTGCACCAGGGCCCGCTCCCTGAACCCCTGGCGTGCTTCGCAGGAAGACGTTGCGTTGGCCGGGGAGCTCAACGAGGCGGCCTTGTTCTTTCGCCGCCGAGTCGGACCCTTTCAAATCGTTGCCCGGCTAATGCTGGTGTGAATGATTAGGTTCGTTGCATGACCGCACCGGAGCAACCTCGCCCGCTTATGAGCCGACTCCGGAAAGCAGTCTTTGGCCGACGAGCTGGCACGTTTTCTTCCACGACGCGAAACGTGGATTCAATCGCCACGTATGGCCACACCGACCCCGACGCTGTCGTTCTCGACGAACGCGATGCACCGGAGCCAGACTGGACCTAACCATGCGCGGTGGCCCACGCCACCCGCTCCCGGTTCAGTTCTTCGTCGGGCAGGCGCAATCCTTCGATGCGATCTGCGCGGCCTAGGTTGGGTCTATGAGTGGACACGGCGGCAACCAAGCGCCTCTCGATCAGCCCGGGGTCGGACGTTCGGTAGGCGCGACGCCGAGGTCTAGGGGATCGAGTGCTCATCCTCGGGCTGTGCTCCTGGATTTTCATAACACGATGGCAGTTGTTCGTTCCATGGAGACGTGGGTCGATGAGGCAGGATCCCTGCTGGCGAGACGTCCTGCGTCGAGGTCGACGGCAGCTGAGCGGCTCGGGAACGTGTGGGGTGACGCGAGAAAGCTCTTCCCGGCTCTGGATTGGGACCTCGATCCCGCGGCTCACAGGCACGCTTTTGTTTCAGCCCTGAGCCAGGACGGCGCAATCGCCCTCGATTTCGCCGGAGCGCTGTACGAGACCATGCCGAACCAGTGGAAGTTGAACCGAGGAGTGTCGGATTTCATCGTTCGCGCGTCGGCCGCGGGGGTGCGTTTGGCGATCGTCTCAAACATTGCCCTGGACATCCGCCCCGCTCTGGAGGGTTGGGGCATCGCCTCGGCCCTCGATGTAGTGGTCCTGTCCTACGAAGTCGGATACGTAAAACCGGATCCACGTATTTTTCAACTCGCGGCGGATTTGCTCGACACGGACCCGACCGATTGTTTGATGATCGGCGACTCAGCGTACGACGACGTGGGCGGTGCAGTCTTGGGAATGCAGTGCATCGTCACTCGGCCGGAGCAGATGTGGCGGGCGTTCGAGCTCGCTAGTCCACGGTGAGCGGCCCCGCTTCGTACTAGCGGCGCGAACAAAGTAGGCAGGCGTCCGTAGGCCGGACGCCCGGCACACTTCAGCTAGGAGACACCTGGAGCGCCCGACTTGAAACATCTGAGACCGGCGCGGGTGGTCCGAGGGTTCGTCGTGTCCAGTCGCGCAGGGCGGCGGTCGCGGTTTTCGAGATAACGGCCTGGGGCATCATGCTGGTGAATCCGTGGAAGGCGCCCGGCCAGACGTGCAGTTCGGCGTCGACTCCTGCGGCCCAGAGGGCACTGGCGTAGGCGACGGTTTCGTCGCGGAACACCTCGGTGCTGCCGCAGTCGATGTAGGTCCTTGGCAGACCAGAGAGGTTTTCGGCGCGGGCGGGTGCGGCGTAGATGGAGACGTCGTCGGTGGTGCGGCGGGCGCCGAGGTAGGCGTCCCAGCCGAAGCGAGTCATCTGCCGGTCAGCAACTCCGACCCCGTCGATCTGGATCGTGGACACCGTGTTGTCGCGGTCGTCGAGCATCGGTGAGACGAGGATCTGCGCCAACAAGTCCGGACCTTTCCGGTCACGTGCGAGGAGTGCTGTGCCGGTGGCGAGCCCGCCGCCCGCGCTTTGGCCGGCGATGACAATCCGATCGGGGTCGATGCCGAGCTCGTCGGCGTGGGCTGCGACCCAGACGAGACCGGCGTAGCAGTCCTCGACGGGGTAGGGGTCGGGGTATTCGGGGGCGAGGCGGTAGTCGATACTCAGAAGGACGACGTCGTGGTCGAGGAGCCAGTCGTCATAGGAGTCGAGGTTGCCGAGGTAGTGACCGAACATCATCCCGCCGCCATGGATCGAGTAGACGGCGGCCGTGGCGCCGGTGCGGCCGATTCGCTGGATGACGGCCAGCTCGATGGGGTCGCCCAAATGCCCGGGGACGGTGACGCTTCGGCGTTCGTAACCACGGTCGCGGAGCTTCTCGTCGAGCTCTTCTTCGGTCGTGTCGAGCTGGCGCATGCGGGGCAACATCTCGGTCGACAGGGTGAAGGGTCCTCGAGCTTCGAGAGCGGTGAGGAACGTCTGGAGCTCGAGGTCGAACGTGGGGCGAATGGTGGGGTCAGACATGAGTGGGCTCCGTGGTGGTGGTGGTGGACGGGCTGGTGGCGTGGCGGGCACGAACGATGCCGAGCGCGACGAGGGCTACGGCGATGGCGGTGATCGTCAGGCCGGCGATGGTGAGGGCGGTCTCGAACGAGTCGACTCGCGTCGGCGTCCAGGACCCGCTGGTGATGCTGCCTGCCACGAGGGCGACGAGGATGGTGCCGGTGGCGGTGATCCCGACGGCGGTCGCGATCTCGCTGGCGGTGTCGACGAGGGCGGCGCCGATCGAGGTGCGGTTCTCTGGCAGGCCCCGAAGGACGTTGTTGCCGGCGACGACACCGACGACTCGCATGCCGGCTGCGACGAGGACTAGCGCGAGGGCGACCCAGACGTAGCCGAATCGGGCGAGGGTCGCGAACACGGCAAGGCCGGCGACCACTGAGGCGGCGCTCATCCACGCGGCACGGCCAAGACCTGCCCGGGTGACGAAGGGGCCCACGAACCGTCCGCTTGCGAGGAGGACGACGACCTGGGGCAGGGTGCCGACGGCGGCGAGAGCCGGCGACCACCCCCACGCGAGCTGCAGCTGCAGAGTGACCAGATACGACAGGCCCGCCATGGCAAGACCCGCCGCGGCCTTGTAGGCCAGACCGCTGGAGACCAAGGGCGTGGCGATGAGGTGCAGGTCGAGGAGCGGAAAGCGGGCCGACCGCTCCCGGATCACGAAAGCGGCGATCGAGAGGGCAGTGACGGCAACTGACCCCCACGACAAACCCGTACCAGCGTGGGTGACGAAGAGCGTGGGTGTGACGAGGATCCCGAGGACGGTCACGCTGCCGAGGACGGCGCCGAGGACGTCGATCGGATCACGGTGCAGGTCGGCTTTCTGATCGGTGCTGACACCGACACGGATTCCGACGAACGCGAGGGCGGCGATGGGAGCGGTGGCCAGCAGGAGCACCTGCCAGGGGGCGACCGCGAGCACGAACCCGCCGACAGTCGGTGCGATGGCCAGACCGACGAGCCCGGCAGTGGAGATCACGGTCAATGCCCGGATCCGGAGATCCTCCCTTGTGAAGAGGCGGAAAGCCAGGGCCATCGTTCCGGGGGTCGTCATCGCCGCGGCGACTCCCATGAGGGCTCGGACGACGATGAGCTGTTCCATCGACGTGACGAACACGGTCAGGACGCTTGCGATGGCAAGGAGGGCGAGACCGGTGAGCATGACTCGGCGCCTGCCGAAGCGATCGGCCACGGCCCCGAACAGGAGCATGAGGCCACCGAATGCAACCGAGTACGCCCCCGATACCCACTGGAGTGCTGCGGTTGCCGCGCCGAGGTCGCGGCCGATTGTGGGCAGGGCGACGTTCAGGATCGAGTTGTCGAGCATCTCGAACAGGAAAACGGCCGACAGCCCGGCGAGGGCGATCCACGCGTCGCGGAGCCGCTCCGGTGGGGCGGTAACACGGGGAGAGGAACTTGTTTGCACGGACATAGGCGCACTCCTTCGAGGAAGAAGTGGCGACTCCCATGAGACGCGTGCGCATTTCCGCCGACCGAAGCCGAACGGGATTTTTCCCTCTGCTCGGAATGTAGCGCATGGGCGGCGTCACCGCCAGCTCCGCTGGTCCGGGGCCAAAAGTGAGCAAGGCAGGGAACGGCCGGTAGTGGTCGTCACCCGGCGGGCGTTAGGGCTGAAGGGAGGCGCCGTGCTTCGGGAGTCGGCGACTCGGATCCTTATGTGATGTGACCAGGCAGCGCCGCGGTCCGAAAGCGCGAGCGACTCGACCGGCCCTTGGCACGGCGATGGCCACTCTGCCAAGCTGAGCGAAAGTCACCGCCTACCCCGAAAGTCGGCTCATGCGCATCGCCGCGTTCATTCTCACCATCGTGTTGGCCACTGGGATCCTGATGGGGGGAGTGGTGCTTCTCGTACTTCACGGCAACTTCGAGAATCCAGCATGGATCTTCGCGGGGTCGCTAGCCATGATCCCGTTCGTCTATGGACCTCTCACCATCGGCTCGTTTCGCGCCTACTGGAACGTCGCCGGGTCGGAGGAATCTCGACGGTATTTCCGCCGCGTTGTGTCGATTGTCATCGGCCTCGAGGGCGTCGCCGCTGTGATCACTGTCGTGTGTGCTGTGGCGACCTCGAGCGGTCCGCTCATCCCGATCGTTTTCATCGGCACCGGTGCCATTTTGACGGCGGTGGCACTGCTGGTCGGGCCGGTCGCCTACCGCTACGACCGGGCTCACCCGAGGCCGCGGCAGGAATGGGTGGCGATTGAGCCGACCGAGATTCGGCGGAAGATCGTGACCATGGCGGTCACGTTCGTCGGAGTGCTTGCTCTTGGCCTCGTCGGCCTTGGCGTGCTGAGCGCGGAGGTCCCGCGCAGCTTGAGCCTGCTGCAGGTTCTGATCTTCGCGCTGTCTTTTGCCTGCATCGCCGGCGGCGGTGTCGCGCTCTTCTCCACCCTCCCGTGGAACCGACGGTTGCGCGATGTCACTGATCGGGATCCCGCTCGACTCCGACGCATCGCGAAAGTCGTCGTCCGTAAGAAGCCGGGGGAGTTGGATCCTCAGGACATGACCGCTGCGGCCCGATACGCAGCCGTGATCTCGATCACGATGTCGTTCCAGCTGGCCTACCTCGTCCTGCTCTACGCAGGAATCGTGTTGCAGCAGGTCAATACGTTGCAAGAAGGTATAGGCGACAGCTTCTCGATCATCCTCATCGTGATTCTCGTGGCGGTGCTGGTCGTCATCCTTCCGCTGCAGGTGGTCCGCATTCGGCGAGCCCGTCGATACGTCACAGAGCACGCAGCAGACCTGAACGAGTCTGCGGTCGTCTAACCGGGCGACCTCTCCAGCTTCGCCAGACAGGGATGCGCGCGACGGCGTCGTTGTGCGTCAGCTGTCTCCTCCTCAGTCGCAAAGGCCGAGGCGGGAACTGGCAAAGGCCGGTTCCCGCCCCGGGAGGAGCTAGTCGTGTGTCGGCCGCCTCGGAGGTGAGCGGGCCCAAGGCGTCGAGGTTGTCGGACGTGAGATGCGACGGCATGGCGTCGTCGAGCAGCCGGGGACGCCCGCAGGTTTTGCACGAGATGGTGTCAGGGGCGGAGCTGCCCGAGTGACGGTCACGCCGGTTGCGTCGTCGAGGACGGCGTCGACGAGTATCTGTTCCGCCTGGCGGATGACGTCGTCGATGTCATCCCGGGTGGGAGTGTCGAGAGCTGCGACCAGAAGCATGGTGGCCTCCTCGCTGGTGCGTAGTGAGAGGGTGGGGTGGGGGCCCTCCTGGAGGGGCCCCCACCCACGCCGTCAGCTGTTCAGGGAGTGCTGTTCCGAACCCTGACCAGAGCTGAGCTCGGAAGCCTGGCCGGTGGTGACCTCGATCTTGCGAGGCTTGGCCTTCTCGCTGACCGGGATCACCAGCGACAGAACGCCGTTGTCGTAGTGCGCCGTGATCTTGGTCGAGTCGATGCCCTCGCCGACCGAGAACTGGCGTAGGTACGAGCCATGCGGACGTTCCTGGCTGAGCCACTTCACGCCGTCGCGGGTGTCGGCCGTCCGGTTGGCGCGGATGGTCAGCAGCTGACCATCGACGTCGATATCGACCGACCCGGGGTCGATACCGGGCATGTCTGCGTTCAAGACGTACCGATCGCCATCGCGATACAGGTCGACGGGCATGAACTTGGGCCCCTGCCGGGTTCCGAGAAGACCGGCGGTGAGACGGTCGATCTCGGTGAAAGGATCAAAAGACATAGCCATGAAGAGTCCCCTTTCTTGGGTGCTGCGTGTGGAGTTGGTGGTGCCGAACCCTCCCGGATTCAGACACCAAAAATATAAAACCGTGGCCGGGGTCGTAGCTCAAAAAAGGCTCAAAAGTGCCTTCGCGCTCGCCGCAAACGGAGTCGTTTTCGCGACAGGTGGTGCCGCTATTGTGGGCGTCGTTTGCAACCCCAGCTACTCCGATCGGAGACATGATGGTCGACCAGGTCAACTCACCCGCGCAGCACCAGATCGAGGTGCCGTTGGGCACGCCCGTGCTCGCACAAGCGCTGCGGTACACGGCGATGTACGGGCCGAAGCCGTTCCCGGAGGCGCTCCTGGTGTACCTCGACAACGGCGCCTACAAGATCCTCTCGCTCGGCGAAGAGCACTTCGGCAGCTACGTCTCGGCGACCGACCTGTCGACCGAACCGCGGCACGTCGCCTTCCTGTCGTGGCCATCCGCCGACTGGGGCCGGAACGTCGCGTCGCACACCCTCACCTTCGAGAAAGACACGGGAGCCTTCGTGCAGTCGCTGGTCTTGCCGGGCGACCCAGTGCCCAGGGCGCAGCACGGTTATGCAGCGGTGGTAGACACCCCGCCGGCCGAGCTGATGGATGCGTCGTGGGAGGAGCTCCGGGCAGCCTGCGCACCGGTGTTCGACGCCCTCAGGGAGCGTGCCGACCGCACTACCGGAAGCGACTAGTCGACGGGCGCGCCATCCCACGACACGGCTCGCCAGCCCTCGGCGGGGGAGCCGTGCAGCTCGACGATGCCGGTGTTCTGCACGCCGTGGGTGCGACTGAACTCGGCATCGAGGTTCGTGGCCGTCGAGGAGGCCCAGACGCAGATCGCGGCCTCGTGCGAGACCACGACGGCGACCTCTTTCGATGCGTTCGCAACCGCGTCGATGGCAGCACTGAAGCGGGCCATGAACTCGGTGCCGCTCTCGCCCCCGGGAATGCGGGCGTCGGGGTCGTGCCACCAGCGCTGCATCGTGCCCGCGTAGCCGGAGAGGGCCTCGGCGTAGGGGAGCCCCTCGAGGTCGCCAGCATCGATCTCGTGGAATCCGTCGATCTCGTGGTGTGCCAGACCCCGGGCGGCGGCCACCGCTGCGGCTGTCTGCGACGCCCGCAGCGCCCGCGACGAATGCACGACCGCGACCTCGTCGGCGGCGAGACGATCGGCGAGGGCGCGAGCCTGCTCGAGGCCGGTCGGCGAGAGGGCCGGCCCGGGCAGGTGCGAGCCGATGGTGCGAGCGACGTTGTCAGCGGTCTCGCCGTGGCGGATGAGGAGGAGTCGCATCGGATCCTTCGGGTCGGGGTGGCTTTCATCGTGGCATGCGGTGGCTGGGGCCGGTCTGTGCCCGTCCACGGTGGGCGACACCCCGGGAGGGAGGGCCATACTTCGAGATATGAGCGCCAGCGAAGACAGCCCACGACAAGGATCCGACGGACCCGACGCAGCACACCGCCGACCGGCCGGTCTCGACGACGCGACGGTGGCGGCCCTCGGCAAGATGTCTGAGGCCCTCGAGGTCGTGGAGCACGCCCGCGGCTACCTCTACGGATTCCATCGACTCACCGGCAAGGCCGACCTCGCGCTGGGGGAGGCCGTGGAGATGCTCCGCCAGGCCGGCCAGGAGTCGATTGCCGACGAGATCGAGAACGAGCTCGTCGGGCGCAACGTGATCCACGGCCGATGGACGTTCCAGGTCGTCGAGGATTACGACGACAACTACTACGCCGCGTTCAAGGCCGCCGAGTCGAAGGCCCGTGACGAATTGGCCGGCGGCAAGCGCCACCTCTTCGAAGCGGAGATGAAAGAGGATCGCCGCAGCCACGGCCGAGCGCACCACGAAGCGAAGCCGTGAGCGGCGAGTCACACGGCGCCCTGCGATCGCACTTCGAGGCGACGCACCTGCACGCAACCGACCCGTGGTCGGTCGAGACGAGCTGGTACGAGATTCGCAAGCGTGCCGTGCTGCTCGCCGCCCTGCCCCGGGAGCGATACGGCGCGGTGCTCGAGATCGGCTGCTCCACCGGGGTGCTGACCGAGGAGCTCGCGGGCCGGAGCGATCGGATCCTCGCCGTCGACCTGGCCGAGAGTGCCGTGCAGACGGCTCGCGAGCGACTCGCCGGTCTGGCTCACGTGCGGGTCGCGCAGGGCGATGTGTCGGACGGGCTGCCGGCCGGTCAGTGGGATCTCGTCGTGGTGTCGGAGGTCGCCTACTACCTCGACGGCGACGTCTGGCGTCACCTTGTTGGCACGATCGCGTCGCAGCTCACCGAGGGCGGCACGGTGGTGGCGTGCCATTGGCGGCACCCGGCGTCCGATTTTCGGCAATCCGGTGACGCCGTCCATCAGGCGCTCACGCAGCACCCCGAGTTCACGACGGTCGTGCACCACGAGGAGCCCGATTTCGTCCTCGACGTCGTGACTCTCACCAGAAAGGCGACGACATGAAACGAGTTGCTCTCTCCGAAGCACCCGTGGGTCGCATCACCCAGGCGGTCCTGGATGCGAACCCCAAGACCGTGCACGACGCGCTCGACCTCGGCGTCGCCCTGAATCCGCTCCGCCCCTTCGTCGGTCAGGGCGCGACACTCGATGTGTGGGAGGCGCTGGCGACTCTCGCCTCGCATGATCTCGCTCTCGCGCGCGCGATCGAGCCGCACATCGACGCTCAAACCATCCTCGATCAGGAGGCGTCGAGCCATGTGCGCGGCGGCACCTGGGGAGTGTTCGCGTCGGAGGGTTCCGGTCATCGCGTCGAAGCTCGCGAAAGCGACACCGGCTGGCGTCTCACCGGCGTGAAGCAGTGGTGTTCGCTCGGGGGATCGCTCTCGGACGCCCTCGTGACGGCCTGGGTGAGCGAGAGCGAGCGGCGACTGTTCCGCGTCAAGCTGTCGGAGCACGGTGTGCGGGTGTCGTCGGCCGAATGGCACTCTCGGGGGCTCGAAGAGATTCCGAGCAACGCTGTCGAATTCGACGAGAGCCCGGCAACACCCGTGGGCGCGACCGGCTGGTACCTCGATCGCCCCGGGTTCGCCTGGGGCGGCATCAGCGTCGCCGCGTGCTGGCTGGGCGGCGCGACCGGACTCGGTCGCTCTCTGCTCGAGGCGACTCGGCGACCGGGTGGTCGAGGCGACGACATCACGCTCATGCATCTCGGCGTGGTCGACGCCCGCCTGGCCGAATCCCGTCGGGCCTTCGCGGCAGCGGCCGCCGTGCTCGATTCCGGCGACGAGGCGGTCGTGCTCGGCAAGCGCCTCCGCTCCACTGTCGCCCGAGCCGCGGAGGGCGCGATGTTCCACGTCGGGCACGCCCTCGGGCCGGAGCCTCTCGTGCGTGACGCATCGCACGCGAAGCGGGTCGCTGACCTCACCGTCTACATTCGCCAGCACCACGGAGAGCGCGACGACGCCTCCCTCGGTCGAAGCGTGCGCGACTCTGACATCGAGTGGTGATCTTCGACTCCGCCGACCCCGGCACGGCGGCACGGGAATGGGACGAGGATCCGAGGTGGCAGCGCCTGCCCCGACTCCGCCTCGACGGAATCGATCACGTGATCGTCTTCGCCGCCCACCCGGATGACGAGACCCTCGGTGCCGGTGGGCTCCTGGCCTTCGCCCGATCGTACGGAATCCCGGTGACCTTCGTCGTCGTCACCGACGGCTCCGGCGCCGGTGTCGTCGCTCCGGGCGAGACGCTCGCCGCGGTTCGCACCGCGGAAGCGGAGGCGGCAGCCCGTGACCTCGGCATCGACGACGTCCGGTTTCTCGGAGTGACCGACGGTGCCATTCGCGAGAACCGTGACCTTGTCGCCCTGGCGACCGGTGGGATCCTGCGCGAATTTCCGGGCGCCCTCGTGGTCGCACCCTGGCAGGGCGACGGGCACCGCGACCACCGTGTTCTGGGCGAGATCACCCTCGAGGTGTGTCGGCGCGAGCAACGGCAGCTGTGGGCGTACCCGATCTGGCTGTGGCACTGGGGCAATCCCGAACACGCGAATACCCCGTGGTCGACGATGGCCACGCTGCCGCTGACCGGCGACGACGTAGCCGCCAAAGCTCGTGCCCTAGGCGAATATCGCTCGCAGGTACACGGCTCTGCCCCCGTTCTTCACGAGAGGTTCCTCGGGCACTTTCAGCGCCCGGAGGAGGTCTTCGTCGTGGAGAACGAGGGCAGAGTAGCGGTCGGCTAGACCGTTCAGGCCTTGACGTCGCCTCGCCAGGCGCCGTCCGGCTTGCCCTGCGACTCGATGTACTCCTTGAAGTTCTTCAGGTCTTTCTTGATCGCGTGGTTGTCGGCGCCGAGCGTCGAGCCGACCTTCTCGAGGAAGCCGGTGGGCTCCCAGTCGATCTGCACGGTCAGGCGGGTCTCGGAGTCGCTGAGCTTGTGGAACGTGATGACGCCGGCGTGGTCGACCTCGCCGCCGGTGGAGTTCCAGGCGACGCGCTCGTCGGGGTGCTGCTCGGTGATCTCGGCCTCGAACTGCTTCTCGACGGGACCGACCTTGACGTTCCAGACGGTCAGGGTCTCGGTGACCTGGTCGATCGACTCGACCTCGTCGAGGAACTTCGGAAATTCTTCGAACTGGGTCCACTGGTTGTAGGCGACGGACACGGGAACGTTGACGTCGATGGTTTCGATTGCTTGTGCCATGGAGATCTCCTGGTTTGTGATCGGTGTGACGTGGACGGTAGCTCGATGGCGGAACCGAGGCTCGGTCACGCGGCTATTCGAGGCCACTTGACAGGTCGGGACCTGGTCAGAACGACGGAGCCACGCAAGCCGGCACGAGGCTCTCGGCAAGGTATCGGGCGTAGCCACCCGGGGTGCGACCCACCTGTCGGCCGGAGGTCATCACGTCGCAATCATCCGATGCGGCGAGCGTGACGCCCTGCGCTCGCAGCCTCGTGACCAGGTCGTTGTCTTCGTGCTCGTCGTGGTGGAGAAAGCCACCGGCCTCGAGATACGCCGATGCACGAACCCCGAGGTTGGCCCCGTGAACGTGCCCGTTGGGCTTCCCGGGAACGCGCTTCGCTTTCCACGCGGCGATCTGGGCCTCGGTGAGATCGGCGAAGTCGGGCGTGACCGTGCCGAGCATCACGTCGACTCCGGCGTCGGCGAGCCGGAGTTGCTCGACAAACCAGTTCCGCGGAACGACCGAGTCGGCGTCGGTATTGCCGATCCAGACACCGAGCCCGAGAGGGCCGACATCAGCATGGCCACGGAGGGCAGCCAGACAGTGGTCGATGCCCTCCGCCCGGGCCGCACCCACCGTGCCGCCCGTGCTCGAAAGGACTTCGATGCCGGAGAACGACGTAGCGATCGCCACTGTATCGTCGCTGCAGCTGTCGGCCACCACGACGATTCGCAGAGCGATGTCGGGGCGGGCGGCGTGCAGAGCTCTCGCAGCCGCGTTGAGACCCTCGAGGCAGGCGCCGATGAGGCCCTCCTCATTGTGAGCCGGCACCACAGCACACATAGCCGTTATCGACGACACTCGTCACTCCCCACCCGTCTTGCGACGCGGTCAATCCCTGCTGCACCGGACGTGCACGAACTTGGAACTGTAGGCGCTCGCGGCGCTTCGCGCGGGCCTCCTCTGCCACGGTCGCCCGCGCGTGGCGGGCCCGTGGCCGAGCATGAGGCTCAGCCGTCGAGTGCATCCAGGTCGTGGAGGGCCTGCTCGGCCTGGACCAGACGGTCGGCCACTGGCCGCTCCCACCAGTAGTCGCCCCGCTCGCCGAGACCGTGCTTGGCGAGACCCACCCGCTTCCGTGCGGCCGTCACCGCCGACTCGTCGCCAGCGCGCTTCGCCGAACCCACTCCAGAGCGACCGCGGCCGAGGTGCGACCTCAAGGCGGACGCGACGTCGTCGGGCAGGCTCGGGTCGGTTCGCCGCCACCGTCGGCCGTTGATGACGAACCAGCGCTCGTCGTCGGCGTCGGAGTGAGCCGCGGCCTGCTCGCCCGGTTTGGACTCGGTCATGGCGGGCACGGTACACGGGCCAGCCCCGGTGGGGTCGCGACGGTGGGGTCGCGACGGTGGGGAAAGTCGTTGACAACGAGTCTTCTCAAGCCATACGGTCTTTCCGACAGACGATCGTCTGACGGAAGAGGAGCTGTTCGCATGTACAGCTTGGACGACCCGTGTGGCATCCCGCACTCCGTGACCTACTGGGTTCCCTTCTGGGATGAGCCGGTCATCGCTGAATGCACCTGTGGCCTGTCGCACGACCATTTCGAAAGCATTCCCCTCCTCGGCGCTGACACCGCAGCTGGTTTCTGGCGGAGCGTTCGTGCCTGGTTCAGAAAGGAACCCCGCCAATGACCACCTTTACCCTTCGCTCCTCGGGCGCGCGGCCCGCACAGGGTTCAGCGCGTCGCCTCCGGAGAAGTGCCGTCGTAGCGACAATCGGTCTGGTCGCCGCCAGCGTGTTGGTGGCGGCAGGGCCGAGCAGGGCATCGGCAGGGCAGGTAGGCCAGGCGCCGGCGGCTTCCGCGTCGGACTCATCGACGGTGGTGTCACAGCACGACCGCCTCTCGGCGATCTCCGCGCTCGTCCTTCGTCGCCTTCTTCTCGCCGACCCCGTAGCCGAGTCGAAATGGGTGAGTGGGCGGCCGATCAGCGACCCCGCCCGCGAGCAGGCCGTCGTCGACGCGGCTGTCGCCCGGGCAACTCAGCGAGGCATCGACCCCGCCTTCGTCACCCGCGTCGTACGAGCGCAGATCGATGCCAGCAAGGTCGTCCAGCGCGGCCTCTTCGTTCGGTGGACCCACGATCCCGCGACTGCACCGAGCACCGCTCCCGACCTGGCCACGATCCGTCAGCAGCTTAACGCGATCGACGACGCTCTCGTCGACTCCCTCGGCGACGCCGAAGACGTGGCCGAAAGCCCGCGCTGCTCGCACGCGGTCGACGCAGCGAGGTCGCAGTCGTATCCCGGAATCGACGCGCTGCACCGCAAGGCGGTCCACGCGGCCTGGAATACCTTCTGTGTGACCCCAGCGGGGTGACGCCGCATTCCATCGAAGAAAGGGGTTGATGGGGTGCCACGACCCGAAGCGTGTCACCCCCATCAAGATGCGGTTGTGCGACCCGAAATCGCGTGACCTGCACCTATGCCGTGGGGCTCTGACCGAGCCCAGCTAAACAGCCCCACCCCTGGGGATGCCGGCCGACATGTGTCAAGTAAGCGCCTTTTTCCACCATTCTCCGAAAAGCCAGGCAGTTTGCCAGGTTGATTGATTTCGTGAACCAAACGACAGCCGAATTGCGACGACTTAGGTGAATCTGTGAACCAGTCTTCCCGTACGGCCACTCGTGGGGTATACCTCAAGTACCGGGGATCACGCGGGCGTCGTCGACGCCTGCACACGTGCCTCTCCCACTGAGGCAGGGGCCACCATGGCCAGAACGCCCATCTTCCGCCCGCTGTTCGTGGTTGCGACCGGCATCGGACTCGCTTCTGCTCTCGCTCTCGGCGCCGCATCGACCGCGTCGGCGGCGACCGTCATCGATGGGCCGGTCAACCTCGGTACCGCTGCCACCTACGGAGTCCTCGGCGCCAGCGCCGTGACCAACACCGGCCCCACCGTCGTGACCGGAGACCTCGGCGTCTCACCCGGCACCTCGATCACCGGCTTCGGCGGAGCTCCGAACGGCGTCGTCAACGGTACGGTCCATCAGACCGACGCCGCGGCGACCCAGGCGCAGGCCGATACGACGACGGCGTACAACGTCGCCGCCTCTCTCACACCGACCCGCACGGGCATCAGCGAGCTCAACGGGCTCAGCTTGAGCCCTGGCGTCTACACCGGTGGCGCTCTCGCGCTCTCGAACAACGGCGCCCTCACGCTCGCCGGCAGTGCGAACTCGGTCTGGGTATTCCAGGCCGCCTCGACGCTGACCATCGGCTCCGCGACGCGCATCACCTTCACGGGCGGCGCATCGGCGTGCAACGTCTTCTGGCAGGTCGGCAGCTCGGCGACGATCGGCACCGCCGCGCAGTTCCGTGGCACGGTCCTCGCCCAGCAGTCGGTGACGGCGACCACGAGCGCCACCATCGTGGGTCGTCTTCTCGCTCGCACCGGGGCCGTGACGCTCGACACGAACACGATCACCGCACCCACCGGCTGCCCCACTCCGGGAACCCCATCCGAGACGGTTGCGCCCACGATCACCTCGGGTGCTCCGACGACCGCGACCGCGGGCACGCCGTACTCGTTCCCCGTCACGGCCACTGGAACTCCGACGCCCACCTACACGTCGACACCCCTCCCCGCAGGTCTGACACTGAACGGCACCACCGGCGTCATCTCCGGTACCCCGACCACCCCCGGCAAGACCACGGTCACGGTCACGGCCAGCAACGGCACCACGCCGTCTGACTCCGAGACCTACGTCGTCACCGTCCGTACGCCCACGGGTGGAAGTGGAACCGGGACAGGCACGGGTACTGGAACAGGGACAGGCACCGGAACGGGCACTGGAACAGGGACAGGCACCGGAACGGGCACTGGAACAGGGACCGGCACGGGCACAGGCACCGGCACCGAACTCGCCTACACCGGCAGCAACTCGGTCGGCGCCTTCGCGGCAGCAGGGCTCCTCCTCATCGGCGGCATCGCGCTGCTGGTGACGAGCATCCGCCGCCGTCGCGTCGCGACCACTCACCGCGCCTAGACCGTGACGGTCCTGCCGGTTTCAGGCCACAGGTCTGACGTGCACCACCCGGTCATCCCGATCGTGCAGGCCATCACCGGGCAGCGGGCCGGGCCCTTCACCCTGACCTACCTTGACGAACCGACGAAGAGGCGTACGCGCACTTCGGCTGCCGGCACGACTCTGGTGCTCCGCAACACGGGGCGCCACACCGTGAGAGACGTCCACGTGCGACCGCTCCTCCACACCGCAGCCGTGGCAACGGCGGGGCGCCTGCGAAAGCAGGGCGCGCTCGGGGTCTGCTCCGGAGTCGATGTCGTTGAGTTCATCGCCGGCAAAGAGCTTCTGGTTCGCTGGGTCGATCACACGGGGGAGGAGCGTTCCGTCTGGATGCGCATACCGCCACTCCCTCGGCGCTTCGTCATTCCTGCTCCCTCGGGGGTGGTGCGGAGGGCCTGAGAGACGGGGCAGATGAGAGCGCGGTGAGGGAAGTGTGCTTCGATTGCTTCCTGCGGATGTTCACCGACTGATGACGGATGCTCGCGGACCCCACTACGGAAGGTCCTCCATGAGCTCATGCTCCGCCTCGCTCGTTGACGAGCACGATGACAACGAACTGCAAGTGACGCCAGTCGCCCCTGCCACGCCTGTGGCGCTTCTCGAGGCCGTGTCTGCCCTTCAGACCGCCGACGCTCTGCTGCGCTGGCGGCTCCGAGATCTGTTGCACCTCCGGGCCAACGAGATCATGGCCCTCGAGTTCCTGTCCCGCCTGAACAATCTCGACCAGCCCGTCAGGGCCCTCGATATCGCGCGGGCCCTTGGAGTGACGAATGGAGCCAGCACGCTCATCGTGGCGCGTCTGATGGAGCGCGGCCTCGTGACCCGGACCGAGAACCCCCGAGACGGGCGGGGCCATCTGCTGCACCTGACCGTCGCCGCGACCACTGCGCTCGACGATGCGCTCGGCGACTCTCGCCACGGCATCCGTGCGTTGCTCGAGGGGCTCTCTCCGCGCGAGTCCAAGCGCATCATCATGATTCTGGGGGAGTTGACGGCCTCCCTCGACCTTGGCGGGTTGCAGCCCGCTGCATAGTCGGGCACGACAGCACAAAGGCGAGTGATCGGCGGTGGTGAGAGAATCGGATCCTAGGATCCGACCTCACCAGGCCACCGAACACTCGCCCTTTGGCGTAAAGCGACTACTTCTTCGTCGTGACCTTCTTGGCCGCGCTTGTCACCGAGGCGGTGCTGTAGCCGGGGCTCGACGCCTTGACACTGACGGTCAGGCTCGTGCCGACGTCACCCTTCGACGCGGTGTGCGTCTTCTTGGTGGCGCCGGAAATCGGCTTGCCATCGCGCAACCAGCGGTAGGTGAGCGTGGCTGACTTCGGCTTGAGGCCTGATGTGACGGCGGTCAGCTTCGAGCCGACGACGGTCTTGCCCGAGATGACCGGCTTCAGCGCGAAGGTGCCGGGGAGGGCGGCAGCGGTCGAGGCGCTGGTCTGGGTGGCTGTGACGAAGGCCGGGCCGGATCCTGAGACCTTGACGGTCAGGGTGCGACGGAGCTCGGCGGGCGCGACCGTGTGGTACTGCTTGGTCGCCCCGGCGATGGCCTTGCCGTCGACCGACCACTGGTACGAGAGCTTGGCGGTGGCGGTCCAGTCGCCGGGGACGGCGGTCAGCTTCTTGCCGACCTTCGGGGTTCCGGCGACGGTGGGGACGGTCGACTCGATCGGGGTGCCGGCCTTGGCGTTCTTGTCGTAGATGTAGGTGCTGAATCCGTCGAAGTCGTACGACGTGTAGAACAGCTTCGAGCCGAACTCCTTGAACATGCCGAACGGTGCGACGGTCCCGCCGATCGGGCCCTCGTTGGTCGTCGTGGTGCCGTCGAAGCTGTACAGCGTGGGGCGCTGGCCCTTCGTCTGGTTGGTGAACTCGAGGTCGCCGTCGTAGACACCCACGGCAGGCAGGGCCGTGGCCGTCTTGAACGACACACCGGTGGTGACCGGGGTCGGTTCGCCGGTGCCGTCGAAGCGGTAGACGGCTACGGTCTCGGTCTTCGGCGAGACTCCACCGAAGTAGAAGGCACCCTTCCATTCGACGCCAGTGATGGCCTCGGGCGATGCACTAATCCGCGTGAGAGCGCTCGGGTCGACGCGGTAAAGAGCCATCGCGTTCGACGTCAGGCTCTGGACCCAGAAGTACTGAGTGTCGCCAATGGAGACGGGGCTGGCCAGCGATTTCGTTGTCGTGATCGGGGTGGAGAAGGTCGTTCCGTCGTAGCGGGTGATGGCCGAAGTCTGGGTGAAATAGTCGTCATCGTAATTGTCGTAGTCGGTGGTGTCTTCGACGATGGTCAGCGTCGACCCGGCCGAGGCCAGCGTGACGTCGTGGGAGAACGTCTTCACCGCGGCGTAGTTCGTGCCGTCGAAGCTGGTGAGCGTGACAGTGGCCTTGCCGCTGCGGGAGTACGTGCTGACCGTGAAGTAGAGCAGGTTTCCGACGACGACGACCTGCTCGTCGATGTCGGTGGGAGCGCCGGCGACCGTCTTCCAGCCGAACGATGTCCAGTGCTGAAGGCGCGTCTCGTCGGATTCCCAGTCATAGCTGACGCCATAGAGCTCGTCGCCGAGAACGGCCTGCGCGTACGCACCACCGGCGTTCGCGTTCGGGTCTACCTTCGCGGCCGGGATCGCGCCGACGGGTGCCGGGCGTACCGCGTCGGTGGTCGCGCTGCGCTGAAGCGTCGACGACGGAAGCGTCGAGGATCCGGCAGCGGTCCCGTTCAACGCCTGGGCGACGGCCGCTCGGCTGGCGGGCGTTCCGAAGTCGGTGTTGTGCAGCGCGTCGAGGGCGCGGCTCGACGCGGTCGCGCTCTGGGCCGGAGCTGCTGCCGGAGCTGCTGCAACCGGCGCCGCGGCGTTCGCGGGTGCGATGCCGCCGAGCGCGAGCCCGACGGTGCCGGCGAGAGCGGCGGTGATCGTGAGCGCGCGGCGGCGCAGACGTGGTGCGGACATGGTGTTCCCCCGTGTTGTCAGGCGCGGCCGATGTGATCTCGGCCGCTTTTTCTGAATCCTAGGGGAGACGGCGAACGGGAAAGGGGTGGTTTAACCCCCAGTCCGGGCGAACGGCCTCTCGGCGTTCAGGCTCGCGTGCTGACCCATGCCCCGAGCTGGTGAGTGCCGAAGCTGTCGACGATCTCGTTCAAGAGGGATGACGGCCGCATCACGTCGGCGAGAACCGCGTCGGAGAGCAGGTAGTGGCCGGCGAGATCCTGCTCGTGGCCTTGCGCCCCGGTGAGGTCCCCCTCGATAGCGGCCTCGTGGGAGGAGAGCTGCTCTGCGAGCGGGGTAAACACGGCCTTGAGGTCGGGGCTGGTCGTTTGGCGGCTCAGTTCTTGGGCCCAGTAGAGGGCGAGGGAGAAGTGGCTGCCACGGTTGTCGATGGTGCCGACGTCGTCGGCAGGGCTCTTGTTCTCGTCGAGCAGTGTCGCGGTGGCGCGGTCGAGGGTGTCGGCGAGGGCCCGGATTCCGGCGTCGCCGGTCGCGGTGGCGAGGTGGTCGAAGCTGGCCGCAAGAGCGAGATATTCGCCGAGGCTGTCCCACCGGAAGTGGTTTTCGTCGCGGAGCTGGTCGAGGAGCCGCGGGGCGGTTCCGCCGGCGCCGGTTTCGAAGAGTCCGCCGCCGGCGAGGAGGGGAACGACCGACAGCATTTTGGCGCTGGTACCGAGCTCCATGATGGGGAAGAGGTCGGTGAGATAGTCGCGGAGCACGTTCCCGGTGACCGAGATCGTCTCTTCCCCCCGGCGGAATCGTTCCAGGGTGAAGGTCATCGCGTCGACGGGTGCCATGATCGAGATGTCGAGGCCAGTGGTGTCGTGCAGGGCCAGGTAGCTCGCGACGAGCTGCGCGATGACGGTGTCGTGGGCGCGCGACGAGTCCAGCCAGAAGACGGCGGGGGCGTGGGTTGCTGTGGCGCGCTTGACGGCGAGTGCGACCCAGTCTTTGATGGCGTCGTCGCGGGTGCGGCACATCCGCCAGATGTCACCTTGGGCCACGACATGTTCGAGGAGGACCGTTCCGGCAGCGTCTCTGACGAGCACCCTCCCGGCGCCGGGGATTTCGAAGGTGGTGTCTTGCGAGCCGTATTCTTCGGCGGCGCCGGCCATGAGGCCCACGTTCGGCACGGTGCCGAGAGTCGCCGGGTCGAAGGCGCCGTTGATGCGGCAGTCGTCGATGACGGTCTGGTAGAAACCGGCGTAACTGGAGTCGGGGATGACGGCGAGGGTGTCGTGGCTGGACCCGTCCGGCCCTGTCATCTGACCCGACCAGCGGATCATGGCGGGCATGGAGGCGTCGACGATGACGTCGCTCGGCACATGCAGGTTCGTGATGCCGCGGGCCACGTCGACCATGGCCAGCTTCGGCTCGGCGGCCAGAGCGTCGTCGAATG
Organism: Frondihabitans sp. 4ASC-45; assembly: GCF_049472575.1. Classification (NCBI taxonomy): domain Bacteria; kingdom Bacillati; phylum Actinomycetota; class Actinomycetes; order Micrococcales; family Microbacteriaceae; genus Frondihabitans; species Frondihabitans sp. 4ASC-45. The sequence continues at coordinate 87,182 of NZ_JBCEBN010000005.1, read as the reverse complement.
CCGCGCGGATGGTGGCACCGTCGGGAAGGTTTTCCAGCCGGGCGAACAGTGCGGCGAGGCCGTCATCGGGGTTGATACCGGCGGCTGCTAGTGCATCGCCGTGCGCGTCGAAAACGGTGTGGAAGTACGCGCGGACGGCGTGACCGAAGAGGATCGGATCCGAGATCTTCATCATCGTGGCTTTGAGGTGCACCGAGAAGAGGAGGTCGTCCTCTCGCGCGCGGTCGAGCTGCTCGGCGAGGAACTCGCGAAGGGGCCCCACTCGAAGGACCGCCGCGTCGAGGACGTCCTGAGCTCCAACCATCAGGGGCTCTCGCAGTGGTGCGTGGGTGCCGTCGTCGCCGACCAACTCGATCGTGACCGGGCCGTCGGCCGAGATGACGGTGGATCTCTCGGTGTCGCGGAAATCGTTGGCCGTCATGGTGGCGACGTGCGTCTTCGACTCCGGGCTCCAGGGGCCCATCGGGTGAGGGTGCTTGTGGGCGTAGGCCTTCACGGAGGCCGGTGCGCGCCGGTCGGAGTTGCCCTGCCGGAGGACCGGATTCACGGCCGACCCCTTGAGGGCGTTGTACCGAGACCGAATGGTCTCGCTCGCCGGGTCGGAGGAAGCGGCCGGATAGTCGGGCACGGCGTAACCGGCCTGCTGCAGCTCCGCGATCGCAGCCTGCAGCTGCGGCAGTGACGCAGACACGTTGGGGAGCTTGATGATGTTCGTCGTCGGGTCCGAGATCAGGGCCCGGAGCTCCTCAAGGGCGTCGGGCTGACGCTGCTCCGGGCGAAGGTATTCCGGGAAGTTCGCCAGGATCCTCGCCGCCAATGAGATGTCACACGTCTCGACGTGCACGCCGGCCTTCTCCGCGTACGCCTGCACGATGGGAAGAAGAGCGGCAGTGGCGAGGCGGGGTGCTTCGTCGGTCAGCGTGTAGATGATTTCGTGCATGCGGAGGCGGATCTTTCAGTCTGGAGACGTGGACCCCATCGCATGCCGACCGCGCGAAGGCGGGAGGGTCGTGACTGACTGATCGTCGATTGCCGAGGAGCCGGGGCTGTTCGTCGGTGAACACAGAAGAGAAGCCTACGGCCGATTGCCGCTCACGAACGTGATGGGCCCCTCGCCTCGTCCGTCGCAGGCAGCGTCGTCGTCCTCCCGATTCGGCAACCCAAGGATCCGGCGGCCCGTCACTCAGCCACTGTCCATCCCGCGGCGCATCCCCGGTTGGCCACAATCGGCCTGGCAATCGGGGGTCACCTGGCCATCAGGGGGTGCGTCGACAGCGTGCGCCGCCCGCGCGGGGCTCAGTGGATGACGCCGCGCTCGATCCGGCCCGCCAGGTGATCCACCACGGCGAACGCGACCGGCTCGACGAGCGGGCCCGAGCGGTGCTCCGACCAGTTGGCGTCGAAGCGCTCGCGGAACCCGGTCGTCCACGGCAGAGCCGAAGGATCCGCTGACCCCGTCGCGGCCCACCGCCACAGCAGCTGCCCGCGCCGATTCACCTCGACGTCGCCCGGCCCGGGGCCGACCGCGATCGGAGTGGGGCGCACGCAGACGACGGGAGCGTCGATGCGCGGTGGCGGATCCATCCCCGGAACATCCTGCGTCAGCATCGAATACGGCAACGCGACCCCTCGGGCCGTGAGTGCAAAGATCTCGAGCGGCCAGCACGGCGCAACGCTCTTGTAGATCGGCGCACCGTTCGCGGCCCGACCGAGCATGACGGTCGTGACGGGCTCGATCCCGCGTCGGCGGAGTGCGATCGCGGTCTCGGCCAGCAGAGACTGGAGGGCCCACGACCCGGCGACCTCCTCCGATTCGACGGGGAGCGCCTCGATTCCGCGCCGGGGCCGGACGAATCGTTCGATGGCCTCGTCGAGTTCGGTCATGGTTCCACGCTACCGTTCGCGCGCTGCCCCGCTTCGCCCGCCCGCTGTAGCGCGGCGATGTCGCGAGACTCCAGTAGGTGTGGGTAGGCGCCCTCGGCACCCGCATCTACTGGAGTCTCGATTTCGGGGGCATGAGGATTTCGGGGGCATAAGTGCACCCCCTGCAGGCTTGCGGCCTGCGCATCACCTCGTTTAGCGTCGAAAGTGGGTGAAGGGGGAGAGCATGGCGGAATTCCGCGTGTCATCGGAGGCGGTCGAGGCTGCGAGTGCCGACGTCGCCGAGCACCTCGTCGAGTTCGAGGGGCGGGTCGCCGCCTGCCAGTCACTTGTCTCGGGGCTGATCGGAGCCGACTGGGCGGGCGGTGCGGCGGACGCCTTCGCGGGCGACTGGACGGAGTGGCTGCAGGGGGCGGCGACGGTGCAAGACGCCCTCGCCGGTATCTCCCGGCTCCTCGCCGAATCCGCGTCGACCTACGCCGACACTGAGACCCACGTCGCCTCCGCCTCAGCGAGCGCTGAGGTAACAACGACCCCGGCTGCAGCACCCAGCGGTCGCATCGGCGCCCCGGGGCAGGCCCGATGACCCGCCACAAAGCCGTCGGCGCTTCGCTGAACGAGCTCGTCGTCGAACTCGGCCGCATGACCGAGTACTGCCACGCCCTCCGCGATCACGTCGAGGGGACCGCGGGGCGCGTCTCGGGCGACTGGTCAGGAGACGCGCAAGCGCAGTTCGCTGCTCTCCACCGGGAGTGGTCTGCCGGAGCCGCGACCATGGCCGAGGCCATGGCCGACATCGCGAAGATCGCCGCCGCCGCGGGAACGGCCTACGACGCCGTCGCTGCGCACAACCGGGCGGGGTGGTCGTGAGCATGGGCGATTACCTGATCGACGTCGACCCGACCGGATACGTGGATGCGGGGGTCGCGACCCGTGACCTCATTCGGATCCTGAGCTCGTCGTCTTCTGCACTGCTCTCGTCGCTCGCCGGGAGCGGAGGCATGGCCGGATCGGACGACGCCGGTCAGACCTGGGCCACCAGCTACGACGAGGCCGCCAGGAGCGTGACGACCGACACCGGATCCCTCCTCACCGCGATCGACTCCCTCGCCGTCGGGCTGCACGTCACCGGGTACAACCACGCGCTCGCCGAGGCTCACGCCTCGAACGGGAGAGCAGGATCCGACGTGGCCGCTCCCGCCACTCCCTCGACCATCAGCATCGGTTCTCCGCCGTCGTCCCACGGTGGCAACCGCGACTTTCCCTGGGGTTTCGACTACGTCGCCGACCTCATCGGCATGGCATGGCCCGACGGCGACACCGGCAAGCTCCGGTCTGCGGGGAGCGCCTGGGAGTCCTACGCCGGTGCGCTCGACGGCATCGACACCACCGGGCCGCTGTCGCACGTGTCGGGCTTCAGCTCGCCCGAGATCCCGTCGATCGAGCAGAAGATGCAGTCGGTGCGAACCGTCGTCGACGGCCTCGCCAACCAGGCCCGGGCTATCGCCACGGGCTGCCGGGCGCGCGCTGACGCCATCGAGAAGGCGCGCAACGACACCACTGCGGAACTGGTCAAGCTCGCCGCCATGATCGCCGGGACCGTCGCGGCCAGCGCATTGCTGACCCCGCTCACCCTCGGCATCTCGGACGCCGTCGGCGCCGGCGCGGTGACCGCCGAGACCGCCACGAGCGTGGGACGCATCGTCGTCTGGCTGACCGAGGCCGTCGAGTCGACCATCACCGCCGCGGGCGTCGTCGCCGAGACCGTCACCGGCGTCGGCGGTCTCAGCGTGGCCATCGAGGCGCTCGCCGTGCGCATCGCGCCGATGGCCGCCGGCTACGTGCTGCAGGGAGTCGTCGCCAGCACTTCGGGAGCCGTCGTCGACGGTGCCGTCTACGGCTCCGAGGCCAACATCGGCGAAGACCTGCTGTGGGGCATGCTCCTGCCGGGCGGCGGTGCGGTCGCCGCCGGCACGCGTCGTGTCGGCGAGAAGGTGGTGGTGGAGAGCGCGGTCGATTCGAGTCGAGGTTCTGCCGCGGCCTCGAGGACGTTGACCGCAGAGGAGAAAGAAGCCCTTCGTGGTATCGACCGCGGGGATGGCCGAGACGTTTTTGGGCATTACACGGGAGCCGACACGCTCAGCAAGAACAAAGAAGCGCTTGGATTGCAGCAGTACGCGGAGATCTATGGAAAGACGCCGATCTCCGACCAGGTTCTGGCAAAGAGTGAGAACTTCGTTCAGGGCCGTCGATATGACGGGCTAGTCCAAAACGCAGACCTCAGCTACACGGGAGTTGAAGTGAAGAGCGGCAACGCCATGTCGAAGTACAGGTCAGCGACAAATCCCCAACGACTTTTTGATGAATCGGTGAGTCTGGATCACCCCGCAACTGCGATCCTGCACGGTAAACGGATAACGATAACGTCCGTCAAAGTAATTGAGGTTCCATAAATTGATCGCAACGCATGTCACGACCGTCAACGGATTTACCAAGATCCCCCTCGACGACTCGGAAGGCCCCGTCTCAAACACCCTCGCGGGGATGCTCGGCCGATTGAACGGGACGAGCCTGTTCTCTCTTGCGCTGTGGAAGCTTCCGGCCGGGGCCGCTCTCGGTGACGCATCAGCCACTCGAGCAGCCGATGAGAACTACCTGCAGTCGGCGGGATCAGCCACCGCGATGTCTATCGAGTTGCGGCGCACGGTTGATGGAGTCGCCAGCCAGTTCGCCGTCGGATCCTCGTCGTCGAGCGCGACAAACGCCCCGTGGGTCAGCATTCCCTTCGGGCAGCACACTCTCGAGGTGCAGCCGAACGAGGTCTTCTCCGCCGAGGAGGCCGCCGCCATCTACCTCGCCTACTACGAGACGGGTGAGATTCCCGAGGGGCTCGCGCTGCGCGAGCTTGACCTCGGTCTCTAGAAAGCTGAACTCAATGCCTCCGTTTGCTTCTGTCGCCGCGATGCCTGAGACGTCGATCCGGGAGCACTCGGCTCGTGTTCCTCACGAGATCTCGGCCCTGTGGAGGGAGGTCGGCCTCGCTACCGGTGCGGGCGGATGCCTCCGAGTAATCGACCCGGCCGAGTGGGCACCGATTCTGGCCGAGACCTACCCCGGTCACGACGACGCGGTGGCTGTCTTCGCAACCGCCTTCGCCGACGTGGTCGTGTGGGAGCGCGGCTACCTGAACATCCTCCGATTCCGCGGCGGCGTGGTTACTGTGCTCGTGGCCGATCTAGAGATGTTGTTGCTGGTGATCGACGACCAGGAGTTCCTCGACACCGAGTTGGATGCGCGCTCGTATGCGGCGGCCGTCGAGCGGTTGGGTATGCCGGAATTCGACGAGTGCTTCGGCTACGTGCCGCTGCTTGCGCTCGGTGGCCCGGAGCGAGTCGAAAACCTCCAGCGCCTGAAGATGCGCGAGCACGTCCTCCTGATCTCGCAGCTCGCCGGACCTCTCGCCTTCGACGCCGGCTGAGCGCCGCTCCTACGGCGAGACTCCACTAGTTGCGGGTCTGCCGCCCAGTCACCCGCAACGAGTGGAGTCTCGCCTCCAGGGCGAGTGGCGCTCCTGCGGCGAGACTCCACAAATGGCCCATAGTCAGCGGCAGGATGGGCCATTTGTGGAGTCTCGGCGCCATCAAGAGCGGCGCACAGGCAGACACAGAGAAGCACAGACACAGAGCGCAGGATCCGCGCCCACCGCATCTACAGCAGAACGCTCCCGCGGATCATCGTCGTGGTCGCCCCGCCGACCCACACGTCTCCCGCCGCATCGACGTCGATCGACACGACGCCGTCGCGCTGCAGCCGGGTGCCCTGGCCGTTCGTGTACGACAACGGCGCCCGGCCCTCGCGCTGAAGCCACTGCGCGAGCGCGGCGTTGAGGCTGCCCGTGACGGGGTCTTCGCCCACTCCGACGTTCGGCACGAAGCCGCGCACCTCGAAGGCGTGACGGGAGCCCTCGGGGTAGGCGCCGAAGACGCCGATCGCGAGATCGAGGACGCCGCTGAAATCGGGCTCGACGGCGAGCACGGCGTCGGCGGAGGCGAGCTCGATGCCCATCCACTCCGGCCCGTTGACGATCCACTGGTGGCTGACGATGTCGGCGCGCGAGACACCGAGGGCAGCGGCCACACGAGCGAGGTCGGCCTCGTCGACCGCGCCCGAGCGGATGGTCGGGGGAGCGCCGAAGGCGAGACGACCGTCGGTGCGACGAAGAGTAACGAGACCGGCCGCGCACTCCTGCACGACGACGCCAAGGCCGGAGCCGGAGCCGGAGCCGGAGCCGTCAGCACGACCGGACCGAGGCACCCCGCCCGCCTCCAGCCACGCGTGCGCCGATCCGAGCGTCGGGTGCCCCGCGAACGGCAGCTCTTCGCTCGGCGTGAAGATCCGCAGGCGGTAGTCGGCGTCGGGCGAGGTGGGCGGCAGCACGAACGTGGTCTCGGAGAGGTTCGTCCAGCGGGCGAACGACGCCATGGCCTCGTCGGTCATTCCGTCGGCGTCGAGCACGACGGCGACCGGGTTACCGAGATAAGGATCCGACGCGAAGACGTCGACCTGAGCGAACGCCCGATCGCGGGCAGAGGTGGGGGAGGCAGCGGGGGTAGGCACAGGGTCACGGTAGAGGGCCCCGCGGCTCGGTCGAAAGGGCCAATCCCCGGATCCTGGACTCCCGTCTCGTTCCCGAGAGGACGCAAATGGGGCCCCGACGACGAGTCGGAGCCCCATATGTGCACGCTGGGCGTAGATGCCGGCAGATCAGCCGGCGGTGACGAACCCTTCGCTCTTCAGCCAGTCGAAAGCGACGTCGGCCGGCTCTTCGCCGCCGACATCGACGCGCAGGTTCAGCTTGCGCAGCTGCTCGTCGGTGATCTTGGGCGAGATCTGGTCGAAGACCTCTTTCAGCTGGGGGTACTCGTCGAGCGTCGCGGAGCGGAACACCGGCGCGACGTTGTAGGCGGGGAAGAACTTCTCGTCGTCATCGAGCACAGTCAGGCCGAGCGAGTTGATGCGGCCGTCGGTCGTGTACACCTCGCCGAAGTTGCACTTGCCCTGGTCGGTGGCCGTGTAGACCGCGCCCGTGTCGAGGATGCTGACGTTGCCGGACGGCACGCCGTTCTTACCCGACCCGCCGAGCTCGAGGCCGTAGTGCTTCAGCATCGGCTTGAAGCCGTCGGCCCGCGAGTTGAACTCCGACTCGACGCAGAAGGTGCGATCGGAGACAGGGAGCTTTGCGATATCCGACACCTTGGTGACGCCGAGCTTCTTCGCGGCCTCCGAGCGGATGGCCATGGCGTAGGTGTTGTTCAGCGGGGCCGGCTGAAGCCAGTCGAGGCCGTTCTTCGCGTCGGCGTCGCGCACCGCCGCATACTGCTTGGCCTTATCGGGGATGCCCTTGGCGTTGCCGAGGAACGTCAGCCAGGCCGTACCGGTGTACTCGTACGTCACGTCGGCGCCGCCGGTCAGCATGAGCTGCCGGACCGCGACGGAACCGGGCACGTTGGTCATATCGGTGACATCGAAGCCGGCGGCGCTCGCGGCGAGCACGGCGATCTTGCCGAGGATCAGCTGCTCGGTGAAGTTCTTGCTGGTGACGGTCAGCTTCGCGTCGGCGGGCAGGCCGTCGATGTGCTTGATCGAGCCCGGCGCGACGGCGGGAACGAACGCGGTAGCGGGCTGGAGGCCGCAGCCGGTGAGGGCGAGCGCGGCGACGGTGAGGCCGCCGACGAGCGAGGCGCGCAGGGCGCGGCGTCGCTTGCGTCCGAATTTGAAGGAAGAACTCGGCTGGATGGCCTGCGATCGCGATGTTTCCGTTGCGCCGACGCGGTTTTTCCTTCGAATTCGGGCAGGAGCGAAGGCAGAAGGAGTGCGGGTCATCGGAGTCCCTTCGGGGTGGCGAAATGCTCGACGAGACGGCCGAGCCAGTCGATGAGCAGCGCGAGGAGCGCGATGAGCAGGGCGCCCGAGATGAGCACGCGGGGCAGGTAGAGCGTGACGCCGGTCGTGATCAGCAGGCCGAGCCCACCCGCGCCGATGAACGTCGCGAGGGCGGCGGAGCCGACCAGCAGCACGAGCGCGGTGCGGATGCCCGAGAGCATCACTGGCACGGCGAGCGGCAGCTCCACCTTCATCAGGACGGCGAACGACGACATTCCCATGCCGCGCCCGGCCTCGACCGTGCGGGCATCGACACTCTGCACGCCGATCATGGTGTTGCGCAGCACCGGCAGGATCGCGTACAGCACCAGCGCGACGACGGCCGAGCGGAAGTTGAAGCCGAGCCAGAACGCGAGGAGCACGACGAGCCCGATGGCCGGTGCAGCCTGCCCGAAGTTGCTGATGGCGAGGATGATGCCGCTGGCCCGGTTGAACGGGCGACGGGTGAGCAGAATCCCGAGCGGGATCGCGATCACGAGCACGATCAGCGCCGACACGAAGGTCAACGCGAGGTGCTGACCGGCGTAGTCGACGAGGTCGGACGGGTTGAGCGTCGAGCGCTCGCTCGGCGTGAGGTCAGCGGTCATCAGCCAGACGACGAAGCCGACGAAGACGAGGGCGATGGCAGCGGGCTGAATCAGCAGTCCGCGCCAGCTCGTCGTACCGCTGGCCCTCTCGACCGCTACGACGTCGGTCACTGGGGTGCCTCGACGGTGGACGCGGATCCTGAAGCCTCGGTCGGCTCGGAGTCGTCGGCCTGCGTCACTGCGGGAATCGCGTCGAGCGTTCCGGTGTTCGTGCCGACCGGCTTGTAGGCTTCGTCGGCGGCGAGACGGCGCGAGCGCGTGATCGCCTCCATGACGACCTCGACCGTAATGACCCCGATGAAGCGGTCGCGCTGACCGGTGACGAGGGCGGCACCGGCGCTCGAGACGAGCATGGTGTCGAGCGCGTCGTTCAGGGTCGACCCCTGGCTGACGACGGGGAGCGCTGGGTCGACGTCGGCGGGGATCGTGTCGAGGCGGCCGAGCTGACGGCGCGACGGCCACCGGATCGGACGTTCGCGCGAGTCGACGATGACGGCGTGGCCGTGGCCCGCCTCTTCCACGCGGCCCAGCACCGACGACGCGGTGTCGCCCGGGTGGGCGACGATCGCCTCGGCCAGTTCGACGTCGCGCACGCGGTTCAGCGTGAGCTGCTTGAGGCCGGCACCGGCGCCGATGAAGTTCTCGACGAACTCGTTGGCGGGCTCGGCCAGAATGCGCTCCGGAGTGTCGTACTGCACGATGTGCGCGCCCTCCGAGAAGACGACGATCCAGTCGCCGAGCTTCACGGCCTCGTCGAAGTCGTGCGTGACGATCACGATGGTCTTCTTGAGCTCGTGCTGGATGTTGATCAGCTCGTCTTGCAGGCGCTGACGCGTGATCGGGTCGACGGCGCCGAACGGCTCGTCCATCAACAGCACCGGCGGGTCGGCGGCGAGCGCGCGGGCGACGCCGATGCGCTGCTGCTGTCCGCCCGACAGCTCTTTCGGGAACCGATCGCGGTAGACCGCAGGATCCAGCGACACCAATTCGAGCAGCTCGTCGACGCGGGCGCTGATGCGCTCCTTCGACCACCCCAGCATCTTCGGCACGACCGCGATGTTCTGGCTCACGGTCATGTGCGGGAACAGGCCGCCGGCCTGGATCACGTAACCGATCTGGCGGCGGAGTTCGTCGCCGTCGATGCCGGTCACGTCGTCGTCGCCGAGGACGATGCGGCCCTCGGTCGGCTCGATCAGGCGGTTGATCATCTTGAGCGTCGTCGTCTTGCCGCAGCCCGAGGGGCCGACGAGCATGACGATCTGGCCGGCCGGTATCTCGAGCGTGATGCCGTCGACGGCGGGCTTCGACTGGCCCGGGTAGCGCTTGGTGACCTGGTCGAGCAGGATGCTGCGGCCGGAGTCGGCGGTCTTGTCGATGGTGGTGGTGGGGTCAGCGTTCTTGGAGTCAGCGTGCGACACGGATACCTCGCGAGATGGTCAGGCGGCCGAGGCCGAGGAGAAGGAGGTCGAGGACGAGGGCGAGGACGACGACGCCCACCACCCCGACGACGACTGATTGCAGGGAGTTGGCGCCACCGAGCCGGGAGAGCCCCGAGAAGACGAAGCCGCCGAGACCCGGGCCGAGCGCGTAGGCGGTGACGGCGGCGACGCCCATCACCATCTGCGCCGAGATGCGCACCCCGGTGAGAATGATCGGCCAGGCGAGCGGCAGCTCGACGGTGAGGAAGGTGCGGAACTTGCTCATGCCGATGCCGCGCGCCGACTCGACGATGCTGGGGTCGACCTCGTTCAGGCCGACCACCGCGTTGCGGAGCACCGGGAGCGCGGCGAAGAAGGTCACGACGACGACCGAGGGCACGACGCCGAAGCCGAGCGGCGCGATCAGGAGGCCGATCAGCGCGAACGACGGAATGGTCAGACCCACCGCCGAGACGCCGTTGGCGACAGCGCTCCAGGTGCGGCTGCGGTAGACGAGCGCCGCGATCACCAGAGCCAGGATGACGGCGAGCACCAGGCACTGGATCACCAGTGACAGATGCTGCCAGGAGGCGAACCAGATTTGGTCCCACCGCTCCACTACGAAATTCCACAACATCTGTCGTCTACCCATTCACATCGTCATCAGCACATTCGTCACGCTTTTCGCCTGTTCCGAATAGATCGGTCGCAAGCAAATGCTGGTCAGCCTAGCGAATATATGAGTTCGGATCGAATTGCCGCAGAGCGTTATGGCAGGGGAGCGCTTCCGAATTCGAAGGAAAAGCGTGCAACGGCGGGGCCGGATCCTGATGTTTTCGTTACCGGATCGACGTTTCTCCTTCGAATTCGGAAGGAGGGAGGTGAGGGGGTGCCAGCGAGGGGGTGACGGGCCTAGTCGGCGTTACCCATCGCCTCGGCCGCCGGGAACACGTCACGATTCTCGACCCGATCGAGCTCGTCGATCTCGGGCTGCGCCACCTCGCCTCGGTCGGCCGCGGTGAGCGCTTTGTGGGCCGTGCTGAGCACGATCGCTGCGGCGACGAGTGTCGCGGCTCCGAGCAGGAACGGCACGTGCTCGTTGAACGCCGTCACCAGCAGGCCAGCGACGAACGGCGCCATGCCCCCACCGATGAACCGCACGAATCCGTAGGTGGCGCTCGCGACAGGCCGCTCGACGGGAGCGATGCTCATCACGGCCGTCGTGACCAGCGTGTTGTTGATGCCGATGAAGGCGCCGGCGACGATCACGCAGACGATCACGGTGACGTGGCTGTAGGGGAAGATGCCGATCACGGCGAGGTCGATCGCCATCAGCACAAAGTTCACGTAGAGGGTGCGCGGGGTGCCGAAGCGGCGCTGCAGCCACGGAGCGCCCCAGACGGCGAAGAGGGCGACGAGCACGCCCCAACCGCAGAAGACGAGGCCGAGCTGAATGGGGCTGTCGATGCCCATCAAGAAAGGCGAGTAGCCGAGCACGGTGAAGAAACCCCAGTTGTAGAGGAAACCCACGATGCTGGTCGTGCGGAGCGACTTGTGCTTCAGAGCGGTCAGCGGCTCGGACAGCTTCTGTTTGCGGGCCGGGGTGGGCAGCTTCGGCAGCAGGAAGATGGTCGCCAGCAGAGCGATGAACATGAGGCCCGAGACGCCGAAGAACGGGCCACGCCACGAGATGTTGCCGAGCAGTCCGCCGATCAGCGGCCCGAGCGCGATTCCGACCCCGAGGGCGCTCTCGTAGAGCACGATGGCCCCGGCGAATCCACCCGAGGCCGAGCCGACGATCACCGAGAGCGAGGTCGCGATGAAGAGCGCATTGCCGAGACCCCAGCCGGCGCGGAACTCCACGATCTCGCCGATCGATCCGCTCGATCCGGCGAGGGCCGCGAAGACGACGATGATGGTGAGCCCGGCGATCAGCGTGCGCTTCGGGCCGATGCGGCTCGAGATCCAGCCGGTGCCGAGCATGCAGACCGCCGTGACGACGAGGTAGCTCGTGAAGAGCAGCTCGACCTGCGACGGCGTCGCGCTCAGCTGACCCGCGAGCGACTTGAGGATCGGGTCGACCAACCCGATGCCCATGAACGAGACGACGCAGGCGAAGGCGACGGCCCAGACGGCGCGTGGCTGCGTGAACGGGCTCGGTGGCTTCTCGCCAGGGGTGGCGCCGGTGCTGGTGTGGTGCGACATAGCTGCTATTTCTCCTCGGTGACGTGGGAGTCGTCGACGAACCGATGGAGCGCAGGCACGGCTTTGGCCAGGGCGCTTCGCGACTCAGGACCCAGCTGCTCGAGCCGAGCGGAGATCAGCTCGGTTCTCGAGACGCGGTACTCGGTCAACCGGGCCAGGCCGTCGCTCGTGAGTGCGACGAGCACGGCTCGCCCGTCGCCCGGATCGGCGCGGCGCTCAGCGAGGCCGGTCTGCACGAGTCGGTTGACGAGCGTGGTCATACCGGGTTGCGTCAGGCCCTCGCGCTCGGCGAGGTCGGTGATGCGCAGCGGGCCGACGACGTCGAGGCGCGCCAGCGTGCTGAGCGAGCTCTTCGAGATTCCGACGGGCTCGCGCGAATCGCGCAGCCAGGTGACGACGGCCTCGAGCGCGTGCGCCACGTCGGTGGTGGACGGCGCGTTCTCGGCGGGTGACATAGCTCAACTATATAACTGGCTTATGCATATGGCCACCCGCGCTGCCCCAACCGCCAAGTGGCGGCAAATGCCGCGCCAGCCAGGGGCTGGGAGGCATTTSCCGCCACTCGGCGACGGGCGGGAGGTCTACCGGGCCGCGAACACCCGCACATCCCAGGCGCCGAGCTCGATCGTGGCACCCGCCTCGAACGCCGTGCCCGCGAGCACGTCCGCCGCCGCACCGGGCAGCTCGAACGTCGAGGGCTCCCACGACCAGTTGTGCACGACGTGGATCGTCTCGCCGTGGCGGTTCACCGACGACGACACGGTCTGCGAATCGGTCTGCGGGCGCCAGGTCGGCGTTCCGGCGCCGACCGCGACCGCCCAGTCGACGACCGCGCGCGCCAGCGCGAGGTCGGGGACGGTGCCGACGTACGTGACGCGTCCGGCGCCGTGTGCCTTGGTCGTGACGGCCGCGAACTTCGAGAAGTGGGGGTGGTCGTAGGAGGCGAGCACCTCGGATCCTTCGCTGTGGAGGCCGTCGGCCCAGAGTGTTCCCGTTGCGCCGGCGGGGAGGACGAAGCCGAGCGCGTCGGATCGCGACGACGTGAGAGCCACCGGGTCGGCGAGGTTCGAGAATTCGTCGTACCAGACCCCCGCGGCCTCATCGAGGAACGCCGGCTTCCGCTCGAGGCGGGCGCGCTGCTCCTGGTCTTCGTAGCCGGTGCGGATACCGACGACGAGGTGCCCTCCGGCTTCGGCGTACGACGCGAGCCACTGCAGCTCGGCGTCGGAGGCGATGGTGAACGCGGCGGCGACGAGCACGGGGTGGTCGGCGGCGAACGCGGCCGGGTCGAGCGAGAAGATCTGCGACGGGTGCACCGTGTTCGCCTGCAGTCCGGCCTCGAAGACGCCGCGGGCGAACGAGTCGAACACCGTCTGGAACGAGCGGCGGTCGGCCTCCGGCCCGTGACCAGTGCCCTCCAGGCTGAGCGCCGGGTGCTCGTTGAGCGCCCACTTCGACGCGTTCGAGAACAGCAGCGTCACATCGGCGTGCGGCGTCAGCTCGGTCACGCGGTCTCCGGCGGCAGCGAAGTCGGCCCCGATTGTGGCGATCTCGCGGTACACCCGGCCCGGCTGGAGCGAGTGCGGCAGGATCCCGCCCCAGTACGTCTCGACCCCGGCCTGCGTGGTGTGCCAGTGCCAGTACTCGATCATCGTCGCCCCGCGCGACACCAGTGCCCACGCGGCCTGTCGCCACTGGCCGTCCCACGCCGGCTTGTTCGACCAGGAGAAGCCGATCGCCTGGGCGTTCGTCTCGGTCACGAGGAACGGCGCCTGCTTCGAGCCGTACATGCGGTCGCCGCTCGAGAAGAGCGACCAGGTGCCCGACGAGGTCCAGTACTGGCTCGTCTTCTCGGTAGACGGGAGGGCGAGGGAGTCTTGCATGCCGTAGTACGGGTTGCCGGCCGTGATGTCGAGGGCGACGGTCTCGGCGTCGTCTTCGAGGGTGGGGCGCTCGTACGAGTTGCAGGTGGTGACGAACTGGTCGGCCCGCGAGTAGTCGCGAACGATGCCCGACTGCCAGGCGATGAAGTCGGTGGTGATCGACGCCTGGAACTTGCGCCAGGCGAGGTCGTACTGCGGCTGCACGTTTCCGTCGGGGGTCCAGAGGTCGGCCCAGGTCGACAGTCGGTGCGACCAGTAGGTGAGGCCCCACTCCTCGTTGAGCTTCTCGACGGTGCCGTAGGTGTGCCGCAGGTGGTCGGCGAACTTCTGGAACACCTCGCGGTTGGCGATGATCTCGTTGCCGGGCTCGTTGTCGACCTGGTAGCCGATCACCGCGGGGTGCTCGGCGTAGCGGGCGACGATCTTGCGGATGACGCGCTCGGCATGGAAGAGGAACGCCGGGTGCGCGTAGTCGATCTCTTGCCGGGCGCCCCAGCCCATCGCGTGGCCGGCCTTCCGCTCGACGTTGATCTCGGGGAACTGGCGAGCCAGCCACATCGGAATCGCATAGGTCGGCGTGCCGAGGATCACCTTGATGCCGTTCGCCTCCGCGGCGTTGAGGATCGGCGCGAGCCACTCCAGCTCGAACACGCCGTTCTCCGGCTCCCAGGTCGACCACACCGATTCGCCCACCCGGATCACGCTGAACCCGGCCTCCTTCATGAGGCGCATGTCGTCGTCGAGCCGGGGGGTGGCGTGGTACTCGTGGTAGTACGCGGCGCCGAAGAGGACGCGGTCGGTCAGGTGCTGCATGGGTGTGCCTTTCAGTGACGGTGATGCGAGATGCGGTGGTTCAGGATCCTTGTCGCCGGTTTTCTAGCCCTTCACGGCGCCTGCCGTGAGCCCGTCGAGCAGCTGCTTCCGCAGCAGGAAGAAGACGAGGATCGTGGGCACCGAGGCCAGCACGGAGCCGGCCAGAACGAGGTCGTACGAGCGGTTCTCGGCGGCGAACAGCACGTTCAGGCCGAGCGGCAGCGTGTACTGGTTCGAGTCGGAGAGCAGCACGAGCGGCCACAGGAACGAGTTGTAGCTCTGCAGAAAGCCCCAGACGGCCAGGGCGCCGAGCGACGGGCGGAGCAGGGGCAGCACGACGCGCCAGAAGGTGCCGAACTCGGAGTTGCCGTCGATCCGGGCGGCCTCGATGATCTCGTCGGGGATCGACTGGACGATGAACTGCTGCATCATGAAGATGCCGAACGCCGGGGCGACCCAAGGCACGACCAGTGCAAACCACGGCGTTGAGAGCCCTGACTTCACCACCAGGATGAACAGCGGCACCAGGATCACCGCGAACGGCACCGACAGTGACGAGAACATGATGGTGAAGAGGGCCTTCTTGCCTCGGAACTGGAACTTCGCGAAGCCGTAGCCGGCGAGGGCGCAGACGAAGACCGAGATGACGGTGGCGATGGCCGCGGTGCCGACGCTCATGCCGAACCACTTCCAGAACGGCTGCGTCGTGAGCAGGTTCACGTAGTTGGCGATCGTGGCCGGGTCGGGGATCAGGCTCGGCGGGGTGGCGAAGATGTCGCCGCGGTTCTTGAAGGAGCCCGACAGTGCCCAGACGAGCGGGAAGATGAAGACGAGCAGAAGCACGCTGAGGGTGACGTAGAGCAGCCCTCGCCGGGCGAGCCAGCCGCCGTTGGCGCGTTTCTTCGGTCGCTGCTGCGGCGAACCGGTGCCGTTCTCGGCACGGACGCGGCGCGCGTCGGCTCTCGTGGTGGTGCTGCTGGCGCTCATGAGGTCCTCCCGATGGCGAGTGCGCGGTTGAGGATCTGACTGACCCCGAACACGATGACGAAGAGCACGACGCCGGCGGCGGCCGCGTACCCGAACTGCTGCCTCTCGAAGGCCGCTCGGTAGATGAACATGGCGACCGACAGCGTCGCCTCGCCGGGCCCGCCCTTGGTGAGCAGGTAGGGCTCATCGAACAGCTGCGCCGCGCTGATGAAGCTCGTGACGACGACGAAGCTCGTCACCGGGCGGATCTCGGGCAGCGTGACCGAGAAGAACTTGCGGATCGGCCCGGCACCGTCGAGCGAGGCCGCCTCGTACTGCTCGGGCGAGACCGCCTGGAGGGCGGCGAGGAAGAAGATCGTCAGGTAGCCGACCGTGCGCCAGAGGAGCACGAAGCCGATGGCCAGCTTGGCGAGGGTCGGGTCGCCGAGCCAGTCGGTGTTCGGTAGGCCGAAGAGCGCTTTCAGCGCCGAGTTCAGCAGACCGTAGTCGGTGTCGAAGATGAGGCTGTAGATGAGCGCGATGACGATCGGCGACAGCACCATCGGAATGAAGAACGCCACGCGGAACAGGTCGCGGGCCTTGAGCCCCTTGGCGTTGAGAGCCTGGGCGACGAGGAGCGAGCACGGCACCACGATGAAGACGGCGATGAGCGTGTAGATCAGCGAGTTGACGAGCGCGGTGCCGAAGCTGGTGTCCTGCACGAGGTTGACGTAGTTCGTCACCCCGATGAACCTCGGCGAGCCGAGACCGACCCACTCGGTGAGGCTGAGGTAGACCGCTGCCAGTACCGGCACGATCATGAACAGGCCGTAGAGCACGTAGAACGGCGCGATGAAGAGGTACGGCGCACGACCGCCGCTGGTGTTGAGCTTGCGGCGGCGGGTCTTCGACTCGGGGCTCGCGGCGACCGGAACTCCGGTCGCAGTGGATGTCGACATGGTCGTCCCTTCTAGGCGCGGGCCTGGCCGCGGAAATCGTCGGCCGCAGCGCTGAGTGCCTGCTTGGCGGTGAGCTGACCCTTGTAGGCCTGCAGGAGGTAGCCGCTGAGCACGGTCTGGAGGATCGCCGTGTCGGCGCTCTGGTGCTGCGACGGGACGTCATCGATCACGTCTTTGTAGACGCCGAAGAGCCGCTGGCCGTCGAAGTACGGATCGCTGATAGCCGACAGGCGTGGGTCGTCGAAGACGGACCGCAACGTCGGCAGGTACCCGAGGTCGCGGTAGCGCTTCACCTGCTGGTCGGCATTCAGGTAGGTCGAGAGAACGAGGTCGACACCCGCCTGAGAGAGAGGCTTGTTGCGAATAGCGGCGAACCCGGTTCCGCCTCCGACGCTGGTCGTCCGGCCGCCTCCGGCGAAAACGGGCAGCTTCCGCACCTTCCAGGTGCCCTTCTGCTCGGGCACGTTCGGCTTGATGCCGTAGCTGGCGTACCAGGACGGCATATCCACGCCCACGATGGACGAGCTCTTGAGGCCGGACTGCAGGCTGGGCCCGTACATGTCGGCGACGGTCGCGATGGCTCCGGACTGGACGCCCTTCGCGATGAACGCGAGTGTCTCTTCGGCCTCGGGCGTCTCGATCGTCAGGTTGCCGTCGACGTCCCAGAGATCGCCGCCGCGCTGCAGCAGCATGATCTGGTAGCTCTGGACGGCCCCGCCCGGGTCGTTCGTCGCGACCGCATGCATCGACACGTTCTTCGACGGGTTCAGCTTCGCGAAGGCCGCCTCGTACTCCTCCCAGGTGGCGAGGTCGTCGGGGATGCCGAGCTTGTCGAACTGCTCCGGGCGGTAGTAGTAGACGCAGAGCGGGGTGTCGGAGTCGAGGGCGTACAGCTTGCCGTCTTTGGAGAACGGGGTCAGCCGTGCGCTGATGAGGTCGTCTCTGTAGTCGGCGATCGAGGGGGAGAGGTCGACCAGCAGCTCCTTCGCGATATCGCCGCGGAGGGTGCGGGCGAACGCGCCGATCTCGAGGCCGACCACGTCGGGGGTCCCCGTGTTCGCGACCGCCTGCGCGATCAGCTTCGTCGGGATGTCGGCGGCGGCGATCTTCGTGATGTCGAGTGCGTAGCGGTACTTCGTGGCGGCGTCCGCGGTGGGAAGAGCCTCCGTGAAGAACTTCACGTAGCCGTCGTCGTGAGTCCAGAACGACAGGTCGGCGGCGCCCGAGGTGACCGCTCTGGATCCTGGTCCGGTCGAGCAGGCCGACAGGAGCGCGCCGAGCGCGACTGTGCCTCCGGCTACCGCGCCCCAGCGGAACAGGTCTCTGCGGGTGGGGGGAGAGGGGGTCATCGGTGACTCCTGACGTCGTCGTCGAGGGAAGGGGGGAAGATCGCGTGTGTCAGTCGACCGGGCGCACCCGGCGGCGGTCGGGGGACGGCTTCGCCGTGCTGCTGCGGGTGACCAGCTGCGGAGCGAAGAGCCGGGCGCTCTCGATCGGCGGGTGGCCGTCGAGGGTGCGGAAGAGACGGTGCATCGCCTGGCGCGCCGCTTCGGCGAAGTCCTGATGGATCGTCGTGAGGGGCACGGCCAGAAACTCGGCGACCGGGTTGTCGTCGAAGCCGACGATGCTGATGTCGTCGGGCACGCGGAGGCCCTTGGCCTGGATGGCCGACATGGCGCCGATCGCCATCTGGTCGTTGGCGACGAACACGGCCGTGACGTCGGGGCGCTGCAGCAGCTTGCTCATCGCCTCGAAACCGCTGCGCGGACTCCAGTCGCCGACGAGCGGTTCGTGGCGGGCGGCTCCGGCGTCTTCGAGCGAGGCGGCCCAGCCGGCGACCCGGCGGTTGGCCGGGATCCAGTCGGTCGGGCCGGAGATGTGCCAGACCGTCTCGTGGCCGAGAGCGAGCAGGTGGTCGGTTGCCGCGCGAGCGCCGCCCGACTCGTCCATGGCGATGGCGAGGGAGCCCGGGCGGATCTCGTCGGGCCCCTGCCCGAACGTGAGCACGGTGACGTCGGCAGGGATCCTGAGGGTCGACAGGTGGTGGTCGACCGGCTCCGAGATCACGATCGCCTCGACGTTCTGGTCGAGGAGGGAGTCGACGGCGGGCTGGAGGTCTTCGGGCGCGGTCTCGTCGGTGCGGACCACGGTGAGAGAGAAGCCGCGGGTGCGGGTCTCGCGCTCGATCGCGGCGAGGGTGGAGGCCGGGCCGTGCAGGGTCGTGGCGATCGTGATGACGCCGATGCGCCGAGACCGCTGACCCTTGAGCACGCGGGCGGCGGAGTTGGGGCGGAAACCGAGCTCGGCGATCGTGCCGAGGACGCGCTCGCGGATGACGGGGGAGACGTGCGGCTCATCGTTGACGACCCGCGAGACCGTCTTCTGCGAGACGCCGGCTGCTGCTGCGACGTCCATCATCGACACGGGGCGGGCGGTGCGATTCGCGCTGTCGTCGGCGGGCGTCGATGGCATCTCGGCTCCTTTGCCGTGGGTGTGTCTGATGGGCTGACTGCGTAGTCAATTGGGGGACTGCGGCTAGTGAACACGTATTTGTCTACGTAGTCAAGGGCGGCCGCCTCGCGCTCCTGAATTCGGTGACTCGTGCGACGCCGCCTTGGCCAGGGGCTCCTGAGTTCAGGTGCTCGGTGCCCCGAATCCTGAATTCGGGGCCAATCGTGGCGTGCTGTCCTGAGTCGGCCACGCGAGCGAGAGGATGCACCTGAGTTCACGTCAGCTGGTCCTGAGTTCGGGACCGCGGCACGGAGCGACGCCGAGTGCACCTGGATTCAGGACCTAAGGCCCGCCACCGCCCCCGTCGGCAAACACCGTGCGGACCACCCGACGTGCCGCGGCGCGTCCGCCACTCCGCAAGGCGTCTCCTTGCCCGCTAGTTCCAGTGCAGCGACGCCCCCGCGAAGCTCGCGACGAGCGCGCCCGACTCCGCGTCGAGCACGAGCGTCGTCGCCCCCACGGGAGCCGGCGCGATCGTCGCGCCATCCGACCGAGCGCCGACAGGAGCGGACACGACCGTCAGATACTGGCCATTCGGCGAGACGCCCAGCGACGACAGCCGCGAGCTGGAGGGCGCCGTGTAAAGCGCGCGCGAACCGACGATGATCGACCGGGCCGAGGTCGCGAGGCGAGCCGTGTCGGATCCTGCGCGAACCGTGCCCGCCGACTCGATCAGCGATCGTTCGCCGACCGTCAGAGAGTCAGCCGAGACAGTCGTCGTCGTGCCCTCGAGTCCGAGATCGGCGCGCGTGATGGTGCCGCCGGGGGCGCGCGTCACGACGACCGGTGCCCCGGGTGTCATGCCCCAGGCGGTAGCCACGAGAGCCCGTCGGTCCGCGCCCTTGAGCGGCTCGGCTCGGTGCACGCCGGCGAGGTCGATCGTGTAGAGACGCTCGTCGGGGTCGGGCGCGGCTCCCGTGGCCGTGAACCCGAAGACGAGGATCCCGGTGGGCGCGTCCAGAGACAGGCTCCGCACGAGCCCGGGGCCGGGCAGGAGCAGGTTTTCGCGGGTCCCGTCACGGGCGACGATCGACAGGGTCGACGCGCCCCCGTCATTGGCTGCGACGACGAGGTCGGTACCGATCGAGGCGAAGGCCTGAATACCCCGGGCCTCGTAGACGACGTCGCGCCCGACCGTGTTCACCGAGGCTTCGACGATCCGATCGACGCCACCGGCGGTGGCCGACCGGTCGAGGGTCAGCACCTCGGCGTTCGCTGTCGTGAACGATGTCTCGACGTCGGCGTCGCGCGACCCGAAGATGCTCGTCACCCCGTCGACGGCCACGGAGTACCTCGTCGCCGAGTGCAGTCGCCGGGAGAACTGGACGGTCACCACCGTGCCGGCCGTCGAGACGGTGAACGGCGTCGTCGGCGTGACGCGCACCTGGCTCGAGCGCACCGTCGACACCGACTCGTTGAGAAACAGCCGGGCCTGCTGGTCGGTCCGCTGGGTGACCGCGGAGGCGTCGACGCGCGTCTCGTCGAGGCGGGGTCCGCGGCTCTGGGTCACGACGACCAGGGCGGTGCAGATGAGCGCCAGCACAATCACGACGACGGTGAACGCCCGGGCGAACGACGGCTGGCGGGGGGTGTCGTCGGCATCCGGGCCGGCCGCTCCGAAGTCAGTAGAGGTACGGGTCACGGGGCTGGGCGATCTTCGTGAGGGTCCGGGGCGCCAGGGTGATCGGGGCCGACGACGCGGTGCTGGGGTTGGTGGCAAACGATCCGCGGATCCTGACCCACTGGTTCTTCTTCAGGTCTTTGCTCCACCCCGGGTCGTAGACGGGCACGCCGACCGGCTGGGCATCGACGGCGCAGCAGGTGACGACGAAGCGCGTGACGAAGAACGAGTTGTCGGGGTCGTCGGGGGAGGGGCTGACGAAGCCGGTCACATCCACCGACTGGTTCTCGTAGGTGCCGATGTCGGTCGACTGGCGCAGTCGCGTCGCCCAGTCGAGCACCGTGTACGTCGAGGTCGGGCCGGTCGCGGGACCATCGCCGCCCGAGGTCGTGACGACCGCCGAACCGAGACCCCGAGTGCCGGCGGTGGCGCTGGTGAGTGTTGCGGGAGGCAGTACGACGAGGCTGGCCGCGACTGTCGCCGTGACGACGAGACCCGCGGTGCCGAGGATGCTGCTGCGGCGGGCGGGTGACTCCGCGCCTGCGGCTGCGGCTGCTGATACATCGTGCTGGGCCGCCTGGGCATCCTCTCCGCCGTGGCCCGGCTCGTCATCACCGTCGGGTGACAGCGCCAGTGCGAGCAGCGCCAGCGCCATCCCGATCACCGTCAGCACGACCGTGAACACGACGTATCTGGGGTGGATGTAGAGCACGAGCTGACCCGCCGCGGCGAGCCACAGCGTCGTCACCCCGATGATCAGCGTGAGGGCGACCCCGCGCCACCGAGCACTCAGTGCAGCGAGCGAGAGCCTAGGCAAGGGCGTTCACCGCCAGCCCGAGCGCCGCGGCGACCAGCGCCACGACGAGAGAGATCTGCACCAGCACGACCGGTCGATACGTGGTGCGGAGCAGTGTCAGCATCTTGATGTCGACGATCGGCCCGAAGACGAGGAACGCGACGATCGATCCGGGCAGGAACGTCGACGCGAACGGCAGCACGAAGAACGCGTCCACGTTCGAGCAGATCGAGATGACGAAGGCGAGCGCCATCATCGCGAGGATCGACCAGAGCGGGTTCGACCCCAGAGCCAGAAGCACCGATCTCGGCACGAGCGTCTGCACACCGCCGGCGATCGCGGCCCCGACGACGAGAGCGGGGAGCATGGTCGACATCTCGCGGCGGAAGAGCACAGCAGACGACGTGGGTCGCGAGTGCGGGTGGTCGTGCGGGGTCTCGGGGATCCTGCACTCCGCATCGAACTGCCTCGTCAGCAGCGACCGCTCGTCGCGCTGCTTGGCGTAGAGCCAGCCGAGCAGGTTGGCGACGACGAAGCCGCCCAGAACGCGCGAGACGAGGATTCCATCGCTCCACCCGAACGCCTGATAGGTCGTGATGATCGTGATCGGGTTGACGATGGGCGCGGCGATCAAGAACGTCATCGAGTCGGAGACCGAGAAGCCCTTTACGACGAGTCCGCGTGCGAGAGGCACGTTGCCGCACTCGCACACCGGCAGGAAGACGCCGAGCAGCGAGATGACGGCCCGCCTCGCGGTGGGGTTGCGCGGCAGCCAGGCCGCGAAGAATCCGGCGGGCAGCCACACCTGCACCACGATCGACAGCACGATGCCGAGCAGCACGAACGGCATCGACTCGACGATGACGCTCAGCGTGAGGGTGACGAAATCTTGCAGATGGTCGGGCAGGATCCCGGCCGGCAGGGTCGCGGTAATAATCCGGACGAGCGCGAGAGCTGCGACAACGATGAGCCCGGCGACCAGCAGGCGGCGGGATGCGCGGCGCGGCCCGTGCGCGTGCGGTCCGCCCGGGTCGCGGGGTGCGCCCGGGTCGCGGGGCGCGCCGTGCTCGTGGGCCGCGGGCAGGGTGGTCGTCACGCGTCGACGGTAGCCGTCGCTGTCCGAATTGGAAGGAGAAACCGCCGCCCGCCAACGAAGACATCAGGATCCGGCGGGGTCACCTCCACAGATCTCCTTCGGTTTGCGGCCAGAACGTTCCGGCTACCTTCATTGTTAATGTTAACTTGACATTTCATGTGTCGAAAAGGAGAGCAGATGGTCGTCAGGACAGCAAGAAGTGCGATCTATCGAGTCGTACTCGCCGGACTCGTGGCAGCAGCGGTCGGTGTTTCGAGCATCAACCCCGCACCGGCGTTGGCGACAACTGCTCACGTGAGTCAGGTTGAGGTCGACCCGGCGGCCCCTGAGAAGATGGCCGTACCGGACGCGCCGAGCTCCGTTCAAGCGCGTGTTGAAACGGGTGACGAGGTTCCTGAGGCCTCGGCTCGAATCCTGCCGTTGGTCCTCCTTGGCGTACTCGCGCGTATTGGCATAGGTGCGATCATTCGACAGTTCGGTAAGGCCGCCCTGAAGTCGGCGGCAAAGTCGTACTTGCTCAAGGCGACCGGCAGTAAGTGGTCGCACATTATGGTTTCGAGGCACAAATGGTCGTCCGTCGGTGGTCGGTCCAGGAGCCAAGTCGCAGAGATCATGTCCAACGCCATGGCGAACGGAAAACATTCGACGTACGGCAGCAGCGGTCGAGCCATGCAAGCAGTTTGGCGCTACAAGAACAAAACTGTGGTGGTCACCTATTCGAAGAGTGGAGGCCAGATCAGCAATGGTTGGGTCCGATAGGGAAATTGAGCACACCCTCCGCGAGGCCGTCCTGGCGGACCCGACGGAAGCCGTGGCCATAGCCATTCGTAGGCCGATCGGGGGCGTCCTCTCGGCGCTCGACGAGGCCTTCGTCGATGCTCACGCCGAGGCCTCCGAGCGATTCTTTCTTGCGTGGCTCGACGCCCTGCCGCGCACCGACCGTATCGGCGCGGCTCGAGACATCGCCGATCACTACATCCTCGGCATGGCCTGGCTGCCCCGGGCCTACGACAAGGCGGTGGCAGTGGAGCTCCGATCTCTCGCTGATGCCCTACGAGTGGTCGCCGAGACCCAGGCCGGCTATCGCGAACTGTCGGAGAGCCCCGATGCCGGCTTCGGCCTCCCACTTGTCGAGAGGTACGAGCGCGTCGCCGAGCAGCTGCGCGAGATCGCGGCCCTTGCATCGGTCGACGCCGAACGCCTGATGCGCGGCGACCCGACCGACTAGCCCCCGGCCCTGCTTCCGACTCCGGCCCTGCTCCGAATTCGAAGGAGAAACCGCCGCCCGCCAATGAAGACATCAGGATCCGGCGGGGTCGGCCCCACAAATCTCCTTCGAATTCGGAACTCGGAACTCGGAATTCGGAACTCGGGCGCGCGAGCAGAGGCCTCGGGTGCACGGATGTTCACGTCACCGGCGCTCCGGCTCCGCGCCAGCAGCTCCCACCAGCTCGGCACTGCACATCCGTGCACATGCTGGTAGCGACCGTGCACGCTCCACTAATTTCAAAGGTGGCTCACCTTGGATAGAGGTGCGCCGACCCGCGCAGTCGCCTAGTCGGCGGCTCACACCCACAACAATGGAGTTAGCAGTGAGCGAATACGTCATCGCACTCGACCAGGGCACCACCTCGACGAGGGCCATCATCTTCGACCACTCGGGGTCGATCGTCTCGACGGGTCAGCTCGAGCACGAGCAAATTTTCCCCCGTGCGGGCTGGGTCGAGCACGACCCGAAAGAGATCTGGAACAACACCCGCGAGGTCATCGGCCAGGCGCTGTCGAAGGCGAACATCACGCGCCACGACATCAAGGCGATCGGTATCACGAACCAGCGCGAGACCGCTGTCGTATGGGACAAGAACACCGGCGAGCCCGTCTACAACGCCATCGTCTGGCAAGACACGCGCACCCAGTCGATCGTCGACCGCCTCGCCAAGGACGGCGGCGTCGAGCGCTTCAAGCCGATCGTCGGTCTGCCGCTCGCGACCTACTTCGCCGGAACCAAGATCGTGTGGATCCTCGACAACGTCGACGGGGCCCGCGAGAAAGCCGAGGCCGGCGACCTGCTGTTCGGCACCACCGACACCTGGGTGCTGTGGAACCTCACCGGTGGCACCAAGGGCGGTGTCCACGTCACTGACGTGACCAACGCTTCGCGCACCCTCTTCATGGACCTCGAGACGCTCCAGTGGCGTCAAGACATCCTCGACGTGTTCGGCGTTCCGGCCTCCATGCTCCCCGAGATCAAGTCGTCGTCCGAGGTCTACGGAATGGCGAGCGACTCGTCGCTTCTCCGCGAGGTGCCGATCGCCGGCATCCTGGGCGACCAGCAGGCGGCGACCTTCGGTCAGGCCGCCTTCGACCAGGGCGAGTCGAAGAACACCTACGGCACCGGTAACTTCCTCATCTTCAACACGGGCGAAGAGATCGTCCACTCCGAGAATGGCCTGCTCACCACGCTCGGCTACAAGCTCGGAGATGCGGCACCGCACTACGCCCTCGAAGGATCCATCGCGGTCACCGGATCGCTCATCCAGTGGCTTCGAGACAACCTCGGCATCATCAAGTCGGCGCCCGAGGTCGAGACGCTCGCGACGACGGTCGACGACAACGGTGGCGTCTACATCGTGCCGGCGTTCTCCGGTCTTTTCGCGCCGTACTGGCGCTCCGACGCCCGCGGTGCGATCGTGGGGCTCACGCGCTACGTCAACAAGGGCCACATCGCTCGTGCCGCTCTTGAGTCGACCGCGTTCCAGACCCGCGAGGTGCTCGACGCGGTCAACGCCGACTCCGGTGTCGACCTCACCGAGCTCAAGGTCGACGGTGGCATGACCGCCAACGACGCGCTCATGCAATTCCAGGCCGACCTGCTGAACGTTCCGGTCGTGCGTCCCGTCGTCGCCGAGACCACCGCGCTCGGTGCCGCGTACGCCGCGGGTCTCGCCGTCGGCTTCTGGGCCAACCTCGGTGAACTCCGCGCCAACTGGCAGGAGTCGAAGCGCTGGGAGCCGTCGATGGACGTCGCCGAGCGTGAGCGCCAGATGCGCCTCTGGAAGAAGGCCGTTACGAAGACCTTCGACTGGGTCGACGAAGACGTTCTCTAGCTAACCCTGACGCCGCACCACGTATCGCGGACTCGCAGGCCTGCCGCGGCAGGTCTGCGAGTCCGCGATACGCGTTACGGCACGAGTAACGCCGCCGGCGAAGCCACCGCGTCAGGCGCGCGCAGCCCGCTCCGCCACGATCGACTTGAGCGTCTCGTCGAGGAACGGGTGCTCGAACTCGTAGCCGGCCGCGGTCAGCCGTTCGGGCACGACCCAGCGGCTCTTCAGCACGAGCTCGACCTCGGTGCGGATCGCCGCCGTGCCGAGTTCGAGCATCCACCGGAACGCGGGCAGGCCGAACGGGACGCCGAGCGCATGGCGCAGATCGCGCATCATCGTGCGGTTGTCGCTGGGGTTCGGGGAGGCGAGGTTGACGACGCCGTCGATCTCGTCGTGCTCGCGCAGAAACCGGATGCTGCCGACGACGTCGTCGATGTGGATCCAGCTGAACTTCTGCCGCCCTCCCGCCGCACCGAACGCGTGATACGTGCCGGCCTCGCGTCGAGCTGCTGTCGACGGCCACGGCCCGTCGAGCTGAGGGCCGCCGAGGCCCGCGCGGGCGAGGTTGATCAGGGGCACGAGCGCACTGCCGTCGCCGAGCACGATCGCCATGCGGAGCGCGACACGGCGGGTGCCGGGCAGGTCGCGCGCGAAGAACTCGTCCTCCCAAGTTGTGGCGATCGACACCGAGAAGCCCTGGCCGATCTCGCCGGTCGACTCGGTCTGCGGGTGGTCTTCGGCGTGGCGGTAGATGGTCGCCGTCGATGAGTTCAGCCACAGTGGCGGCGGGTTGTCGCTCGCGGCGATCGCCTCGCCCAGCTCGCGAGTCGTCTCGATGCGCGACCGGAGGATCTCCCGCCGATTCGCCTCGCCGTAGCGGCAGTTGACGCTCTTGCCGGCCATATTGATGACGAGGTCGGCTCCATCGACGAGCTGCCGGATCCTGGTCGTCTCTCCCCAGCGCGCATCGGGGCCGGTGCGCCCGATCAGCTTCACTTCGGAGCCTTCGGCGCGGAACACGCGGGCGAGGTGGTCGCCGATGAAGCCCGAAGCCCCGGCGATGACGATGCGGTCGATCATGGTGCCTCTTCCAGAGTGATGGCGTAGTCGAAGTGGCCGGAGTATTCGTAGACCCGGCCGACGAGTGGCAGCGAGAGGATCACCGTGACGTGCTGGCGGTCGACGTCGTCGTCGAAGCGCTCGGTAAGGGCGACGCGCGGCGCGAGAGCGCGGGGGAGTGCCATTCGGCGACGTCCGACCCGAACGGTGAGACCACGGGAATCCAGGCGCAACGACCCGTCTCGCACGGTCGCCGAGAGCTCGGCGCCGAGCAGGCGTGATGGGCCGAGGTGATCGACGAGGCCCGCGGGTTCGGCCGTGATGGCATCGACCATGGTGCGCGTACCGCCGTGGCGTTCGCCGAAGTGGAAGGTCCGTACGGCGGCGACAGCTGTGTTTCCGGCCGCGTCGACCACGGGGCGGTTCTCGACGTCGAAGGGAACGTCGGCGGCCCAGACCGGAAAGGCGATGCCCTGAAAACTCAGGATCCGCAGCGCCGGCCACAGCCACCGGCGCGGGGTGCCCACCACGTCGAACGTGCCCTGTCCCCGGCCGACCGATCCCTCGGGGATCGCGCCGAAGTACGCCCGCAGACGCGGGTGCAGATTGTCGAGTTCGTCCCCCAGGATGCGCTCGTACGGCGAGGCCATGGCTCGACGCTAGCGGTTGGCCTCGCAGCGATGTTCGAGAATCCCTCGATGTCGAGGAGTGACGTCGTGGTTAGAGCAGGAGGTCGCGCCCGGTCTGGTCGTCGACGACCGCGTCAGTCGCGTGATCGCGAACGGAGTCGATGCCGTTCTGTGCTGCGCCTTTGGTGCTGTAGTTCTCGCTCGTGGCGATCACCTGACCGTTCGTGGAGACGAGGCTGAAGCGGTAGGCACCGCTCTCGGTCTTGGTGAGGACGAACTTGCCAGGCATGAGTACCCCTTGTCGATGACGGTGGATGAAGACTAGTCGGAGAGCAGGACGGCGAGGGCGCTCTTGAGGGTTTCACGGTCACGGCGCAGTTTGGCGACCTCGGTCTCGAGCTCGGCCACTCGCGCGTCTGCCGACGCCGCGGCACTCGGGCGACCTCGTCGGACCGGCGGCTCGGCCGGAGCCTCGGGAGCCGCAGCGACGGGAGGTGCGGCGGTCTCGACGACCTCGGGTGCTTCGGAGGCGGGCTCGTCGGGGGTGTTGGCCTTCTCGTGTGCACGGATCCAACCGCGGAGCGACTGCTCGCCGACCTGGAACTCGTCGGCCGTCTCGCGGATGATGGCGCGGTTGCCCGGCTCGGCTTCGCGGCGCTCGAGCACGCGGGCCAGCGAGGCCTCACGCGTGTCGGGGGAGTACTTCTGTTCGAATGGCATGACTGACTCTCGACGTGTGCTGACAGATATGTGCCGGAGGCCCTCCGGCTATATGCGCATATCATGGCATACATCGATATGTAGCGGCATCTTCATTGCGGTAACAGGCTTTTGCAATATGCGAAAGATGCTCGACTCTGTGTGCGCAGCATCGACGAGTTATTACGTCGCCTCGCAGAAGCCGTCGTCGAAGGAGTCTCGTCTGACGAAAAACAGCTCGTCCTCCCCACATTCCCGGGTCGCACCGCTTAAGGTCGATATGTGTGGCGTCTCGACAGTACTGACGGCGACGGCGACGGAATCGACTCCGGTCTGCCGCCCCTCTCCGACTCGACCCCGGGGTCGAACCAGACTCAACCGCACACCCTGAGTCTCGGCGATCCCTCCCTCGCGGTCGGGAACGTCGCCGACCCGGTGTGGGAGGGTTGGCGGGCCCGCCTCGATGCGGTCGGTGGGGAATCCACCCTTCTGCATTTCCGTGACGCGCCCCGCACACGCATCGAGCTGAGCACGACCCATCCCGGTGGCCTCGCGCAGTTCATCACGGGCAAGACGACTCTCCTCTCCAGCCTGATTCGCGACGACCTCGCCCTCCGCACGGCTCGGATCGCCGCGGGCGAGATCGCCGCCAAGGGACTCGAGCTGGCTACCGTCCGCGGCATCGATGCCGTTCACCTCGCCATCGGTATCGCCCAGTGGGCATACGCCGGCGAGACCTTCCGTGCACCCCTGCTGCTCCGCCCCCTGGCGATCCGCCGCCACGGGCGCGACTTCGAGGTCAAACTGCTGGGTGCCCCGTTCCTCAACCCGGCGCTGGCCGATGCGCTGCACGACCAGTTCGGCATCACGCTCGACGCACCGGCCTTCGTCGCGCTCGCCGACCGCGAGGGATCCTTCACCCCGAACCCGGTCATCGACCGCCTGCGTGGATTGACCGCTCACCTCGATGGCTTCACCGTGCAGCCCCGACTCGTCGTCTCGACCTTCGCCGCGGTCTCCGACGCCATGGTCGAAGACGCCGGCGACCTCTCGCACCTCGTCCTCGACGCCCTCGCTGGCAACCCCAGCGCGCAGCAGCAGATCCGCTCCGCCTACCGCCCCGTCTCGCCGACGCCACAAGACGAGCGCAGCCCCGAGACCGACACGCTCCTCCTCGACGCCGACACCGAGCAAGAGAACGTCGTCGCGCAGATCACGGCCGGCAACTCGGTCGTCGTCAAGACGCTCCCCGGCACCGGCGGCACACAGACGATCGTCAACACCATCGGCACCCTTGTGGCGCAGAACAAGCGCGTGCTCGTCGTCAGCGCCCGCCGAGCCACGCTCGGGGCCATCTCGTCGCGCCTCTCCGAAATCGGCCTGAACGGTGTCGCCGTCTCTCCGACCACGCTGCGCCGCGATGTGATCCGAGCAATCGGCCGCAACGAGAAGGCCAAGCAGCCCGGTATGGCCGAGGTCGACGACGCTCTCGTGCGCCTGCGCCGGGTGCTCGTCGACTACCGCGGTGCGCTCAGCCGCAAAGACCCGGTGCTCGGCGTCTCGGTTCTCGACTGCCTGACCGAACTCGCGCGTCTCGCGCTGCTTCCGGCCTCTCCGGCGACCACCGCGCGATTGAGTCGCAAGAGTGTCGAGTCCATGGTCGAGGGCCGCGGTCGGGTCGCCGAGACCATGGTCAACGCGGCCAACCTCGGCGAGTTCCTCTACGGGCCGGGCGACTCGCCCTGGTACGGCGCGCGGTTCGACGACGGCGCAGGATCCGGGCCCACCGCCGGCCAGGCCCACCAACTGGCCAAGAACCTTTTCCATCGCGACGTGCCGCACCTGCTCGAGCGGGCGAACGAGGTCGTTGGCGCGACGCGCATGCGTCCCTTCGTCAGCATCCACGAGCTCGGCATCTACCTGCGCCTGCTCGCCGATGTCCGCGACACCCTCGACAAGTTCCTCCCCGTCGTCTTCGAGCGCAGCGTCGCCGAGCTCGTCGAAGCGACCTCGGGGCGTCGCGACGGGCAGATGTCCGGCGGAGATCGCCGCCGTCTGAAGAAACTCGCCCGCGAGTATGTGCGCCCGGGCATGCACGTAGCCGATCTCCACGAGGCGCTCGAGCGCGTGCAGCAGCAGCGCATCCTCTGGCAGCGCTACGTCGCTGCCGGCACCCCGCCCGAGGTGCCGACCGGCGTCACCGACACCATCTCGCTCTATCGCCACGTCGCCGACGACCTGGCGCAGCTCGACAAGCCGCTCGGGCTCACCGGCGAAGACCTCCTCGAGGCCATCGGCATCGACGAGCTGCAGCAGAAGCTCGAGGTGCTGGCCGCCGACAGCGACGTGCTCGGCAACCTGCAGGAGCGCACCGAGCTCATGACGACTCTGCGCGACCTCGAGCTCTCGCCGCTCATCACCGACCTCGCCAACCGGCACGTGCCCGAGGCGCAGGTCGCCGCCGAGCTCGAGCTCGCCTGGTGGCGCTCCGCTCTCGAGTCGCTCCTCGAGGCCGATCGGGCGCTGCTCGGTGCCAACACCGGCATGCTCGACCGGCTCGAAGCAGACTTCCGTCTCGTCGACGAGGCGCACGCCGCCGGAAGCGCCCAGTCGCTCGGATGGCAGCTCGCCGAGAACTGGAAGCTCGGTCTCGTCGACTGGCCCGAAGAGGCCGCGCAGCTCAAGCGTCTGCTGCAGCACCCGAACGTCTCCAGTCGCATGCTGCAAGACGCCGCCCCGCACCTCTCGCGCTCCGTCGCACCGGTCTGGATCGCCTCGCCCTACGAGGTACACCGCATCGCCGACACCGTGCCGTTCGACACGGTGATACTCGTCGACGCCGGGGCCACCACCCTCGCCGAGAACGTGGGCGCGATTCGTCGCGGCAAGCAGACCGTGGCCTTCGGCGACCCCGTGACCGAGACGCCGTCCGACTTCTCGATCGCGATCGCGCCGTACGTCGACGAGGCGCCGGCCCGAGTCGTGAAACGCGCGCCGACGGATCCTGAGTCCGGTGACGACTTCGACGCCGTCGCGACCGCCGAGTCGCGCCTCGAGCAGCTGCACGAAGAGTCGGCTCTCGCTCGTCTCTCGACCCTGCTGCCGACGCTGTCACTGACCCGCAGCTATCGTGCCGGCGGCGAAGACCTCGC
The DNA here is from genome assembly GCF_049472575.1 of Frondihabitans sp. 4ASC-45. NCBI lineage: Bacteria > Bacillati > Actinomycetota > Actinomycetes > Micrococcales > Microbacteriaceae > Frondihabitans > Frondihabitans sp. 4ASC-45. The sequence continues at coordinate 55,857 of NZ_JBCEBN010000005.1, read as the reverse complement.
CGAGCTCGTCAACCGCCGCTTCTACGGAGGCCGAATCGAGTCGCTTCCGTGGGCCGGGAGCTTCCTCGGTCACGGCAGCATCGCCCTCGACTACGTGTCGGGCGGCACCGCCGTGCCCGACCCCGAGTCCGGTGCCGTCGAAAGCGTCGACGCCGAGGTCGACCGGGTCGTCGCGCTCGTCCTGGAGCACGCCCGCTCGCGTCCCACCGAGTCGCTGATGGTCATCACCGCCAGTGCGAAGCACGCCATCCGGGTGCAGCAGGCCGTTCTCACTGCCGTGAGCGGGCACAAAGACCTGACCGAGTTCGTGATCGGCGACCGCCGCGAGCCCTTCGTCGTCGCGACCCTCGAGCAGAGTGTCGCCCAGAGTCGCGATCACGTGATCTTCTCGATCGGCTACGGCCGCACGCCGCACGGCCGCGTCCTCAGCGACTTCGGTTCGCTCGGGCAGCCGGGCGGAGAGCGACTCCTCGCCGTGGCCATGACCCGGGCCCGCCGCTCGATGGTGATCGTCACCTGCTTCCAGCCGTCGCACATCGACGCCGACCGCATGGGGCACGGCACCGTCGCGCTCTCCGAGATCCTCAGCGAGGTGCAGGTCCGCACGACGGCCGAGCACGTTCCCGATGATTCCGATCCGATGCTGGTCGACCTCGCTCGGCGCCTCGAGGCCAAGGGTATTCCCGTGGCGCTCGGACACCGCGGCAAGCTCGGCCTTGTCTGCGCGAACGACGGCGTCTGCGTCACCATCGAGACCGACTCGACGCTCGTCACCTCGAGCCTCCGTGAGTCCTTGCGTGAGCGCCCCGAGATCCTTCGCCGTCTCGGCTGGCACTACGTGCGCGTGCACGCCTTCCAGCTGTTCACTGACCCCGACGCCGTCGCGACCCGCATCGCTGACGTGCTCGGAATCGGGGCGACCCACACGCAGCCGGTGCCCATCCAACAGGCACCGGTCGTGGGGGCCCGCTCGCACGTCAACCACGCCTGAGCCATGGCCGACGACGACCTTCAGGATCCCGCGGCACCCCCGCAGGCCACCTCTCGGGTGCGCGGTCAGCGTCGCTCCGGCCGCCGTGTGACCACCGACCCCGCTCCCGGATCCGACCCGAACCCGGCCCCCGCCGACCGGCGCCGCGATTCGGGCGACAACGACTCCCGACTCAAGGCCGACAAGCCGCCGCACTGGTAGCGGGTCGTGCCGGCTGGCCCGGCCGTCCTAATTCTCAAGCGCGCTGATCGGCGTCAGCGAGGAAAGCCGACCTCGACGACGAGGCCGCCCGTGTCGCGCGCCGAGATGTCGAGGTGCGCGCCGTGCCCCGTCGCGATCGCGTCGACGAGTGCCAAGCCGAGCCCGTGGGATCCTGCGATCCGGCCCGCGGAGCGGAAGAACGGCTCGCTGAGGCGAGCGAGGTCGTCGTCTGCGACGGGTACCCCCGTGTTCTCGACGCGGATACGGCCGCCCGACACGGTGATCCAGATGTGGCCGCCGGTCACGTTGTAGCGGATCGCATTGGCGACGAGATTGCCGATGAGCATGCGGATCAGGGCGGGATCGCCGGTGACCGAGGATCCGAGGACGGCCGAGTGCACATCGATTCCCCTGGCTTCGGCATCGGCGCGGGCCGTGTCGATCACCTCGCGCGCGACGTCGTCGAGCTCGACCCGCTCACCGGCGGTCGTTCCTGCCCGGGCGTCCGACAATGCGAGCAGCGCCTCGACCATGGCGATATTGCGGGAGTTGGTCTCTCGCAGTTTGGTACAGAAGCTCTCGACCTCGACTCTCGAGGGATCGAGGAGGGCCACATCGAGGATGGCCTGCGTCGTGGCGAGGGGAGTGCGGAGTTCGTGGGAGGCGTTGGCGGCAAACCGCTTCTGCGCCTCGAACGAGCGGTCGAGTCGCTCGAGCATGTCGTCGAAGGTCTCGGCCAGGCGGCGGAATTCATCGTTCGGCCCAGTGAGTTCGATGCGGTGGTCGAGGCTGCCGGAGGAGGCCCGCCTGGCGGCTTCGGTGATCTGCTCGACCGGTCGCAGCACACGGCCCGCGACGATCCAGCTGCAGAAGACCCCGACGAGGAGCACGGCCGCGAAGACGATCAGGGATGTGGTGAGCAGGGTGCGGAGGATGTCGGTTTCGGTGGCGACGCTCAGGAAAGCGACCGAGTCTGTGGACGGCCGGGTCGTCGTGCCCTCGGTCAGCCCGGTGGGGGCGAACGGCTCCTCGCTCGGCGAGACGTCGCTCTCAGTGCTGCGGATGCGGTACGTGGGCACGTAGGTCATGACGAGGTAGATCGAGATGACGATGGCGGCGCCCACGGCCGTCACCAGGAGTGTGAAGGCCATCGTGAGCCGGAGCCGGGCACTGGCGTTCGGCGCCAGAAGACGGAGGAGCCGAGAGCCGGTTCTCATAGAGCCCTCGGCGTGTTCGTGAATCGATAGCCGGAACCCGAAACCGTCTCGATCACCCACGGCTCGCCGAGCCGTTTACGCAGCGTCGAGATGGTCACGCGCACGGAGTTCGTAAACGGATCGGCGTTTTCGTCCCATGCTTTCTCGAGTAGCCTCTCAGCGCTGACGACACCTCCCGAGGCGGCCATCAGCACCTCGAGGACTGCGAATTCTTTGCGGGTCATCTTGACGTAGCGGCCGTCGCGGTAGACCTCGCGCCGGAAGGGATCGAGCTTGACCCCCGACGCTTCGAAGACCGGCGGGCGCGCCTCTCGCGGGCGCCGGGCCAGCGACCGGAGACGAGCGATGAGCTCCGGGAACGCGAAGGGCTTGGTCAGGTAGTCGTCGGCGCCCAGCTCGAAGCCCGCCACCTTCTCGTCGAGATGGCCGGACGCGGTCAGCATGAGAACTGCCGAACCGGATTCACCCGCCACTACGGTGCGGCAGACGTCGTCGCCGTGAGTGCCGGGTAGGTCGCGGTCGAGCACCACGGCGTCGTAATCGTTGACAGCGAGACGCTCGAGAGCCTGGTCGCCGTCGTGCACGACGTCGACGGCCATGCCCTCTCGCGCGAGCACGGTCTGGATGGCTTCGGCGAGATAGATCTCGTCTTCGGCGATGAGCACACGCACTGATTGCTCCCTGTCGGGTTCTGGGTCGCCCTCAGCCTAGATGTCGACATGTCAAAATGAAATAAACATTTTTCTTGACGCTGTCGATGCGGTCGAAGCAATGAACTGGGTCCTGTCGCTCCCTGCGATCGGCGTCGCACCAGCGTCGTCGCCCCGATCAGAAAGTCGCCATCATGAGAAACCCTCTCGCGCCCCTGGCCCTCGGGCTCGTCGCAGCCCCTCTCCTCCTCGGGCTCTCCGCCTGCTCGAGCGCCGACTCCGATTCGACGGGCGGCAACTCCGTCGAGAAGAAAACAGCGTCGTTCCAAGACTGGCAGCTCGAATTTGCCCGTTGCGTGCGCGATGCCGGGCACGAGTACGCCGATCCGAAGGCCGATGGATCGCAAGATTTCAGCCTGGGCGAGGGCGAGACACCAGAATCGCTGACGGCCGACTCCACGGCCTGCACCAAGACAGTCGAGAAGAAATTCGGCAAGCGGCCCGGCGCTGAGAAAGACGAGCAGGCGAAGCGCGACCGCGATGCCCAAGACGACTGCCTCCGCAAAGAGGGCGTCGACGTTCCTACTACCGGCGCGGTCGACCTCTCCGGGGTCCCTGCCTCGACTCTCAAGAAGTGTGACATCGCGCCACCGCCAGAGGGCTTCAATCGTGCTGGTTGAGACCGAGCGACGAAGCTGGCCGGGCAGATCGCTGGCGGCTCCTTCTCGCACAACCGACACCGACACCGGGCTGACGATTTCTCAAACCCGCGGCAACAGACAGACAGGACCACAGATATGAACCGCCGACGAATCCTGGTGGTGACGGCATGTATTGCCGGAGCCGCCGTCCTCGGCACAGGAGGAGTCCTCCTGGCCCAGGGCAGCGAACGCCCCGCCGACGCCGACGCTCTCAGTCGATCGCTCTCGACAGGCTCCGCCACCGTCGAGCGGGGCGACCTCAACGGGACGAGCACCAAGCAGGGCAAGCTGCACGGAACCCCCGGCGTGACTGTGCCGGGCGGCCCCGAGGGTACTCTGACGAGCATTCCGAGCGTCGGCGACGTCATCAAGCCCCGCGATGACCTCTACCGCGTCGACAACACACCCGTCGTCTACTTCAGCGGTGTCTTACCGCAGTGGCGTGCCTTCGAACAGGGCATGGACGACGGCCCCGACATTCAGCAGCTCGAAGAGAACCTCTTCGCCTGGGGCTATCTCGACGAAGTGGCCACCCGACATTTCGACTGGCACACCCGCGTCGCCATCGAGAAGTGGCAGAAAGACACCGGACAGAAGGTCACGGGCACCATCGAGCAGGGGCGCATCTGGTTCGGGCTGGGCGACCAGGTCGTCTCCGAACGCAAGTTGCCCGTCGGCAGCACCGTGAGCCCTGGCACACCCGTGTACGACACCCAAGGCACGACCAAGATCGTCACCGTCAACCTGCCCGTGGGGTCGCCGCTTCTGCGGCTCGGCGGCAGAGTCACCGTCGTTCTACCCACGGGGCCACGGGTGGCAGGCAAGGTCGAAGCTCTCGGAGACCCCGTCACCGACGACGACGGCACGACGACCACCCCCGTGACCATCGGATCCTTGGACTCGTCGAAGATCGGCGATCTCGATCGAGTCGACGTCACGGTCGATTTCGTCTCGCAGACCCGCAAAGACGTGCTGTCCGTTCCGGTGACGGCCCTCGGCGCCGCGAGTGACGGAGGATTCGTCGTCGAGGTCATCGGCACGGCCGGAGCCACCAAGTCGGTTCCCGTCACCGTCGGCCTGTTCGCCGGCGAGCGGGTCGAAGTCACGGGCGGCGCGCTGAAAGCCGGCGACAAGGTCGTGGTGCCGACATGAGCGCCGTCATCGAGCTCCGCGGAGTCAGCCGCGAGTACGGCAAACCACCCACCCGAGCCCTCGACGACGTTTCTCTCACGGTCGAGCGCGGCGAGATGCTCGCTGTCGTCGGCCCGTCCGGCTCCGGCAAGTCGACCCTCCTGAACGTGCTGGGCACCCTCGACCGCCCGACGGCGGGCACGGTGCTCATCGACGGTGTCGACGTGGTCGGGCAGACCGACGCGCAGCTCTCCGGCCTCCGCGCCCACCGGATCGGCTTCGTGTTTCAGCAGTTTCACCTCAGCGAGGGCGTGACGTCGACCGACAACGTGGCGAACGGGCTCCTGTATTCGGGCGTCCCGCTTCGAGAGCGCAGGATCCGGGCGGTCGAGGCGCTCCACCGGGTCGGCCTCGGTCACCGCCTCGGCCATCGACCGAACCAGATGTCGGGAGGCGAACGTCAGCGCGTTGCCATCGCCCGCGCCGTGGTCCACCGTCCTCCGCTGCTGCTGGCCGACGAACCCACCGGCAACCTCGATTCGAAGTCGGGGGCCGGCATCGTCGATCTCCTGCACGAACTGCATGGCGAAGGCACATCGATCATCGTCATCACTCACGACAATGCGCTCGCCGAAAAGCTGCCCCGCCGGATCATGATCCGCGACGGTCGACTCACCGCAGACAGCTCGTCGACCTCCGAGCGGGTCGTCGTCACCGCGGGAGCCACACCGTGAGCGTCTCGGCCGTCCGCGAGACGCCGATGCACTCGCGCCTCCTCGCGTCCGATGTCTACCGCCTCGGCTTCTCCGGCCTCATCGCCCGGCCCACCCGCGCGATCCTCTCCGCTCTCGGCATCGCCATCGGCATCGCGGCCATGATCGCGGTCGTCGGCATCTCGTCGTCGAGTCAGGCACAGCTGAGCGCCACCCTCGACCGCCTGGGCACCAACCTGCTGACCGTCGCGCCCGGAACCTCCGTCTTCGGCGAGGAGCAGCCCCTGCCATTCGGCGTCGGCGGACTCGTGCAACGCGTCGACGGCGTCGAATCCGTCGGCACGACCGGTCTCCTCGTCGACCTCCACGCCTACCGGAGCGCAGCCACGCTGAAGACCGACACGAACGGGCTCGGCGTCATGACGGCATCGTCCGATCTGCTCCGGGTGGTCGGGGGGCATCTCGCCGCCGGCTCGTGGCTCACCGACGGCACCAGCCGGTATCCGGTGGTGGTGCTCGGCGCGAAGTCGGCCGAGAAGCTCGGAGTGGCCCGACCGGGCGAGCAGATCCTGCTCGGCGACGACGTCTACACCGTCGGGGGAATCCTCGAGCGCGTCGAGCTCGCCCCCGAGATCGATACCTCAGTGTTTGTCGGAGAACAGCAGGGCACCTCGGCGAATGGCGGCGAGCGGGTGCACCCGACCTCGGTCTACATCCGGGCCGACGAGGAGCGCATCGACAGTGTGCGGCAGTTGATTCCCGGCACGGTCGCGCCCCAGTCTCCCTCCGACGTCACCGTCGGTCGTCCCTCCGACGCGTTGGCGGCGAAACAGGCCTCCGATCAGGCCTTCACCGGCCTGCTGGTCGGCCTCGGGTCGGTGGCGCTCTTGGTCGGCGGCATCGGCGTCGCCAACACGATGGTCATCTCGGTACTGGAACGCCGCCGTGAGATCGGCCTCCGCCGTTCGCTCGGAGCAGCTCGTCCGCACATCCGGCGACAATTTCTCGCCGAAGCGCTCTTCCTGTCCCTTCTCGGCGGCGTGGCGGGCATCGTGATCGGGGCGGCAGTCACGGCCGCCTTCGCCGTGGGCAACGGCTGGCCGATTTCGATCCCGCCGGTCGTCTTGGCCGGTGGCCTGGGCGCGACGCTCGTGATCGGAGCCCTGGCCGGGCTGTATCCCGCCATGCGGGCCGCGCGAATCCCGCCGACCGAAGCACTGCAGAGCTGAACGGGCGCTCAGGCCGAGGGCATTCCGGGGACGCCCGTGGTGCCGGTGGCCGTCGGGGGAGCGACGGGGGCGGCGTGCGACCCATGCGTGTCGCCGAGTGAGGTGTTCTGCGCGCGCAGCAGGTCGCGGATCTCGCTGAGGATCTCGACGTCTGTCGGCGGCACCTCCTGCGGCTTGCCCTCGTCCGCCTTCTGCTTGGCGAACGAGCGCTTGAGCAGGGAGTTGACGGGGAGCACGAGGCAGAAGTACACGACCGCGGCGATGATGATGAAGTTGATCGCGGAACCGAGCACCGCACCGAAGAGAAGCGTTGCGGGCTTGCCGCCGCCCACGGTGGGAATGTCGACCTTCAGCGCATCGTCGAGCATCGACGCGTTGAAGAGAGCGCCGATGAGCGGGTTGAAGATGTTGGTCACGAGCGAGGTGACGATCGCCGTGAAGGCGGCACCGATCACGACGGCGACGGCCAGATCGATGACGTTGCCGCGCAGGATGAATTCTTTGAAGCCCTTCACGGGTGCTCCTCGAGGTAGACGGAAAAGACGTGAATCTCCGTCGACTCAACCAGACCGAGGGTATCCGCGTTACTTCGAGGGCGACGAACCGCCACCGGAGGAGCCCGAGCTCGAGGAGCCCGACCCCGAGCCCGAACCGGAGGAGGCGGGCTTGGACGGCGCTGCCGCGCTGCCGGACGCCGTGCCGGACGAGGATCCGTCGGATCCTGCGCTCTTGCTCGGCGTCTTGGGCGAACCCGACCCCGATCCCTCGGACGGCTTGGCGCGCGAGTCGGTGCGGTAGAAGCCCGACCCGTTGAAGGTCACGCCGACGGCCGAGAAGATCTTGCGGAGCTTGCCAGAGCAGACGGGGCACACCGTGAGCGAGTCGTCAGAGAAAGACTGCTGGATGTCGAACGCGTTGCCGCACTCGGTGCAGCGGTAGCTGTAGGTGGGCACAGGACCTCGGAGCCTCGGGGGAAAAGAGAAGGGTGGAGCGGAATCAGAACCGGACGATGCCGGAAGGGGTGACGACGCCGTCGACGGGCTGGTCGTGCCTCTCGCTCGGCACAGACTCGACGTACTCGGAGTCGAACACCACAGCATAAACCGGCGGGCGCTTCTCCATCGACCCGAGCGTCTTGTCGAAGTAGCCCTTGCCCCAGCCCATGCGCATGCCGGTGTGGTCGATCTGCGCTGCCGGAACGATGATCAGGTCGACGTCGTTGATCGCCATCGGGCTCAGCACCTCGCCGATCGGCTCGGGCAGGCCGAAGAGACCCTCGGTCTCGGATTCGAAGTCGGTCGAGACCGCCCAGTCGAGCAATCCGTCTTCGCGGGTGATCGGGTAGAGCACCCGGATGCCGCGGTTGTGGGCCCAGTTGAGGAACGGGCGCGTGTTGGGCTCGAACGAGGCCGAGAGATACGCCGACATCGAGGTGATGCCGAGTTCGGTGGCGAGGCCGATGAGGTGCTCGGTCAGCGCCTCGGTCGACGAGTCGGCCTCCGTGTCGGTCATCATGCGGCGCCGGGAGCGCAGTTCTTTTCGGAGGGCTCGTTTGGCATCGGACACCAGATCGGTCATGCCCGCAATCGTAACCGCCCGGTCGAAGACGACCGGAGACCAAACTTAACCGCTCCGTAACGCAGGAAATAGATACGCTGAGCGGCATGGGTTTCACGATTTCTAAAGCCGTCATTCCAGCAGCAGGGTTGGGCACACGCTTTCTTCCCGCAACCAAAGCCATGCCAAAGGAGATGCTCCCCGTCGTCGACAAGCCGGCGATCCAGTACGTCGTCGAGGAGGCCGTCTCGGCCGGCCTCACCGATGTGCTCATGATCACCGGTCGTAACAAGAACGCGCTCGAGAACCACTTCGACCACGTGTCGGAGCTCGAAGAGACGCTTCGCAAGAAGGGCGACCACGAGAAACTCGCCAAGGTCAACCAGTCGACCGACCTCGCCGACATGCACTACGTGCGCCAGGGCGACCCGCTCGGCCTCGGTCACGCCGTCCTCCGCGCCTCCATGCACGTGGGCCGCGAACCGTTCGCCGTCCTGCTCGGTGACGACATCATCGATGCGCGCGACCCGCTGCTCAGCCGCATGATCGAGGTCCAGGGTCAGAAGAACGCCAGCGTCGTGGCCCTCCTCGAGGTGCCCGAGTCGATGACCCACCTCTACGGTGTCGCCACGGTCGAGAAGACCGACGAAGACGACGTCGTGAAGATCACCGGTCTCGTCGAGAAGCCCCCGCAGGGCGAAGCCCCCTCCAACCTCGCGATCATCGGCCGCTACGTGCTGCGCCCCGAGGTTTTCGACGTGCTCGAGAAGCAGGCGCCCGGCAAGGGCGGCGAGATCCAGCTCACGGACGCTCTCGAGAAGATGGCTGCCGCCGAAGAGTGGACCGGCGGCGTCTACGGCGTCGTGTTCCGCGGGCGCCGATACGACACCGGTGACAAACTCGACTACATCAAGGCCATCGTGCAGCTCGCGAGCGACCGAGACGACCTCGGCGACGACCTCAAATCGTGGCTGATCGATTTCACGGCAGGCCTCGAAAAGGCCTGACCCGGGCCTGACGACAACCCGGACACCACGTGGGTGCGGCCCTGACAGGGGCCCCACCTCCCGAGAACCATTGGCAACCAAGTGACGACCATCCCCACGCTGGTGTCGGGGCGCATCGGAATCCGACCCCTGCGGTTGCGGGACGCACGCGACCTCGACCGGGCGCTGGCGGAGAACCGCTCCTGGCTCAGGCAGTGGGAGGCCACGAACCCGCACGGCTTCACGACGATCGACGTGCGGTCGAGCATCCGTTCGTTGCAGACCAATGCGCGCGCGGGCCTCGGTCTGCCGTTCGCCATCGAGCTCGACGGGCGCTTCGTCGGACAGCTCAACGTGTCGGGGATCACCTACGGCTCGCTCGCCTCCGCGACGATCGGCTACTGGGTCACAGAGTCGGCCGCCGGCCACAACGCCACGCCCACGGCCGTCGCGCTGGCTACCGACTACTGCTTCCAGCGCCTCGGCCTGCACCGGATGGAGATCTGCATCCGACCCGAGAACGGCCCCAGCCTCCGGGTGGTCGAGAAGCTCGGTTTCCGCTACGAGGGCCTGCGTCGCCGCTACATCCACATCAACGGCGAGTGGCGCGACCACTTCTGCTTCGGGTTGGTCGCCGAGGAGGTCTCCGAGGGGGTCCTGCGCCGCTGGCACGAGGGCCGGATTCCTCCGGGCCAAGGATCCGTGCCCCCCGACGCCCTCGACGAGGCCGCTCGCAGCTACTAGTTCGGCAGTGGCGGCTCGACACACCCCGCGATCAGCCGGGTTGGCACGCACCGCCCTCCTACCCTTGCCAGCATGGGAATCGGGTCGTGGGGTGGAGGCATTGTCCTCGGGCTGGTCGCAGTGCTCTGGCTGGTCTACCTGATCCCGTCGTGGGCGAAACGTCAGCAGTACCTCGCCACCGAGCGCAACGCGGTGCGCCTGCAGCAGACGCTGCGCATTCTCGCGCAGACCGCCGAGCTGCCCGAGGAGGTCCGCGTGGAAGCCAATGCCAAGTCCGTCGCGACGGCGCAGAAGATCCTCCGCTCCGAGGAGTCGAAGCGCGAGGCCATCCGCCGCGCTCAGGAGGCAGCCCGCCAGCGTGCGGTCACCCGTGAACTCGCCGCGACCGCTCCCGTTCTCCGCGCCGCCGACGCCGAACCGGCTCTTGCCGCGCGTCGTCTCCGCCGCACCCGCCTCGTGTCGACGCTCGTGCTCGTCGCCTCCCTCATCGCCTTCGTGGCCGGCATCGTCGGCTTTCCGTCGGCGTGGCTCCTCCTCGTCGCCGGCACCATCGCCGGAGCGGGCTCGGTCGTCATGCTCGGGCAGTTGTCGGCGGTGTCGCGCGCCCGCGCACGCCGAGCCCGAGTCGCGCCCGCGGTGACCGCTTCGGCGACTCCGGTGGCGCAGGCGTTCCACGACTTCGCCCCGTCGCAGGCAGCGGACGGGGTCGTGGCCGAAGCGCAGGATCCTGCGGGGTCGCGTTCCGAGACCGCGTCACGACAGTGGACTCCCGTCGCCATGCCCCGCCCCCTGTATCTGCGACGGGGTTCGGCGCGCGCGCTGGCTCGCTCGGCAGCGGTCGCGGGCAGTGCGACGAACGCGGCCGATGCCGCCGCTCTGCAGGAGGCCGCGGCCGCTTCGGCGGAGGCGCTACGTCAGGAGCAAGCCCTGCGCCAGGAGCAGGAGGCCGCGAGCCAGGACGCCCAGCGCGAAGCTCTGCGCGAGGTGGCGCGGGCGGAAGCGGCGCTGCAGGCGCAGCGGTCGGCGCGGTCGGCTGGGTCCGTGGGGTCGGTGGGGTCCGTGGGGTCGGCTGGGTCGGCCCGGGAGACGCCGGTGGTTGCGGCGGTTGCCGCGGATCCTGAGCCTGCTGTCGCGCCTGCTGCCGAAGCACCCGCTGCCACGAGCCGTTTCGCGCGCATGGGCTTCTACGACGAGGGCGAGATCGAGCAGCTCAGCCTCGACGACGTTCTGCAGCGTCGTCGCGCGGTCTGACCTTTCGCGCCGACACCGCTCTCCTGTCGCGGCACTACCTTTCGGCGGCGGCGCTGCCTTTCGGCGGTGTCCTAATCGCATTCCGGTGTCGTGGGCGCCTTCGCTGAGGTGGAGGCTGGCTGAGCGGGAGGTGGCACCTCCGTGGAGGCGTTTTGCGCGCGATCAAATTCGACGCGGATCGAAGTGGTGCCGCGTTTTGATGTCCATCAAATTTGACGGCCCGCAAAACGCTTCTCAGGGGAGGCCGGCCCGCCTCGGTCGAGTCACTGCCGGACTGGATGGCGCCTGCTGACTGTGTCGGTAGCGCCGCCGACGGGGTGATATCGTTGAGGAGCAGTTTGGGGCTATGGCGCAGTTGGTAGCGCGTCTCGTTCGCAATGAGAAGGTCAGGAGTTCGAATCTCCTTAGCTCCACCCTGCAAATGGCTCTTCCTTACGGGAGGGCCATTTGCATGTGCTGGTCTGGTCGCTTCGTTGGCGCTACAGGCGGGGCGGAAGCCACCGACACCTAGGCTGAACGCGTGCCCGAATCGCAGACGCTTCGCATCGAACTCGCCCTCGCCAAGCCGCCGATCGGGTGGTATCCGAAGCCGACCGTCGTGATCGACGGGCGCGGCCAGCCGGCGCAGTGGGGCGTCGGCACCTGGCAGGTCGAGCCGGGCGACACGATCGGCGTGTTCCTCTTCAATCGGCTCTGGCGATTCGGGGCCGCCGAGCTCATCGTCGAGCAGGGCACCAAGACGATCCGCTACCGGGCGCCGCTGCTGCCGTTCCTGCCGGGCCGACTAGCTCGCACCTAGTCGCGAATCGCAGGGTTAGTCGCGAAAGAGCGCGACTAAGCCTGCGATACGCGACTAGGAGAGCCCGCGCCGACCGACGAAGGGAGTGCGGCAGGATGGACCGGTGCGCTCCGACCTGATCTCCCGCCTCCGCTCCGACCTCTCCACCTCCCTCTTCACCGTGTCGCATCTGAGCGGTGCCGGGGCCTGGGGCGCTCAGGGCGGTGCTGCGTTGTTCCGGGGCGAGCGGATCGCGGCGCGACGGGCGCTGGCTTCGAGGATCCCGGAGACGCCTGCAGAACGCGCGTCTGACACCCTGGCGCTCTTGTTCGTACTCGGCTACCCGCAGCCCGCCGATGCCGTGGCTACCGCGTTGCCGACGCTCGGACTCGACGGCGCGATCAAACTCGAGCTCGTGGCACGCGACGACAGCGGCATGGTCAGCGCCCTGGTCGATCTGCGCCCCTACTCGTTCACGGATGCCTCCGGCGAAGCGCACTGGTGGATCGCCTCCGACCTCGGTGAGCTCGCCCTGCAGGGGGCCCTTCGCGAAGACCATGTCTTGGGCATCGGCGGCGCTTCCGCGACTCTGAGCGGTCTCATGATCGCCCGACCGGTCGATCGGGCACTCGACCTCGGCACCGGCTGCGGCATTCAGGCGATGCACGCCGCCCGGCACGCGCGTCACGTCGTGGCGACCGACATCTCGGAGCGCGCCCTCGATTTCGCCCGCTTTAACGCCGAGCTCAACCTGATCGACGGCATCGAGTTCCGCCTCGGCAGCCTGTTCGAGCCGGTCGCCGGCGAGACGTTCGACCACATCGTGTCGAACCCGCCGTTCGTCATCACGCCGCGCGTCGACGGGGTTCCCGCCTACGAGTACCGCGACGGCGGCATGGTCGGCGATGCGCTCGTCGCGACGGTTGTTGAGCAGGCAGGAGAGCACCTCGCGCCGGGCGGCATCGCACAGTTGCTCGGAAACTGGGAGACGGGTGCTGCGACGAGCGACAAGCGAGGTCCGTTCAGCGTGGGGGACTGGGCCGAGCGCGGTCGTGTTGCGGTGGACGTCTGGGTGGTAGAGCGCGAGGCGCAGGATCCTGCGTCGTATGCCGAGACCTGGATCCGCGATGGCGGCACGAGACCCGGCAGCCCCGAATTCGAGCGGCTCTATGGGGCATGGCTCGATGACTTCGATGCGCGCGGCGTCGTCGAGGTCGGCTTCGGGTACGTCACGCTCAGAAGACCGAAGGATCCCGCGGCGCGGCCCGAGACACGGATCGAGAGTCTCCGAGGCTCCCTCGTCCGCTCCGACGTGGGGCTGGGCGCCCATCTCGGTGCGACGCTCGACGCCCTGGACCGGCTGCGCACCCTGTCGGACGACGACCTCGCGCAGACGACAATGCAGGTCGCCGGGGACGTCACGGAGGAGCGGCACTACTGGCCGGGCAACGACGACCCGACGGTGATCACGCTGCGGCAGGGCGGAGGCTTCGGGCGGACCGTCGACGCGGGCACGGCCCTGACGGCGCTTGTCGGGGCCAGCGACGGCGAGCTCAGCGTCGGGGCGATCGTGGGCGCCCTCGCGCAGCTGCTCGAGGCGCCGGAGGCCGACCTGCGGGCTGAGCTGCTGCCGCAGGTGCGTGACCTCGTGGTGGGCGGGATCCTGAGTTTCTCACCCGCTGATCATTGACCCGTTCACACAACCGGGTGATCGTCCACGATCTGCTGATGGCAGAGCCCTGACATCAGCAGATCGGGGACAGTCACGCACTCGCGCTACTTGCCGGAGCGATCGCCCCAGCCGCGCCAGGAGTACTCGGGCACGAAGCCGAGCAGGTCGCGGGCCTTGTCGCTCGAGAGCAGCGGCATGGTGCCCTCGACGGCTGAACGACGCTCGACGTCGGGCAGGAACTGGTCGGCGAGAACGGCCGTCGGCTTGTTCATGACCGTGTCGGACGCGGCGATGATGAACGCCTCGAATCCGACGAGATCCGACTCGAGCGCCAGACGCACAGCGAGAGCGCCGTCGCGGTGGTCGATGTACGACCACAGGTTGAACGAGCGCGACTCCGGGTCGTCGTCGAACGGGAACGCCTCGTAGTCGGCGTCGTCCATCACGTTCGAGAAGCGCAGGCCGATGAGCTTGAGCTGGCGATCCCAGCGGGTGAAGTGCCGCGCCATCTCTTCGTCGACGGCCTTGCCCAGCGAGTACGACGACTCGGGGCGCACGGGGTAGTTCTCGTCGACGGGGATGTACGGCGGGTCGATGGCGAAGGGAAGACCCAGGAGCGTCTCGCTCGAGGCCCAGACGACGTTGCGGATCTTGGCGGCGCGAGCAGCCGCGAACACGTTGTAGCTCGACGTGACGTTGTTCGTGAACAGGGCCGCGTTCGGCACCAGCCCCGGCGCCGGGATAGCCCCGAGGTGCACGACTGCGTCGATGTGGTCGTAGCGGTCGTCGATGTGCGTGAGCGCCTCGAGCACCTGCCCGTAGTCGGAGAGGTCGACGCGGGTGAACGAGACGCCCTGCACGGGATCGGGCGACGGCACGCGATCGAGCAGCACCACCTCGTAGCCGTGCTCGGCGAGATCGCGCACGACCGCACGGCCGAGCTTGCCGGAACCGCCGGTGACAGCGACGCGGACGGGGGTAGGGGCTGACGACATCGTCGATCCTTCTGAGTGGGGGTGGGCGGCGAGAACCGCATCTTTTCGTTCTACAGCATCGCAGACGGGGGAGCCCAGGATCCGGCGGCCCGTTGTGGGGGGTCTGAGACGGGGCACTCGACTTGCGCCGCCGGGGCTCCGCGCGCTTCAATCAGCGCATGGGGGAACTCTTCACGCACGCGATGGTCTTCGCCTCGGCCTTCGATCCGGCTCTGACGACCGGCGACGGCTCGGCCGACGATCCGTTCATCGACGGCTCCGATCCGTTTGGCGGCAGCAGCGACCCGTTGATGCAGTCGGGGCCGGGACAGGCGTTCTCGGCGATCTTCACAATCATCGTGATCATCATCGTGATCGGGATCGGCCTTGCCATCTATCGGGCCGTCAAGCTCGCCCAGCAGGGCAAGAACCCGCTGACGCTCGACAACGACATCCGTGCGGCGGCCCTGGACACGCTGCAGGCGCAGAAGGTCGGGTCGGGTGCTGCCTCCGCAGATGACGCCTCCGGAGCAACTGCCTCGGCGGATGCTCCGACACCACTGCCGACACCACCCCCGACGTTGACGCTCGAGGAGCGCCTTCGCGAGGTCGACGGCCTCCGGGCGCGCGGCATCATCACCGAGTCGGAGCACGCGGCCGCTCGGGCGGCGATCCTCGCCAGCTGACACGGGCCACTCGGCGCCTGGAGGGTGTGGGCGCGCCCCGGATCCTTTGGTTGTCGGATCGTCCAGCCACCTTGTGCCCCGAAACGCTGAATTCTGTGCCCCGTGTAGGCATAAGTACCCACACCCGCCCGATCTATCACCCGATGATCACCCGTTGGTCGTATGCGTTGGCATATAGCTTAGGAAAGCTTTCGGCTGGTTACCGAGGCAGCACGTCCATCAACTGGTTCGAACGCGCGGCAGTCACCTGATCCGATTCCGCTCGGTCGCCCGCCAGGGACGTGTCGATGCGCCCCCAGTCCGAGCCTCGCGGCTCGTTGACGGGGGCGCATTCTCGGATTTATTGGCGGCTGCGCCGCGGCGGGCTCGCGCGGGTGCGCGGGTGTTCTTAGGCGTCGGCGGGTGCTGCAGCACCCGCCGATCCTCAACAACACCCGCCCACTCGCCGGGAACACCCGCCCACTCCACAAGCCCGGCCCACGCGATCCGGCACCGTGCAGGGGAGTACGGCAGGATCGTAGACACCATGCCGACTGTCGAGTACCCCCTCAAAGCCCTCCTGTCCGAGTACTACGGGCCGAACGACACGCACGGCGACGGCAGCTACGACGCCGACACGGTCTACACCGACTTCGCCGGCTGGGCCGAGGAGTCGGGCAGGGCGCTCTACCCCGCTCAAGACGAGGCCATGATCGAGCTCGTGTCGGGTGCGAGCGTGATCCTCTCGACACCGACCGGCACCGGCAAGTCGCTGGTGGCTGCCGGTGCCCACTTCACAGCGCTTGCGACAGGCAAACGCAGCTACTACACGGCCCCGATTAAGGCCCTCGTCAGCGAGAAGTTCTTCCAGCTGGTCGAGCTGTTCGGCCCCGAGAACGTCGGCATGGTCACCGGTGACTCGTCGGTCAACTCCGACGCTCCGATCATCTGCTGCACCGCCGAGATCCTGGCGAACCTCGCCCTGCGGCACGGCCCGGCGGCCGAGGTGGGGCAGGTCGTCATGGACGAGTTCCACTTCTACGCCGACCCCTCGCGCGGCTGGGCCTGGCAGGTGCCGCTGCTCCTTCTGCCCGACGTGCAGTTCCTCCTGATGAGCGCGACGCTCGGCAACGTCGAGACGATCAGCGACGACATCGGGCGCCGCACCGGCAAGCCCGTCGCCCTCGTCACCGGCGTCGAGCGTCCCGTTCCGCTCCACTACTTCTATGCCACGACTCCCGTGCACGAGACGGTCGAGGAGCTCCTCAGCACCGGCGAGGCCCCGATCTACGTCGTGCATTTCTCGCAGGCGGCCGCTCTCGAGCGCGCGCAGGCTCTGTCGAGCATCAAGATCGCAACGCGAGAGCAGCGCGACGAGATCGCCGAGTTGATCGCCGGTTTCCGCTTCTCGACCGGCTTCGGCAAGACCCTCAACCGGCTAGTGCGCGCGGGCATCGGCGTTCACCACGCCGGCATGCTGCCGAAGTACCGCCGCCTCGTCGAGCAACTGGCTCAGCGCGGTCTGCTGCGCGTCATCTGCGGCACCGACACCCTCGGCGTCGGCATCAACGTGCCGATCCGCACGGTGCTGCTCACCGCGCTGACGAAGTTCGACGGCACGCGCATGCGGCAGCTGAGCGCTCGTGAGTTCCACCAGGTCGCCGGCCGGGCGGGCAGAGCGGGCTACGACACCGCAGGCACGGTCACCCTTCAGGCGCCCGAGCACGAGATCGAGAACCTCGCCCAGATCAAACGGGCCGGTGACGACCTCAAGAAGAAGCGCAAGATCGTGCGCAAGAAGGCCCCCGAAGGGTTCGTCTCGTGGGGCGAGCCCTCGTTCTTCAAACTCGTCGAGGCCGAACCCGAAGCGCTCACGTCGAGCATGCAGATCACCCACGCGATGCTTCTCAACGTGATCGCCCGCGGCGGCGACGTGTTCGGCAACGTCCGGTCGCTGGTGTTCGAGAACCACTCGACGAAGGCGCAGAAATACGCCCTCGCCCGGCAGGCGATTGCGATCTACCGGGCATTGCGGGAGTCCGGCGTGGTCGAGCAGGTGCCCGGGGTCGCGAGTGCCGCGGATCCTTCGCCCCGTCCGACCATTCAGCTCACCGTCGACCTGCAGCCGAACTTCGCGCTCAACCAGCCCCTCTCGCCGTTCGCCCTCGCGACGTTCGAGGTGCTCGACCCGGAGTCGCCGACGTACGCACTCGACATGGTGTCGGTGGTCGAGTCGACGCTCGACGACCCACGGCCGATCCTCTCGCAGCAGCAGTTCAAGGCGCGCGGCGAGGCGGTGGCCGAGATGAAACGGGAGGGCATCGAATACGAGGAGCGCATGGAGCGCCTCGAAGAGATCACCTGGCCGAAGCCGCTCGACGAGTTGCTGGGTGCGCTGTTCGAGACCTACAAGGGGTCTCAGCCGTGGATCGGCGACTTCGAGCTGTCACCGAAGGCGGTCGTCCGCGACCTCTACGAGCGGGCGATGACGTTCGGCGACTACGTCAACTTCTACGGGCTCGCGCGCTCGGAGGGTCTCGTGTTGCGCTACCTCTCCGACGCCTACCGCGCCATGCGGCAGACGATTCCCGACGAGGCCAAGACCGACGAACTGCTCGACCTCATCGAATGGCTGGGTGAGCTCGTGCGGCAGGTCGACTCGTCTCTGCTTGACGAGTGGGAAGAGATGGTCAACCCGACCGAGGTCACGTCGCACGAGGCGATCGTGCCGCCGACCCTCCGCACCCTCACCGCGAACCATCGGGCCTTCACCGTGCTGGTCCGCAACGAGATGTTCCGCAGGGTGCAGCTCGCGGCTCTCGATGACGCGGAGGCTCTCGGCGCACTCGATGCCGCGGCCGGATTCGACGTCGACGCCTGGGGCTCCGCGCTCGACCGGTACTACGACGAGTACGACGCGGTCGGCACCGGGCCGAGTGCCCGCAGTGCGGCGATGCTCGTCGTCGAGGAGGGCGCCACCCAGTGGCTGGTGCGACAGATCTTCGAGGATCCCGCGGGCGACCACGACTGGGGCATCTCGGCGACCGTCGACCTCGCCGAATCGAACGAGCAGGGCGAGGCGGTCGTGCGGGTGACCGCTGTGGGTCCGGTCGGCGGGTAGTTCGCGGGCGGGGCGTGTGTCCGCACGACCTATGGCGGACTAGGCGACCTGCCGCGGCAGCGCGGGGAGTCCGCGAGACGTCGGGCGGCGTCCTAGAAGAGCGTGGCCGGGGGCTCAGGATCCGCGGAAGCCGCATCCGAGACCGTCGTCACGGGCCGGCCCGGCCACCCGGGGCCGTGCGGCACCTCGCTCCGGCGCTGGAATGCCTCTGCCGCCGTGCGCGCCCGGATGTCGGCGGCCTCGTTCATTGGGTGACCGATGTGCCCCTTGACCCACTCGAACTTCACGCGGCGACCCTGGAGGGCCGCGTCGAGCTCCTTGATGATCTCGACATTCATCACCGGTTTGCCGTCGGCCTTGCGCCAGCCCTTGCGCTTCCAGCCCGGCAGCCACTCGGTGCACGCCTTGATCGTGTACTGGCTGTCGCAGAGGATGTGCAGGTCGTCGTCTTCGTCGGCGGTGGCGCGGAGCAGCTCGAGCACAGCCGTCAGCTCACCCACGTTGTTCGTGTTGCGCGGCCAGCCGCCCGCCGCCCATCGCGAGTCGTCGACGTACCAGGCCCAGCCGGCGGGCCCGGGGTTGCCGAGGGCGGAACCGTCTGCTGCGGCGGTGATCGTCATGGGTGCTCCTTGTGCTCTTCTTCTTCTCCGAAAGCGTCAGCGGTGCCGGACCTCGGGCAAGCCCTGGTCGTCCGGCATCACTGCCGCTTTCGGTGTGCAGTGCGCGTGCCCTGCAACGGTACCGGGGCTGGGGCTGGGAGCTGCGCCGTCGGATCCTGCGCTCGCTGCTGGCCGGCCGTTCGCTTGCAAATTCGAAGGACAAACGCGCGGCCGGCAACGAAAACATCAGGATCCGGCGGGGTCGCGTGCCCAAATCTCCTTCAAATTTGCAATGGGGTCGGCGCGCTACCTGGCCGGCGAGTTGCGGAATCAGCCGACCTCGTCCGGGTGCGACCCCACGCGCTCGCCGGCATCGAGCGCGGCGATCGACGCCATCTCGTCGGCTGAGAGCTCGAAGCCGAACACGTCGATGTTCTCGGCGATCCGCGACGGTGTGACCGACTTCGGGATCACGACGAGCCCCGACTGCAGGTGCCAGCGGATCACGAGCTGGGCGACCGACACTCCATGGGCGCTCGCCAGCGTGGTGAGGACGGGTTCGTCGAGGATCCTGCCCCTCGCCAGCGGCGACCACGCCTCGGTGACGATGTGGCGAGTGTCGCCGAAGTCGCGGAGTTCGCGCTGCTGCAGCCACGGCTGCACTTCGATCTGGTTGATCACGGGCACGACGTCGGTCTCGCCGAGCAGGCGCTCGAGGTGGTGCACCTGGAAGTTCGAGACGCCGATCGACCGGACGCGCCCCTCCTCACGGAGGCGCTCGAGAGCGCGGTACGTGTCGACGTAGAGGTCTTGGCGGGGTGCCGGCCAGTGGATCAGGTAGAGGTCGAGTACGTCGAGGCCGAGCTTCGCCATGCTGCGGTCGAACGACGAGAGGGTCGAGTCGAAGCCCTGCTGGTCGTTCCACACCTTGGTCGTCACGTAGACGTCGTCGCGCGCGATGCCGGATGAGGCGAGTGCCCGCCCGACGCCCGCCTCGTTGGCGTAGTACTCGGCGGTGTCGATGTGGCGGTAGCCGGCTTGGAGGGCGGCCGCGACGCTGCGCTCCGCCTCGTCGTCGTCGACCTTGTAGACCCCGAGACCGAGCTGCGGGATGGTGTTGCCGTCGTTGAGCCGGATCCTGGGGACCGCGTCGAGAGTCATGACTCGATTATCGCCGCGCAGGGTTGCCGCACCGCCAGGGTTCGACGGCGGGCTCGAATTCGAAGGAGAAACGCCTGTCGTACGACGAAGAATCAAGGATCCGTCGGGGGCGCCACCACAGATCTCCTTCAAATTCGAAGGCGGGCCGGTTTACTGACCGCGTCAGCTCGTCTGGATCGGCACCGGCTCGGTGTCGGCCAGCGGGCTCGCATCGGTGCCGCGCAGATCGGGCAGCCAGCGCTTGAAGACGACGGGCACGAGCACCCCGACCAGTGCGAACGCGGCGGCGACGTAGAGTCCGCCGACCGTCCCCTTCGAGTCGATGAGGGCGCCGGCGATGGCCGAGCCGATCGCAGCGCCGATCAGTTGCCCGGTGCCCGACCAGCCGTACGCCTCGGCGGTGTCGCTGAAACGAACGCTCGACGAGATGATCGCGAACATCACGGCGAGAGCGGGCGCGATGCCGACGCCGGCAATGAGGAGGGTGACGCACAGCCAGACGAACGACGTCGGCATCACGATCGTCAGGATGATGCCGACGAACACGATCAGCATGCGGATCGGCAGCGACCACGGCCCGACGGCGAGGTGACCGAGGAGGAGACCGCCGACGAGTGACCCGATCGCGAAGATGGCAAGCACGAAGCCGGAGTTGGGGCTGCCGTCGCCGAACGCCGAGATGACTCCGGCTTCGACCGCGGCGCACGTGCCGATCAGGAGGAAGCCGGTCATTGTCGACAGGAGCACGGTCGGGCGTAGCAGCACCTTGCCGAAGGCGCGCTTGCTCTGCGGAATGCGCACACGGCCCACCTCGGGAGACGCGATGAACCAGGCTCCACCACCGATGAGGAACGCCGCGGCCACGAGAATCGCGTAGACGGTGCCGATCTGCGTGCCGACGAACGTGGTGACGACGGGGCCCGCGACCCAGATGATCTCTTGGGCGGAGGCGTCGAGCGAGAAGAGGGGAGTGAGCTGCGTCGAGTTGACCATCTTGGGGTAGATGGTGCGGACGGCGGGCTGGATCGGCGGCACACTCAGCCCGGCGAAGAAGCCGACGACCATATAGAGGGGAAGAGTCAGCGGAGCGAGTGCGAATACCAGGAGGCTCGTGAGGCAGACCACGAGCGTCAGCAGCAACACGGGTCGCATGCGCCAGATGCCCATCCAGCGACTGGTGAGGGGGCCCGAGATGGCCTGGCCGACGCTCGTCGCGGCGAGGACCACGCCCGCGGCGCCATAGGAATCGGTCTGGTGCTCGACGTGCAACAGGAACGCCAGCGACAGCATGCCGAACGGGAACCGGGCAGTCAGCTGTGCGGCGATGATCCGTGCGACTCCCGGCGTCTTCAGAAGATTCGAATAGGCGCCCACAAGGGAACAAGTCTACGGATCCGCGTCGACATTCCGCCACGCTCCTCCACGCCCCAGAACGGCCGAGGATCCGACGCTGGTTGCGTTCCACTGCCGGCCTTGCGTCGCAGGTCGCGACACGCCGTGCCCCGAACTGGGGACGGCGCCCAGGCGCAAATGGTTATCCACAGATCCGAGTGTCGGTGGTGGGGAGGAAGGTGTGGACAACGCCGATTTTCCGGGGATAAGCCGGGGCTTCTGTGGAGAACCCCTGTGGATAATCGTCCTCGGGTAATTACAGCGGTGTAACACATCATCTAGTTGTGTCTCCCGATGTCGGCCCCTAGATGTAGTATCGAAGCACACGAGCAAACACCACTCGGCACCACCCACCGCACTTCTTTTCTAGGGGAGAACCATGGCGATCACCGTCTACACCAAGCCGTCCTGCGTCCAGTGCACGGCTACCTACCGCGCCCTCGACAACAAGGGCATCGAGTACGAGATCTTCGATGTCTCCGTCGACGAGAAGGCCCTCGAGACCGTCAAGGCACTCGGCTACCTCCAGGCGCCCGTCGTCGTCACCGACGAAGACCACTGGAGCGGATTCCGCCCTGACAAGATCGCCGGCCTCGCCGCCGCGATCGCCTAGAGCGCGTTTCTTTCCCCACCGACCGAGAGGAGTCTGGCCGTGCAACTCGCGACGACGTCGACTCACCTCATCTACTTCTCGAGCGTCTCGGGCAACACCGCCCGATTCGTCGAGAAGCTAGGGCTCCCCGCTGAGCGCATTCCGCTCTTCCCCAATGAAGAGCCGCTTCAGGCGCGCGACCCCTACGTCCTCGTCCTCCCCACCTACGGTGGCGGCGAAGGGCGAGGTGCCGTTCCCAAGCAGGTCATCCGGTTCCTCAACGACGAGGGCAACCGAAACCTGATCCGCGGAGTCATCGCGGCCGGGAACACCAACTTCGGAGAGGGGTACTGCCTCGCCGGTGACATCATCGCCGCCAAGTGCCAAGTGCCCCTGCTCTACCGTGTCGAGGTCTTCGGCACGCCAGACGACGTACAAGCAGTGCAAGAAGGATTGGATCGATTTTGGACACAGCAGTCGACGACCTCGAGGTAATCGCCGGGCCGAACAGCGGGATGGATTACCACTCGCTCAACGCCATGCTCAACCTCTACGGCCCGAACGGTGAAATCCAGTTCGACAAAGACCGCGAGGCAGCGAAGCAGTACTTCCTGCAGCACGTGAACCAGAACACCGTCTTCTTCCACAACTTGAAGGAGCGCCTCGACTACCTGGTCGAGAACCAGTACTACGAGCAGGCCACGATCGACCTGTACTCGTTCGACTTCATCGAGAAGCTCAACGAGCTCGCCTACTCCAAGAAGTTCCGCTTCCAGACCTTCCTCGGCGCCTTCAAGTACTACACCTCGTACACCCTCAAGACGTTCGACGGAAAGCGCTACCTCGAGCGCTTCGAAGACCGCGTGGTGATGACGGCTCTCGGCCTCGCCCAGGGCGACGAGAAGCTCGCCGTCGACCTCGTCGAAGAGATCATCGCCGGGCGCTTCCAGCCCGCGACGCCGACGTTCCTCAACACGGCCAAGGCGCAGCGTGGCGAGCTCGTCAGCTGCTTCCTGCTTCGCATCGAAGACAACATGGAGTCGATCTCGCGCGGCATCAACTCGTCGCTGCAGCTCTCCAAGCGCGGTGGCGGCGTGGCCCTGTCGCTCTCCAACATCCGTGAGGCCGGCGCCCCGATCAAGCAGATCGAAAACCAGTCGTCGGGCATCATCCCCGTCATGAAGCTCCTCGAAGACAGCTTCAGCTACGCCAACCAGCTCGGAGCCCGCCAGGGCGCTGGCGCCGTCTACCTGAGCGCTCACCACCCCGACATCCTTCGGTTCCTCGACACCAAGCGCGAGAACGCCGACGAGAAGATCCGCATCAAGACGCTGTCCCTCGGCGTGGTCGTGCCCGACATCACCTTCGAGCTCGCCAAAAAAGACGAAGACATGTACCTCTTCTCGCCGTACGACGTCGAGCGCGTGTACGGAGTTCCTTTCGGCGACATCTCCATCTCTGACAAGTACCGCGAGATGGTCGACGACAGCCGCATCAAGAAGACCAAGATCAACGCTCGCGAGTTCTTCCAGACCATCGCCGAGATCCAGTTCGAGTCGGGCTACCCGTACATCGTGTTCGAAGACACGGTGAACAAGGCCAACCCGATCAAGGGCCGGATCAACATGTCGAACCTGTGTTCCGAGATCCTCCAGGTCAACACGCCGACCACCTTCAACGAAGACCTCTCGTACAACGAGATCGGCAAAGACATCTCGTGCAACCTCGGGTCGATGAACATCGCCCTGTCGATGGACAGCGACAACTTCGGCCGCACCGTCGAGACCGCGATCCGCGGCCTCAGCGCGGTCAGCGACATGAGCCACATCGCTTCCGTCCGCTCGATCGAGGTCGGCAACGACTCGTCGCACGCCATCGGCCTCGGCCAGATGAACCTCCACGGCTACCTGGCACGCGAGCGCGTGCACTACGGCAGCGAAGAGGCGATCGACTTCACGAACATTTACTTCTACACGGTGCTGTTCCACGCCCTCCGCGCATCCAACCGGATTGCCATCGAGCGCAAAGTCACCTTCGGGGGCTTCGAAGATTCGAAGTACGCCGACGGATCCTTCTTCGACAAGTACACCGAGCAGGAGTGGGTGCCCTCGACGGCCCGCGCCGCCGCGCTGTTCGCCGACGCCGACGTGACGATCCCGACGCAAGACGACTGGCGCGCACTCAAGCAGAGCGTCATGGAGCACGGCATCTACAACCAGAACCTCCAGGCTGTGCCGCCGACCGGGTCGATCTCGTACATCAACCACTCGACGTCGTCGATCCACCCGATCGCGTCGAAGATCGAGATCCGCAAGGAGGGCAAGCTGGGCCGCGTTTACTACCCCGCGCCCTTCATGACCAACGACAACCTCGACTACTACACCGACGCGTACGAGATCGGGCCGGAGAAGATCATCGACACGTACGCCGCGGCAACGCAGCACGTCGACCAAGGTCTCTCGCTCACGCTGTTCTTCAAAGACACCGCGACCACTCGCGACATCAACAAGGCGCAGATCTACGCATGGCGCAAGGGCATCAAGACGATCTACTACATCCGTCTTCGCCAGCTCGCACTCGAGGGCACCGAGGTCGACGGCTGCGTCAGCTGCATGCTGTAAAGCCCCGGCACGCTGACGAGCTCAGCCTGCTCTGACGGCCGCGGGTGCGGCGCCGAGTGTGGCGCACCCGCGGTTGTCTTCCCCCGTTTTGATCGCATAACGACTACAGGATCCTGAAATGACTGTTACAGACCCGGCCCACGCCATCGGCAAGAGCATCCCGCTCGTGCGTGCCGTGAGCGCGATCAACTGGAACCGCATCCACGACGACAAAGACGTCGAGGTCTGGAACCGGCTGGTCAACAACTTCTGGCTGCCCGAGAAGATCCCGCTGTCGAACGACGTGCAGTCGTGGAACACGCTGACCCCCGAAGAGCAGCAGCTCACCATGCGGGTGTTCACCGGGCTGACCCTGCTCGACACGATTCAGGGCACCGTTGGCGCGATCAGCCTGATCCCCGACGCGATCACGCCGCACGAAGAGTCGGTCTACACGAACATCGCGTTCATGGAGTCGGTGCACGCCAAGAGCTATTCGTCGATCTTCTCGACCCTCGCGTCGACCCCCGAGATCGACGACGCGTTCCGCTGGTCGGAGGAGAACGTCAACCTTCAGAAGAAGGCCCAGATCGTTCTCGACTACTACACCGGCGACGACCCCCTGAAGCGGAAGGTCGCCTCGACGTTGCTCGAGTCGTTCCTCTTCTACTCGGGCTTCTACCTGCCGATGTACTGGTCGTCGCGCGCCAAGCTGACCAACACCGCCGACATGATCCGCCTCATCATCCGCGACGAGGCCGTGCACGGGTACTACATCGGCTACAAGTTCCAGAAGGGGCTCGAGGGCGCCTCCGACGAGCGCAAGCAAGAGATCAAGGACTACACGTTCAATCTCCTGTTCGAGCTCTACGACAACGAGGTGCAGTACACCCAAGACCTCTACGACTCGGTCGGGCTGACCGAAGACGTCAAGAAGTTCCTGCACTACAACGCCAACAAGGCGCTGATGAACCTGGGCTACGAGCCGATGTTCCCGAAAGACGTCACCGACGTGAACCCGGCAATCCTGTCGGCCCTCTCGCCGAACGCCGACGAGAACCACGACTTCTTCTCGGGCTCCGGCTCGTCGTACGTCATCGGCAAGGCCGAGACCACCGAAGACGAAGACTGGGACTTCTAACAAGTCGGCTCTCTTCGCTAGAAGACACGAAACGGCCAAAACCACCTGCCGCGGCAGGTGGTTTTGGCCGTTTGGCGTCGGGTAGTGCAGTGCGTCGGAACCCTGAGCCCGAGCAAGCTCAGCCGAACGGAATACACCCCACGATCACGCCCACCGCGAGCATCGCCAAGGCCACGACGGCCGCACGCCAGAGCACCTTCCGGTGGTGGTCGCCGAGGTTGACGTTCGCGAGTGACACCAGCAGCAGAATGGCCGGCACGAGCGGGCTCTGCAGGTGCACCGGCTGCCCGACTACCGACGCGCGGGCCATCTCGACCGGGGTGATGCCGAACGCGGCAGCACTCTGCGACAGCACGGGCAGGATGCCGAAGTAGAAGGCGTCGTTGCTCATGAAGAAGGTCAGCGGCAGGCTCAGCACGCCGGTGATGACGGCGAGATACGGGCCCATCGAGTCGGGGATCACCCGCACCAGCCAGTCGGCCATCGCATCGACCATGCCGGTGCCGTCGAGCACCCCGATGAGCACGCCCGCGGCGAAGACCATCGACACGACGCCGACGATGCTCGGCGCATGGGCCACGATCTCGGCCGACTGGCTCTTCACCTGCGGAAAATTGACCAAAAGGGCGATGGCGGTCGCGACCATGAAGACGTAGGCGAGCGGCACGACGTCGAGCACGAGCACGACCATCACGGCGACCGTGAGCGCGAGGTTGAACCAGATCAGTTTCGGGCGGAGCGTGGGGCGGTCGGGATCGAGCATCGTGTCGGCCAGGGTTCCTGAAGCCTCACCGCGTGGGCCGGATCCTTCGCCGTCGCCCACCTCGTCGGTGCCGTCGGCACCCGCGCGACGCCCATCGGCCACTCCGCCGCGGAGCCCGAGAGCGACCGTCGAGCTCGTGAACATCGAGGATCCGTCGCCCCCGGCCAGGGTGAGAGCACGCGACTTCCCGACACGGCCGGCGGCGCGACCGGCGGAGAGCACCTTCGATTCGCCGAGCTCGACCAGCCCGAGGCGCTTGCGTTCGCGGAGGCCGAGGATCCAGGCGAAGCCGAACGCGAGGATCAGGCCCACGACGAGAGAGGGCACGAGCGGCACGAAGATGTCGGCGGCGTCGACCTTGAGTGCCGCTGCGGCGCGTGCCGTCGGGCCGCCCCACGGGACGATGTTCAGCGTGCCGTTGGTGAGACCGGCGACGCAGGTGAGCACGACGGGGCTCATGCCGAGACGCAGGTAGATCGGCAGCATTGCGGCCGTGACGACGATGAAGGTCGTCGATCCGTCACCGTCGAGCGACACGGCGCCAGCGAGCAGGGCTGTGCCGAGCACGATCTTCGCGGGGTCGTTGCCGGTGACCCGCAGGATGAAGCGGACGAGCGGGTCGAAGAGCCCGACGTCGATCATCAGCCCGAAGAACATGATGGCGAACATGAGCAGGGCCGCCGTCGGCGCGAGCGTGCCGATGGCCTCGAGGATCATGTCGCCGAGCCCGAGACCGGCCCCGGTGAAGAGGCCGAAGATCGTCGGCACGATGATGAGAGCGAGCATGGGCGAGAGGCGCTTGGTCATGATCAGCACCATGAAGGCGATGACCATGCCGTAGCCGAGGAGGACGAGCATTGCGAGGACTCCTTTGTCCGGTGGTGTGCTCCCAGCACGCTAGGGGGGTCGCGTGGCTGCGTCGTGCTTTTGCGCATTGGTCGAGTACAGCGCGTTGGCCGCATTCTGCGCATTCTGCTCACGTGGGTGGGGCGAGAGTGCCTAGGCTGGGTCGCGTGATCGACGCTGACACGACGAGGCCGGAGACGGCACGACCCGCCCGCCGCGGTGCGCGCTTTGCGACGCAGCTGCTGGTGCTCCAGCTCGTCGTCGTGATCGTCGTGGTCGGTCTCACCAGCGCCGTCTTCTTCCGCATCGCAGTGCACCGCCTCGAGACCGGTGCCGAATCGACAGCGCTGGCAATCGCACAGAGCGTCGCCAGCGACACCGACCTGAGAAGCGAGGTCGCTCGACTGAGCGTCGACGGCACCGACCTCGATCGCGCGGCGTTGGCCGACGGTCCCGTCCAGGCGGGCGCTCTCGACACGGCCCGCCGCACGGGCGCGCTGTTCGTCGTCGTCACCGACGACAATGGAATCCGTCTCGCCCACCCCGACGTCGACCGGATCGGCGAGCTCGTCAGCACGAGTGCGGCAGCGGCCCTCCGCGGCGAAGAGACCGTGTCGTGGGATCGTGGCACCCTGGGCGAGTCGGCCCGCGCAAAGGTACCGATCTACGCGTCCGGTGCCGGGGCAGACTCGAAGCCCGTCGGCGAGGTCAGCGTCGGCTTCGCCCGAGCCCGCGTGTACGACTCGCTGATGCGCGACGCGATTCCTGTCTTCGGAGTGGGCCTGCTCGCACTTCTGATCGGCATCGTCGCGTCGATTCTTATCCGCCGACGCCTGGTTCGCCTCACGCTCGGCCTCCAGCCCGAAGACCTTGTGTCACTCGTGCAGAACCAGCAGGCGGTGCTCGGCGGGTTCGGGGAGGGGGTGTTCGCGGTGTCACCGACGGGCGTGGTCACGGTCTGCAACGAGAGGGCGGCCGCGCTACTCGGAATTCAGGATCCGACGGGTCACCCGATCGAGGAGGCCTCGCTTCCGGGTGAGTTCCGTCGGATCCTCGGCTCGCCGTCGTCCGAGGGCGACAGCACGCTCGTGGTCGGCGCCCACGTGCTGCTCGTCGATGTGCGCCGCGTTGCGCGCGACGGCCATGATCTCGGGGTCGTGGCCGTCGTCCGCGACCGGACCGACGTCGAGGCGCTCTCGCGCCGGCTCGACGCGGTCGGTGCGATGACGACGGCCCTGCGGGCTCAGCGGCACGAGTTCGCCAACCGCCTGCACGCGGTGTCGGGGCTGCTCGAGATCGGTCAGGTCGAGCAGGCGCGCGGCTACCTCGCCGACGTTCTCGAGCGAGGGCCGCTCCGCTATCCCGTGAAGCACGCCGACCGGCTGACCGAGCCGTATCTGCAGGCGTTCCTCGGGGCGAAGGGCGTCGAGGCAGCCGAGCGCGGCGTGCTGCTGCAGCTCGGTGCCGAGACGCTCGTCGCAGGCGTCGTCGCCGAGCCGGGCGACGTCACGACCGTGCTCGGTAACCTCATCGACAACGCGGTCGCCGCGGCGGTAGCGGGCGACGTCAGCCCGGCGTGGGTCGAGATCGAAGTGCTCGACGACGGCTCCGATCTGCACCTCTCGGTGATGGACTCCGGCCGCGGTTTCAGGCCGAGTGCTGCCTCAACGGATCCGTTCGAGCGGCGGCCGGGCCCCACCGACACGCCTCCCCGACCGGGGGCGAAGGATCCCGCGCACGGCCTCGGCTTCGGTCTGCCCCTGTCGCGCGAGCTGGCTCGTCGCAGCGGCGGAGACGTGTGGCTCGCATCCGCCGGTGGCGACGATCACGGCGCGATCTTCTGCGCCCGCCTCGTCGCCGTCATGACCCCGGGAGGTCTCTCGTGAACGACCCCGATCTCGTCGTCCTCGTCGTCGACGACGACTTCTACGTGGCCGACCTGCATCGTCGGCAGGTCGACGAGCTTGCCGGATTCCGGGCACTCGCCCCCGTGGGCACGGCGGCCCAGGCGAGGCGCGTCGTCGCGGAAACAGCGGTCGACCTCGTGCTGCTCGACGTCTACCTGCCCGACGGTTCCGGGCTCGACCTGCTCCGCACCCTCGACACCGACGTGTTCGTGGTGAGCGCCGCCTCCGATCCGGCGACCGTCCGGTCGGCCCTTCGCCGTGGAGCTCTCGCCTACCTGATCAAACCCTTCTCGGCCGACCTGCTGGCCGAGCGACTCCGCGCGTACCTGCGGTTCCGCAACGTGCTCGACGACCGCGGAACCCTCGATCAGGAGGCGGTCGAGCGGGGCCTGAGGATCCTGCACTCCGGCGATTCGAAAGCGGGATCACCGTCGCGCGCGGCGACCGAGCGGAGTGTGCTCGACGTGCTCTCCCCGGACGTCGAGCTGTCGGCGGCAGAGGTCGCGGAGCGCGTCGGGGTGAGCCGAGCGACGGCACAGCGCTACCTCGCCACCCTGTCGGCCGAGGGGCTGGCCCGGATGCGGCTGCACTACGGCACCACCGGGCGGCCCGAGCACCGCTACTCGGGCGTCTGACCTGCCGGCTTCAGGGTGCCGCTGGTCTCAGGGCGCCATCGTCGACGTCGGAGTGGGGGAGGGCGACACGGTGCGCTGGGGGTCGGTCTTCGAGAACTCGCGACCGGCCACGAGGATCGCCCCGATGCCGATGCTCACGAACAGGGCCAGCACGACGACGATGCCGATGATGGCGAGAGTACGGCGAGCGGGCACGGAGCGACCTTACTGGGCTTGAAGCAGTCAGGCGGGGAGCACGGCCCGCGAGCAGCGCGTCACGTACGGCAGATCGACCGTCGCGCGGCCCGCGGTGTCGGGGTGCGTCTCGAGCAGTTCGCGCACCCGGGCGAGCTGCGCCTCCCGCTCGGCCTCGGGCAGCGTGATGACGTAGCTGCGTGAGGCCACCATGGCGACGACCTCGTCGTGCGTCATCGGGTTGACCCAGGCGACGTCGCGCCGCTCGACGGGGAGGAAGGGCGGGCCCACGCGCGGATCCTCGGATTCGAGCTCGCTCTCGGACGCCGCGTCGATGATCTCGTCGAGAGCCGCGGCCCACGGGGTGCTCGTGTCGCGGATGTTCCACAGCAGGGCGAGGACGCCGCCGGGTTTCAGCACACGGGCCGCCTCGGGGACGGCGCGCTCGGGATCGACCCAGTGCCAGGCCTGGGCGGCGAAGATCGCATCGGCGCTTTCGCCGTCGACCGGCATGCGCTCGGCCGATCCCGGAAGCGCCTGCGCCCCAGGCACGGCACGGATGAGCGTCTCGCGCATCTTCTCGGACGGCTCGACGGCGGTGACACGCGGCACCCGTTCGACCAGCAGTCGGGTGAGCTTGCCGGTGCCGGCCCCGAGGTCGACGACGTGCTGGGCGCCCTCAGGCAGGAGCCACTCGACGGCTTCTGCCGGGTACGACGGGCGCCCTCGCTCGTAGACGTCGGCGGCCGCGCCGAAGGAGGTCGCGTTGGCTGCATGTCGCTGGTCGGGTTCGAAGGCGTCGCCGGAAGTCATGCCTCCACTGTGCCACTCGAGCCTGGTCGTGAGACCTCAGAAACAACCGATCCTGTCGCCGCTAGACGGTCAGATTTGAGGTCTCACGGGCGCCCTATGCGAGGGCGGAGCGAATTGCAGCGACGCCAGCGCGCACCTCGGCGAAGGTGGTCGAGAGCGGCGAGAGACCGAGGCGAAGAGCGTCGGGATTGCGGAAGTCGGGGATCACCCCGGCCTGCCAGAGCGACGGCAGGATCTCGTGGAACGCCGGGTGTGTGACCGTGACGTGACTCCCTCGGATCCTGGTGTCTCTGGGGGTCGCCACACGCACCCCGAGCGGCACGAGCCACTCGTCAACCAGAACGAAGGCGTAGTCGGTGAGAGCGAGCGACTTGGTGCGGATCGCCTCGATTCCGGCCTCGTCGATCTGATCGAGCATGTCGCGGAGCGGGAGCATGCCGACGATCGGGGGAGTGCCGCTGATGAAGCGGCGGATGCTCGGCGCGGGCTCGTACGACGCGGCCATCGCGAAGACGTCGGCGGCGCCCATCCAGCCCTGGATCGGCTGCTCGAGAACCTCCTGCAGCTCTCGGCGCACGTAGGCGAAGGCCGGAGCGCCGGGGCCGCCGTTCAAGAACTTGTAGCTGCAGCCGACGGCGAGGTCGACGCCCGAGTCGTCGAGCGACATCGGCACGACTCCCGCCGAGTGGCAGAGATCCCAGACGACGAGTGCCCCGGCGTCGTGCGCGATCCGCGTGATCTCAGTGAGATCGGCCAGGTAGCCCGACCGGTACGACACGTGGTTGACGAGCACGACGGCCGTGCGCTCGGAGACCGCTTCGGCCACCAGCTCGGGAGTCACGCCGAGAGTCGGGTCGACGCTCACCCAGCGGATCGAGCCGCCGCGCTCGCGCGCGATGCCCTCGACCACGAACCGGTCGGTCGGAAACTGGTCGTCGTCGATGACGATCTCATCGCGGCCCGACTTCTGCCCGTGATCGAGAGCGGCGCGCAGCAGTTTGTAGAGCAGCACGGTCGTCGAGTCGCCGATCACGGTCTGACCGGCGGCTGCGCCGAGCGCCAAGGATCCGAGACGGTCACCGAGCGACGTCGGTGCGTCCATCCACTGGTCGTCCCACGAGCGGATCAGGCGGGTGCCCCAGTCGTGGGCGAGAAATGACGCGATGCGCTCGCCGGTGGCCTTGAGCGGTCGGCCGAGCGAATTTCCGTCGAGGTAGGCGACGACGCCCTCGGCGGGCACGAAGCGCTCGGCGAAGTGCGCGAGCGGGTCGGTTGCGTCGAGCGGTGCGGCGTCGAGGTGGCTCTCATCGGAGTGGCTGCTGTCGGGGGCGATGGTCGGGTGCGTCATTCGGCTTCTCTCACGAGGGCGGGCAAAGTCAGGATCCGACTGGTCGCCAGATCGGCGATCGTCGCGGGTCGATCGGGCATCCACGTCACAAGGCGCGTGTCGTAGCCGGGCTCACCGCTGCCCGGCGTCAGCGAACCCAGCACGGCGTCGGGCGTCAGCCCGGCGGCGCTGAGCCCCGCGAGCTCGACGCCGTTGAGCCCCAGCGGCAGCTCGCCATTGCCGAGGTCGGTGCCGTAGAGCACGGAGCCGCCGCGGGCGTGGAAGCGGGCGAGGTTGTCGACGGCGATGTCGTAGGCGTCGCCGCCCTGGCCGTTGGCGCCGGAGGGGCGGGCGTGGATCGCGAGCGTCGAAATCCAGGTCATCGAGCGGGCGAGGTCGTCGAGGAGGTCGTCGTCGAGGCGCTCCGAGAACGGGGTGTGGGCCAGGGCGTCGACGCGGGCTCGGGCCGCGCGGCGGGTCTGGCCGAGGCCCTGAGCGTGGGCGACGACCGGGAGGCCGGCGTCGTGGGCGGCACCGACGACGGCGTCGAGGGTCTCGTCGCTCCAGACGGGGCCGGCGTCGGAGTTCAGGGTGATCTTGACGATGCTCGCGCCGACGGCTCTCACGTCGTCGATCACGTGCTTCGCGTCGTCGCTGGTTGCGACGGCGACGGCCGCCGCTGCCGGAGCCCACGCCGAGCGGCTGGGGTAGCCGCCGGGTGCTCCGAGCAGCGGGCCCGCGATCGACACCTCGGGCCAGCCGCTCTCGGGGTCGGCGCCGAGGCTCGGCCAGCTCTGCGCCTGCGCGGGATCCCACCCGAGATCGACTACGCGCCCGATGCCACCGGCGACCAAGGCGCCGGCGTCGATCAGGCCGAGGTGCACGTGCGAGTCGGTGAAGGGGGCGAGCACGACGCCGCGGAGGTGGCCGTCGGGCTCTGCTCTCCGGGGGTCGCTATCGGGGTCGCTGCCCGGGTCGCTGGCACGCGCGTCGGCCGGCCCGGCGTATCGCAGCCGCCCGGCTTCGATGGTCAGCGCGCTGGGCCCGCGCCAGCCGCCGAACCAGGCGTCGTCGCAGGTGAGGAGCATGACTCCATCCTGCCGTGCTCCGCCGACATCGTCCGCGTCAGGCCGCTCGTCCGCCGATCGGCGTCACCGTCGGCGCCCCGAGTGACGCCATATGCCGGGGAGGCCAGGCCGCAGACGGCATTAGGCGGCACTCGATGACGGCCAACAGACTGCAGACGCATCGAGGTGTCGGGGTACCGCCGAACCCGGGCACTACGCTCGGCGCATGCTGATCCGCAGCCGTCGGCCTACACGTGATGCACCTGCGTTTCTAGCCCTTCGAGACCTCGATCTCGACGACCGCCCACGAGAGAGCCGGCAGGCGCAGCGTCGCGGTCGAGCCGTCGACGACGACTCCGTCGAGCGGCACGAGGCCGACTGCGTCCTGAGCGTCCAGCGTGTTCGCGGTCAGGCGCGTGCCACCCGACGGGATCTCGAGCAGCTCGGCGCGAAGCACCCGGCCGCCGACGAAGCCGTTGAGCGCGACCGTGACGTCGGCCGCCTCGTCGAGCCCGCGGTTCGCCAGGAACAGCGCGACACGACCGTTCTGCTCGTCGAACGTGGCACTGACATCGACCTGGTCGGCGTCGCCGAACTGCTTCGACGACACCTTGTCGCTCGTGGTCGCGGTGCGGAGGATCTCGCCGCGCGCGAGAGCCGCCATGCGGGCGAACGGCCAGAAGATGGTCTGCTTCCACGCCGGACCGTTCTCTTCGGAGCGGATCGGGGCGATCACGTTGACGAGCTGCGCCTGGTTCGCGATCGACACGCGGTCGCCGTGCCGCAGCAGCGAGTTGAGCAGCGTGCCCACCACGACGGCGTCGGTCACGTTGTAGGTGTCCTCGATCAGGCGGGGGTGCTCACGCCACGACTGTGACACGGCGCCGGGCTGGTCGTCGGTCTCGAGGCCGGTCTGGTACCAGACGTTCCACTCGTCGAACGAGAGGTTGATGTACTTTTTGGCCTTGCGCTTCGCCCGGACCGCATCGCACGTCGCGACGACCGACTCGATGAAGTAGTCCATGTCGACGGCCGAGGCCAGG
Source organism: Frondihabitans sp. 4ASC-45 (assembly GCF_049472575.1). NCBI lineage: Bacteria > Bacillati > Actinomycetota > Actinomycetes > Micrococcales > Microbacteriaceae > Frondihabitans > Frondihabitans sp. 4ASC-45. The sequence goes on along the minus strand of NZ_JBCEBN010000005.1, from coordinate 21,216 downwards.
AACGACGAGGCGTCGCCGTCGTGCTCCTGGTAGTACGCGTGCATCGACATGTAGTCGACTTCGTCGTAGGCGTGCGACAGCACCGTGTGCTCCCACGAGCCGAACGTCGGCATGCCCGAGTTCGACGAGCCGACCGCGACGAGCTCGATAGACGGGTCGACGAAGCGCATGGCCTTGCCGGCCTCCTGCGCGAGGCGGCCGTACTCCTCGGCGGTTTTGTGGCCGATCTGCCAGGGGCCGTCGAGCTCGTTGCCAAGGCACCAGAGCTTGATGTCGAAGGGGTCCTTCGCACCGTTCGCGATGCGCCTGTCGGAGAGCGCGGTGCCACCGGGGTGGTTCGCGTACTCGACGATCTCACGGGCCGCGTCGACGCCGCGGGTGCCGAGGTTGATCGCCTCCATCACCTCGACGTCGGCGTCTTTCGACCACTCGACGAACTCGTGCAGGCCGAAGGCGTTGGTCTCGACGGTGTGCCACGCGCCGTCGAGGCGGCGCGGGCGCTCCTCGACCGGGCCGACGCCGTCTTCCCAGTTGTAGCCCGAGACGAAGTTGCCGCCGGGGTAGCGGACGACCGTGGGGCCGAGCTCCTTGACGAGCTTCAGCACGTCCTGGCGGAAGCCGCGCTCGTCGGCCTCGGGGTGCCCCGGCTCGTAGATGCCGGTGTAGACGCAGCGTCCCATGTGCTCGACGAACGAGCCGAACAGGCGGCGGGGCACCGGTCCGATCGTGAAGTCGCGGTCGATGACAATGCGCGCGGAGGGCATAGGGATCCTTACGTGGGTGGTGGGTGGTGTGGTGCAGAAGAAACGAGAGCGCAGGATCCCGGTGCTGCGGATCCTGCGCCCGTCGCGTATCGAACTCGGGGTCAGCCCTTGAGGCCGGAACCCGTGATCCCCTCGACGATCTGACGCTGGAACGCCAGGTAGAGGATGACCAGCGGCAGAGCCGCGAGGAGGGCGCCCGCCTGGATGTCGGCGTAGCGCTGACCGAAGCTGCCCTGGACGGTGGCGAGACCGACCGGGATGGTCATCAGGTTCGGATTGGAGAGGACGAACAGCGGCAGGAGCAGGTTGTTCCAGACGCCGACGAAGGTGAGGATGATCACGGCCGCGATCACGGGGCGGGACAGCGGCATGATGACCGACCAGTAGACCTTCCAGAGGCCGGCGCCGTCGATGCGAGCCGCCTCCTCGAGCTCTCTCGGGATGCCGTCGAAGAACTGCTTGAAGATGAACACCGCGATGACGGCGGGCACCTGCGGGAAGATGACCGACCAGTAGGTGTTGAGCAGGTTGACGGCGCCGAGCTCTTGAAAGATCGGCACGATGAGCACCTGGCTCGGGATCATGATGCCGAGGATGATCAGCAGGAAGACGGCGTTCTGGCCGCGGAACTTCAACCGCGACAGGGCGAAGGCGGCCATCGAGGCGAAGAGCACGGTCATCGCCGCGGTGACGACGCTCGTGACTCCGCTGGCGAGGTACCAGTTCCAGATGTCTCCGGCCTGGAACAGCGCGGCGTAGGAGTGGAGCGTCGGGTTCCAGGTCTTCAGGATCTCGTTCGCACCGAGGGCCGCGGTGCCGTTGTCGGACAGCGAGGTCTTCAGAGCGAAGACGCTCGGGATCAGCCAGACGATCGCGAAGACGGTCAGGACGATCGCCGACACGATGCCGAAGGTGCGACCGCTCGTGCCCATGCGGGCGCCGGTCGGGCGGGCCGCCGGGGCCGCCGCAGACAGCGGCGACTTGGTGCGGCGTTCGGGAGCTGTGGTGAGGGCCATGATCAGGCCGCCTTTCGGACTGCCGCGCGGTCGACGAGCTGCCTGATGACGGCGATCGCGATGATGACGATGAGGAGGAGGACGGACGCGGCCGAGGCAGCGCCGAGACGGTTGTCGGTGAAGCCCGTGCCCGTGACGAGCGTCAGGGCGACCGACGTCGAGATACCGGGACCGCCGGATGTCATCAGGTAGACCTGGTCGAAGATCTTGAGGCTGGCGACGATCTGCAGCAGCAGAACGAGAGTCGTGGTGCGGCTCAGCAGCGGGAGCGTGATGTAGCGGATCTGCTCCCAGGTCGTCGCTCCGTCGACCGCGGCGGCTTCGTACAGCTCGCGCGGAATCTCTTGCAGACCGGCCAGGTACAGCACGAAGTTGAAGCCGAGCGTCCACCAGATCGTGGCTATCGCGATGCCGATCATGGCCGTGTTCGGGCTGGCCAGCACGCCGGCTCCCGGAGTGATGCCGAAGATGCTCTGCGCGCTCGCCCAGAGGCCCGACCCCGGCGTGAAGATGAACACCCAGATGAGCGAGATGGTCGCCGACGGCAGGATGTACGGGAGGAAGAACGCGAGGCGGAAGAACCACTGCCCGCGGCGCACCCGGTTGGTGAGAATGGCCAGGAAGAACGCCAGGACCACCAGGGGCGGCGTCGTGTAGAGCGTGAACTGCAGCGTGTGCCACATCGAGCTCCAGAAATCCGCGCGACCGAGCATCTCGGCGTAGTTCGCGAAACCCGCGAACGACCCGAGCCCGGTGCGGACCGTCGACGTGTTGAAGAAGCTGGTCACGAACATCCAGACGGTCGGCCCGAGCAGGAACGCCAGGTAGAAGAGACCGAACGGGGCGAGGAACAGCCACGCGCCGCGGCCGTCGCCGCGCGAGAGCACAGAGTGCCTCTTCGGTCGGGCTTCTGGGGCGGCCGCTGCGCGGCGGGTGAGAGCGGGAGCGGCGGTCACGACGTTGTACCTCCTGGGGTCGGGGTGCGGGGATTCACAGCGGGCTGGGGGTGTTGGTGTAGACCTTGAGCTGGCCCTTGATGGCCGACAGTGCGGCCTGCGGCGAGCTCGAGAGCTGCTGGACGAGAGCCAGCTGAGCACCGACTGTCACTTCGAACGTCGAGCCGGATCCTCCGTACCAGGCGGGGTCGTCGTAGACAGCGTCTTCAGCCGCCTTCGAGTAGTCGGCCTGGGGTTCGAGGGTCTTGTACGCCGAACTGTCGAGGGTCGGCAGGTAGGCGGGAACGTGACCGCCCATCGCCCAGGTCTGGCTCTGGTCGAGCATCGACTTGATGAACACCATCGCCTGCTTGCGCTGGGCCGGCGTGCGGTCTTTGCGGGGGAGCACGAACGTGTGCGAGTCGGCCTGCGCGGCCGGCTTGTCGAACAGGGTCGGCACGGGAACCATGCCGAACTTGAGGCCCTTGATCGACTGCGCCGTTGTGATCTCCCACTCTCCCTGGAGGAAGAAACCGGACTTGCCCGTGAACATCGCAGTCTGAGCACCGGCGTAGTCGAGGCCCTTGTTGAGCCACCCCTTCTTGACCCAGGAAGCGATCCGCTCCATGACCTTCGCGTAGGCGTCGTCGTTGACCGTGATCTTGGAGCCGTTGTCGGAGAGGAAGGGGGTGGCCCCGGTGATCTGCCAGTACAGCGTCTGGAACACGCGCCACGGCGTCGCGGTCTCGCTGACGTTGGCGACCGTGATCGCCGTGCCACCGGTCACCTTGCTGATGGCCGCGAGAGCTGCCTCGAAGGTGTCGAGCCCGGTGAGGTCTTTCAGCTTGCCGTCGCTGTCGAGGAGGCCCGCCTTCTTCATCACGTCGCTGTTGTAGAACATCACCAGCGGGTGGGTGTCGAGGGGGATCGCGATGTTCTTGCCGTCGGTCTTCTGGGCGTCCCACGACTTGGCGTTGAACGAGTCGGCCGAGAGCCCGACGGAGGCGAGGTCGGCGTCGGTGATGGGCTCGAGGATGTCGCCGTCGTAGAGCGGCTTCGCGCGGGTGAGGTGGGCGACCGCGACGTCCGGCGGCTTGTTGCCGACCGTGGCGAGGGTCAGTTTCGAGTAGTACGGGTTGCCCCAGGCGAAGACCGTGGCCTGCAGCGACTTGGTGCCGCCGTTGGCCTTGCGGTAGCCGGCCTCCATGGTCTGCATGCGGCTGCCGTCTCCGCCGCCGAAGAGGTTCCAGAAGATGAGCTGCTCGGGGTTGAGTGGCGAGCCGAAGAGGCCCGCGCCGAGCGGGGTGCTGGAGCAGCCGGCGAGGGCCACCGCTCCGGCCGTTGCGAGACCCGCGGTGAGCAGACTGCGCCGGGTGAACGTGGACGATGGACGGGGTGCCATTTCGACCTCCTTGTCGGTGGGCAACTGGTGCTCTGCGGTGCCGCCGTCGGGGGAGTGTCGACTGCGCCGCGCTGCGCTGGTGACGACTATTACATCGTTGTAACCCTGCGTCAAGTGCTCTACGCGAATCGTCGCTCGCGGGCTACATGAGAACAGCCCGCGGGCGGTTCTCATGCAGCCTGCGAACGGCCCACGGGCGGTTTCAGTGCCGCGTGCGGGTCGACGCCCGTGACACGATGTCGTGCGGGATCGCGACGTAACGCGGCGCCAGGGTCCGATCCGACACCCGAGCGGCGAGCAGGCTCAGCGTCTGGTCGGCGAAGGCCCGTTTGTCGAACGTGACGGTGGTCAGCGGCGGCGTCGAGAACCGCGAGTCAGCGATGTCGTCGAAGCCCGCCACCGAGACGTCGCCCGGCACGCTGATGCCACGGGTAGCCAGCGCTGACAGCGCCCCGAGGGCCATCGAGTCGGTGAAGCAGAAGAAGGCGTCGACGTCGAGCCCCCGGTCGAGCGCCTCGAGCACCATGTGACGGCCCGACTCGGGCGACCACTCGCCCGAGAGCTCGAGCGCAGGATCCGACGGAAGCCCGGCTGCTGCGATCGCCTGCCGGTAGCCCTCGGTTCGCTGTCGATTAGAGGCGCTGTTGAACGCCGGCCCCACGGCTCCCACCGCAGCGATGCGGCGGTGCCCCAGGCTCAGCAGGTACGCGGTCATGTCACGCGCGGCGGAGATCGAGTCGACCGACACCTGGTCGACGAGGGTCTGTTCGACCTCGCCGATCACCACCACCGGCGGGAGCGAGTCGGCACCCACGATGGCGCTGGCCTCCAGGGTGACCGGGTTGAGCACGAGGCCGTCGACGAGGTGCTCCCGGCCCCGCGACAGCAGCTCGCGCTCGCGCTCAGGGCGCCGACCGGTCTCTTCGAGCTGCACGGCCCAGCCCAACTCGTGGGCTACCTCGACGAACCAGTGCAGCATTTCGGCGGTGTACATGGTGCCGAGGTCGGGGAACGCGAGGGCGATCGCGCCGGTGCGCCCGTTGCGGAGGCCGCGTGCGCTGAGGTTCGGCACGTACTGGAGCTCTTTGACGGCGGCCTCGACGCGCTCGCGCGTCTCGGGCCGGACGAACACGACGCCATTGACCACGTTGGAGACGGTCTTCGGGCTGACCCCGGCCCGGGTCGCCACGTCTCGAACGGTTGCGCGCATTCGGCCAGGCTAGCGGGGCGGTGCGGGCGGGCGCGTTCCGAATTCGAAGGAGAAACCCGGGCTGGCACCCCGCCGATCGGCATGAATCGGTCTCGCCGGGGCCGGATCTCCTTCAAATTCGGCAGGGCAGGGTCAGGCCGACGCCGTCGCGAGCACCTTCTGGATCCGCTGCAACGACACCGACTCGGCCGGTCGCAGGTCTTGCGCGAAAAGCGACAGCCGGAACTCCTCGATCATCCAGCGCGCCCGCACGAGTGGCGCCGGTGCAGAGGCCGCGGGCGGGAAAGCCCCACCCGCATCGACGTACCGCTGCTGCGCCTGCTGCACCTCGACCATCCAGGCGCGGTCGCGCGCGGGGTTCTCGAGCAGTTTCGTCACGCGGCGCTGGATGCCGACGAGGTAGACCGGCACGCGCTGCAGCTGCGCGATACCGGTGGCCGACACAAAGCCGGGGTAGAGCAGGCGCGACCGCTGCTCGCGCGCGTCGGTCAGCGCCGGCAGGAGCGCCATGTTTGTCGCCTGCTTCAGCGCCTTGTCGGCGTCGCGAGCGGCCGTCAGCGTGCGGGCGACGAGCGACACGGTCTGGAACATCTGATCCATCACGGCTCCCGACACCCGGTCGCGCACGGTCTCGAACTCCTTCTTCGTGAAGATGATGCCGTCGGGCTTCACCCGGTACAGCACGTCGTCGACGACCGCCGTCAGGCAGTCCGCGAAAAGCGCGGCGGTGTTCTGGTACGGGCTGGTCGCGAGGATGAGCTTCTCAGCGCTCGTCAGGTGCTGCTGCACATAGGCGATCGGAGACGGGGTGCCGAGCATGAGCAGCCGCCGGACTCCGCGCGGGGTGGCCAGAGCCTGGTCGGCGGCCGTGGCCATGAGCTGGATCGACACCGACGCGCCATCATCGACGAGCGCCGGGTAGGCGCGGATCGTCGTGTCGCCGTGCTTGGTGTCGACGAAGGCGGGAAGGTCGTCGAAATCCCACTTCGTGATGCCGTCGCGCTGGATCGTCACCCGAGAGGCGGGAGCGGTCTCGGTCGCCCGGGCCACACTGCGGCGCGTGTCGGCGGCGAGGGAGCGCTGCAGCGCGCCGAGCTCTTTGTCGATCCCGACCACACGCCCCTTCTCGTCGACCACCGCGAACGTCATGCGCAGGTGAGCGGGCACGCGCGACACATCGAAGTCGGTCTCAGCTACGGGGGCGTAGGTAAGTCGCTTGATCACGCCCGCGACGGTGGCTGTGAACGGGACCTGCGGATCCTGCGGTTCGTCAGGCAGTTCCGCGGTGATCTTCGCAGCCCAGTCGCCTGCAGGAACCACGCTCTTGCGCAGCTGCTTCGGCAGCGACTTGATGAGTGCGGTCACGAGCTCGTCGCGGAACGCCGGCACCTGCCAGTCGAAGCCGACCGGTTTGAGCGATGCCAGCAGGGGTAGCGGCACGAGCACGGTCACGCCGTCGTCGTGCGAGCCCGGCTCGAAGCGGTAGCGGAGGGTCAGCGCCTGGTCGCCCTGCCGCCACGTGGTCGGGTAGGCCTTTTCGTCGACCTCGGGCTCGTCGTCGCCGAGGAGGTCGTCGGCGTGCATGGTGAGGAGGTCGGGGGTCTCGGCACGGGCCTTGCGCCACCAGCCCTCGAACGAGCGCGTCGAGACGACATCGGCGGGGATACGGCGGTGGTAGAACTCGAACGCGGCGTCGCCGTCGACCAGGATGTCGCGGCGGCGGGTGCGCTCCTCCAGCTCGGTCAGCTCGTCGATCAGGCGGTCGTTGGCGTCTTGGAAGTTCTGGTGCGACTCCCAGTCGCCCTCGACGAGGGCGTGCCGGATGAAGAGCTCGCGGGCATACACGGGGTCGATGCGGCTGAACTGGACTCGCTGGCGCGGGATGATCGGCACCCCGTAGAGCGTGACCCGCTCGAAGGCGACGACCGCGCCCTGCTTCTTCTCCCAGTGCGGTTCGGAGTGGCTCCGCTTGACCAGGTCGCCCGCGATCGGGGCGGCCCACGCGGGATCGATCGAGCCGGCGACCCGGGCGAACAGGCGTGAGGTCTCGACGAGCTCGGCGGCCATGATCGCGTTCGGCTGCTTCTTTGCGAGAGCCGATCCGGGGAAGATGACGAAGCGCGACTGGCGCGCACCGACGTAGTCCTTCTTCTGCAGGTCTTTCAGGCCGATCTGGCTGAGGAGCCCGGCCAAGAGCGACTTGTGCACGCCGTCGGGGTTGGCGCTCGGCTCGCCGACGTGGAGCCCGAGGTTTTTCGAAGCGCGCACGAGCTGGCGGTAGACGTCTTGCCACTCGCGGATGCGGAGGTAGTTGAGGTATTCGGCCCTGCACAGGCGGCGGAACGCACTCGAGCCGAGGTCTTTCTGCTGCTCCTCGAGGTAGTTCCAGAGGTTGAGCAGGCTGAGAAAGTCGCCCGACGGATCGGTGAACCGCGCGTGCTGCTGGTCGGCCTGGGCGCGGCGTTCGAGCGGACGCTCGCGCGGATCTTGGATGCTGAGCCCTGCGACGATGGCCATGACCTCGCGGGTGGTGCCGTGCTGCTTCGACTCGAGCACCATGCGCGCGAGACGGGGGTCGATCGGCAGGCGCGTGATCTGGTGGCCGAGCCGGGTGATCCGCGGCTCGTCGGTCGCACCCCGCGACTCGACGGCGCGCAGTTCGCGCAGCAGGTCGACACCGTCTTTGATGCCGCGCGAGTCGGGCGGCTGCAAGAAGGGGAACTTCTCGATCGCGCCGAGGCCGAGCGAGATCATCTGGAGGATGACCGCAGCCAGGTTGGTGCGCAGGATCTCGGGCTCGGTGAACTCCGGTCGCTTCTCGAAATCCTGCTCGGAGTAGAGGCGGATCGCGATGCCGTCGCTCGTGCGGCCGGAGCGGCCGGATCGCTGGTTGGCGCTCGCCTGCGAGATCGCCTCGATGGGCAGGCGCTGCACCTTGGCCCGGGTCGAGTACCGGCTGATGCGCGCGGTGCCGGCGTCGATGACGTAGCGGATGCCGGGCACGGTGAGGCTCGTCTCGGCGACGTTGGTGGCGAGGACAATGCGCCGACGCGTTCCCGGGGTGCGACTGGTTTCGAAGACGCGGTGCTGGTCGGCGGCGCTCAGCCGGCCGTAGAGGGGAAGCACCTCGGTGAAGGGCAGGTTGCGGCCGCGGATCGACTCCTCGGCGTCGCGGATCTCGTTCTCGCCCGAGAGGAAGACGAGCACGTCGCCGGAGCTCTCGCGGGCCAGCTCGTCGAGGCCGTCGTTGATGCCTTGGAGGTAGTCGCGGTCGTCGGCTCGGGCCGGTCGGTCGCCCCGGGCGTCGAGGTCATCGGGGTCGGTGCTGGATCCTTCGGTTTCTCCGTCAGCACTGACCTCATCGGCGACCAACGGCCGGTAGCGCACCTCGACCGGATAGGTGCGGCCGGAGACCTCGATGATGGGGGCGCCGTCGAAGTGCTTCGAGAACGACTCCGGGTCGATCGTCGCGCTGGTGATGATCAGCTTGAGATCGGGGCGGCGGGGCAGGAGCTGCTTGAGATAGCCGATCAGGAAGTCGATCGTGAGGCTGCGCTCGTGGGCCTCGTCGATGATGATCGTGTCGTACTTGGTGAGGTCACGGTCGAAGTGGATCTCGTTGAGAAGGATCCCGTCGGTCATCAGCTTGATGCGGGTCGCGTCGCTGACATGGTCGGTGAACCGGACCTGGTAGCCGACGAGGGCGCCCATCTCGCTGCCGAGCTCGTCGGCGATGCGCTCCGCGACCGTGCGGGCGGCGATACGGCGCGGCTGCGTGTGGCCGATCATCTCGCGACCGAGGTCGAGGCAGATCTTGGGCAGCTGGGTGGTCTTGCCCGAGCCTGTCGCACCCGCCACGATGACGACCTGGTTGTCTCGAATGGCAGCCGCGATGTCGTCGCGACGCTGCGAGATCGGCAGCTCCGGGGGGAAGGTGATGGCAGGAATCATGAGCCCTCCAGCTTACCGCGCGCGGGTCGGTGAGGAGTTATCCACAGGGTGGTGGTCGGGGCCAGCGGGGGAGTCGCCCGGGTTGCCATCCTCGTCGCATGACTTCTTCGTTCGACTCCAGTTCAGAGGGCGTCCAAGCCCTCATCGTCTTCACCGATCCCGTCTGCGTCTACTGTCTCGACCTCGTGCACGAGGGCCTCACCTCCGAGTCCGAGATAGCCGCGCGGGCCGCCGAGCGCATCGGCGTCACGGTCGAGCACGCCGCCGCGGTGCTCGACGGGTTGATCGGCGTCGGGTACATCGGGCGGGCCGGTCTCACCGAGATCGCCGATCTCGGGCTCGACGACTTCGCCGCGCATTTCGAGAAGGCGATGGATCAGCTGGAATGGCTGCGATCCAAGGGAGAGGGGCGCCAGGTCGACGACATCCTCGTGGCGCTGGACGCCGCCTGGAACACCCGCAGCGCCGATCCGGCGAAACGGCTCAGCGCGGCGCAGTTTCGCGCGTCGGCGGCAGGTCGTCGGCACGCCGCGAGGCTCGAGGCCCGGAGTCTCGGGCACGTCTCGGCCGTCGGAGCAGCCGAGGGGGCGCGCGCGTGATGATGTCGCCCGACCGCCGGGCCCTGATCCTCCTGCTCAGCCCCGCCGTCTTGCACCTGCTCGACCTGCTCCTCACCGGCGTGACGAGCGAGAAAGACCTCACGCAGCGGACGGCCGGCCGGCTCGGCATCCCGACCTCGCACGCACGGGAGGTGCTCGAGAATCTCGTGCGCAACGACTTCGTGACGCGCGAACGCTCGGGCGGCTACCGAGGTCTCGACGAGGCTCGCTTCCGAGACGAACTCGCCGCAGCTCGTCGGCATCTGGTCGGGCTGCGCCTGGCGGGCGACCATGCCCAGGCCGACCTGCTGGAGTGCGCTCTCGACAGCGCATGGGACGCCCGGAGTGCCGACCCGGTACGAAAGAAGAGCGCAAGGCGGTTCATCCGGTCGGAAGACGGTCGTCGTCTAGACGACCTGATGCAGAGTCAGACGCTGGGGGAGCCCTTCGCGCTCCTGAAGTTGCAGAAGAGGGCGGGGTAGGCCGGGGGTCGCCGATACGCGATATTTATGCCATGCTGGCGCGCATGGAGGCAGTGGAGCTGAAAGCGGAACCGGTCGTGGCCCTCGTCGGCGGCGGGGCGGTGTTCCTGGCAGGCGTCGCGTCGGTGGGGGCAGGTCGAGTCTCAGGTGCCTTCCTTCTCGGGGCGCTGGCCTGGTCGGTCGGGCTTGCGGTGCTTGCCCTGGGGCTCCCCGGGAGGGCGGGCGTCTTCGGCTCCGGCAGGGCGGTGCGGCTGCTACTGGTGGGAGCGGCTTCGCTCTCGCTCGCGACAGGCATCGCATCGAGCTTCGGCAGCGTGCCCTCCGAGACGTTCGAGTCGCCGGCCTTTCAGGCGTTTTCATGGGCCTTCCTGGTGGTCGAGCTTGCGGCGCTGGTTCTTCTCGTCGCTGGCGCGATCCTGGTTGGTCGAGCTCCCGACGCGTCTGCCCGCGCTCGGAACGGCCTGGTCGCGCTCGCTCTCGTTGCGGTCGTCTCCTCCGTGCTTCCGTACGTCGCCCTCGCCGCTCTCGCCCCGAGAGACGTGCAGATCGCGGCCGACGGTCTGTTCTGGGTCTCGCGGCTCTTCGCGCTCCTGACCTGTGCAGTGGGCGTCTGGTTCGCCTGGCCGTGGCTTCAGCCTCGGGTCGACGCCGCTGTGGCTGCTGTGACGCGGGCCTACCGCCGCTACGTCGACTCGACCCCCTGAGCAGTGCGGTCGATCGGAATGGAGCGACTGGCAGGAGGCGATCTGGGATTTCGAATGAGGCGCTCGCGACGATCAGGAGCGATCCGTATGCTGTGATCACCGCTCGAACCCGAGTCGTCAACGAAGACGAAATTGGAGCTCCAATGAGTAGTTCCCGCACCTCCCCCTCTCGTGCCACCGCGTCGGTCGCTTCCATCCTCAAAGAGTCGGCCGATCGCCACGCCGATGCGGTCGCCGTCGTCGTCGGCCCGACCGAGACGACCTACTCCGAGCTGTGGGCCGAGACCCGCGCCTACGCCGGCGCTCTCCGGGCCAAGGGCGTCACCGAGGGCAGCCGCGTCGCCATGCTCGTGCCGAACGCGACCGACTTCCCCCGCGTCTACTACGCGATTCTCTCGCTCGGGGCAGTGGCCGTTCCGATCCACGCTCTGCTCAAGCAGCACGAGATCGAATACGTCCTCCACGACAGCGGATCGGCCATGCTGGTCTGCGCCGCACCACTCCTCGGCGAAGGGGCGGCCGGCGCCGGTCTCGCCGGCGTCGACGTGGTCACCGTTCTGGCACCGCCCGATCTCGTCACCGGCTTCGATCGCCTCGAGGCGCTCGCCGAGGCGGCCGAGCCGATCGACACGTATGTGCCCCGCGATCCGTTCGACACCGCGACGATCCTGTACACGAGCGGCACCACGGGTCAGCCCAAGGGCGCCGAGGGGTCGCACTTCAGCCTCCTCGAGCAGACCAACGCTCTGCTTCTCTCCACGTTCAAGATCGAAGCTGGCGATCGCCTTCTCGGTGCGCTTCCGCTGTTCCACACGTTCGGCCAGACCTGCACCATGAACGTCGCCTTCCGGGCGGGCGCCACCATGGTGATGGTGCCGAAGTTCGACGGCGACACGGCCCTCCGGGTGATGGTCGAGCAGCACTGCGACATCTTCATGGGCGTCCCCACGATGTACATGGCTCTGCTCGACGCGGCGACCCGCACCGAGTCGCGGCCGAGTCTCAAATACGCGATCTCCGGGGGTGCCGCGCTTCCCGTCGCGATCATCGATCGGTTCCGCGAGATCTTCGGGGCCGAGATCCACGAGGGCTACGGCCTCACCGAGACGTCGCCGGTCGCGACCTTCAACCACGTCGGCCGCACGCCGCGTCCCGGAACGATCGGCACGGCCATCTGGGGAGTCGACGTCGAGGTCGCCGACCCCAGCGTCTCCGACAGCATCGTGCTCATGCCGAACGGCTCGATCGGCGAGATCGTCGTGCGCGGCCACAACATCATGAACGGCTACCTCAACCGCCCTGACGACACCGAGAAGGCGATCGTCGACGGCTGGTTCCGCACGGGCGACCTCGCTACCAAAGACGACGACGGCTACTTCACCATCGTCGACCGAACGAAAGACATGATCATCCGCAACGGCTACAACGTGTATCCCCGGCAGGTAGAAGAAGTCCTCGCCAGCCACCCCGACGTGCGCATGGCCGCCGTGTTCGGTGTGCCTCACGAGACCCACGGTCAAGAGATCGAGGCGGCCGTTGTCCTGGCGCCCGAAAGCACGACGACCCCGGACGACCTCATTGCCTTCGTCGCCGAAGAGATCGCGGCCTACAAGTACCCCCGCGTCGTGCACGTGCTCGACGCCCTGCCCCTCGGTCCGAGCGGCAAGGTCCTCAAGCGCGAGCTCGTCCAGCGATTCGCCCCGGCTCACGCGTGAGAGACGTCGAGGTCCGCGTCCACCGAAGCGACGAGGGGTTCCCCAAAGAGCAGGAGCTCGCCTGGCAGCTCGCCGAGCTGGCCGTCGACCCGGTGCCCGTCGCCGACGACGTCACCGAGATGATCATCAACCGCGTCATCGATAACGCGGCGGTAGCGACCGCGTCGCTTCGTCGCGCGTCGGTGGTTGCGGCGCGCGCCCAGGCCGGGGCACATCCGATCAGCCCCGCGACAGACCCCAAGCGCCGGGGAGCAACCGTATTCGGCACCGACCCGACCCTCCGCTTCGCCCCGGAATGGGCCGCCTGGGCCAACGGCGTCGCCGTCCGCGAGCTCGACTTCCACGACACCTTCCTCAGCGCCGAATATTCGCACCCGGGCGACAACATCCCGCCGCTGCTGGCTGTCGCGCAGCACGCGGGCCGTTCAGGATCCGACGTGGTGCGTGGCATCGCGACCGCGTACGAGATCCAGGTCGACCTCGCTCGGGCGATCAGCCTGCACCGCCACACGATCGACCACGTCGCGCACCTCGGCCCGAGCGCTGCAGCGGGCCTCGGCACGCTCCTCGGCCTCGATGCCGAGACGATCTACCAGGCGATCGGCCAGGCCCTCCATACGACCACCGCGACGCGGCAGTCGCGCAAGGGCCTCATCTCCACCTGGAAGGCCTATGCGCCGGCCTTCGCCGGGAAGCAGGCGATCGAGGCGATCGACCGCGCGATGCGCGGCCAGACGAGCCCGTCACCGATCTACGAGGGCGAAGACGGCGTGATCGCGACCCTTCTCGACGGCGTCGAGGCGGGTTACTCGGTGCCGTTGCCGGCCGCGGGCGAGCAGAAGCGCGCCATCCTCGACACTTTCACGAAAGAGCACTCGGCCGAGTATCAGGCGCAGGCCTGGATCGACCTTGCCCGCCGACTCGGCCGCGAGCACCCGGAACTCCGCGATCCCGCGCGCGTGGCGAGCATCGTGCTGCACACGAGCCATCACACCCACCGCGTCATCGGTTCCGGTGCGAACGACCCGCAGAAGTACGACCCCACCGCTAGCCGCGAGACCCTCGACCACTCCATCCCCTACATCGTCGCCGTGGCGCTGCAGGACGGCGAGTGGCACCACGAGCGCTCCTACGCCCCGGAGCGGGCCGCCCGCGCCGACACGGTTGCTCTCTGGCGCTCCATCACGACGGTCGAAGACCCCGAGTGGACTCGCCGCTACCACTCGCTCGACCCGGCCGAGCAGGCATTCGGCGGACGCATCGAGGTCACGTTCACCGACGGAGGCACCCTCGTGGAGGAGATCGCGGTGGCCGATGCGCATCCCCTGGGAGCACGGCCGTTCCAGCGAGCGGACTACGTGGCGAAGTTCCGGACCCTGGCCAGTGGGATCCTCGATTCGTCGTCGATCGACGCCTTCATCGACCTGGCCGAGCGTCTTCCTGAGCTGACCGCCGACGAGCTCGGCGGGCTGACCGTGATGCCCGATTCGGCCTACTTCAAGGGGCTCACCGTGCGCGAGGGGTTGCTGTAGTGCTGTACTCCTCGGTCTCGGCTGCCGACAAACGCGTCGCCCTGCGGCGGGCACTCGACGGCCCGGGTCTGGTGCGGCTGCCGGGTGCCTTCAACCCGCTGAGCGCTCGGTTGATCGAACGCAAGGGCTTCGAGGGCGTCTACATCTCGGGTGCCGTGATCAGTGCCGACCTCGGCCTGCCCGACATCGGCCTGACGACCCTGACCGAGGTCGCCACCCGGGCCGGGCAGATCGCCCGCATGACCGACCTGCCGTCGATCGTCGACGCCGACACCGGCTTCGGCGAGCCGATGAACGTCGCGCGCACAGTCCAGACGCTCGAAGACGCCGGGCTCGCCGGCCTGCACATCGAAGACCAGGTGAATCCGAAGCGCTGCGGGCACCTCGACGGCAAGAGCGTCGTCGACGCCGAGACGGCGGTCAAGCGGATCCGCGCCGCGGTCGACGGTCGTCGCGACCCGAACTTCCTGGTGATGGCCCGAACCGATGTGCGCGCCGTCGACGGTCTCGCGGCGGCCGTGGATCGGGCGAAGGCCCTCGTCGACGCGGGCGCCGACGCGGTGTTCCCCGAAGCGCTCGAGGGGCTCCGTGAGTTCGAGGCGATGGCCGATGCTCTTGACGTGCCGATCCTCGCCAACATGACCGAGTTCGGCAAGGGCGAGCTGCACACGGCCGACGAGCTCGCGAGCGCGGGGGTGAAGATCGTGATCTACCCGGTCACGCTGTTGCGCCTGGCCATGGGCGAGGCCGAGCGCGGTCTCGACGAGATCGCCGCCGCCGGCACGCAGGCGGCGCTCCTCGACCGGATGCAGCACCGCCGAGACCTGTACGACCTGATCGACTACGAGGGCTACTCGCAGTTCGACGACTCGATCTACACGTTCGACCTCACGAAGGAGTGACCGATGACGACATCCGCATCGACCGACACCGCACCTGAAATCCACAAGGGCCTGAACGGCGTGGTCGTCGACGAGACCCGCGTCTCCAAAGTCGACGCCGCCTCGAACTCCCTTCTCTATCGCGGGTATCCGGTGCAGCAGCTCGCCGGTGCCGTGCCGTTCGAAGACGTCGTGTGGCTGCTCTGGCGCGGTGAGCTTCCGACCGCTTCCGAGAAGGAGGCGTTCCGCTCTGCCGAGCGCGGTGCCCGGGCGCTCGAGCCGACCCTCCGCTCGCTGATCGATTCGCTGCCGAAGTCCACGCACCCGATGGATGTCTTGCGGACGGCCGTGAGTGCACTCGGCACCCTGGATCCTGAACCGGCGAAGCCGTCGCCCGACGAGACCTACGAGAGGGCTCTTCGGGTCTTCGCGCAGATCCCGGCCTTGATCGCGTACGACCAGCGTCGACGACGAGGGCAGGATCCTTTGGACTCCCGCGACGACCTCGGGTATTCGGCGAACTTCCTCTGGCTCGTCTTCGGCGAAGAGCCCGACAAGCGCGACGTCGAGGCGTTCGACGTGTCGATGACCCTCTACGCCGAGCACTCGTTCAACGCGTCGACGTTCACGGCTCGCGTGATCGCCTCGACTCTTTCCGATCTGCACTCGGCCCTCGTCGGCGCGATCGGCGCGCTCAGGGGCCCGCTCCACGGAGGTGCAAATGAGGCAGCACTGGCTCTGCTCGAAGAGATCCACGACCCCGACCGGGTCGACGCCTGGCTCGATGCGGCCCTCGCCGAGAAGCGCACCCTGATGGGGTTCGGGCACCGCGTCTACAAGAACGGCGACAGTCGCGTGCCGACGATGGAGGTTGCTCTCGGGCGGCTTCTCGACGAGCGCCCCGGGCAGGAGAACGAGCGGCTGCGCGACCTCTACGACGCCCTTCAGCAGGGCGTGCTTGACCGGAAGGGCCTCAAGCCGAACGTCGACTACCCGTCGGGCGTCGCCTACCACCTGCTCGGGTTCGACGCCGAGGTGTTCACGCCGCTGTTCGTCGCGGCGCGGGTCGCCGGCTGGACGGCGCACGTCGTCGAACAGCGCGGTGCGAACGCGCTCATCCGGCCGCTGAGCGAGTACGTGGGGGAGGGGTATCGCGACGTTCCCTCGTCGTGAGGCAGGGCGCGACACCGGGTTTCGGGAAGGGTGCCGCCCATCGGCGGTGGTGGGGCCGAAAGGTGGTGTCGCAATGGCTCGGCGTAGGTGAGGCCAAAGCCGGTGCCAGGCCGGCGGCGTAGCGTGGCCCCGTGCCCAACGAGCTCCGCGACGCCATCAGCCCGTACCTCCGCAGCCACGCCGACAACCCCGTCGCGTGGCACGCGTGGGGAGCCGCCCCGTTCGAGGAGGCCGCCCGCCGCGGACTTCCCGTGATGGTGTCGATCGGCTATTCGACCTGCCACTGGTGCCACGTCATGGCCCGCGAGAGCTTCTCCGACCCCGAGTTGGCCGCGCGCCTCAATGAGCGCTTCGTCGCCATCAAGGTCGACCGCGAGGAACACCCCGATGTCGACGCCAGCTATCTCGCGGCGGCGGGCGCCTTCACCGGCAACCTCGGCTGGCCGCTGACCGTCTTCGTCACCCCCGAGGGCCGCGCGTTCTTCGCGGGCACCTACTATCCGCCGGTTCCGGTGCAGGGCACGCCGTCGTTCCGTCAGGTGCTCGATGCCGTATCGGAGGCCTGGACCGACCGCCGCGACGAGGTGGAGCAGAACGCCGGTGAGATCGCCGCGGCGCTCGCCGCAGCGTCGACGACCACAGGCGCAGGCACGGGCGACAACGCAGGATCCGACGTCACGGCAGACGAGATCCAGGCGATCGTCGCCCGACTCGCGTCGTTCGAAGACGACGAGTTCGGTGGTTTCGGTCGCGCCCCCAAGTTTCCGATCGCGCCGGTCCAGCGCCTGCTCGTCGACGTAGCGACGAGTTCGTCGCCGGCCGCACCGGCCGCGCGAGCGCTGGTCGGACGCACCCTCGACGCCATGGCCGCGTCGCCTCTCCGCGACCCGGTGGAGGGCGGCTTCTTCCGCTACTCCGTCCGGCGTGACTGGCACGAGCCGCACTACGAGCGCATGCTCTACGACAACGCCGTGCTGCTCGACGCCTACTCCCGCGTCGGATCGTCCGACGTGGCCGCGGGCATCGCCGAGTTCCTGCTGACGACGCTGCAGCGGCCGGGCGGTGGTTTCGGGTCGGCCCAAGACAGCGAGAGCGACCTCGGCGAGGGCGGCTACTACGCGCTGGACGCCGACGGCCGGGCCGCGGCGACACCGCCGAAGGTCGACGAGAAGGTGCTGACGGGGTGGAACGGCCTCGCAATCGGCGCGCTGGCAGAGGCCGGGGTGCGGCAGGGGCGAGCCGACTTGATCGCGGCGGCACGAGCGGCGGCGGATCGGATCCTCGGGTCTTCGGTGTCGACCGACGGCGTCCTGCTGCGGGCGACGTCCGAGCGGGGTGCCTCCGACGCCGTCGCGACCCTCGAAGACTTCGGCATGCTCGCCGACGGGCTGCTGCGGCTCGCAACAGCGACCGGCGAGGTGTCGTATGCCACGGCTGCGCGCGACCTCGTCGAGCAGTGCCTCCCGGAATCCGGCGGTGCACGCGTGTTCGCGGCTCCCGGCGGCGGAGACCCGGTGCTCGCCGCGCAGGGGCTCCAGCTCGCGAGCGACCCGTCGGAGGGCGCGTACCCGTCGGGCCTGTCGGCCATGGCCTCGGCGGCCCTGACCCTCTCGCAGCTCACGGCCGATGCCCGATACCGGGAGGCCGCCGCGCGCGCCGTTCGCTCGGTGCACGACCTGGCGCTCGAGAACCCGACCGCCTTCGGGGCGATCCTGTCGGTCGGTGTCGCGCTGTCGGATCCTGCGGTTCAGGTCGTCGTCGTGACCGACGGGAGCGAAGGATCCGACGGCTCGCTCGCTGACTCCGCCCGACGAGTGCGACGGCCCGGCGCCGTCGTGGCCGTCGTGACAGAAGCTCAGGCGGCAGAGTGGTCGGCCGCCGGGTTCGAGCTGTTCGAGGGGCGGGTGCTCGCCGCCGGTGCTGGAGCTGCCGCGACGGCCTACGTCTGCCGCGACTTCGTGTGCCGGCTGCCGGTCGGCTCGGTGCCCGAGTTCGAGGAGCAGCTCGCCGCCGTTGCCCGAATTTGAAGGAGAAACTCGCGCTGGAGGCCCCGGATCGGCATGTTTCCGGTCGCCGAGGCGCGTTTTTCCTTCGAATTTGCACGCGGACCAGGGGCCAGCGGGCTACTTCCAGCTCGGCACCCAGTAGTGCAGGTTGATGAAGGTCCACGGCGCCTGGGTCGCCGTCCACATCGGGTAGTAGAAGATCGTCAGCACGACTGCCACGATCACGATCACCCCCACGACGCGGATCCCGCTCAGGCGTCGGAGCGGATCGTCGGTGCGCTTGCCGAGGATGATGCCCAGAGCGGCCACCAGCCCCATGACGAGATAGGGCTCGAACGCGATCGTGTAGAACTGGAACACCGTCCGGTTGAGGTACATCATCCAGGGCAGGTAGCCGGCGGCGACGCCGATCAAGATGGCCCCCGACTGCCACTCGCGGTAGCGCGCCAGCCGGTAGCAGAGGTAGACGCAGGCGAGCACGGCGGCGTACCAGATCAGCGGGTTCGCGATGCCGCTGATGGCCTGGCCGCAGCGGTCGACCGTGCAGCCGTTCTGGCCCTCTGACAGGCCGAGGTAGAACATGCTCGTCGGTCTCTGCATCAGCAGCCAGGTCAGCGGGTTGGCCTGGTAGGGGTGCGCCGTCGACAGCCCGACGTTGAACGCGTAGATGCTCGCCTGGTAATGCCAGAAGTTCTGCGCGACGTCGGGCACCCAGGCGAGCAGGCCCTTCCACGGGGTGGCCCCGTTGCCGTCTTCGAGCCAGGTGCGGTTCCAGCCGCCTCGGGTGACGAACCAGCCCGTCCAGGTGGCGATGTAGGTGACTGCCGCCGCGGGCACCATCAGCAGGAACGTCGCCGGACCCTGCGTGATGAGCGTTCCCGTGCCCCACAGCTCGACTCCGACACGACGCCTCGCCATCATGTCGACGGCCACCGTGTAGAGCGCGAAGATGGCGAGAAAGTAGATGCCGTTCCACTTCACGCCCGAGGCGGCACCGAGCATCATTCCGGCCGCGATCAGCCACGGCCTGTTCCACAGCGTCGGCCCCCAGGCGAGGTCGCGCCCCCGAGCATTCCTTCGTCGAACCCAGGCGTCCAGACGTCGTTTGCTGTGCGCGCGATCGAGCAGAACGGCCCCGAATGCGAGCAACGCGAAGAGCATCACGAAGTTGTCGAGCAGCGACACCCGCGACATCACGATCGCCTGACCGTCGATGGCGAAGAAGAACCCCGCCAGCACTCCGAGCACGTCGGATTTGAGCAGGTACCGCGTGATTAGCGTGATGAGGAGGACGGCAAGGATCCCGGCCACCGCCGTGCTCAACCGCCACCCGGCCGGATTCGCCGGCCCCATCACGGCCATGCCGAGCGAGATCAGCCACTTGCCGAGGGGCGGATGGGCGATGAACTCGGCGGAATTCGTGAAGAGATCGGTCTGCCCGGCCGCGAACTTGGAGTCGACGTCGCCCGGCCAGGTGCCCTCGTAGCCGAGGTTGTGCAGACTCCAGGCGTCTTTGACGTAGTAGGTCTCGTCGAACACCAGGGTGTTCGGGTGGCCGAGGTGCCAGAGGCGCAGCAGCGCGGCGATCAGGGTGACGAGTGCCGGGCCGCCCCAGCGCCAGGCGCGTTGGCGAGCGGGGGTCGAGAGTACGCGACCCCACCAGGCGTCGATCGGCGTGAGCCCCCAGCGATGCGCGACCGGCTTTCGCGGTCGCTCGATCAGGTCGGGCTCGGCACCGTGGGGGGATTCGCCGCCGGGGCCTTCGACGGGCGCGTTTCCGACCAGCTGGTCGAAGTCGCCGCTCGGCCGAAATGTCATTCGGCCATCGTAGATGGCCCGACGAAGGAGAATGGGCGGGTGATCGTTCTCGCGGCAACTCCTATCGGCAACCTCGGCGACGCCTCCCGGCGCCTGATCGAGGCCCTCTCGAACACCGAGGTGATCGCGGCGGAAGACACCCGCACGGCCATCCACCTGATGCGCGCCCTCGGCGTCGAGAACCGCCCGCGGCTCATCGCCCTGCACGAGCACAACGAGCGCGAGAAAGCGTCCGAGGTCGTGGAGCTGGCGCGGAACGCCGACGTACTCGTCTTGACCGATGCCGGGATGCCGGCCATCTCGGATCCTGGGTTCCCGCTCGTCGAAGCGGCGGCCGCCGCCGGAGTGACCGTCACCTCTCTTCCCGGCCCGTCGGCCGTGCTGACGGCGCTCGCCGTCTCAGGGCTGCCGACCGACCGCTTCACCTTCGAGGGTTTCCTTCCGCGCAAGCAGGGCGATCGTCTGCGGGTGCTCGGCGAACTCGAGGGCGAGCGCCGCACGATGGTCTTCTTCGAGTCTCCGCACCGCCTGGCCGACTCGCTCGTCGACGTGGCGTCGGCGCTCGGCGAGTCGCGGCGCGTCGTCGTCTGCCGCGAGTTGACGAAGCTGCACGAAGAGGTCAAGCGGGGCACCGCGGCCGAGCTCGTCGCCTGGGCTGCCGAGGGGGTCCGGGGTGAGATCTGCATCGTGATCGAAGGATCCGCGGCCCGTCACGTCGACCTCTCGGCCGGCGTCGCTCTCGTGCTCGCGGCCGTTGCTGCCGGTGACCGCCTGAAGGAGGCCGCCGCCGAGGTGTCGGCCGCGACGGGTCTCTCGAAGCGCGACCTGTACCAGGGGGCGCTCGCCGCTCGTTGATTGTTGCTGACGGTGAGTGGGCGGGTGTTGTTGCCCCCCCCCCCGACCGGCGGGGAGCGCCCGCCGACTCTCAACAACACCCGCCGACCGGCGGGGAACACCCTCCCACACGCCGAAACGCACCGCCGCGCGGCTTTAGGATGGACGACATGCCCGCCGGCGACGCCTTCTTC
>NZ_JBCEBN010000004.1:0-316373 GCF_049472575.1 Frondihabitans sp. 4ASC-45 | reverse complement strand
CTCCGCCCGTCACGGGGAGTAACCGTGACTGGACACCCCGAGCGAGAAACGGAACGATCGACCAGTGCCCGACACCCTCGATACCGCAGCAGCCACCGCCGAGAGCGGACGAGACTCCTGGCGCGAAGGCCGCCTCGCCGGTGTGACGTCGCCCCAGGGCAACCTGGCGCTCATCGAGACCCGCTGGCTCAGCGAGGGCACCGAGATCACCGACGACGAGGCTCTCGACGGTCAGCCGAGCACGGTCACCGTCACCAGGCTCACGCGAGCCGACCTCGACACCGGCCGCCCCGAGCACGGCATCCGTCTCTGGGATTCCGCGTCGCCCGCGATCGAGCACTTCGACACGATCTCGCTCTTCCCGTTCGACCCCGACTGGGTGATCGAAGCCGCGTTCACGCCGGTGTCAGGCGACCGCGTCGTCCCTTTCGAGCACATCCGTGACAACGGCTCGTCGCGCGACCTCGTCGTGCCCGGCGACATCACGTTCCGCCGTGACGGCGTCGACTACCGGCTGAGCGCCTTCGACGATGGCGGCGTCTTGCTGCTCGTCTTCGGGGACGCCACGAACGGCAGCTCCGACCCGTCGATCTCGACCTACGGGTCGGGCCGCTTCCTGTTCGTGCAGCGCCCGTCGGGCGACGCCGGATTCGTCGACGCCGGCCCGGTCGTGCTCGACTTCAACCAGGCCTTCGTGCCGCCGTGTGGTTTCTCGGAGCAGTACAACTGCCCGCTGCCGCCGAAGCAGAACCGGTTCGCCGGACCGGTGCTGGCCGGTGAGCGCGACGTCGTGCTGCGCGACGGCTTCGACATCCACCAGCACTGACGCCCCCACAAACACGCACCCCGGCACAGCCCTCACCCCCACCACAGCCCCACCCAGGAGTCCCTCCCGTGAAGAAGAAACTCGGTCTCGCGACCGGCATCGCGCTCGTCTCGGCCTTGGCGCTGGCCGCGTGCTCCGGCACGTCGAGCTCGTCGACCAAGCCCGCCGACGCCACCATCAACATCGGCTCGGTCTACGAGCCGCAGAACCTCGACAACACCGCCGGCGGTGGCCAGGGAGTCACCGAGGCGCTGAACGGCAACGTCTATGAGGGCCTGTTCCGCCTCACCGACACCGGCAAGGTCGAGAACCTCCTCGCGAAGAGCTTCAAGAAGTCGGCTGATGGCCTCACCTACACGTTCGACCTGCAGTCGGGGGTGACCTTCCACTCGGGGGCGAAGCTGACCAGCGCTGACGTGAAATACAGCATCGAGAAGGTGCTGGCCGACGACTCGCAGTCGGCCCGCAAGTCGAGCCTCGCGCCGATCTCGAGCGTGTCGACCCCCGACGACTCGACCGTCGTCGTCAAGCTCTCCAGCCGCTCCATCTCGCTCCCGTACAACTTGAGCTACGTGTGGATCATCGACAGCGCGGCGAAGAACCTGAAGACCAGCGAAGACGGCACCGGCCCGTACCAGCTCGACTCCTGGAAGCGCGGCTCCACCCTCAGCCTCACGAAGTACAAGGGCTACTGGGGCACCGCGGCGAAGAACGCCGGAGTCGTGTTCCACTACTACTCCGACGCGACCGCGCTCAACAACGCGCTGCTGACGAACGCCGTCGACGTCGTCACCAGCGAGCAGAGCCCCGATGCTCTCGCCCAGTTCACGGGCAACTCGTCGTACAAGGTGACCGACGGCAAGTCGACCACCAAGCTGCTGCTCGCCTTCAACGACAAGGTGGCGCCGTTCAACAAGGTCGGCGTGCGCAAGGCCATCACCTCGGCGATCGACAACAAGCAGCTTCTGAACTCGATCTGGGGTGACTACGGCACCCTCATCGGCTCGATGGTTCCGCCGACCGACCCCTGGTACGAAGACCTCACCGGCGTGAACCCCTACGACGTCACCCTCGCCAAGAAGGAGCTCGCCGCGGCCGGCTACGCCGACGGATTCACCTTCACGCTCGACACCCCGAACTACGACCCGCACCCCGCCGCGGCGCAGATCATCAAGAGCGACCTGGCGAAGGTCGGAATCACCGTGAAGATCAACATCATCACGCCCGACACCTGGTACTCGAAGGTGTACCAGAAGCACGACTTCCAGGCGACGATGCAGGAGCACGTCAACGACCGCGACGTCGTCTTCTACGGCAACCCCGACTTCTACTGGGGCTACGACAACAAGCAGGTGACCGGCTGGGTCGACCAGGCCGAGCAGGCCTCGACGACCGACGAGCAGACCGCTCTGCTGAAGAAGGTCAACATGCAGATCGCCGACGACGCCGCCTCCGACTGGCTCTACCTCTACCCGCAGATCGTCGTCGCCTCGTCGAAGCTGACGGGCTACCCGGTCAACGGGCTGAACTCGCAGTTCTACGCCTACGACATCGTGAAGAAGTAGGCTTTCCCGCTCGATGGTCTCGTATCTGATCCGACGTTTCGCGTTCCTCGTCGTCACCCTGGTGCTGGCGTCGATCGTGCTGTTCGTGCTGCTCCGGCTGCTGCCGGGCGACCCGGCGAACGCGTTGCTGTCGGTCGGGGCGACCAAGGAGCAGATCGCGTCGGCCCGGGCCGACGTCGGTGCCGACCTGCCGGTCATCGAGCAGTTCGCCCGCTGGTTCTCGCAGCTCGCCCGCTTCGATCTCGGCACGTCGTACATCTCGGGGCTCCCGGTCGGCCCCGAGATCGCCCAGCGTCTCGTCGTCACGGTGCCGCTGACGCTCCTGGCCTTCGTGCTCGCGGTGATCATCGCCGTCCCGGTCGGATTCATCGCGGCGTACAAGTCGCACCGCTGGTACGGCGTCGCGCTGTCGGCGGTGTCGCAGCTCGGAATCGCCGTGCCGGTCTTCTGGATCGGCGTGCTCCTGGTGACCTTCTTCGCACTTCGCCTGCAGCTCCTGCCCGCCGGCGGATTTCCGCAAGACGACTGGCAGGATCCTGCCGCAGCACTTCGCTCCCTGGCCCTTCCGGTCATCACCGTCGCGATCGTCATGGCGGCCTCGGTGACCCGGTATGTGCGGAGCGCCGTGCTCGACGTGCTCGGCAGCGACTACCTCCGATCGTCGAGGGCACTCGGCGCCTCCTTCGCCGAGGCGATGTGGCGGCACGGCCTCCGCAACGCGTCGGTGCCGGTCATCTCAATCCTCGGCATCGAGCTGGCGACGACGTTCCTCGGCGCGGTCGTCGTCGAGAGCGTTTTCGCTCTGCCGGGGCTCGGCAGCATGCTCTTGACGTCGATCGCGCAGCACGACTACCCCGACATCCAGGGTGTGCTGTTCGTCAGCACGTTCGCCGTCTTGATAGTCGGGTTCCTCGCCGACACCGCCCAGCGACTCGTCGACCCGCGACTTCGGGCCAGCGTGAGTGGTAACCGCGGCGATGGCAGCGGCGGTGGCGGTCGCCGTCGCGGCATCGGCCCGGCGAGCACAGCCGTGCCGGTCGCCGCCCTGCCGGGTACCACCGACACCGGGGCGGTGCGCTCGTGAGGCGTCGGTCGATCACCCTCGCGATCGGCGCGGTTCTCGTCGGCATCATCCTCGCCACCGCGATCGTGTCGTTCTTCTGGTTGCCGTACCCGCCGTCCGACATCGGCGGCGGTCGTCTCGCACCTCCGTCGGCCGCCCATCTGGCCGGCACCGACAAACTCGGGCGCGACCTGCTGACACAGCTGATGATCGGCGCCCGCATCGCCCTGCAGGTCGGCGCCGGATCGGTCGCGATCGGCGGCGTGCTCGGCATCGCCCTGGGCCTCGCCACGGCATTCGCCCAGCGCTGGCTCGACGACGGCCTGTCGGCGGTGCTCGACGTGCTGATCGCGTTCCCGACACTGCTCGTCGCCATGCTCGTGGTCGCCGCTAGTGGAGCGTCGCTCGGTTCGGCCATTCTCGCGATCGGTCTCGCGATGAGCGCTGTCGTGGCACGACTGACGAGGATTCTGGCCAAACGAGTGCTCTCCCTCGACTACATCACGGCCGCCCGGGTGTCGGGCACCCGCTGGCCCGGCCTGATCCTCCAGCACGTCCTGCCGAACATCTGGCCGACGGTCGTGGTGAACCTCGCCCTGCAGTTCGGTCTTGCCGTGCTCGCGGAGGCCAGCCTGTCGTACCTCGGCCTCGGTAGCCCACCGCCCAATGCGTCGTGGGGGAGCATCCTGCAGGAGGCGCAGGGCACCGTTCTCGTCGCTCCGATCGGAGCGGTGGCACCGGGCGTGCTGCTCGTCGTGCTCGTGATCGGCGTGAATCTCGTGGCCGACGGGTTGCGCGACGTCGGAGACCCGACTCGGAGGGGGCGCGCGTGAGCGCTACAGCTGCATCAGCGACTGCCGCGACGGATCCTTCGGGTCTGATCGTGACCGACCTGACCATCCGCGGGGCGTCCGGTGTCGCGCTCGTCGACGGGCTGTCGTTCGCGATCGCTCCGGGCAGGCGACTCGGCATCATCGGCGAGTCGGGCAGTGGCAAGTCGCTCACCGCGCTGGCCGTGCTCGGTCTGCTGCCCGAGGCCCTCGTCGGTACCGGGTCGGTGAGGCTGTCGGGCCATGAGGTGATCGGCACGGCCGAACGCGCTCTCGTGCCGCTGCGGGGGAGCGAGGTCGCGATCGTGTTCCAGGAGCCGCTGACGTCGCTCGACCCGCTGATGCGCGTCGGACGCCAGCTCGCCGAGCCAGTGCGCCGGACTGCCGCACGAAGCGGCCAGAAGCTGAGCCGGGCCGAGGTGCTCGACCGCGTACGGGAGGCGCTCGTGGAGGTGAGTCTGCCGGATCCTGATCGGATCGCATCGGCGTACCCCCACGAGATCTCGGGCGGTCAGCGCCAGCGGGTGGCCATCGCCCTCGCTCTCGCCTCCCGACCGAAGCTGCTGATCGCCGACGAGCCCACCACGGCGCTCGACGTCAGCGTCCAGGCGGAGATCCTCGCCCTGCTGGATCGCGTCGTCGCCGATCGCGGCATGGCGCTGCTGTTCATCAGCCACGACCTCGCCGTCGTCTCACGGGTCGCCGACGACGTCGTGGTGCTGCGAGAAGGCCGAGTGGTCGACCGCGGCTCCCTCGCTGTGTTGATCGATGCCCCCGGTTCCGACTACACGGCCGAGCTCGTCGCCGGCGCCCGCGTGCTCGACGACGCCCTCGATGCGCCCGGGAGGCCGTCATGACCGCCCCTCTCGTGCAGGCGACCGATCTCGGCTTTTCGTACCGGGGTGCCGCGCCCGCCCTCGCCGACGTCAGCTTCTCGGTGGAGGCCGGTCGCAACCTCGGCATCGTCGGAGAGTCGGGTGCCGGCAAGACCACGCTGCTGCGACTGCTGCTCGGGCTGACCCGGCCGACGACGGGCACGCTGTCGACGAACGGCGTCCGGTTCGATGCGGGCGATCGCGCGGCCCTTCGATCGCACCGCACGTTCGCGCAGGCCGTCTTTCAGGATCCGTATTCGTCGCTCGACCCCCGTCAGAACGTCGGGCGCATCGTCTCCGAGCCCCTGCGGTCGCTGAAGTTGGAGTCGCGGGCGTCCGGCGTCCGCGAGCGCGTCGCCGCAGCTCTGACGTCGGTCGGGCTTCCCGCCGATGCCGCGACTCGCTTTCCCCACGAGTTCTCGGGGGGTCAGCGCCAGCGCATCGCGATCGCCCGCGCCATCGTGGCGCGGCCCCGCCTCCTCATCGCCGACGAGCCGGTCAGCGCCCTCGACCTGTCGACGCGCGTGCGCATCGTCGACCTGCTGTCGTCGCTGTCCGCCGACGGGCTGACGGTCGTCGTCGTCTCGCACGACCTCGGCACGGTCGCGGCGCTCTGCGAAGAGACGCTCGTGCTGGAGAGCGGCCGGGTGGTCGAGCAGGGTCCGACGGCGTCGCTGCTGGCCGCGCCCGCGCACCCGTACACGCAGAAGCTCCTGGCTGCTGTGCCGCGCCTGCCCAAGCGCTGACCCGCCCGCCGCCCCCGCTCCCTCTCTGCCTCCACCACGAAACGGCGAGACTCCAGTCGATGCGGTGCGACAACCGTCGCACCCGCACCTCCTGGAGTCTCGCCGCTGGGGAGAGAAACCCCTAGATCACTTCGCCGCAGTGACCGTGAGCTTCACCGACATGGTCGTCGCCTTTCCGGCCGAGTTGGTGAACACGGCCCGGAACAGGCGGCCGTTCGACACCGACGTCGGCTTGACGGAGTACGTCTTCGAAGTGGCACCCGCGATGGCCGCCCACGTCTTGCCGCCGTTGGTGCTCCGCTGCCACACGACGGTCGGGGTCGGTGACCCGGAGGCCGCCGCCGACATCGTCGCCGTGGCACCCGACTTCACCTTGACCGACGCCGCCGGCTGCTTCGTGATGACGGGCTTGGTCGCCGGAGCGGCCGCCACCGTCACCTTCTTCACCGCGCTGACGTTGCCCGCGACATCGGTGGCCCGGTAGCTGACCGCACCCGAGACCGTTGCCGTGCCGGAGTACGTCTTCCAGGTCTTCCCGTCCAGCGAGTACTGGATCGAGGCGACACCGGAGAGCGCATCCGTGGCGGCGAGCGTGAGCTTGCCCTTCGCGGCGCTGGTGACCGAGGTGGTCGGAGCCGTCGTGTCGATCTTGATCGTGGCCTTGGCCAGCTTCGAGATCGAGCTGTCGGTTCCGACGGCGAGGGCATGGATCGCGTGCTCGCCCTCGTCGGTGACGGTGATCGGCTTCGTGTAAGGAAGCAGTTCGCCATCGTCGACCGACACGTAGAGCTGTGCGTCGTCATCGGTGGAGGTCACCGTGACCGCCACCGCCTTCGAGTACCAACCCTTCGCGTTCGGAGCCGTGGTTGCGCCGATCGCGACCGAGGGGCCTGTGCCGGTCTGGTTCGAGAGAACCGCGCCGCGTGTCGCCGTGAGGTAGTTCGTCAGGTTGTCGAACTGGCCGGTGTACGGAACGACCTTGACGCCCGAGACGCCCTGCGCGGCAGCGAGCTGCTCGAAGCCGGCCGTCTGCATCGCGGTGGACAGCACCCGGCTGGCGCTGCGCTGGAGGTCTCCGAGACGCAGGTTGTAGCCGGTGGCCGGGTAGTCGCCCTTGACGGTGACCGTGTACGAGACGACGGCCGAAGCGGCGTCGGACGGATCCTGGTGTACGACGTCCGTGACGGTGATGCCGGCCTTCTGGGCCGCCGTCAGAGCCGTGCCCGAGAGCAGCGACTGCACGTCGGCGTACGCGGCCTGTACCGAGGCGTAGGGCGCGTTGGCCTGGAACGTCTCGTTGTTGATCGCATCGCGGGTCGTCGTGCCGGACACCGGCACCTTCGTGAGGTCGGTGCTGCCGTTGACCGTCGTCGGGATCGACTGCGTGCCCGTGGCCGACGGCACGAGGCCGCCGAACTGCCACGAGTACGAGGTGCGGGTCGGGGTGACCGTCTTGGTGTAGGCGGGAAGACCCGACACGTCGATCGTCGGCGTGATCTTCTTGAGGGCGTTCAGGATCTCGTTCGGGTTTCCGCCGGGCTCGATCAGGTCGTTTCCGGCATACATGACACCCGTCGCTCCGGTGCGGGGGCCTGCGCCCCAGTCCGTCATGACGAGCCCTTTGAAGCCCCATTCACCCCGGAGCACGTCGGTGTCGAGGTCGTAGTCGCCCGAGGCGTAGCTGCCGTTGATCTTGTTGTACGAGGTCATGAGCGCCATCGGCTGCGCACTCTTGACCGCGATCTCGAAGCCGCGCAGGTAGATCTCGCGGCTGGCCCTCTCACCGATG
This sequence comes from Frondihabitans sp. 4ASC-45, assembly GCF_049472575.1. Lineage (NCBI taxonomy): Bacteria > Bacillati > Actinomycetota > Actinomycetes > Micrococcales > Microbacteriaceae > Frondihabitans > Frondihabitans sp. 4ASC-45. The sequence continues at coordinate 308,679 of NZ_JBCEBN010000004.1, read as the reverse complement.
ACGTCGTTGCTCGTCGTGCGGGCGCTCTCCTGGTTGTTGCCGTAGAAGTGCTTGATCGTGACGCCCTCACCGGGAACGCTCTGCACGCCCTCCGTCATGGCCGCCGCGGTCAGGCCGCTCAGCAGCGGGTCCTCGGAGTAGTACTCGAAGTTGCGGCCGTTCAGCGGGTCGCGGTGGATGTTCATGCCGGGGGCGAGCCAGAGCGAGACGCCGTACTCCGACATCTCCTGTCCGACCGCGTTGCCGACCTGGGCGACGAGCTCGGGATCCCAGGTCTGGGCGAGGAGCGTGCCGATCGGCCAAGCCGTGCCGAACTGGTAGGTCGCCGGAGTGGACGAGATCTTCTGTGTGATCCGCAGGCCTGCGGGGCCGTCGGCGAGTGTCATGCCGGGGAGGCCGAGGTTCTCGTACTTCGCGGTGGTGTAGCCCGCTGCTCCGACGGCCGTGGCCGTCGTTCCGGCGGCGCTGGCACCTTCGACGATGTTCGCCAGCTGCGTGGCGCTGAGACCGGCGACGAACTGCTCCATCGTGATCTTGCCCGACTGGACGTCGTACAGGGTTCCGGCGGGGTCGACGGTGACCGCTTCTGTCGTCTCACCGGTCTTTGCCGCATACGGTGCGCCGGTGCCCTCCCAATCGGTCGTCGCCCTGTTGAGGTAGGCGGTGACCGACGAGATGGTGTCTTTGTCGATCGCGTAGTACGGCGAGTCGGTTCCGACCGGGACGTCCTGTTCGAACTCCGACGCATTGTTCACGGTGGTGAACGACGACGAAGCGACATTGACGACGGGGGCGTCGGCGAGCTGCGCCTTCTCCTCCGGGTAGGTGTAGAAGTCGGCCGGGTCACTGGTGAGCTCCGAGGTCGGCTTCTGGTCGTTCAGCTCGTTGGCGAGCTGCTCGGTGGTGACCGTGGAGTCGAGCCGGATCTTCGCTGCGACGCGCGTGTTCCGCGAGGAGTCGCCGACGCGGATCGCGTAGTCGCCGGCTTCGAGCGTGTAGGCCGCCTTCGACTCGTCGTAGGAGGCCATGTCGGTGGTGTTGTACCGAATGGTCACCGTCTGCGAGGCGCCTGGCGCGAGAGAGTCGGTCTTCGCGTAGCCGGAGAGCTGCTGGTAGGGCTTGTCGAGCCCCGTCTGCGGTGCCGAGAAGTACGTCTGCACGACGTCCTTGCCCGAGTAGGTCGTGCCGACGTTGGTCACCTTGGCCTTGACGGTGACCGAGGTGGGCGTGGCGGCGACCGACTTCGGCTCGACCTGGAACTGCGTGTACGACAGCCCGTAGCCGAAGGGATACTCGACGACGCTCGCCGGATCGGTGGCGTCGACCTTCTTGTACTGCGAGTCGAAGTAGCGGTAGCCGACGTAGATGCCCTCGCTGTACTGCTCCTCGGCGGTGTTGCCGTCGTTGCCGGCGAACGTCGCCGACGCGGGGTAGTACGAGTACTTCGAGGCCCAGCTGTCGGTGAGCTTTCCCGACGGGGTGACCGTTCCGTTCAGCACCTCGGTGAGCGCGGTGCCGGATTCCTGGCCGGCCTGGCTCATCAGCAGCATCGAGTCGAGCGGCTTGCCGCCGTCGGGGTCGTTTGCGGCTTTGTTGATGTCGTCGAAGAACGCCGTGTCGACGATGCCGCCGACGTTGAGCACGACGACGACCTTCTTGTAGGTCTGCCCGATGAGCTGGAGGTCGTCCTTCTCGGTGTCGGTCAGCTGGTAGTCGCCGGCCCCCTTCGAGCGGTCCGAGCCCTCGCCCGAGTTGCGCGACACGACGAACAGCGCGGTGTCGGTCGGTGCGGTCGGCTGAACCGAGGTGCGGGTGAGACGCTGCTCGACCGACGAGTAGTCGATCGACGGGCCGAAGCCGCCGGCGTTGGCGGTTCCGTACTTCGTATCGAACGCCGACTTCATAGCGTCGTAGTAGGCCGGGCTGGTCGTGACCTGGTACCCGGCGTTCTCCAGACCCTGACGCACCGAGATCTGGTAGCGGTTGTTGACGTTGCCCGATCCCGTCCCGCCCTTGACGGTGGCGTAGCTTCCGACACCGAACGCGGCAACCGTGCCGGTCTTGGCCATCGGCAGCGCCTGGTCGTTGTTCTGCAGAAGCACCATGCCCTGCGTGGCGGTTTTCTCGCTGAGTGCGGCGTTGGCCTTCTCGAGCGGCCCCTGGTTGGGGTTGGTGGTCGCTGCAGAAGCGAAATTCGCCCCGGCGATGACGAGGGCTCCCGAGATGCCGAGAGCGATGGCGGCTTTGCAGGCGGCCCGGATGGGCCTCCGCTCGGCCTGATGCAGTGCGCTCTCCTGAGGCACAGAACTTTCGTGATGCATTGAGTTGTCCTCTCTGACAACAGTCGTCGCGTCTCGGAACAGCCGCGCAACACCCCTGTGTGCGTGCCTCTCGGCGTCCTTGCCGCGTGATCTGACGAGTCCGCCTGTGACGGAACACTCAGGACGCTATGCGCGAGGCTCTCGGCCTGTCAACGAACAAACTCAAGAATAATTCACGTTTTTTGATCGATGACCGAACAAAACCGTTCGTGGCATTTTGGCTCTAGAGTTCTGCCATGTCCGGCCAGGGTGAGCACGTCTCCGTCCGCGATCGCACGCGCGACGATCTGCTCGGCCTGATCCGCTCGTCGGGAGGCACGACCAGGCCCGAACTGGTGGCGGTGACGAAGATGTCGCGCAGCACCGTCAATCAGGCCGTGGGGCGTCTTCTCGACGAGGGTCGGGTCTACGAGACCGCGCAGCAAGAGAAAGGCCCAGGATCCGGCAGCGGCCGCCCCGCCACCCGTCTCGTGGCCACCACCTCGTCCTCGCCGGTCGCCGGCATCGACTTCGGCCGCAATCACGTGCGCGTCGCCGTCGCCGATGAGCGTGGGGTGCTCCTCGGTCAAGCGTCGCGCGAGCTCGACGTCGACCTCCGCGCCTTCGAGGCCCTCGACCTGGCCGCCGAGATGCTCGCCGGGATCGTGCGCGACTCCGGTCTCGCGGCGGTCGGATCGGTCGTGGCTGGCATTCCCGGGCCCCTCGACGCCCGCACCGGCCGGGTCAGATCACCCACGATCCTGTCGAGCTGGGTCGAGCTGGCACCCCGCGACGAACTGCAGAGGCGCCTCGGCGTGCCCGTCCGAGTCGAGAACGACGCCGTGCTCGGCGCCTACGGCGAGCTCCGCCGCGGCGCGGGCCGCGGCCACGCGAACTTCCTCTACGTTAAGGCGTCGCACGGCATCGGCGCCGGTCTCGTGATCGGCGGGCAGCCCTACATGGGCGCGACCGGCATCGCCGGCGAGATCGGGCACATCAACCTTCCCGGCCGAATCGAGTCGTGTCGCTGCGGCAACCGCGGCTGTCTGGAGGCGGTCATCTCCGTCGAGTCGCTCCGCGACCAGATCGCGCTGACGCATCCCGCGTGGGAGAGGAGCAGCATCGATCTGAGCGCCGAGGCGGACGAGGTGACCACTCGGATCCTGAACGAGTCGGGTCGTACTCTCGGTCGCGTGCTCGCTCAGCTGTGCGATCTGCTCAACCCCGACGCGCTCATCGTCGGCGGGGAGCTCGGGGCGCTCGGCGCGCCGCTGCTCGAAGGGGTCCGATCGTCGATCAGCCGGTACTCACAGCCCGCCATCGCCGCCGCGATCACCGTGTCGGCTGCCGAGCTGGGGGAGCGGGCCGAGCTCGAGGGTGCCCTCGAGCTGGCGTCGGCGTGGATGCCCGTCGATCGCTGAGGTGGTGCCCTCAGCCCACGAGATAGGCTGAATGGGCGGGCGTTCCGACTAGAACTGCGTGATGAGGCAGGCCGAAGGCATCTATCGGCGGCGTCGACGGCGCCACCGCACGACGTCAGTGCCGACGAGCACGACGGCGGCACCGATGCCGAGGCCGACGAGAAGCGGCGCCGGAAGATACAGCACCTGCGTGGCGATGAAGATGGCAATCCAGGTCACGACGAGTGTCGCGATCGACGTCAGAGCTCGCCGGGTCGAGCCGAAGGGGCCCGGGTCGGGAATCGCGTCTTGCGAGCGCACCGGTTTCATCGGCTGAATCGGGCTCTGCTCATCCACGCCTTGAGCATCTCACAGCTACCGCGAGACTCGTCATTTGGCCCATCGTGGCGGACTGCATGGGCCATTTGGGGAGTCTCGCGAGCGGGCCTGCGAGTAAGGGGCGCGCCAGGCGCGAGCGGCGTGTGAGCAGCGTGGGCAGTTGCGCACCGGGCAGACTGCACGACCGGGCGGAAAGGTGATAACGTCACCCTGTCCTATTGTTAGAACAAAGGAGTTCCGATGTCGACCAGCACACGAGAGCAGGGGTCCGGCTCGGCCGGGGATGCCGCTGCGGCGCTTCCGCCCCTGACGAAGGGGCCGCACAGCAAGCGTCTCGGTCGAGTGGCACTCATCGCCACGTTCGGCGGACTCCTCTTCGGGTACGACACGGCCGTCATCAACGGAGCCCTGTCTCCGATGGTGCGCGAACTCGGGCTCACCACCCTCACCGAGGGCGTCGTCACGAGCTCTCTCCTCTTCGGCGCTGCCCTCGGCGCGATCACCGGGGGTCGGCTCTCCGATGCGTGGGGTCGGCGCAAGTCGATCATCCTCATGTCGGTGCTGTTCTTCATCGGCGCCATGGTGTGTGTCGTCGCGCCGACTTTCGGCGTCATGGTCGTGGGCCGCGTGATCCTCGGGCTCGCCGTCGGCGCTGCCTCGACGGTCGTGCCGGTGTTCCTCGCCGAACTCGCGCCCTTCGAGATCCGCGGGTCGCTCGCCGGTCGCAACGAGTTCATGATCGTGTTCGGTCAGCTCCTCGCCTTCATCATCAACGCGTTCATCGGCAACGTCTGGGGCGAGGGCAACGGCGTCTGGCGCATCATGCTGTCGATCGAGGCGCTTCCCGCCATCGCCCTCTTCATCGGGATGATGCGGATGCCGGAGTCGCCGCGCTGGCTCGTCAGCAAGGGTCGCGACGACGAGGCGCTGCAGGTGCTCTCGACTCTGCGCACGAAAGAGCGCGCCAAGGCGGAGCTCGGCGAGGTCGAGTCCATGACGTCGGAGGAGGCGAGCCGCAAGTCGCTGCCGATCGCCGAGATCCTGCGCAATAAGTGGTTCGTCCGCATCATCCTCGTCGGCATCGGCCTGGGTGTCGCCCAGCAGCTCACCGGCATCAACGCGGTCGTCTATTACGGCCAGACGGTGCTGAAAGAGGCGGGGTTCTCGGCCAACGCCGCTCTCATCGCCAACGTCGCCCCGGGCATCGTCGCCGTCCTCGGTGCGATCATCGCCCTCCGCATCATGGATCACTTCTCCCGGCGTCGCACCTTCCTGCTCGGCTTCTCGCTCGTCGCCGTCTGCCACCTGCTCATCGGCCTCGGTTCGGTCGTGCTGCCCGCCGGCAACCCCGCCAGGCCGTGGGTGCTGCTCGTGCTCATCGTGGCCTTCGTCGGCTCGATGCAGACGTTCCTCAACGTCGCGACGTGGGTGACCCTCTCCGAGATCTTCCCCCTCAAGATGCGCGGTTTCGGCATCGGCGTCTCGGTCTTCTGCCTGTGGATCGCCAACGCGTTCGTCGGCCTGTACTTTCCGACGGTCATCGCGGGGCTCGGCATCACGAACACGTTCTTCGCGTTCGGCGTGATCAACCTGGTGTCGCTGTTCTTCGTGTGGCGCGCAGTTCCGGAAACCCAGGGTCGCACTCTCGAAAAGCTCGAAGAAGATGTGTCGACCGGCGCGATCTACGTGCAGAACGTCACTCGCGGCTAGCTCACGGCCGGGTGTGAAACCTCAAAATCGACGACTTCAGCGCGATCAGAAGCGTCGATTTTGAGGTTTCGCGGCGCGCCCGCTCCCCCGCGCGCGCAAGCGAGCGCGCGGGCGCGAGCGCGGCTAGCGCGCGAGCGTCGCTGAGGGCGACTCGCCGAAGCGAGCCGCGTAGCCGGCCGCGAAGCGCCCCGCGTGCGTGAAGCCCCAGCGGTCGGCGATAGCCGAGACCGTCACCTCGCCCGGGGCCAGGTTCAGCAGGTCGACCCGAGCTCGGTCGTAGCGAATGCCGCGCAGGTAGTCAGTGGGCGAGATGTCGAGCTGGTTCTTGAAGGCCGCCTGGAGCCCGCGGAGGCTGAGCCCGGCGTGCTGCGCGACTGTGGTCGGCGTGATCGTCTGGTCGGCGTGCGAGTGCATGTACTCGACGGCCTCGCGGAGCCGCCCGTTGCGCGGTGCGAGCAGCGCCTCGGGCAGCTGCGGGCCGGTGTGGCTGAAGGTGCGCAGGAGCGAGACAGCGGCGCGACGATTGGCCTCGGAGCGGGCAAGCGCGGATGCCTCCCCGCGGAGGATCGTCTTGGCGACCTCGCCGACCGTGTCGCGCCACGCCTGGAGGGACGACGCCGACGGTATGGCGGTGTGGTGAAAAGTCAGGGCGCCGGGCAGGGTGCCCTCTTCTTCGGCGGCGACCCGCTCGAGGAACCCGGCGTTGAAGTGGATGAGGCTCTGCTTGTAGGTCGACATCTCGAAGTCGAACTGCTTACCGGTCGGGAACATCATCGGCCGACCGCGCACGAAGGCGGTTTGCTCGGCCGAGGCATCGACGATTCCGCGACCCTCGGTCAGCCAGGCGACGACGTATTCGTTTTCGGGCTGAATGGCCCCGCGGATCTCGCCGAGGAACATGGAAGATCGCAGAGTCATCTCGTCGTCGCCGGTGACCGTGTAGCGGTAGGCGAAGTCGGCCTCGGTCAACCCGGTCGAGAACCCTCGACCGTTGTAGTCGTCTTCGTACATGGCTCGCGCCTGATCGAGATCACGACCACCCACCTCGGTGCGGATGGGGTTGTTCTTCTCGGGCGACACAGGCCGAATTGTTGCAGAAATCCGCACCAGACCGGTTCGTCTTGCGTCGAGCGGCCTGATCAGGATCCGGCCGCACGTACCTCGACCGAAGCGCTACGCGGCCCTCTTGTCGGCGAGCACTTTGCCGAGCGCGACCTCGAGCACCGGTGCGAGCGTCGGCGGCAGGCGAGCAGCCCAGACGGACTCGCCGACAAGGGTCAGGTGGACGGCGGTGGGTTCGCGCTCAAGAGTCCACGACTCGATGGTCTGGACATCAACCGACGCTGGGGCGACAGGCACCTCGGGGCCCTCGATGACGATGTGACCGGGGTAGACGAAGAGGGCGTTGTGCTCGCCCTGCACCGAGGCGGAGCACTCGAAGAGGAGGTCGGGCTCGAGTGGCTCGAAGAAGTCACCGAAATCGGTGAAGGCGTGATCGAAGCGGTCGATGGTGGCCGAACCCTTCGTCGTCGCGGGGGAGGCGCCGTGCCTCCCGTGCACAACACCTAACCAGCCTCCTCTGGCTCGTGCAAGGAGGTTGCGACGACGCTATCCGATCAGCGCACTCCGGGGAACGATCTCGCCGCGGCGTCCGAAGCGCACGTCGCGGGTGAGTCGGCCGGCACGCAGCAGGCCGAAGTCGCGCAGGTAGTTCTGGTGCAGACGCCACGGTGATCGCGCACCCTGCTGGGGCAGCAGGCCGACGCCTCGCAGCACGTAGCCGGCCTGGAGGTCGATGAGCGGTGCGACGTCGCCGTCCGCGACGTCGGTCGGGGCGACGGGGATGACCCAGGCGATGCCCGACCGATCCATCTTCGCCAGCAGGCGGCAGACGTAGGAGGCGACGAGGTCGGCCTTCAACGTCCACGAGGCATTCGTGTAGCCGATGGTGAGGGCGAAGTTCGGTACCCCGGCGAGCATCATGCCCTTGTAGGTGAGGGCCTTGGAGACATCGACGGGGGAGCCGTCGACGCAGAGCGTCATGCCGCCCATCACGAGGAGGTTGAGGCCGGTGGCGGTGACGATGACGTCGGCGTCGAGTCGCGCTCCGGAAGCCAGGTCGATTCCGGTGGGCGTGATCCTCGTGATCCAGTCGGTGACGATGTCGGCGTCGCCCGCGCTGATCGACCGGTAGAGGTCGCCGTTCGGGATTGCGCAGAGGCGCTGATCCCAGGGTTCGTAGGTGGGGGCGAGGTGCGTGTCGACGGCGAAGCCCTGAGGCAGCTTATCTGTGGCCGACTTGCGCAGCATCGCCTTCAGGGCTTCGGGTCGGCGGCGGGCGAGCTGGTACGTGAGCATCGACGACACGATGTTCTTGGCCCGGACGATGCCGTAGGCGAGCCGGTCGGGCACGCGCCCGCGAAGCCGGTCGGCGAGGTGGTCACGCGACGGCACTGCGGCGATGTAGGTGGGGGAGCGCTGCAGCATCGTCACGTGCTCGGCGCGGCCCGCCATTGACGGCACGAGCGTCACGGCCGTGGCGCCGCTGCCGACGATCACGACGCGCTTGCCGTCGTAGTTGAGGTCGGTGGGCCAGTGCTGGGGGTGCACGAGGCGGCCCTCGAACGACTCCGAGCCGGGAATCTCGGGGGTGAAGCCCTCGTCGTAGCGGTAGTAGCCCGAGCAGACCGACAGGAACCCGCAGGTGAAGGTGACCGTCTCGGATCCTGCTGTGTCGTCGCCTTCGACGTACTCGCTGTCACCGGTGCGGATCGCCGTGATGGTCCACAGGGCCGTCTCGCTCGACCAGGAGGCGTCGACGACGCGATGACCGAGAAGGATCCGCGACCGAAGCCCCTCGTCGTCGACCGTGCTCTCGATGTAGTCGCGAATCGACCCGCCGTCGGCGATGGCCTTGGCGCCCTTCCAGGGGCGGAACGAGTAGCCGAGCGTGTACATGTCGGAGTCGGAGCGGACGCCGGGGTAGCGGAAGAGATCCCAGGTGCCGCCGATCGCCCCGCGCGACTCGAGGATCGCGAAGGTCTTGCCGGGCAGTTCGCGCTTGAGGCGGGCCGCGGCTCCGATGCCGCTGAGGCCTGCTCCGACGATGATCACATCCACGTGTTCGCTCATGCAGGCAACTTTATCGACACTGTGTTGAGTTTGTCGACACCGTGTCGAGAAATGTCGTTACAGTGGACGAATGGTGCAGCGCGGACGACGGACGACCCGGGTCTCGGGAGACGAGCGACAGGAGGCGATCCTGGTCGCGGCCGAGAGCCTGCTCACAACCAAGCCGCTCGACGAGATCTCGATCGAAGAGCTCGCCACCGGTGCCGGCATCTCGCGCCCCACGTTCTACTTCTACTTCTCGTCGAAAGACGACGTGCTGCTGGCCCTCCTCGACCGCGTCATCGGAGAGGTCGAGCGCCGGGTCGGGGCCCTGCCCCGTGATTTCGCGGCGGCTCCGGCCGATGCCTGGCGTGAGTCGATCGGCGTGTTCGTCGAGGTCTTCTCGGACCACCGTGCGGTCTCGGCCGCAGCGGTCGCCGCGCGCCTGCGCAACCCCGAGGTGCACGCTCTGTGGTCGAAAGCCATGGCGTCGTGGGTCGACTACTCGACCGAGGTCATCGTCGCCGAGCGGGCTCGCGGCGCGGCCCCGACCGGCCCCCTCGACCTCGACGCCCGCGAGCTCGCCATCGCCCTGAACCTGATGAACGAGCGTGCGCTCACCGCCGCTTTCAACGGCGACTCTCCTGCCATCGACCCCGGCGGGATCCTCGACGTCCTCGCCGCGGTCTGGCTGCGAGCCATCTACGTCACCGACACCCCCTCCTGAAAGGAACCCCCATGTCCGATTCCCCCATCGCCCCGATCCAGCGCGTCACCGTGCTCGGCAGCGGCGTTCTCGGCTCGCAGATCGCGTTCCAGGCGGCCTTCCACGGCTTCGACGTGACCGCCTACGACGTGAGCGACGACGCCGTCGCCGCGGCCGGCCCGCGGTTCGAGCAGCTCGTCGGCGTGTACGAGCACGACCGGGTCAAAGGATCCGAGAACGGCGGAGCACGCGCGGCTCTCGACCGCATCCGGCTCACCGCCGACCTCGGCGACGCGGTCAGAGAGGCCGACCTCGTGATCGAGGCCGTCCCCGAGAGTCTCGACATCAAGCGCGATCTCTACGAGAAGCTCGCCGGGGTGGCTCCCGAGCACACGATCTTCGCGACGAACTCGTCGACGCTTCTGCCGAGCGACCTCAAGTCGTTCACCGGTCGGCCGACGCGCTTTCTCGCGCTGCACTACGCCAACCACGTCTGGCAGCAGAACACCGCCGAGGTGATGGGCACCACCGACACCGACCCTGCCGTCTACGAGGCTGTCGTCGACTTCGCCCGGCGCAGCGGTCTCGAACCCATCGAGATCAAGAAGGAGAAGGCGGGCTACGTGCTCAATTCTCTGCTGGTGCCGCTGCTGAATGCGGCCGCCGGGTTGCTGCTCGAGGGTGTCGCGGATCCTGCGACCGTCGACAAGACCTGGCGGATCGGCACCGGGGCGCCCCTCGGTCCGTTCCAGATCTTCGACGTGATCGGCCTGACCACGGCATACAACGTGTCGGTCGCCTCGCCCGACGAGGGCTCGCAGTACTTCGCCGCTTACCTCAAAGAGAACTACATCGACAAGGGCAAGCTCGGCACCGCGACCGGTGAGGGCTTCTACGTCTACTAGCGGGTCGTGACTCTCCCCGATCTGCTGATGCCGACCCCCTGGCACCAGCTGATCGGGGAGGGTCATCCGGCTGGGTTACGTTGCGAGACGTGGGGGAGCGCACCGGGGCGGGGGTGCTCTTTAGGGTGATGGAGATGAGCACCTCTCCTTTCGCCGTGATCGTCGACATCGACGGAGCGGGCAGCCACCCAGCCGCGTGGCGGCACGCCGGCGCCGAACCCGGCGAGCTGCTGAACGCCGCCTGGGTCAGCGCGAACGTCAGCGCGGCCGAGCGCGCGGGTGTCACCGCCGTGACCTTCAGCGACCACCCCCTGCCACCACACGATGTCGACGGCCCGACGGCCCGCCTCGACGCCGTGCTCCAGGCGTCGTTCACCGCACCGCTCACCAGCGCTCTCGGTCTCATTCCGGTCGTGCACGGCCTCTACACCGAGCCGTTCCACCTGGCGACCCAGACGGCCACGGTCGACACGGCCTCGCTCGGGCGCGCCGGAGTACTGATCGAAGGCGACGAGGATCCCCGGATCGCCGCTCGACACGGCCGCGTACCGCTCCCGGCCCCGCTCGTCGCCGAAGAACTGACGGACGTCGTCGAGGCCATCCGCCGCCTCTGGGATACCTGGGAGGGCGACGCCGTGATCCGCGACGTCTCGACCGGCCGCTTCTTCGACCCCGCCAAAGTGCACTACGCCGACTTCGAGGGGCACCGCTTCTCGGTCAAGGGCCCGGCGATCTTGCCGCGCTCGCCGCAGGGTCAGCTGCCGGTCTTCTCCGCCCACTCGGGGATCGGCGCCGACGTGGTGCTGGTCGACGCGCCCCTCGACGCCTCGCTCCTCGCTGTCCGGGAGGCTCGTGCTGCTCATCCCGCCGACACCCGCGTGATCCTCGAACTCGAGATCGCGCTCGACCGGGCGGGGCAGACCGGCGTCGAACGCGTCGCGGCTCTGGACGAGCACGCCGTGTGGGCCGGCAGCGGTCGCGCGCGCTACGTCGGCGACGCCGAGGGGTTGGCGCGGATCCTGGTCTCTCTCACCGATGTCGTCGACGGCGTCAGGATCCGGCCCGCCGTGCTGGGCCACGACCTCGCCGAGCTGGCCCGCGCCGTTCTGCCCCGCCTCCGAGATGTCGGCGTCTTCCGGTCGCCCCTCGTCGGAAGCACCCTCCGCGAGAGCCTTGGGCTCGGAGCAGCCGTCAACCGATTCGCGGAGGTCTCTCGATGAGCATCCAACTGGGTGTCTTCTTTCAGGGTGTCAACTTCTCGACCGTGTGGTCGCACCCCGACAGCGGGTCGCAGACCGAGTTCGAGAGCTTCCGGCGCCTCATCGAGACCGCCGAGCGCGGGCTGTTCACGGCGTTCTTCCTCGGCGAAGGGCTGCGGTTGCGCGAACACCTGGGTGCACTCCACGCCCTCGACGTGGCGGGGCGCCCCGACGCCTTCACTCAGCTGGCGGCACTCGCGGCGATCACGCGCGACATCGGCCTGGTCGCGACGCAGAACACGACCTACAACGACCCGGTCGACCTGGCCCACCGGCTGCAGAGCCTCGACCTGCTGTCGGGCGGCCGAGCCGCCTGGAACGTCGTCACGACCGACAACGCCTGGACGGGCGAGAACTTCCGTCGCGGCGGCTACCTCGATCACTCCGACCGCTACTCGCACGCGGCCGACGTCATCGCGATCGCCCGGCGGGTCTGGGATTCCCGCGACCCGGCCGGCATCGCCGTGGATCGGCAGGCACCGCAGTGGGGAGCCGCGCCCGCGCCGTTCCACTACGACACGGGCTACTACTCGGTCGACGCCTCGGGATCGCTGCCGCGCAGCCCCCAAGAGCACCCGGTGCTGTTCCAAGCCGGCGACTCCGGGGAGGGGCGCGACTTCGCCGCCAACCACGCCGAAGTGATCTTCTCGGCCCACAACACATTCGAGGCAGCTCGCGACTTCGCGCACGACATCCGCGCCCGCACGGTCGCCGCGGGGCGGCCCGCCGACGACCTCAAGATCTTCCCCGGGCAGGAATTCATCATCGCCGACACCCTCGCGGAGGTCGACGACAAGGTGCGCTGGGTGCGCGAGAACCAGGTCACGCCGGCCACCGCGCTGGCGTTCGTCGAGCAGCTCTGGGGCACGAGCCTCGACGGGCACGACCCCGACGGAGACCTGCCGAGCTTCGACCCGGTGCAGGCCGAGACGGGCGAGACGCGCGGCGCGGGCTTCCGGGCCGCTAAAGCCCTCGAGACCGCGACGGCCTGGCGTGCCCTCGCCGAGACCAAGAAGCTGTCGCTGCGCGAACTCGTCATCGAGATCGGCACCCGTCGCGGCTTCGCGGGCACGGCCGACAGCATCGCCGACGAGCTGATCCCGTTCTCGGAGCAGCACGTCGTCGACGGATTCAATGTCAGCCCGTGGCTGGTGCCGACCGGGCTCGACGACATCGTGAACAAGCTCGTGCCCGCGATGCAGGAGCGCGGCATCTACTGGACCGAGTACCCGGGCGAAACGCTCCGCGAGAACCTCGGCCTGCGCGCCCCGCTCACCCGTCGGGGTGGTGCGGGCGTGCCGACCCCCGCGACGACAGCGGCACCTGAGCCCGCCGACGCCCATGGCTGACCGCGCGCAGCCGAGGGGCGTCGCCATCATCGGTGCCGGACCGCGCGGGATCGGCCTCGTCGAACGCCTCGCCGAGAACCACGCCGAGTTCGGTGGCGAGCTGCACATCCGCCTCATCGACCCGCACCCGGCCGGGCCGGGGCGCATCTGGCGCTTCGACCAGTCGCCCCTCCTGAAGCTCAACTCGCTGGCCGAGGACGTCACCCTGTTCACCGACTCGTCGAGCACCATCGAGGGGCCGATCGTGCCCGGGCCCTCCCTCGCCGAGTGGGCGCGGCTGGTTCGGGACGGTCTCATCCGCGACGTGACCCCGTCGGATCCTGCTCTCGCCGCCGAGCTCGCGGGCCTCGGCCCGAAGAGCTTCCCTACGAGGCGCCTGCAGAGCCTCTACCTCGACTGGTTCCTTCGGCGCACGCTGTCGCGGCTGCCCGAGGGGGTGACGGTGACGCACGACGAGGATCCGGCGGTCGCCGTCGACGACCTGCCGGGCGGGCGCCAGCGCGTGCGGCTGGAGCACGGCGGCGCGATCGAGGTCGACGCGGTGGTGTACGCCCTCGGTCACTCCTCGAGCGCCCTCGACGCGGAGTCTGCAGGCCTCGCGGCGTTCGCCGAAGCCCACGACCTCTTCTACCTGCCACCGTCGTACACGGCCGATGCCGACCTCTCCGGCATCGCCGCTGGCGAGACGGTACTCGTGCGCGGGCTCGGACTCGCCGCCGTCGACCTGCTGGTGCTGCTCGGGGAGGGGCGCGGCGGTCGCTTCACGCGGGTCGAGGGGGCGCTCCGCTACACGCCGTCGGGGCGGGAGCCGCGGATCGTTATCGGCTCGGGCCGCGGTGTGCCGTACCACTCGAAGATCACCTCGGCCCTCGTGGGAGCGCCTCCGGCTCCGCGGTACTTCTCCGCTCCGATCGCCGCGTCGATCGTGGCCGCGCACGAGCGACTCGACTTTCGCGAGCACGTGTGGCCCGCCATCGCGAAAGAGATGCTGCACGGGTACTACGCCGAGCTCTTCTCGGGGCACCCGTCGCGGGTGCGCATCCCGTGGGAGTCGTTCGTGGCCCGGCTCGACGCGGTCGACCCGTTCGGCGACGATCGCCACGAGCTCGTCGCCGGCGCGCTGGTCGACCCCGCCGACGAGCTCGATCTCGTGCGTTTCGATCGGCCGCTCGACGGGCTGTCTCCTGCGGGGCCCGCTTCTACCGGCTCGGCGCCTGCCGGCCTGCCCCTTGCCGACGTCGACGCCGCTGTGCGTGACTACATCCGCGACGATCTCGACCGGCGCACTCACCCGCGGCACAGTGCCACCCAGGGCCTCTTCCTGTCGCTGCTGCAGGCGTACGGCGTCGTGCTCGGTATTGTCGACGCGCCGAACTGGACGGCCGAGTCGCGCGAACGCGACCTCGGCGGCGGGTGGGTGCGGTACTTCAGCTTCGTGTCGTCAGGGCCGCCCGGCCCCCGTCTGGAAGAGATGCTGGCGCTGGCCGAGGCCGGAATCGTCACGTTCTTCGGTGCCGGCATGACGGTCGCGGCCGACGATGCCACCGGCCTGTTCACGGCGCGCGGCTCGAGCACGAGCGATATCGTGACGGCCCGGGCCCTCGTCGACGCGTGGCTGCCCTCCGAGAGCGTGTCGACGAGCGACAACCCGGTGCTGCGGGATCTGGTGGAGAGCGGGGTCGGGGTCGAGCACGTGGTGTCGGATCCTGCCGTCGGTTTCGATGGTGTCGACGCCGATGCTTCCGCGGCCGCGCCTCGCTTCGCCACCGGGCTCGTCTCGGTGATCGGTGCCGATGCTCGCGTCCGCCGCCCGGACGGCACCGCGCACCCCCGTCGTTTCGCCGTCGGGCCGTCGACGTCGGCGCCGTTCGTCGGCGCCTTCTCGCGCCCTCGCACGAACGCGCTCGCCTTCCGCGAGAACGACGCCGTCGCCCGCGGCGTCCTGTCCTCTGTCGCTCCCGCCACTCCCACCCCTCCGTCCGCCGAAGAGGTGAGTGTCCACGATCTGCTGATGTCAGGCGGCTCGGACTAGCCGATCGTGGACACTCACCGCTGGGACGACCATATTGAAGGGGCATCACGCGGCGGGCGGGAGAAACCTGCGGCAGCGAGACTCCAGTTCGGCGGGGGACGCGAGATCGTCGCCAGTGACGCGGAGGGTGCGCCAGCCGTCGTCGGCGAAGCGCTCCCGGCGGGCGATGTCGGAGCGGAACGTCGACGCCGACACTCGGTGGTAGTCGCCCTCGTACTCGATGCCGATCTTGCGGTCGCGGTAGGCCAGGTCGGGGCGCCCCAGGTAGCTGCCGTCGGCGGCGTACATGCGGCGGTTCAACTCCGGTGGTTCCAGCCGCCCGCACCGGACGATGAAGAGGCGCAGCTCCGTCTCTTTCGGCGACCACGATCGGAGTCGCACGAGTGCCAGCGCCTCTCGCAGCGCCAGGGCGCCTCGGCGCCCCTCCCACCGCTGCACCAGCTGGGCGAGTTGCCGCAGAGTGCGAAACCGCGCCGGCCGATGGGGTGACCACTTCGATACCAGGGCGTCGCCCATGATCACGAGATCGTCGACGCCGAACGTCTCGGCGCACTGGCCCCAGGCGCGGAGCGGCGACACGATCGGCAGACCGAGGTGGTTCATCACGAGTGCGTCCGCACTGCGGTGGCCGGTAATGCCGGGCCGCCGTGGTTCGCGGGTCGGGCCGGTCGACGTCACGTGCAGGTTCGTGTCGTGGAGCGCGGTGCCCAGCGGAACCGGCAACCCCCACAGCTGCGCCGCAGTGGTGTGACTGAAGCAGCGGCCCTCGCCGAGGAGTGGCACCAAGTCGAGGCATCGTGTCAGTAGGTCTGTTGGGGTCTCGCCGGTGGAGCGGAGCCCCGAGTGCGGTGACCGGAGGTCGAGGGCGCGAAGCCGATGCGCCGCCACCCCGCTCTCGAGAGCGTCGCTGACCCGAAACGCGGTGCCCCTGAGTTCGGCCGGGAGCTCTCTCTTCTGCATCCCGACATCGTCGCCGCCCCCTCCTGCTCCCCGCTTTCCTTCTCCACACCCCCTCTCCCTCTCTTTCACCCCGCGCAACGGTGAGTGTCCACGATCTGCTGATGTTCGGCACGCAACATCAGCAGATCGTGGACACTCMCGCCCCGGGGGGAGAGGGGAGGGAGGGAGGGGGAGAACAGCTACTCGTTGTCGAGGGGCAGGCCGGGCGGGTTGACGAGCGACTTTTCGACGCCCTCGTCGGCGAGGTTGTAGGCCTTTAGCCACTTGGCGTATTGGCCATTGTCGATCAGGTAGTTGATCGCGTCGGCCAGAGGCTCGGCGAGACCGGTGCCTTTTTTCGTGGTGGCGGCGATCAGACCCTGCAACGAGGATCCCGCACCCGAAAACGTGCCGGCCGTCCTCGTGGGGTTCGCCGAATCGGCGGACTGGGTGTTCTGGTAGGCGATCCCCGGGTTCGGGCCGAAGAGGGAGTCGATCTTGCCGGAGTTCAGGGCGAGGTAGGTGGAGTTGGTGTCGGGGAAGTACTTGAGGGTCAGCGTCTTGCCCTCCGTCTTCAGCTTCTTTTGCCACTCGAGCAGCAGCTTCTCCTGGTTGGTGCCGGCGCTCACCGCGATGGTCTGGTCGGCCAGGTTCTCGTAGTCGTCGTCGAACTCCCACGTGCTCGACTTCTTGACCGCGAACGCGAGGTTGTCTTCGCGATAGGAGGCGAAGTCGTACTTCTCTTTGCGCTGCTCGGTGTCAGTGATGTTCGAGAGGCCGACGTCGGTGGCTCCGGTGTCGATTCCGACGAAGAGGTTGTCCCAGGTGGCGGCCTTGATCTCGGGGTCGAGGCCGAGCACCTTCGCGACGAGACGGCCGAGGTCGGGCTCGGAGCCGGTCTGGGTCTTCTGGTCGTCGCCGAGGTACGACAGCGGCGGGAAGCCGGCGGGGAGGTTGCCGACGCCGATCACGAGCTTTCCTGATTTCCGCACATCGGCCGGCAGCTCCTTCCGGATCGACTCGACGGTCGGCACTGTGATGGTGGTCTCGGTGGCGGCGCCATTCGAGGCGGCACCCACGGTGACGGAGGTCGACGAGCCCGAGGCGGAGCCCGAGTTCGTACCCGCATCCGCCGACGACGAGCAGGCGGCGAGACCGCCGACAAGGGAGGCGCTGAGCGCGAGTGCTCCGACGAGGCGGAGGCGTGAATGCGAGCGCGCGGATGATGGCGAGGCGAGAGGGGCGAAAGGCATGGCTGTGCTCCTGAGAGGTGGTGGTTGACGGTGTGGCTAGAGGACGCGACGCAGGAAATCCTGCGTGCGGGGATGCGACGGGTGGTCGAGCACCTGCGCGGGCGGCCCGTGCTCGACGATGCGACCGTCGTCGATGAACACGACCTGGTCGGCGATCTCGCGGGCGAACGAGATCTCGTGGGTGACGATCACGAGCGTCGTGCCGGAGCCCGCGAGAGCACGGATCACCTCGAGCACATCCGAGACGAGCTCGGGGTCGAGAGCGCTCGTCGGCTCGTCGAACAGGATGAGGGCAGGATCCAGCGCCAACGCCCGCGCGATGGCGACGCGTTGCTTCTGCCCACCCGACAACTCGGCCGGGTAGGCATCACCCCGGTCGCCGAGCCCGACGCGCTCGAGCAGCCGCTGTGCTGCTGCGCGCGCCTCGGCCAGTGGGCGCCGATGGGCGACCGGGGCCTCGACGACGTTCTCGAGCGCGGTCAGGTGCGGAAAGAGGTGGAAGCCCTGAAAGACGAACCCGATGCGGGAGCGCTGTCGGAGGATCGCCCGCTCCGGGAGCTCGGTGAACCGCTCGCCGTGCACCTTCACCCCGATCAGCTGGTCACCCACGGTGACGTAGCCCTCATCGAGTCGTTCCAGGTGATTTATGGTGCGGAGCAGTGTCGATTTACCGGATCCTGACGGCCCGATGATCGCCGTCACCGAGCCGGCCGGCACATCGAGATCGATCCCGTTCAGCACCGCCTTGGAGCCGAACGACTTGGTGGCGTGGCGGATCGAGACGGCACCGCCGGTGATGGTCGCGAGAGCGGTGCTCATCGGGCGACTCCCTTCGAGTAGTGGCGTTCGATGAAGTACTCCACGAGCGAGATGACGCTGGTCAGCAGCAGATACCAGATGGTCGCGACCACGAGCAGGGGAATGATGTCGGTCGGGTACGTGCTGCCGAGGTTCTGCACCACTCCGAAGAGGTCGAGCAGCGACACGTAGAAGAGCAGCGACGATCCCTTCAGCAGGCCGACGATCTGGTTCACGTAGGCCGGAACGATCGACCGGAGCGCCTGCGGCAGGATGATTCGAGAGAACTGGCGCCACCGGGGGAGCCCGAGGGCTTTCGCCGCCTCGTGCTGTCCGTGGTCGACCGAGAGCAGACCGGCCCGGACGATCTCGGAGGCGAACGCGATCTCGGCGAGGCTCAGACCGACGACGCCCAGGGTGATGTCGGAGAGGACCGAGACGGTCGGCACCGAGAGCTGCGGTCCGAACGGGATGCCGATGCCGATCGTCGGGTAAAGGCTGCCGAGGTTGTACAGAAAGATCAGGACGAGGATCAGGGGCACCGACCGGAACACCCACACGTACAGCCAGCTCAGCGACTTCAGCACCGGGTTGCGCGAGAGGCGAGCCACCGCCACGACGATGCCGCCGGCGAAGCTCACGACGGCCGAGATCAGCGTGACGATCAGCGTCACCTTCAGGCCGGTCAGGACGGCGGGGCTGACGACGTACTCCGGCACCTTCGCCCACTCCCACGCGGGGTTGGTGAAGAGGGTCTGCCCGAAGTTGAGTGCCACCACGACGACGAGCGCGGTGAGGATCCACTGGACGGGGTGGCGGAGGGAGCGCACGGGGCGCCGGGCCAGCCGAAGCAGATCGTCGGATCGTGGCGGGGCGGGAGGGGGCGGCGTGCGCTTCTCGATCGTGGTGGGGGTGGACATGCCCTGCAGTGTTGCCGACGTCGGCGCTCGGCCGCTCGTGCATGACGCCAGATTTCCCGGTGTGACAGCGAGAGTCGCGCGCGGGGCGATGACGGAGGAACATGACGGCATGGGCGACCACATCGACGACCAGGATCCGACCTCGCACATCCGCGCGGCCCGCACCAGCATCAAGTGGACGCGCTACGCACCCGACGTGCTCCCTTTGTTCGTCGCCGAGATGGACCACGGCATCGCCCCCGAGATCGAAGAGGCCCTCGTGGCGAGGGTCCGGTCATCGGACCTCGGCTACCTCGACGGGCCGGGTCCCCTCGCGCCGGCCTTCGCGCAGTTCGCTCGGGATCGCTGGGGGTGGGCGCTGGATCCTGGTCGCGTCCACATCGCCACCGATGTCAGCGTCGGTATCGTCGAGACGATCCGGCTGGCCCTGCCAGACGCAGGTCGCGTCGCGATCTGCCCGCCCGTGTACCCGCCCTTCTTCGAACTCGTCGAGGAGGCCCGATGTCAGGTCGCCGAAGTACCGCTACTTGAGAAGTGGGGCGTCTGGTCACTCGACCTGGAGGGCCTCGAACGCACCTTCGCCGACGGGGTCGGCGTCTTTCTGCTGTGCAACCCGCACAACCCGGTCGGTCTCGTCCACTCCCGCGAGACGCTCGAGGCACTCGCCGACTTGGCCGCGAAGTACGACGTGCTCGTCATCAGCGACGAGATCCACGGGCCTCTGACACACCCCGGCGTCGTCTTCGAGCCGTTCGCGCCGATCGCCGAGTCGCGCGGCGCCCGCTCGGTGGTCGTCACGTCGGCCAGCAAGGGCTGGAACCTCGCCGGCGTCAAATGCTCGGTCGTGGTCGCCGGCGACGACCGCACGGCCGCCCTGCTCGACACGTTCACCGACGAGGTCGCCTGTCGCACCAGCATCCTCGGTCTGCACGCCAACATCGCCGCTTTCACGCTCGCGACGGGCTGGCTCGACGATGCCATCGCGAAGATCGTCGCCAACGACCGCCTCTTGGCCCAGCTCATCGCCGATCAGCTGCCGGGCGTCGTGTACCACCGGCCCAAGGCGGGCTATCTCGCGTGGCTCGACTTCCGTGGACTAGGGCTGGGCGAGGATCCGGCGGTCCCGCTGCGAGAACACGCCTACGTGGCGCTCAACTCGGGCCTCGGATTCGGCGCCGAGGGCCGCGGCTTCGCCCGACTCAACCTCGCGTGCTCACCCGACACCCTCCGCGAGGCCGTCGCCCGGATCGCGGCCGCCTACCCGTCGAGCATGCAGGGCGCTCTCGTCTGGCACGTGGCCTAGCGCCGTCGCGGACGGCGTCAGCGAGTGAGACCCGCCGGCGAGGCCGGGTAGGGGTAGTTGCTCGACCGGTTCTGGAAGGTGAGGATCGCGTCGTTCCGCACCCGGCCGTCCTGGATCTCGATGGCGCGGTCGATGGTCTCGGACGACGACCAGGATCCTGGGCCCTCCATCACCGTGCGGACGAACGGCATCAGTGCCTCGCTGATCTCCCACGTCGTGGAGTTCCAGAGCAGCGACGGGCTGTGGTCGACGGCGTAGTAGTTCGTCGAGTCGCCCACCGTGAACATCGGATCGGCGAACGTGGTGGCCCGAGCCCAGTCGAAGCCCATGCCCTCGTCGATCGAGACGTCGACGATCAGACTGCCGGGGCGGAAGGCCGAGAGGTCTTCGCGTCGCAGGTAGGTGAGCGGCGCATTCGGATCCTGGAGGGTGCAGTTGACGACGATGTCAGTCGAGGCCAAGAAGCTGGCGAGTTGCAGATCGCCCTCCGTGGTGTGGACCGTGCTCGCGTACGGGGCTTCGGGGTCGTGCTCGAACTGAACGATGTCGACGGAGGGAATCGGCGAACCGACCGCGGCCGTGCCCCGGTTCGTCAAGACACGCACGTCGTGGATGCCGTGCGCGTTGAGAGCGGTGACGGCCCCGCGCGCGGTCGCCCCGAAGCCGATCACGATGGCGCTCAGACGCCGGCCGTAGTCACCGGTCGACCCGCAGAGCTGGAGCGCCTGCAGCACCGAGCAGTAGCCCGCGAGCTCATTGTTCTTGTGGAACACGTGCAGCCCGAAACCGCCGTCGGCCTGCCAGTGGTTCATGGCCTCCCAGGCGATCAGCGTGAGCTTCTTGTCGATCGCGAGCTGGGTGATCGCCGTGTCTTGCACGCAGTGCGGCCACCCCCAGAGCACCTGCCCGTCACGAAGATCGGCGAGGTCGGAAGCCTGCGGCTTGGGCAGGAGAACGACATCGGCCTCCCGGATGATCGCGTCGCGGTCGGCCAGGGCGCCGACGAGCGGTTCGATCTCGTCGTCGTGGATGCCGAACCGCTCGGCGTAGCCGCGCTCGAAGATCATGCTGGACCGCAGGTCGGCGTCGATGCGATCGAGGTGAGCGGGGTGGATCGGCAGTCGGCGCTCGTCGGCCTTGCGGGATGTCGCGAGGACGCCGAGGCGGAGCATCTCGGGTCGTACGGAGGATTCGCTCATAGTCGACCTTAGAGGTGGTGTCTCTGCGCTCGGCGTTGTTGCGTGCCTCGACCACCCCGTCGCACCTGCGATGATCGAGCATGTCGATCGCCCGCATCGTGATTCTGTTCGCCGTGGCCGCCGTCGCTGAGATCGGCGGAGCCTGGCTGATCTGGCAGGCCGTCCGCGAGGGGCGCGCCTGGTGGTGGGCCGGGCTCGGGATCGTCGCGCTCGGCGCCTACGGGTTCATCGCGACGTTGCAGCCGAGTGCCGACTTCGGGCGGATTCTCGCCGCGTACGGCGGGGTCTTCGTCGCTGGCTCGCTGGTGTGGGCGGTCGTCGCCGACAAATTTCAGCCCGACCGCTGGGACATCACCGGAGCCATCATCTGCCTGCTCGGCGTGGCCGTGATCATGTTCGCGCCGCACGCCCGGGTCGCCGACTGACGGGCGCTTCCCGGTTGGTCAGTACGCGGTGGGAGAGCGAGCTAGGCGGTAGGCGCCGCGAACCTCGTCGTCACACCCCGCGAATAGAGCACCGAGTCGGGCTGGCGCGAGGCCAGACCCTCGAACCCGGTCGCGGCCAGCAACTCGTCGTCGAGCTCCAGCAGCTCGGCGGAGCGGAGCTCCCAGGCCGGATGGTTGTTGGGCCAGAAGCGCGTCCGGCCAGCACGGCCGACGTGCATACCCCAGCGCGCCGTCAAGAAGTCGGCCAGCGGGTCGCCCGTGACCGTCTCGGATCCTGGGCGGATCTTCACGTGCGTGCGCGGGAGAGGCTTGCCCGTCGTGGCCCGGGGCCAGCGCCGCCGGCTGTCGTAGGTGATGGTGCCGCCGCCACGAACGATGCTCATGTCGGCCCAGGTGTAGGGCAGGCCAAGACCGAGGCGCGCCGTCAGCACGGGAACGAGCTTTGCAGCCTCAAGGGTGCGGAAGACGACGCTCCGACGGCCGTCGGGGCCGACGCCGTAGAGGCGGACGTTGGTCTCGGCGAAACGGCCGAAGTAGGGCACCGGCGGCAACGGGCCGAACGCCGAGCGCGACAACTCGAAGGGAATCAGCCCGACCCAGCTCGAGCCGTCGAAGACGTCGGGGCGTACTCCGTGCGGCAGATGCGGCTCGACGAGAGCGGGGTCGACGCGCCAATGCAGAAAGGCGAGGTCGCCCCAGAACTGCGAGATGACGGCGGGGCCGGCGAGATCGGGTGCCTTGGTCGAGACCGGTTCGGCCCCACGTGGATCGGCGCCGTGTCGATCGGCGTTGGGCGGGGTGGCGGGCATACGCCGAGCGTACGCATGACTTCGCGTTACGGGCGGGAGGGCGGATCCTTGTCCTCGGGGCCGTGTCTCGAGCTCTTCTCTCGGGCCGGAGACTTTTCTTGGACCGTGGCTGGCTCCGAGGAGTGGAGTGAACCTATCTCGACCACTTCACTCCTAGGAGCTGCCATGAACCCCATCAAATTTCTCTCCGACGTCGGCATCAAGAGCGAGCACGCCTACTGGGGGGGTTTCGCCTCGATCGTGATCGCTCTCGTCGCGTGGCTCGCGTCGCAGGGTAAAGACGCGTCTGACAAGGCGCAGTCCGACCGCTGGGGCATCTTCATCGGCCACTGGGCGCCGACCTTCTTCGCCCTGGGTCTCGCCCTGAAGCACGAAGAGAAGTAGCTCCGGCTCCCTTCCGCCTCAGCTCTCCCTCCTCTTTGCCGCTGCGACGTGGCCGGAGGTGCCGAGACTCCAAAAATGGCCCATGGCGCTTGCGCGACATGGGCCATTTGTGGAGTTTCGACGCCCGGGCCAGAAAGAGGAGGAGGGGTCGAAGAGGTCAGGCGGTTGCGAGCTCCTCCGCCGCTGGGGCGAAGAAGTCGGCGTAGCAGACCTCGACGGGCTGCTTCGGGCGGGGCTGGCGCACCGGCATCGCATCGACGGTGGCGAGGCGCACGTCGTTCAGAAAGCCGCGGTGGCGCTTGGGGTAACCGGAGATGCGAACGGGCGGGACGTTCTCGGCGCGACGGTACATGCTCATGCGAGCACGCCCAGTGCCACGAGGACGGCCGTGATGAGGCAGCTCGTCGCAACGACGGTGGAAGCCGCGATGACCGCGAGGGTCTTGTTGCGCTCGATCTGGCGGATCTCGGAGAAGGGCGAGACCTGTGTGGTGGGGGGTCGGAGAAGGGACATCTGTTCATCTCATTTCTGACAGCCTGCACTGCCTGAGGGGAACTACTCGAACTGGACCCCGCCGTGAACCGGGGCCGGCGCCGCCGTGAACCGGCGCCTGAGATGAGTATGGCCGGAGGTATCTAGCCAGTCTAGCTACAGCGACAAAGGTGCGTAATTCGGATAATCGCGCCCGGTGAGACCCCGATTCTTCGGTTCCTGCAGCGTCTAGCAATTACTGTGTGGCCATGGAGAATTCCACGCCATCAGCGGCCTCGGGCACCTTCGACGCGTCCGGCTTCTGGTACGACGTCACCGCCGAAGAACGTGCCACCGAGGTGCTCAACGCTCTCCGGCGTTACCGTCAGGCCGAGAAAGAGATGCGCGAGCGCACCCGCACGTCGATGAAGATGGGTGAGACCGATCTCGCTGCGATTCGCTTCCTCCTCCGGGCGCAGCGGGCTGGCGAGACGGTCTCGGCGAAGACGCTCTCGGAGCATCTCGCGATCACCACCGCGTCGACATCGGTGCTGATCAACCGATTAGTGAAGAGCGGCCACCTGCAACGTCACGCCCACCCGACCGATCGGCGCGGCGTGCTGATCACCGCCACGGGCGGCTCGGATGACGAAGTGCGCGCCACGATGGCGGGAATGCACGCGCGAATGATCTCGGCGGCCGAAAACCTCGACGCCGATGCTGCCCGGGCCGTGACGGAGTTCCTTCGCGAGATGACCGCGGCAATCGACGTCACCGACCAGTGACTGCGCTCGGCCAAGAGCGCACCTGGTTAGAGTAACTAGCTAAGGCAACTAGCTATCTCAACTAGCGAAAAGCGGACTTGACCTGGGATTAAAGTACCGCGTGAGCTGCACGGTGTACAGGGGTAGAAATCGGATTCCGTTGTCTCGTACGGTGGGCGAGTCCGCCAAGTCTGGTCGGCAACGACGTTCCGCGGGCCCGTGGGTAGCTTCACGGCAGGGCACCGGGTTCGCGGACGTCTCGATCGCACCCGTTATCGACGGGTGACCGCATCACCGAGGCGACACGCTTCGGGCGATGAGAAGGGCCGCACCTCTCAACACGAGGTACGGCCCTGACGATCGAGCGGGGCACTAGCTTCACGGGCAGGGGCGCCCGACGGTCGTCGCAAAGAATAAAATTCTTTGCACAGAGAAACCTACGCCGTTCTCGCTGCCCGGTCGAGCAGACTCCCACCGGGCACCCAGCGGAACGCCCGGGCACCCAGCGGAACGCCCGGGCACCCAGCGGAACGCCCGGGCACCCAGCGGAACGCCCGGGCACCCAGCGGAAAGCCCGGGAGTCAGTCGGCCAGCGTGAAGTCGGCGAACGAGAAGCCCGGCGACACGACGCACGACACAAGTGCCTCGCCGTCCGAGGGCACGGTCCGCTGCCAGACTCCCGCAGGCACGAACCCCTGCGGCGATGAGCCATCGAGAAGGATCCCGGTCGACGCCCCCGGGGCCTCACCATCGCCGCCGAGTTCGAGCAGCACGGCATCCGGCCCGTGCCACAGCCAGATCTCGTCCGACGTCACCCGGTGCCACGCAGATGCCTCGCCGGGCGGCAGCAGGAACAGGATCAGCGTGGCTGCGGGCCGTTCGCCGACGGGGGTCGAGGTCGCGGCGTCGGAAGTCCAGGTACGCCGGTACCAGCCGCCCTCGGGGTGGGGCTCGAGGTCGAGGTCCGAGGCTCGCGGCGGGACAGCGAGCCACTCGAGGACGACGCCCTCGACCGAACGCCGGGCGACTGCACCTTCGAATGGGGGCACGGGGGGAACGGCATTCATGTGGGCTCCTTCTGGTGGCGGACGACGCCGCGGATGATCGTGGCGACGCATCGACCGGCGCCGTCCTCGACGAGTTCGGCGTAGGCGTCGGGAACGGTGCGCGCATCGACGTCGAACACGGCGAGGTCGGCCCGGGCTCCCACGGCGAGATGGCCGACGCGGTCGGGCCCGACGTCGAGCCCCATCGCGTGGGCGCCGCCGAGAGTCGCCGCAGTGAGCAGGCGCTCGTGCAGGTCGTGCCGGGCGTAGCCCTGCGACCGGGCGATCAGGTGCAACGCGGTCACATCGGCCAGCGGGTCGAGCGAAGGCGACGACGACAGCGAGTCGGTGCCCACGGCGATGGCACTGCCCTCGAGCAGGTAGTCGGCGACGGGGGGAGGATCGAGGCCGATGACCGCGTTCGATCGGGGGCAGAGGGCGACCGTGGTGCCGCGGGCCCGGAGCAGAGCGCGGTCGTCGGCGGTCATGTAGACGCCGTGTGCCACGTGGCAGTCGGGGCCGAGCACGCCGAGCCGGTCGACGAAAGCCGTGGCGCTGGCACCGAACCCCAGCTCACGGAGTGCCCGGAAGCTCGGCACGCCGACGAAATGCCAGGCGTCGTGCCCACCCGCAGCCGAGTCGCCGGTCGACGAGCCACCCGGCTCCATTCCGCGTTCGCCCTCGAACGCCGACTCGCCGAGGTGCAGGTGCAGACAGAGCCCGCGCTGCCGGACGATGTCGGGCAGCTCCAGGAGCGGTTCGACGTCGAGCGAATACGGCGCGTGCGGCGAGAGGCCCACGCCCGGGTCCGCCGGGATCCTCGTCAGCTCGTCCAAGATCTGGTCGCGCCCGCGCTCGGACCAGGCCTCGTTCTCCCAGTCCATCACCTCCCAGTAGGCGATGCCGCCGAGCCCGGCGTCGCCGAGCGCCGAAGCCGCCTCCATGTCGGTGACCACGTCGGAGACGCTCGTGACGCCCGCGACAATCGACAGCTCGGCGCCGCGAGCGGCCTCGGCGGCCCAGTCGTGCGGGCCTGAGTAGACGGCTCCGAACGACTTCGCCCAGTCGTCGAAGCCGTCGTACGAGCCCTCGCCGACGCTCGCCATTCCGGTGTACTGCAGGTGCGAGTGTGCGTTCACGAGACCGGGCAGGATCGCACCGGGCCAATGCCTCTCGCTCGACCGAAGCCCGCTGGCGTCGAGCCGGTCGAGCACCCAGGAGCGCTCACCGACGTGGAGGATTCGACCGCTCTGCACGGCGACCGCCCCGTCGAGGATCGGCGGCGCAGTCATCGGCACGACAATGCGTGCCGAGTGCACGACCACGGGCGAGAAGTCGCGGGCGGGGGCGGTCACGAGCGCGTCTCCGAGCTGAGAGGCCCAAAGCGGGTGGTCCGAGGATCCGCAGAATCGCCGTCCGAATCGCCGCCGCGGGGCGCCCTGGCCTCGGCAACCGCCCCCGGAGCCGCGATGCCCCAAGCTGCCAGGGCCTCGGTCGCGATCACCCGATCCGCCTTCGGGCCAAGAGCATGCACCCCGGGTTCGAGCGTCGAGCCATCGTCGACGAGCATGCGGACAGCCTCGAGCTGCACCGCGAACGACAGATCCATGATCTCGATCGGGTTGCCCTCGGCAGCGGTGATGTTGATGCAGCCGCCGTCGTCGAGCAGGAGGAGGGTCGGGCCCCCCGACATCGTCAGCCGTCCTATTTTGGGCACGACAGGCTCGCGAGTGGCCCCGGCCTCGGCGGCCGCGTCGAGCGCGACCTCCTGGTCGACGCCGCCCGCGACAGCGACCACGGCGCCCTCGCGGGCGGCTCGCAGCACCTCGAGCGAGAGCGTCTCGCGCACGCCGGTCGCCGAGACGATCAGGTCAGACTCGCTGGCAGCGACCGCGAGCTCTGCGACGTCGTACCCCGCGTACACGGCCTGGAGCGCCCGCACCGGATCGGTCTCGGCCACGGTCACGGTGAGGCCCAGTGCCGCGAGCACCTGGGCGACGCCCTCGCCCACGGGGCCGAATCCGACTACGGTGGCGCGGGATCCTGCTCGAACCGGCGTCTCGGGCAGTGTGTCGAGCAGATCGAGGATCGCGAACACGCACGACTGGCCCGTGCCGTAGCGGTTGTCGAAGTACGTCTTCGTTCGCGCATCGTTCACCGCGATCACGGGAATCGCGAGTTCGTTTCGCCGGGCGAGGATCCGCAACGGCCGCAATCCGCTCGTCGTCTCTTCTGCTGCTCCGACCATCGTGTCGAGCGCCGGATGCCCGATCTCGTGAGCGAGTCGGATCACATGCGACCCGTCGTCGAGAAGGAAGGCGGGTCGTCGATCGAGCAGGTCTACCGCAAGGGCGCGCTGCCCGGCGAGCGTGGCGCGGGAGTCGGCGAACACTTCGAGCCCCTCCGCGCGGAGGGCCTCGGCGACCTCGTCGTCGGTCTCATCGGCGTGCGCATACACGACCACCTCTGCGCCGGCGTCGCGCAGCAGGAGTGCGAGAACGGCGGTCTTCGGTTCGAGCACCATCGCGATGGCGATCCGCACTCCGCGCACGATCCCGTCGTGGGTGAGCGCGGCTGCCAGCCGGCCCGACACCGTCATGTGGCGTCGAGCCCAGTCGATGCGGCCCGTCGCGTCGCCCCGGCTCGGCAGGGCGATTGTCGGCTCGACGTCGTGGTCGACGGCCGCGAACCAGTCGAGATCGGCGTCGTGCCCTTCGGCGGCCGGTCGGGCGCCGAGATCGCGCAGGAGTCGGTCGAGTGCGGGGGCGGTTCCGCGGATCCTGAAGGTCTTTCCGGCGATGACCTGGTTCGTTGCCCGCGCGAACCGACGGACCGCGGACGAGGCGAGGTCGGCGTCGGTCTTTCGGGTGGCGTCGGTGCGGGTGTCGGTCTCGTCGTGTGGTGCGGCGGCATCCGGCTCGGGCATGGCATCAGTATGGCAAGGGTCGAGGCGTGCCCGGTCGCGGGGAGTGGCACCACGGCGGGGCCGGCCCCCGCGAGATGGCCGAATCTGCGGGGAGCACCGGCAGATGCCGTTGATAAGGCCATCTCGCGGCACACGTCCGGCACCCGCCACCCGAGACGCTCTATGACGCGACCGTCACACGCGTGGCTTGCGGGACGGTACTATCCAGACTTCACCCCCTGACCGAAGGCCCTCCCGTGACCCGACTCAGCCCCCGTTCCAGCCCCCGCACCTCGCGCCGCGTCAGCCGTCGCACCGCGGCCCTCGCCGGTGCCGCAGCGCTCCTCGCGGCCGTTGCCCTCACCGCCTGCTCGAGCGGCGGCGGCGGCAATGGCGGCAACGGCAGCAGCGACACCGTCACCGACGGCAAGCTGACGATCGCGACCGGCCAGCCCGCCTACTCGCCCTGGATCGACGACAACAAGCCCGAGTCGGGCAAGGGCTTCGAGTCTGCCGTCGCCTACGCGGTCGCCGACGAGCTCGGCTACAAAAAGTCCGACGTGGTGTGGACGCGCAGCACCTTCGACTCGGCCATCGCGCCCGGCGCGAAAGACTGGGATCTCAACATCCAGCAGTTCTCGATCACCGCTCAGCGCGAGAAGGCCGTCGACTTCTCTCCGGCCTATTACACGACCACGCAGGCCGTCGTCACGACGAGCAAGTCCGCCGCCGCGGGCGTGACCGACATCGCCGGACTGAAGGGCCTCAAGGTCGGCGTCGCGACCGGCACGACGAGCCTCACCGTCGCCAAAGACGAGCTCGGCACGACCCCGCAGGTGTTCAACTCGAACGACGACGCCGTGCTGGCACTGAAGTCGGGTCAGATCGATGCTGTCGTCACCGACCTCCCCACCGCGTTCTACATGTCGTCGGCCCAGCTCGACGACGGCAAGATCATCGGCCAGTTCGCCGACGACGGCAATGGCGACAAGTTCGGCATCGTCCTGCCCAAGGGATCGGCGCTCACTAACAAGGTGAAGACCGCGGTCGACACGCTGAAGAGTGACGGCACGCTGGAGGCCCTGACGAAGAAGTGGCTGTCGACCGAGGTCGACGTGCCGATCCTCAAGTGACAGCCGGCGATGGCGCCGCCGTCGTAGCGGCGCCTCCGTCTCAGATCGAGGTCGAGCGGCGTCTCTACCGGTCGCGGCGCGGGCGCCAGTCGATCCTGGTGAGCATCGTGTCGACCGTGGTCGTCGTGGCGCTCGTCTGGGTCGGCGTCGTCAACACTCCGGGCTGGGCGACGGTGCAGCAGTCGTTCTTCGATCCGGGCGTGGCGGTCGACACGTTCCCGAGCATCCTGCAGGGCCTGTGGCTCAACGTGCGGATCCTCTTCTTCGCGAGCATCGGCGTCGCGATCTTCGCCACGCTCCTCGCCGTGATCCGCGGTCTCCGCAGCCCGGTGTTCTTCCCGCTGCGGGTCGTGGCGACCGGCTACACCGACCTCTTTCGCGGCCTGCCGCTGATCATCGTGCTCTACCTCGTCGGCTACGGGATCCCGGGGCTCGGCATCTTCCCGCGGCTCCCGGCCGAGGTGTGGGGCACGGTCGCGATCATCGTCACCTACTCGTCGTACGTGGCCGAGGTGCTCCGTGCCGGCATGGAGGCGGTCCACCCGTCGCAGCGCCTCGCGGCCCGGTCGCTGGGGCTCTCGCATGCGCAGACGCTCCGCCTGGTCGTGCTGCCGCAGGGGCTTCGCAAGGTCACGCCCGCGCTCATGAACGACTTCGTCTCGATGCAGAAAGACGTCGGTCTGGTGTCGATCCTCGGGGCGGTCGACGCGGTCCGCGCAGCCAACATCGCTCAGGCCGAGACCTTCAACTTCACGCCGTACTTCGTCGCGGGGCTCCTGTTCGTGCTGATCAGCCTGCCGTTGATCCGCCTGACTGACGGCCTTGCGAGACGTCAACAGCGCCGCGAGCAGATCGGCGGTGCCGTATGAGCCCCGACACCCAGAGTCACCAGAACCAGAGCCGCGACGACCAGACATCAAGATCCAGCGCACACGCCCCCGTCCTGGAGCTTCGCGGCATCCGCAAGTCGTTCGGCGGCGTCGCCGTGCTCCGCGGCATCGATCTGACGCTGCACGCGCACGAGGTGATCGTCGTGATCGGAGCCTCAGGATCCGGCAAATCCACGCTCCTCAAGACCGCGAATCTGCTCGAATCCATCGATGACGGCCAGATCCTGCTCCAGGGGGCCGACATCAGCGACCCCCGCATCGACGTCGACCGCACGAGGTCGCGCATCGGCGTCGTCTTTCAGCAGTTCAACCTCTTTCCGCACCTCACCGTGCTGGCCAATGTCACGCTCGCGGCGCGCAAGGTGCACGGCGTGGCGAAGGGCGCGGCCGAGACGGAGGCCAGGCGGTTGCTGGAGCGGGTCGGTCTCGGATCCTTCGCTTCGTCGTATCCGGACCGCCTCTCGGGTGGCCAGCAGCAGCGGGTCGCGATCGTCCGGGCCATCGCCACGAACCCCGAGTTGCTGCTGCTCGACGAGGTGACGAGCGCTCTCGACCCGCTGCTCGTCGGCGAGGTGCTCGACCTGGTGACCGAGCTCAAAGAGCAGGGCTCGACCATTCTGATGACGACGCACGAGATGTCGTTCGCCCGGAAGGTCGCCGACCGCATCGTGTTCTTGCATCTCGGCGAGGTCGTCGAGGAGGGCCCGCCCGCCGAGCTGCTTGACTCGCCGCGGCACCCCGCTCTGAAGGAGTTCCTGTCGCGCGTCTCGCACTGACAATTTCGGCGGCGCCGACATGGGCGGACGCCGACAGTTTAAGCTAGCTTAACTTTGTGAGCGACTTCGAGACGACGACCCTGGCGCGCGAGCGCGGCCCGAGACCCGGTGCGCGCCCCGAGGCCCGACTGCTGTGGCTGCTCGGCCCCGCGTTCGTCGCTGCGATCGCCTACGTCGACCCCGGCAACGTCGCCGCGAACCTCACCGCCGGCGCCTCGTATGGCTACCTGCTCGTCTGGGTGCTCGTCGCCGCGAACGTGATGGCCGTGATCATTCAGTACCTGTCGGCGAAGCTCGGTCTCGTCACCGGCCGCAGCCTGCCCGAGCTGCTGGGGGAGCGGCTGCCCCGACGGCGCCGACTTCTCTTCTGGGCGCAGGCCGAGGTGATCGCCGCGGGCACCGACCTCGCCGAGGTGATCGGCGGCGCCATCGCGCTGCAGATCCTCTTCGGCGTTCCGCTACCCCTCGGTGGGCTGATCGTCGGCGTCATCTCGATGGTGCTGCTGTCGATCCAATCGCATCGCGGGCAGCGACCCTTCGAGTTCGTGATCATCGCGCTCCTGGCCATCATCGCGATCGGGTTTCTCGCCGGGGTCGTCGTCAGCCCGGTCTCGTGGGGCGACGCGGCCGCGGGCATCGTGCCGCGCTTCGAGGGCACGCAGACGGTGCTGCTGGCCGCCAGCATGCTGGGGGCGACGGTGATGCCCCACGCCATCTACCTGCACTCGGGGCTCGCTCGCGACCGGCACGGCGCCACCCTCGAAGAGCCCAGGATCCGACGGCTCCTCAAAGCGACGCGCGTCGACGTCGTGCTCGCTCTTGTGCTCGCCGGCACGGTCAACGTCGCCATGCTGCTGCTCGCCGCCTCGAGCCTTCGTGGTGTCGACGGCACCGACACGATCGAGGGGGCCCACGCCGCCGTGGTGGCGGCCCTCGGCCCGGCCGTCGGGGTGATCTTCGGTGTCGGGCTCCTCGCGTCCGGCCTCGCCTCGACGTCGGTCGGGTGCTACGCCGGCTCCACGATCATGGCGGGGCTGCTGCACCTCCGCATCCCCCTCCTGGTGCGCCGAGTCGTCACCCTCATCCCGGCGCTGGTGATCCTGTCGACAGGATTCGAACCGACCCGGGCGCTCGTTCTCAGCCAGGTTTTGCTGAGCATCGGCATCCCGTTCGCGCTGGTGCCGCTGGTGAAGTACACCAGCGACCACTCGATCATGGGGGTGTTTGCAAACCACCGGATCCTGACCGTCGTCGCCTGGGTCGTTACTGCTTCGATCGGCCTGCTCAACGTGGTGCTCGTCGTGTTGACAGTGGCCGGGCCGTAGAGTCGACAGCCGTGGACACCGATTCGATCAGCTCCGTCGCCCAGGATTACGTCAAGGCGATCTGGGCGGCGACGGAGTGGGGCGATCCGCCGATCACGGCAAAGGGCCTCGCCGAGCGGTTCGGTACGACTCCCGCCAACGTCACCGACACGATGCGCCGGCTCGCAACCCAGGGCCTCGTCGACTACGAGCCCTATCGTCCGGTCAGTCTCACGCCTCGCGGAACGAGCTTCGCGCTCGACATGGTTCGGCGACACCGGCTGATCGAGACGTTTCTCGTCACCAGCCTCGGCTACGGCTGGAGCGAGGTGCACGACGAGGCGGAGCGGCTCGAGCACGCCGTGTCGACGACGCTGATCGATCGGATCGACGACTTCCTCGGGCGGCCCGTCGCCGACCCGCACGGCGACCCGATTCCGTCGCGGGAGGGGGCGACGGCCGTGCCGGGTGACGCAGTGCGCCTTGCGGTGGCGCCTCCCGGGGAGTACCGGGTCGTGCGCGTCTCTGACGCCGACCCATCGGAGCTCGTCCGGGCGCAGCAGCTCGGTCTCGTGCCCGGGGCCGTTGTCAGCTCGGTCTCCGTGGGCGAGGGGGTCGGCGATATTTGGGTGGTTCCCGTCGCGTCGATTGCTTCCGGGCTCGAGACCTGACCTGATAGGGCCCGCCGACCTCGCGGGAATCGGCCAAGGTAACAGCGCCGCGGCGCGCGACGCCGGCCGATTCGCGTCACCTCGCCAACGAGCCCGCGCGCAGCCAGCCGCACGCTACCGAACCGCCCGCACCGACTCCCGCACGACGAGCGACGGCACGAAGCGGGTGGGCGACGGAGCGGAAGGATCCCGCAGCACTTCGAGCAGATGCCCCATGATCTGGCGACCCAGCGCGTCGAAGTCCTGCTTCATCGTGGTCAACGGGGGAGTGAAGTACGCGGCCTCGGGGATGTCGTCGTAGCCGATCACGCTGATGTCGTCGGGCACGCGGATGCCGGCGCGCTCGAGCGTGTGCATGAAGCCGAGTGCCATCTGGTCGTTGGCGACGAACACGGCCGTGCCGCGATCGGACCGGGCGAGCAGTTCTGTGGCCGCGTCGGATCCTGAGTCGGGTGTCCAGGACCCCTGCAGGGGGCGGGGGGCCGCGATGCCGGCCTCACCGAGCTCGTCCCGCCAGCCGCGCAGTCGCTCGAGAGCGTCGAGGGAGTCGGAGGGCCCGGCCACGTGCTCGATGCGCGTGTGGCCGAGGTCGATCAGGTGCCGTACCGCCAGGCGGGCACCGCGGTACTGGTCAAGCGAGACGCTGTGGAACCCGGGCCGACCGGCCGACTCGATCGTCAGCAGGGGGATGTCGAGGTCGATGCCCGAGAGCGCCTCGAGACTCGCGGTGCGGGCAGCGATCACGACGATGGCTTCGACGTTCTGTCGCACGAACTGCACGATCACGGAGCGAATGGACTCAGGATCCGACCCACCCGAGTTCGACATCGTCACGGTGTAGTTCGCGGGCCCCGCGGCCTCGCACAGGCCGATCGCGATGCTCGCCGGTCCGAAGTCGGCTGCTCCCGTGTTCAAGACCGCGATGGTGGCGGAGCGTCGGGTGACCAGGGCCCGCGCCGCGGGAGAGGGGGTGTAGCTCAGCTGCCGGATGGCGACCTCGACCTTCTCGCGGGTTGTCGGGCGGACGTTCGGCAGGTTGTTCAGCACGCGCGAGACGGTCTGGTGCGAGACCCCGGCCAGTCGCGCCACGTCGAAGATCGTCGCCTGTCGCGTCTTGAGTGCCTTCACGGGGTGTCCTTCGGGTGACATGTGATCGCTCACATCGGGCTGGCCGACGGGTGTCGGGTGAATCTCGGGTCGGGTCGTCCGAGGAAAG
Source organism: Frondihabitans sp. 4ASC-45 (assembly GCF_049472575.1). Lineage (NCBI taxonomy): Bacteria > Bacillati > Actinomycetota > Actinomycetes > Micrococcales > Microbacteriaceae > Frondihabitans > Frondihabitans sp. 4ASC-45. The sequence goes on along the minus strand of NZ_JBCEBN010000004.1, from coordinate 274,341 downwards.
GCGATCGGCCCCGAACGACGAGCGTTCGGGGCCGATTGACGGGGGTGGTGCGCTTCGCTACTTGATGGACGAGGCGGCGCGGCGCTTGTTGAAGACGTCGAACGCGACTGCGGCCAAGAGCACGAGCCCCTTGATGAGCGACTGGTACTCGGTTCCGACGCCGAGAATCGACATTCCGTTGTTCAGGATTCCGATGATCAGACCACCGACGATGGCGCCCGGCACGGTACCGATACCACCTGTGACGGCAGCGCCACCGATGAAGACGGCCGCGATGGCGTCGAGCTCGAATCCGGTACCGGCCGACGGGCTGGCGAGGTTCAGCTGTCCGGTGAAGACCAGGCCGGCGAGAGCCGAGATGACACCCATGTTGACGAACAGGAGGAACGTGACGCGCTTCGTCTTGACACCCGAGAGGGCAGCGGCCTGGAGGTTGCCACCGATCGCATAGGTGTGGCGGCCGAAGACCGAGTTGCGCATGACCGAGGCGTAGATGATCACGAGCGCGCCGAGCACGACGAGGACGATCGGGGTTCCCGAGTAGCTGGCGAGCAGGAAGGCAACGTAGACGACGAGCGCCACGGTGAAGGCCATCTTGACGATGAACCACAGGAACGGTTCGTCTTCGAGCTCGTACTTGCGACGCACGGCACGACCGCGGAGACCAGACAGGATGATCGCGATCGCGGCCACCGCGCCGATGATGAGGGTCAGCGGCTCGTAGCCGCTTTCGCCGATCGACGGGAGGAATCCCGAGCCGAGGGCGCGGAACTGCGACGGGAAGGGCGAGATCTGCTGGTTCTGCAGGGCGATCTGCGCCGCTCCACGGAACGCGAGCATTCCGGCCAGGGTGACGATGAACGCCGGTATGCCGAAGTACGCCACCCAGAACCCCTGCCAGGCGCCGACGAGGGCTCCCAGGATGAGGCAGAGGATGATCGCGGCCCACCAGGGCAGACCCCACTGGGTGATCATGACACCGGACATGGCGCCGATGAACGCGACGACCGAACCGACCGAGAGGTCGATGTGGCCGGCGATGATGATCATCACCATGCCGATCGCGAGGATCAGGATGTAGCTGTTCTGGATCACCAGGTTCGACACGTTGATCGGACGGAGGGTGATGCCGTTGGTCGCGACCTGGAAGAACAGCACGATCACGATCAGCGCGATGAACAGGCCGATCTGACGGAGCTGGCCGGTCAGGTAGCTGACGGCTGAGCCGATCGGACCGGGCTGCTTGCCGGGGACCAGGTCTTGGCGGGGGGATTTGAGGTCAGATGTCGCGCTCATTGACCGGGGCCTCTCGTTCTTGAGTCATGTATTTAAGGAGGTACTCGGGGGTCGCCTGGTCACGGGGGACGTCCGCCGTGATGCGCCCTTCCGAGAGCGTGTAGATGCGGTCGCAGATTCCGAGGAGCTCGGGCAGCTCGGAGGAGATGACGATGACGCCCTTCCCCTGATCGGCGAGGCGGTTGATGATCGTGTAGATCTCGTACTTCGCGCCGACGTCGATGCCGCGGGTGGGCTCGTCGAGGATGAGGACCTCAGGATCCGAGTACATCCACTTCGAGAGGACGACCTTCTGCTGGTTGCCGCCCGACAGCTTGCCGGTGAGCACCGAGACGTTCGGAGCCTTGATGTTCATGTCTTTGCGGTACTTGTCGGCAACGGTCGTCTCTTTCGAGGCATCGACGAAGCCGAGGTGCTCGAGCTTGTTCAGCGCCGCACCAGAGATGTTCCGCTTGATGTCGTCGATCAGGTTGAGACCGTAGCGTTTGCGGTCTTCGGTGGCGTATGCCAGACCGTTCTTGATCGCATTCGAGACGGTGTTCGTTTTGATCGGCGTGCCCCGCTTGTAGACGGTGCCCGAGATGTTGGTGCCGTAGCTGTGGCCGAACACGCTCATCGCGAGCTCGGTGCGACCGGCGCCCATCAGGCCGGCGATACCGACGATTTCACCGGCGCGCACGTTGAGGTTGGCATGGTGCACGACCTCGCGGGTGGCGTCGAGGGGGTGGTGAACCGTCCAGTCCTCGATCCGCAGCAGCTCTTCGCCGATGTTCGGCGTGTGGTCGGGGTAGCGGCTCTCGAGGTCGCGGCCGACCATCGCTTTGATGATCCGGTCTTCCGAAACCTCGTCGCCGTGCATGTCGAGCGTCTCGATGGTCTTGCCATCGCGGATGATCGTGACCTTGTCGGCGATCGCCTTGATCTCGTTGAGCTTGTGGCTGATGATGATCGACGTGATGCCCTGGCCCTGCAGGCTCTTGATGAGGTCGAGCAGGTGAGCAGAGTCGTCGTCGTTCAGAGCGGCGGTCGGCTCGTCGAGGATCAGGATCTTGACCTTCTTGGAGAGCGCCTTCGCGATCTCGACCAGCTGCTGCTTGCCGACTCCGATGTCGACGATCTTCGTGATGGGGTTGTCGCGCAGACCGACCCGGGCGAGCAGCTTCGCCGCCTCGAGGTTGGTGTCGTTCCAGTCGATGAAGCCGCGTTTCGATCGCTCGTTGCCGAGGAAGATGTTCTCGGCGATCGACAGGAACGGGCTGAGGGCCAGCTCCTGGTGGATGATGACGACGCCCGCGTCTTCGGAGTCGTTGATGTTCTTGAAGTCGACGGGCTTGCCGTCGAGGAGGATCTGGCCGTCGAAGCTTCCGGCGGGGTAGACGCCGGAGAGCACCTTCATCAGCGTCGACTTGCCGGCGCCGTTTTCACCGCAGATCGCGTGGACCTGGCCGCGTTCGACCTCCAGAGTGACGTCTTGGAGGGCTTTGACGCCGGGGAAGGTCTTGGTGATCTCACGCATCTCGAGGATGGTGTTCGCCACAGGGGCTCCTTGCTCGGGTTCTGAGTGGGGATGTGGGGCAGAAGAGCGAGGCGGGCCGCGGAGTGCGCGGCCCGCCTCGCCCCGGGGCGACCTACTTGAGGTCGGCCTCGGTGTAGTAACCGCTGTCGATCAGGACCTTCTTGTAGTTGTCCTTGGTGACGACGGTGGGCTGGAACAGGAAGGTCGGAACGACCTTGACCTTGTTGTCGTACGTCTTCGTGTCGTTGACCTCGGGGGTCTTGCCGGTCAGCAGGTCGTCGGCCATCGTGACGGACTCGGTCGCCAGCTGGCGCGTGTCTTTGTAGATGGTGGAGTACTGCTCACCCGCGACGATCGACTTGACCGAAGCGGCCTCGGCGTCCTGGCCGGTGATGACCGGGAGCGGCTTCGACGACGTGCCGTAGCCGGCGCCCTGGAGCGCCGAGATGATGCCGATCGAGATGCCGTCGTAGGGCGAGAGGACGCCGTCGACGTTCTTTCCGCCGGAGTACGACTTCGCGATCAGGTTCTGCATGCGCGACTTGGCGGTTGCCGGGTCCCACTGCAGGGTTGCGGCCTGAGTGAAGCCGGTCTGGCCCGATCCGACGATGAGCGTGCCATCGGCGATGTAGGGCTTGAGGGTGTCCATCGCGCCGTTGAAGAAGAACGTGGCGTTGTTGTCGTCGGGGCTACCGGCGAAGAGCTCGATGTTGAGGCCCTTCTTGTCGCCGGTCTTCTTGCCGTCGGCGTCGAGGACGCCGAGTCCGGTCAGAAGGCTGGTGGCCTGGTCGACGCCGACCTTGTAGTTGTCGAACGAGACGTAGTAGTCGACGTTCTTGTTGCCCGTGAGGAGGCGGTCGTACGAGATGACCTTGATGCCGGCCTTCGCCGCCGCGTCGAGCTGGTCGCTGAGCGAGCCACCGTCGATCGAGGCCACGATGAGCACCTTGGCGCCCTTGGTGATCATGTTGCTGACCTGCTGCGCCTGGGTGGGGATCTTGTTGTCGGCGTACTCGAGGTCGACCTTGTAGCCCTTTTTCTCGAGGTCGCTCTTGACGGCGTTGCCGTCTTTGATCCAGCGCTCCGAGACCTTGGTGGGCATCGCGACGCCGACGAGGGCGCCCTTGTTGTCGTCGCCACCGGTGCTACCGGAGCCGCCGCGACCACCGGAGCAGGCGGCGAGGGAGAAAGCGAGTCCGATGGCTGCGACGCCGACGAAGAACTTCTTTGTCTTCATGTTGTTCCTTTTGTGTTGTGTGGTGTTGTTCGGGAGGTGGTGATCTGTGACTGCGAGATGGGGCAGCGCAGGGGTGCGCGACCCGGGTGAAGGTGGAGATGCGTGTGATCGCGGGTCTGCCTGGTGGCCGGACCGGAGCGAGCGAAGCGCGAGGAGTCTCAGGTGAAGACGAGTGTCGTCATGGCAAGACTCCAATGTCAAGGTGGCGATTCGGTCGTTGTGAGCGCTCACAAGCTGTGGGCAATCGTAAGCGGTATCGTCACCTGAACACAAACATCTGTGTCTCAATCAGGTAACGGCGGCGTCGCCGGAAAGGGGCGAGACCCGTGAGCGACCTTCCTCCGCCGGGTGCACCGGCGGGCTGGTACCCCGACGCCGACCCCGAGGTCGAGCGGTGGTGGGACGGCACGCGCTGGACCGATCGGACGCGGGCCGGATCCTCGTCGTCACCGGCTCCCGCATCGCCCGAATCCGCTGCGCCCAGTTCAGCCCCGGCCGCACCCGCCGCAACTCTCGTCGTCCGCGGCGTGACGGGGTACGTCGAGCTCGTCGGCGACACACTCCTGTATCGGTCAAAGCTCGACCGACCGCCCCTCCAGCACATCGCTCTCAGCACCGTTTCCGAGGTGCTCGTGTCGAAGAACGGCGACACGTTCGACCTCCATCTCATAGGTGCGCGCCCGCGTTCTCGGCCGAGTCTGTTCTCGGAGACATCGATCCGGCGGAGCAGCCGCACGACGCCCACCGAGTGGGGCGCCTTTCTCGAGGCCCTCGGTCTGGCCGTTCTCCGCGCGCGCCCCTAGGGGTACATGGTGACGCGCTCGACGCACCCCCGAATGTCCAGAAAACCCTCGTCTGCCAGGGGCGCCGTGGCCATCCGAGGGTGCGTCGCGCTTAGCTGGAGGGTATGAACGACGCCATTGTCACGCCGAGCGGGTTCGCCCATGTTCGCCTCACCGTCACCGACATCCACCGCAGCAAGGCCTTCTACGAGCAGCTGTTCGGCATGGCGCCGGGCAGCGACTTCAGCGACCAGATCGACGACCCGACCATTCACGACGACCCGTGGCGCACCTACGGCGGCTGCTCGTTCACCTTCCAGGGGCAGACGCTCGGCCTGCGTCCGGTGGCGAAGCCGGGCGATACCTTCGATCCGAACCGGGTGGGGCTCGACCACGTGAGTTTCCGGGTGGCGAGCGTCGACGATCTGCACCGGGCGGCCGAGCGACTCTCGGAGGCCGGCATCGAGCACGGCGAGGTCACCGACCTGCCGACGTTCAACCAGGTGGTGCTGTCGCTGCAGGATCCCGACGACATCAACCTCGAGCTCAGCGCGGCGACTCCCTAGCCGCCGCGGGGCTTAGGTCGCCTTACGTCGGAGGGCCGACGCGCGGGTGCGGGCGGCGCGCTCTGCTCCGGCGGCATTGCGCCGGGAGCGCTGCGCCTGCGACAGCTCGGCGCCCAGCTCGGATTCGCGTTCTTCGAGGTCGGAGATCTCGTCCCTGAGGTCTGAGAGCCGCTGGCGCACCTGATCGCGCTCCGCGCGAACGCCGGATACGGCGTCCTCTGCATCCGCGAGTCTCGACTGGGCTTTGACGACTTCACCTTCGGCCTTGTGGACGGCGGCGATCGCGGTCGCCCGGGCGTGTCTGCTCGCGGGGGAGTCCGCTTTCGCAGCGGACGGCTTCGTACCGGAGGCAGAGACCGCCTGCGCGTGTGTCGGATCTGCTGCGCTCGCGTCGACCGGGAGCGCGGTCACGGCACCGGGGTCGTCACCGGGGGCAAGGGGCTTGATCAGCATCCCGCTCGCGATTGCCGCTGCCGCAGCGGGTGAGAGGACTACCGCCTGGAACGAAGCCTGGACGGCGTCCCGGGTGGAACCGGGCACGTCGGATCCTGCGTTCTCCATCGCCGCACGAACGACGTTCGCAATTGCCGTGCGGCGCGCGGACGCGAGTGCACGGAGGCTCACCGCATCACCGCTCTCTTCGGCGCCGCGCAGTCGCGCCCCAACGTCGTTCACCCCGTCGAGCGCGCCGGGCGTCGACCGGACGAATGCGTTGATAAGGGAGGCCGCCACGACGGGTTTGGGCAGTGCGGCGATGCGCGCACGGATAGCTCGATCCTCTTGATGGGCGGCTATCCGCTTCCGGGCGGCAACGAAGTCCGCCGGGGCGACGGCGTACAAGTCATCGGCGGCGCGCCTCACCGCCTCGTCGGCCGCAGTCATGGCCTCTAGGCGCCGACCTCGACCAGGACCCGCGGCAGCTCGGCCAGCAGCTCACTAGCGAGGTACCCGAGCGGTCCGACCTGCACGGCGAGCCGGTCTCCCGCCGCTCCGTGCGCCTGTGTGGCCCAGACAGCCGCCTGCTCGACCGAGGCTCCTCGGGCACACAGCCCGAGGATGGCGCCCCCGAGCACGTCACCGCTCCCGGACGTGCCGAGACCCGAGCTTCCCGTGCCGGAGCGCCATACCCGGCCGTCGGGGCTCGCCACGAGGCCGCCGCACGAGACGACCGCCTCGAACCGGCGAGCGATTTCGGGGATGTCGTGATCTGGATCCACGACCTCGCGTCCGAGCAGGCGCTCGGCCTCGCTCGAGTTCGGCGTGAGCACGAGTCGGCTGGCGAAGGCCTGAACCGAGACGTCGTCGCGTTCGAGGACGCCGAGCGCATAGGCGTCCAACACCAGCACTGTGTCGGCGCTGACGTGATTCGCGAGGTCGCTGACGAGGTCGGCCGCCTCATCGGCATCGTCGAGGCCCGGCCCGACGAGGACGGCGTCGGCACCGGCCATGTCGTCGGAGGCCCGATCGAGGCTGTCACCGGCTATATGGCCCTCGGCTGTCTCGCGCAGGCCGACGACACCACACTCCGGGATCGCGACGGCGACATGGTCGGCCACTGAGTCGCCGAGGGCGATCGTCAGGCGTCCGGCCCCGACTCGGAGGGCCGCGAGCGACGCCAGCATGGCGGCGCCGGGCGAACGACGCGCACCGCCGACCACGACGACCTGCCCGCGGCCGTATTTGCCGTCGCCGGGCTCCGGCAGAGGCCAGGTGCGCAGCAGTGCGGGTGTGATCGGCACGATGGAAGCGTCGGGGGGCGAGGTGTTCGGCTCAGGTGTCATTGCGGTCTCCGGGGTGCGCTGTGACGGTCTCGCCGACCGTCTCGAGGTGGGTGACGTCCGAGAACGAGGCGAGCGACCAGGATCCCCCTCGGGTCGCCCTGGTCAGAGTCGTCACGGAGGCGTTGGCCACGAGGTGGTGAGAGGCGAAGTCCAGGAGCTCGGCCTCGGTGAGGCCGGTGCAGACGTACACGAAGAGCGTGACGATGGCGTCGTGGGTCGCGATCACCAGGCGCCCAGGGGGAGTCTCGGCGATGTCGTCCACCGCTTCGACGTCGCGGAGGAACGACCGGAGTCGCAGCGCGACGTCGGCCCATGACTCACCACCCGGTGCTCGATACGAGAACTTGCCGAGCCAGTCGCGGCGTCTCTGTTCGTCGGGGAACCGGCGCGCGACCCCCAGGCGCGTCAGGAGGTCGAGGATCCCGAGCTCACGATCGCGGAGCCGCTCGTCGAGGCGAACGGGGTGATCCTCGATCTCCGCCTGGGCGAGACCGATCTCGATCGTCTGGCGCGCTCGGCGGTACGTTGACGACCACACCTCTGTGGAATCGTCGACGAGAGCACGCAGCGGCGCAGCGAGCGTCGTGGCCTGGCCCTCGCCGGTCTCGCTCAGCTCGACGTCCGCGTCGCGGGCGGGAGCATCGATCGTCTCGGATCCGTCGGCGTCGGCTCGGGCCGCAGCCACGTTAGCCAGGCTCTCGCCGTGCCGGATTAGCACGATCTCACGAAGGAAGGGGCGGTCGTTGCGGTGCTGGTCCGTCATGCTTCCATCGTGCGCCGTCGGACGTGTCTGCGCCGCATTCGGTGAGCGGGCCGGGGATTCAGACGCGGACCCAGCCCGAGACATCGCGCCGCACGAGCCCGTCACGCTCGAAGGCCTCCAGCCAGCCGAGCATCGGCCATTCGCCCCAGGTGCGCGCGAACAGGGCACCGTTCCGCAGGATGTCGTCGAGGTGTGCGACCGGAGGCGAGGTGGTCGGGTGATGCTGGTGGTAGGCGTCGGCGCCGCCCACCCAGGCCAGCGGCACCCCGGCCGATCGCAGTCGGTAGGCGAAGTCGGTGTCTTCGCCGCCGTACCCCTCGAACGTCTCGTCGAACCGCGGCCCGGTACTCCACGCGGTTGCCGTCAGCGCGAACGACAGCGACCAGAACAGGCGGTAGTCGTCGGCCGGGGCGAGCACGACCTGGCCCCTGGGCGGCGCCGGGCGTGCCGCGTGGGGCGACCGGTGCCGGTCGAGGGCGGCCGGGTCGAGGGAGTCGACGCCGGGCGGAAGGTACGTCACCGGCCCGCACAGCACGGCTTCCGGCTGCGCGGCCGAGGCGGCGGCATAGGCGGAAAAGAGCGAAGGATCCGGCACGCAGTCGGCATCGAGGAACACGACGAGCCCGGCACCGTCTGCCACGGCCCGATCGGCGCCGGCGTTGCGGGCGGCCGCCAGGCGCAGGCCATCGGGCCCGGGCGGCACCGACAGCACGACGTCGGCGTCGATGCCGGTGGGGGAGTCGTCGCCGAGCCAGACGAGGATCCGGCGCACCCCGCTCGACCGACCGACCACCGCCAGCTGGTTGTCGACGTGGGCCCGCCGGGCTGCCGAGGCCAGCGTCACCACGGCGGTCGCGGGTGGCGGGGAGGGCACCGCCGAATCAGTCGTCGAGGCCGTCACCGCGACCACTCCTCTGCCAGGTCGAGGATCGCTGCCGCGGCGCGCTCGGCCGCACCGGTCGTCTGCCAGGCCGACCACGTGGGATCCTGCGCTCGCGCCCGATCGAGCACCGACGGCCACTGCCACGCTTCGGGCCAGCCGCGCTCGACGACTGCGAGTCCGGCGTGTTCGAGGGCGGTCGCCATCTCGACCTGTTCGTCGAAGGGCCGCTGCTGCGGAATCACGATGCCGCGCGCGCCGGCCGCGGCCAGGTCGGCGATCGAGTTCTGACCGGCCCACGAGATGACGATCTCGGCCGACGAAAGCGCCTGCCACGGGTCGTCCTGCCAGTCGCGCCCGGGCCCGAGCACGGTGATCGTCTCCTCGGGCAGGGCCTCGTCGAGGGCTCGCAGGTCGTCGTCGCTGACGTCGCCGCCGCCCGACCCGAGCATCACCAGCACTCCCGATCGTGTGTCGTCGGACAGGGGCTGGCGGCCGTCGTAGCGAGAGATTCCGCCCGTGTGGACGACGTCGACGCCGTCGCCGAAGTCCGGCTGGGTGACGACGCCCGCGGGCCAGGGGGCGAGGATCCGACTGGCCGCCCGGAACGCCATCTTGTGCGCGTCGTCGGTGCGACGCCCGGGCTGCCCGACGAGCACCACGGGGATTCCCAGCAGGCGCACGAACAGGGTCACCTCGGCTGAGACATCGACGACGAAGGCGGCGACGGGGTGCTTCACGATCTCCGCCGCGATGCGGGCCAGCCGCGAGCGGTGCCCGCGATGGCCGAGCGGAGCCCAGTGCAGCAGACCCGCAGCGGTGGGGTCGGCATCTGCCGGTTCGGAGAGGCTGCCGCCGGAGTCGGTCTCGGCCAGGTCGTCACGGTCGAGCTGGATCCAGATGGTCCGATCGGGAAGGGGGCTCGGTGCTTCGAGAGTGCTGAAGCAGACCACGTCGGCGTCGAGCTGAGGGCGGATGGCGAGGAACCGAGTGATGTGCCCGTGGCCGTGATGGTGCACGTACCAGCCGATGGTCGGACGGCTCATGCGGCGGATGCTCGCTCGAGAGCACCGCTGTCGGATTCGTCGTCGTCGCTGCCGTAGTCCGTCCGACCGTTCTCTGTGAGGGCTTCGTCGGCGATAGCTTCGGCGAAGATCTGCTCGAGGGCCACGATGCGGCTGGAGAGCGAGAAGCGCAAGGCGGCGGCGTGACTCACCGTCGCCCGGAACGCGGGGTCGGCGTCGCTCTGGGCGATGAGTGCGGTCGCGGCTGCGGCGAGAGCGGCGACGTCGCCGACCGGAACCGTCGTGAGTCCGATCGACCCGACGGCGAGCTCGGTGATGCCGCCGATCGCGAATGCGGCGACGGGGGTTCCCGAGAGGAGTGCCTCCGGGGTGACCAGGCCGAAGGGCTCGTCCCACAGCGGCGTCGTCAGAGCGCACGCACTCCGACGAACGAGGCTCGCGAGCTCGGTCGTGCCGAGCGGTCCCACGTACTGCCGGTCGCCGTCGAGGAGGGGAGCGACCTCTTCGTCGAAGTACGTCTGATCGCCGATCCGGCCGGCGATCGTCAGCGGTCGTCCCATCAGATGGGCGGCCTGGAGCGCGAGGTGGGGTGCCTTCTCGTGGTTGATCCGGCCGAACCAGACCAGGCCTTCTCCGCCGTCGCCCCGGGGCCAGACGTCGGTGTCGACGCCGTTGTGCAAGACCGCCGAGTGGACGCCCTCGACCGACCAGGTGCGAGACGTGTGTCCGCTCACCGCGAGGAACCGGCTGCCGCGCCCCCGACCGGTGGCGTGCGAGGCGACGAGCTCCGGCACGATGGGCGTGTGGAGAGTGGACACCATCGGCACGCCGATCTCTCCGGCGCGGGCGAGGGGAAGGCCGTGCAGGCAGTGGTTGACGACGATGTCGATGTCGCCGGCCGCGGCGCGCTCGGCCACCACCGCGAGAGCGCGGTCGAGAGCGGGCAGGGCGCGGCCGAGGTACCCCGGCGGGTAGGTGTCGTCAGCCGCTGCGGGGTCGCCGTGCCAGTCGACCGCGGGCAGCACGAACGCGCGCGGGCCGCCCTCGAGGTAGTCGGATCCTTCGGTTGCGATCAGTTCGACCCGGTGCCCACGGGCACGAAGTAGTCGGATCTCGTTCCAGACGGCCGATTCCAGGCCTCCCGCGAAGGGAGCGTGGATCGGAAAGCGCAGGGGAGCGATCATGACGATGCGCAGAGCCACCGTCACGACCGCTCGGCCAGAAGATCGGAGTAGAGGTCGGCGTGGGCGCGCGCCGTCATCTCGTCGGTCGTGGTGCGCTCTTCAAGGCGACGAACGGCCAGATCGTGACGCGCCTCGCTGCCGGGCTCGGGAGCCGAGTCGAGGAGACGCGCGATTGCGCCGGCCAGCGATTCGACGCGATCGCCGTCGAGGCCCTCCCGCGAGAAGCCCGCGATCGTCGCTTCGTCGTCGTGCTGCTCGCGGAGGTACCCGACGTCGGGCACGGCGACGGCGACGCCGAGATCCCAGCAGAGTTCGAGCCAGCCCGAGTGGGTGCCCGAGTGATACGGCAGCACACACACGTCGAGGTGCGCGAGGGCCTCCGCGAGAGCCTCGTCGTCGAGGCGGTTGTGTTCGATCAGCACGACGTCGGAGCGCTCCGCGCAGAGAAAACGGATCTGCTCCCGCTGCTCGTCGTCGCGCACACGCCGGTGCAGGCGGACTTCACCCGTGGCGTTGACACCCCGGTCTCGGAGAAGATCGAGCGCGCCGAGGAGGATTCGCACGGTGGCCGCCCCATCGACGCTCGGGCGCAGGTCTTTCAGATGGACTCCGATCACGGGAAGGTCGTGCGCGAGACCGCGGGGCGGTTCGACGTCGTTGGGCAGGAGGCGCGGGTGGGGGAGCACGAGGGCCGTCCGGCCCCAACGCTCGGCGATCTCGCTCGCGGCGCCGGGAGTGAGGGTCACCACGGCATCGACGCGGGGGAGTAGCGCGTCGAGCTGTCGGACGTGGGGTGCCTGGTCGACCAGCTGGGGATTCTCGAGGTCGTGCACGGTGTAGACGACCGGCCAGCCCGCGTCGTGAGCGGCATCCACTGCGGCGACGAGTTCGTCGACGGTGAACGACTCCAGGCCGAAGTGGAGGTGCAGCAGGTCGGCGTCGGCGCGGTGCGAGTCGATCCACCCGGAAGCCACGATCGCGGGCGGCCACCACTGGCCCGCCGGTGCACCCACGGGCTGTGGATCAGGTAGAACCCGAACCTGCACTGGGGCACCGATCGGGGCTGCCAGAGCACGAGCGATGTAAGGATGACCTGCGGGTACGGAAGCGACGCAGAGGGTCTGCGTCATAGAGGCTCCGTAGGGGTCGAGTCGGCACCCCCGGTGGGCACTCTGTGCAGGCTACGCAGCGAATGTGAATTCGGATCTTTCTGTGTCTACCCCATTGACGAAGGGCCAGTGGCCGTGCAAGGTTCGCCCGAGTGTCTACTTCACCTCCCGCCCAGATCCTTGTCGGCCCACTCCACCACGGGGTCACGGAATACGCCCGAGAAACGGCGGAGGCGGTGGCTCGACTTCAGACGGGTGGAGACGTCCACCATGTCGACTCGGCCGACGACGCCGAGGCGCTCATCCGTCGCTACGGCCGCGTTCACCTGCACATCACCGACGGTCTCTACGGCGCCTCGCTAGAGGAGGCGACCGCCCGCGTAGTGCGCCTCCTCGGGGCAGGGCGGGTCACGGTCACACTCCACGATGTTCCTCAGGCCTCCGACGGCGAGCGCAACGTGGCTCGGAGGTCGACGGCCTATCGGGCGATTGCCGACGCAGCGGCCGGCGTGGTGGTCAACAGCCACCACGAAGAGTTGCTCGTGCACGAGCATCTCGGTGCCGACCTCCGGGTGGCCGTGATCCCGCTGGGTACCCGTCACCCCCTGTCGCCTCCTACCCCTCCAGTCCCGCCGACACCGGGCGCCCTCGAAGTGCTCCTCGCCGGCTACGTCTACCCGGGCAAAGGGCATGACGACGCGATCGAGGCGGCGGCCCTCGTGTCGGCGCGCACCGGCGCGTCGGCATCTGTCACGGCCCTCGGTGGAATCTCGCCAGGCCACGAGGTCGAAGCCGACCGGTTCGCGGCCCGAGCCACCGAACTCGGCGTCGACTTCACGGTCACCGGCTACCTCGAACCCGCCGAGTACCGTGCTCGTTGTCTCACCGCGGGCATCCCCCTGGTCGCGCACCGGCACTACTCGGCGTCCCGCTCGCTCCTCGATTGGGCAGAGCAGGGGCGGAGACCAACAGTGGTCGACACCCGCTACACCCGCGAGATGGCCGCACTGCGCCCCGGAACCCTGCATCTGACCGCCCTCGATGACCTGGCCGACGCGATACGGGCGAGACATCAGGATCCGGCGTCCACGTTCCTCCACCCGGGCCACCCCATCGGGCCGACGCTCGATGATGCCGCCGCCTCGTACCTCACCTGGTGGGAGAGCATCGCGTGGTGACACCCTCCGCCGCTTCCAGGCCCCGGGGCATCGCTCTTCCGCGGAACGAGTGGGACCGTCTCGACGGCGTGCGACCGGACGAGCCACCCCTCGTCTCGGTGATCATCGCCCATTACGAGCAGCAGAGCCAGCTCGACCGAACGCTCCTCGCGCTGAAGCGACAGGACCACCCGCCCGAGCGGCTCGAGATCATCGTGGTCGACGACGGGTCCATCACGCCGCCGACTGTGCCGGACGGAGTCATCCTCATCGTGCAGGAGGACCGCGGGTTCCGGCTCGCAGCCGCCCGGAATGCGGGGGTGGCTCGGGCGTCGGGCCGGATCCTGTGCTTTCTCGATGCCGATACCGCGCCCGAGCCGTCGTATCTGACCGAGTTGACGAGGCTTCCGGCGCTCGCACCCGACGTCGTGACGGTCGGACGCCGCCTGCATGCCGTGTTCGACGAGGTCGACGCCGACGCACGCATCGAAGTCGTTGCGCCGCTGACCGCGCTGCCCGCCCCGCGCTGGCTCGACGACGCCTACGCCCGCAGCCGCAACCTGCTCGACGCCGACGACCGCTCGTACCGGTTCGTGATCGGCGCGGTCGTCGCCTGCAGCGCCGAGCTGTTCGACGCCAGCGGCGGCTTCGACGAATCATTCGACCGCTATGGGGGAGAGGACTGGGAGTGGGCCTACCGCGCCTGGCTCGCCGGCGCCGTTCTCGCCCACGTGCCGACGGCGATCGCCTGGCACGACGGACCCGAGTGGTCGGGGCGCCCCGAGGCGGCGCTCGCGCGCAAGAACGAGGAGTCAGTGCGGCTCGCCGAGCTGATCCCGGTGCCGGGGTCGGGGCCTCGCGGGCTGCGCGGACGGTTCGCCGATGTGCTCGTCTCCGTGCCCGATGGCGTCACTGCGCCTGAGGAGGTCACCGGGTGGGATGCCGCGTGGTTCGTCACGCTCGACTCGCTGGCCGAGGCGTTGCCGCTGGCGGGGTTGCCCGGGGGCGATGCGTCGAGTGCGAAGTGCAGGATCCTCGTCGACGTCCTCCGCCCCCTCCGGGTCAGGGGCTCCGCGCTCGCCGAGGCCGTCGTCCGGCTCGGCGCCGAGTCGCTCGGATCGCTGGAGGTCGTGGATGCCGACGACGGCGAGCCGCTCTGCGTCGTGCGGTCGACGCGGGCCGCTGCCCGGGCGTCTCGCTGGGGGCGAGACGACCTGTTCGAGCGGGCGTCGGTCGTGCTGCCCGGCGTCACGGCGCTCGACCCTGCCGCGGTCGACGTCGAGGCGTATCTCGGCGGCTGGGGGTAGGGCGCGGGCGGGGTGTTCTGCTGTGCTCGGCTTGGCCCCGGTCGGCCCCCCGGCTCGGAGCCGCTCCGCTCCGGAAGGCGCACCTTCAAGCCGGGCCGGGGGACAACCCTGCGCATCGCATCCGAGGGCAGGATCCCGCGCGGCGTACCGTCAGAAGCACCATTCCCGACATGAGAAGGAGCATTCCATGCCTTTCGTCACCGTTCCCCAGTCTTCCGGCTCCGCCGTCGAACTCCACTACGAGGACTACGGCCAGGGCAAGCCCGTCGTCCTCATCCACGGCTGGCCGCTGAGCGGTCGCTCGTGGGAGGGGCAGGTTCCCGCCCTCGTCGAGGCCGGCCACCGCGTCATCACCTACGACCGCCGCGGATTCGGCCAGTCGTCGCAGCCATGGAACGGCTACGACTACGACACCTTTGCCGCCGACCTCAAGGCTGTGCTCGACGAGCTCGACCTGCAGGACGTCACCCTCATCGGCTTCTCGATGGGCGGCGGTGAACTGGCCCGCTTCGTCAGCCTCTACGGCACCGAGCGCATCGCCAAGCTCGTCTTCGCGAGCGCCGTGCCGCCGTACCTCTACAAGGCGAGCGACAACCCCGAGGGTGGCGTCGACGACGATCTCGCCGCGTGGTTCCATGACGGCATCGTGGGCGACCGACCCAAGTTCCTCAACGAGTTCGTCAAGATGTTCTTCACGGCCGGCAAGCCGTCGCTCATCAACAAGCCGCTCGTGAGCGACGAGCAGGTCGCCTACAACCTGGCGATCGCCGAGCTGGCCTCGCCGAAGGGCACCCTCGACTGCACCGTCGCGTTCGCCACGACCGACTTCCGAGACGACCTCACCAAGATCGACGTGCCGACGCTCGTCATCCACGGCGACTCCGACGCCATCGTCCCGTTCGAGGTGAGCGGCAAGCGCACTCACGAGGCTGTCGCGAACAGCGAGCTCGTCGTTATCGAGGGCGCTCCCCACGGCGTCACCGTGAGCCACAAAGACGAGTGGAACGAGCACGTGTTGGCGTTCCTGGCGAAGTAGACCCGCCCAACGCGAATTGATCCAAGGATTCCCGTTCCCCTCATCGCAGGCGATGGATCGAACGGGAATTCCTTGGATCGACGTGGTTAAGCCCTAGGCGACCGAGGTGTCCCAGTCGTCGGCTCGCTCGAGGTAGCCGCTGAGCCGGGCGAGAAAGTCGTCGCTCGGCCGGTACGACGAGTCAGCTGTTGCCTTCGTGTATTCGCCCTGGAGCTCCTCGAGCACCTGGTCGATCTGCAGTACCTCGAGGGCATTGCGCTGGGCGTCGTCGAGTGCGACGAAGAATCCGATCGCGCGGTCGATGTCTGCTGGGCCCTGATAGCTGTATTCGGACACGGTGCCTCCCGGTGTGCTCCTCGGGCGGCCGTGATGCCGCCCCACACCGAGTCTGCTCCTAGCCCTGACGTCCTTTGCCGCGCGGGTTCAGCTTGTTGATGACGAACGTCCGTCCGCGACGGCGGACGACCTGCGCTCCGGGCAGCTTTTTGAGCGAGGCGAGCGAGTTGCGGACCTTCATGGTGTTCCCTTCGGTGAAATGGCTAATTGATAACCATTATCACCTAAGGTGGCTTTTATGCGCACAGTTCGCCCTCTTCATCTCACTCTCCTGAGCTCTTTGCGACCTCGGGCGGCGGGCGACCTTGCTCGGGCATTCACCGGGGCGAGCGTCGACGTCGCCGACAGTGTCGCCGAGATCGGGTCGGACCTCCCCGACGAAAGCCCTGTCGCCGACATCCCCGCCGACAGCGCGGCTTTTGCCGCTGACCTGATCGACGACCTGCTCAGCCAGGTCGACCACGGGCTCTGCGGTGACATCGTCGTCCACCTCCCGTCGCGGGCGGATCCCCTCGAGGTCGGCCTCGTCGTCGGAGCCGTCTGCGACGCGCGCGAACCGGACGAGGCTCCGGTGCTCGTGCGCGACATCGTCACGGTGGTCTCGCTCCTCGACGTTCGCGCCTGGCTTTTCGCGGAGAGGGACGAGGATCCGGCACGCCCCGATTACGACACCGCCGAGCGCCTGGCAGCGCAGATCGAATACGCGACCCTGCTGGTGGTCACCGATACGGGCGGTGTCTCGCCGTCGCTCCTCAACGAGACGCTCGGCCTGCTGCGGCGACTCAACGTCGTGGCCCGCATCGTCCCGGTTGAACGCGCGACCCAGGCTCGGCGTCCAGCCGCGACCGTCGTGCCGGGGGCGGCAGCGCTACTGGCGCAGAACCTCGGCTGGCAACGCGAGCTCTCCGACGGCAACCTGCTCGGGCGGGCCTCAACCGGCATCGACGCGGTCGTCTTTCGCGAGCCCCTGCCGTTCCACCCCGGGCGGTTGGCCGAGGCGGTCGCCGCGGAATTCGGGCAGCGACCCCGATCGATCCTGCGCTCGCGCGGACTTGCGCTAATGGCCTCAAGGCCGTTCGCCGTCGGATCCTGGGCTTCGGCCGGTGACGTGTTTTCGCTCGATCCGACTTCGATCGACAGTTGGGATTCGGACGCGCCGCTCGGCCAGGAACTCGTCTTCTACGGGCGCGACCTGGACGCCGCTGCGCTGACCGACGAACTCGGACGCTGTCTGCTCACGCCGGACGAGCTGCTCGGCGGCCCGATGCTCTGGGCGCGGTTCGACGATCCGCTGCCCGCGTGGGAGCTGCCGCATCGGCACTGAGCGGCGGTGCCCTCTTATCGCCCGGCCCGTGCAAATTTGAAGGAAAAACGCGCCTCGGCCTGCCACTTCATGCCGATCGGCGGGGGTCGCCCCAAGGTTTCTCCTTCGAATTCGGCAGCGCCCCGCCCGAAGCGTCAGTCGAGGGGAGCGACGTAGGTGCGGAACTCCCCGCGCTCGGAGTGCAGCCCCCAGATCGTGTCGGCGATCGTGGCCGGCTCGTGCGAGGGCTCGCCGCCACCGATCCCGCGGGGGATGATCAGCTGAGCGACGTGGATGTTCTCGGGAGCGACAGCCTCATGCAACAGCTCGACGTAGGCGCTCTCGGCGGCGAACGCGACCGATGTGCCGGTGACGGCGTCGCGCGGACGCACTGCGCTGGCGCCGTTCACGAAGATCATCGTGCCACCCTTGAGCGCACGCATGCCAGGCAACACCTGCCGAGCCGCCGTCACCGGCCCGTAGACCGAGAACTCGATCGGCCCGACCAGATCGTCGGCGACCGTCTCGAGTGTGGGGCGCATGTACTCCTTGGCCGGAAGCGGGCTGTACTGGAGCACCTCGATCGGCCCGAGCTGCTCGGTGGCATTGACGAGCGCCGCCTGAAGGGATGCGGTGTCGCGCACGTTGGCAGCGAATCCCTGCGCGGTGAGTCCCTCCGACGTCAGCGTGGCGGCGAGGTCGTCGAGACGGTTCTGGTTGCGCGAGATGAGGGCGATGGAGAAGCCTTCGCGGCCGAAGCGGCGGGCGACCGCTGCTCCGAGCCCCGGGCCGGCTCCGATGATGGCGATGGTGGTCACGTGGGTGTCCTTTCGAGTGGCTCGGCGGTCGACGGTAGTCGCTCGCCTGGGTGCCGCCCGAGAGCTGGCCGCCGCCCGCGCGTGCAAATTCGAAGGAGAAACCCGAGCCCGGGAACACAAACATCAGGATTCGCCGGGGTCTGCAGCACGGATCTCCTTCAAATTCGGGAGCAGCCCGAGGGGAAGCAGCCCGAAGGGAAGCAGCCCGAAGTCAGCGGCGCAGCGCCTTCCGTGCCAGCGCGTTCCCGGCGAACTGCCCGAGCTGCACGATCACGACGATCACCGCCACCGTGATGTACACGACCGGCCAGTTGTAGCGCTGCGAACCGTAGGCCACGGCGAAGTCGCCGAGCCCGCCGCCGCCGAGGATCCCGGCCTGCGCGCTCATGTCGACGATGCCCACGAAGATGAACGTGTAGCCGAGGATCAGCGGCCCGAGCCCCTCCGGGATCAGCACGGTGAAGATGATCCGCACCGGCCCGGCGCCGACCGCGCGGGCGGCCTCGATCACGCCGGGGTCGATGCCGACGAGGCTCTGCTCGACGATCCGCGACACGGCGAAGGCGGCGGCAAGCGACAGTGCGAAGGCGGCGGCGTTCGGCCCGATCGTGGTGCCGACGACCTGGGTCGTGAGCGGCTGGATCGCGGCGATGAAGATCACGAAGGGGATCGGCCGCACGATGTTCACGACGACGTTGAGCACGGTGAAGACCGCGCGGTTCGACAGGAGGTTTCCGGGGCGGAATACGTAGAGGCCGATACCGAGGGCGAGACCGAGGATCCCGGCAACCACGATCGACACGACCACCATGAACAGGGTCTGGCCGATCGCCGTGATGAAGACGTCGGTGTTGCTGAGGAAGAAGTCCATCAGTTCTCCTCGATCCAGTCGATGCCGCGCGCGGTGAGGTCGGCGAGGGCCGCGTCGATCCGGGCGTCGTCACCGCTGAGCTCATAGGTCAGGGCGCCGACCGGACGTTGCTGCAATTCGCTGATGCCACCGAAGATGAGGTCGGCGGCGACGTCCTGGCCCGTGAACGCGGAGGTGACCACCCCGATGAATCCGGGGATCTCGGCGACCTGCACCGTCGCGATCCTGCCGTCGTGGTTCTGCCGAAGGCGCGTCAGCGTCTCGGGTGAGGGGCGGTCCTGCAGCACCGACCGGACGAAGCGGGCGGCCGCCGGCGTCGTCGGCTTCGAGAACACGTCGTAGACCGGTCCGCTCTCGACGATGCGGCCTGAGTCCATCACGGCGACGCGGTCGGCGATGGCGCGGATCGCGTCCATCTCGTGGGTGATGACGATGATCGTCACGCCGAGATCGCGATTGACCCTCTTCAGCAGCGCAAGCACGTCGGCGGTGGTCTCGGGGTCGAGGGCGCTGGTCGCCTCGTCGGCGAGGAGCAGTCGGGGGTTGGTGGCGAGAGCCCGTGCGATGCCGACGCGTTGCTTCTGGCCGCCCGAGAGCTGTTCGGGGTAGCTGTGGGCACGGTCGAGCAGCCCGACGAAGTCGAGGAGCTCGGCGGTGCGGGCATCGCGCTCCGCCTTGCCGAGGCCCGCCACGCGCAGCGGGTATGCCACGTTGCCGGCGACCGTGCGAGAGCGGAACAGGTTGAACTGCTGGAAGATCATGCCGATGCCCTGGCGCACCGCGCGGAGCGACCGCTCGGGCAGGGCGGTCAGCTCGCTGTCGCCAACGAACACCCGCCCGCTCGTGGGGAGCTCGAGCGCGTTGATCAACCGCACCAGCGTCGACTTGCCGGCGCCGGAGTAGCCGATCACGCCGACGATCTCGCCCTCGTTGACCGTGAGCGAGACGTCATCGACCGCAGTGCGCCGCCCGGCCGGGGTGTCGTAGACCTTGCTGACACCCTCGAGCCGGACGAGCGGAGTCGAAAGCGCAGACGTCACTACTTCGCTGCTGCTTTCGCGTCGGACTCGACTGTGGCGAGCTCCTTCTGCAGGTCGGCGGCGGAGGTGTCGCGGAACACCGCGGTGTCGTTGTTGGCCTCCTGGACCCCCTTCTCGACGCTGGCCGTGTGGTAGAGCTTCGCGAGGTCGAGGTAGAGGGAGTTGTTCTTGTCTTTGTTCTGGGCGACGAAGACGTTGACGTAGGGAGCTGCGCTCGTCGACGACGGGTCGTCCTTGAAGATCGCCTCGTCTTTCTGGAACCCGGCCTGAGTGGCGAAGTTCTGGTTGACGATGGCGGCGGCGACGGAGTTGCTCTTGAGGGCGTTGGCGGTCTGCGAAGCGTCGAGGGCCGTGACGTCGACCTTCTTCGTCTCGATGTCGGTCACGGTCGAGAAGGCGTTGCCTCCGTCTTTCAACGTGATCAGGTCGGCGGCCTGGAGTACCAGGAGGCCACGCGCCTCGTTCACGGCGTCGTTCGGGATCGCGACCTTGGCGCCTTCGGGGAGCTCGGACGGCGTGGAGTACTTCGTCGAGTACAGCGGCAGCGGGTAGACGGCTGTGGCGCCGATCGGCTGCAGGTCGCTCCCGGTGGTCACGTTGTAGTTGGCCAGGTACTGGATGTGCTGGAACTCGTTGAGGTCGGTCTGCCCCTGGCTGAGTGCCGGGTTGGGCTGGCTGTAGTCGGAGAAGTTCACCAGCTTGATCGTGACGTTGTACTTGTCTTTGGCGAGGGTCGAGTAGGTCTTCCAGTACGGCTCGGAGGCATCGGCGACACCGATCGAGACGGTCTTCGGTGTGGCGCCCGAGGCACTGTCGTCGGCGTTCGAGCGGTTCACGACGATGAGCACGATCACGACGACGATCACAACGATCGCCGCGATGATGCCGATCACGAGCGGTCGGCGGTTTCGCTCGCGGGCGGGGAGCTGGGGTGCAGACATGGGGGCCTCTTTCGATGCGGGGCGGGGCGGCGGAGCCCGGTGTGAGCGGGGAATGGTCTCGTGCTGATCCGAGGCCTCAACCCTGCCCGCTGCTCCCGGCGAGGCCCAATCGCGCTGACTCACCGCGTAACACGGCGGTGCCCTCTGCAAATTCGAAGGAGAAACTCGCGCCGCACCCCGCCGGATCCTGATGCCCACGTTGCCGGCCGCAGGTTTCTCCTTCGAATTCAGAATCGGAATCGGAATCGGAATCAAAAACAAATTCCGCCTCGTGTGAACCTTCCGGTGCTCTACCTCGTCGTACGGGTGACAGCAGTTCCGCCCCAGACGAGAAGAGACCCCGATGGCCCCCCGTACCCGAGCAGCACTTCTGACCATGACCGGCCTCTCGGCGATCGGCGTGCTCGCCGGATGCGCCAGCACCGGCACCGCCGACGCCGGATCAGGAACCGCAGGATCCGCCCCGGCCGCCACCACCACCACCACGCCCGCGGCCGGTTCTGGCGCTACGAGCGGCACGGCCACCACATCCGGCGCCTACAAGGACGGTTCGTACACCGAGCAGGGCACCTACTCGTCGCCCGGTGGCAAAGAGGTCATCAGTGTGAACCTCGTGATCGCGAGCGACGCGGTCAAGGCTGTCACCGTGAAGACCGTCAAGGCCGATCCCACGGCGACGCAGTACCAGAACAAGTTCATCGGCGGCATCGGCGACGCCGTCGTCGGCAAGAAGATCGACGACCTCAACGTCACCAACGTGGCGGGCTCGTCGCTCACCAGCCAGGGTTTCGCCGACGCCCTCGGCAAGATCAAGACCGATGCCAAGGCCTGACGTGCTGGAGGCACCGGCCGCGCTCGAGGCACCGGACGTGCTGGAGGCACCGGACGTGCTGGAGGCACCGGCCGTGCTCGCAGAGCTCGACGCACCGGCCGTTCTCGACGCGTCCGGCCAGCATCGCTTCGAGGCGATCGGCACCGTGTGGCACATCACGACCGACCGCGCGCTTCCCGCCGACGTGCGCCGCGCGGTCGCCGAGCGCATCGAGCGGTTCGACCGCGACTGGTCGCGTTTCCGTGCCGACTCGCTGGTGAGCGCGATCGCCCGCACTCCGGGGCAGTACGTCCTTCCGGCCGATGCTGCGCCCTTGCTCGACCTCTACGCCCGGCTCGACCGCGCGACCGACGGCAGCGTCAACCCCCTGGTGGGGCGCCGCCTCGAGGGTCTCGGCTACGACGCCGCCTACTCGCTGGTCGCGTCGGCCGACCCGGTGGGCGTTCCCGCCTGGAGCGACGCGGCGACCTGGGACGGCCGCGTGCTCACCACCCGCGAGCCCGTGATGCTCGACATCGGGGCGGCAGGCAAGGGCTACCTCGTCGATCTGGTGGCCGGGATCCTTCGGTCTTTCGGGGTCGACGAGTACGTCGTCGATGCCGGGGGAGACCTGCTGCACCGTGGTGCCACGCCGGCCCGGGTCGCCCTGGAGCACCCCGACGACCCGTCGCTCGCCATCGGCGTCATCGAACTCGACAACGCCGCACTGGCCGCTTCGGCGCCGAACCGCCGCACCTGGGGTGACGGTCTCCACCACATCCTCGACGCGCGCACCGGCGAACCCACCCGTGACGTTCTCGCCACCTGGGCGCTGGCGCCGACGGCGCTCGAGGCCGACGGCCTGGCGACGGCGCTCTTCTTCGGCGGAGTCGACGAGCTGCGAGCCGCGGGGGTCGGTGATCGGTTCGAGGGGCTCAGGATCCTCCGCGGCCCGGTCGTCGAGGCCTCTCCCGTGTTCGAGGCGGTGCTCTTCGCATGACCGCCACCTCGCCCTCCGCGGCCCGGGCGTCGCTCGGCCGATCGCCCAGGAGCCTCTCGACCTGGCTCGACTCCGTCACCGCCCGCGTCACCATGTACCGGCTCGTGCTCCTCGCACTGCTGGTCGTGGTCGCGGCTGCCCTCGTGACGAGCGTCGCCGGGCTCATCGCCTACGAGCCCCTCGCGATTTTGGCGAACGGCGCGGCGGTCGTCGTCGCGACGCTCGTCAGCAATCGGCTGTTCGCGCTGGTCTTCCGCGTCCGATCGCACACCGAGTCGTCGCTCGTCACGGCGCTCATACTGCTGCTGCTCTTCCAGCCGTCGCTGACCACCCTCAGCGTGGGAGCGGTCGCCCTCGCCGGCGTGATCGCCTCGGCGTCGAAGTACTTGCTGGCCGTTCGCGGACGCCACGTGGTCAACCCGGCCGCTTTCGCCGCCGTTGTGATCAGCGTCGCGCTGCCAGCGGCCTTCCCCGGGTGGTGGGTCGGTGCTCCGGCTCTGCTCCCGGTCGTTCTCGTGGCCGCCCTCGTCATTCTCCACCGCACCCGCAAGCTGCCGCTCGGAGCCGTCTTCGTCGTGGTCGCAACGGTCGGCGTGACCCTCGCCGGATTGTCCTTCGGCAGTTCGTTGTCGGCGGCCCTCTCGGCTGCCGTGCTCTCGTCGCCGATCGTGTTCTTCGCCGGATTCATGCTGACCGAGCCCCTGACCCTGCCGCCCCGTCGCTGGCAGCAGCTCGCGCTGGCCGTGGTCGTCGGCGTGCTCTTCGCCGTTCCGTTCCACTTCGGTCCGCTCTACGGCACCTACGAGCTCGCCCTCGTCATCGGGAACATCCTGGCGTTCGCCGTCGGGCAGCGCCGCGGTGTGCGGCTGGAGTTCGTCGAGCGGCGTCGACTGTCGCCGTCGAGCTGGGAGCTGTCATTCCGCCCCAGGAAGCCGATCCGTTTCCAGGCCGGCCAGTACCTGGAGCTCGGCCTGCCGCACTCCGGTGCCGACACCCGGGGTCAGCGACGCACCTTCAGCATCGTGTCGCCGCCCTCCGAGCGCGACGTCGTCCGCTTCGGCATCAAGACCGCTGATCGTTCGAGCAGCTTCAAGACCCGGCTGCTCGCCCTCGAGCCCGGCGAGCGAGTCACCGGAACCCTCGTGGGCGGCGACTTCCTCCTGCCGCGCGACGAGTCGGTTCCGCTCCTGCTCGTCGCCGGAGGCATCGGCATCACCCCGTTCGTCAGTCATCTACGCGACGTGCAGGCCCGGTCTGCCTCCACCGACGCCGTGGTGATCTACTCGGTGTCGACGCCCGACGAGGCCGCCTACCTCGACGAGCTGCCCCTCGGCGGTCGGCTCCGCGGCGTCCTCCTCGCACCGGAGAGCCCGTCGGCACTTCCCGCCGGGTGGACCTACGGCGGGAGCGGGCCCCTCACCGCCGATCTGCTGCAGAGCACCGTGCCGGACGCCGGGTCGAGGCGCGCCTACGTGGCGGGATCGCCGCGGCTCGTGAGCGGTGTGCGCCGGATCCTGCGCTCCTCGGGTGTGAAACGCGTCGTGACCGACGCCTTCACCGGATACTGAGACACAGGAGGCGACCATGCCCGAGAAACGAACGCCGCGCGGCGACCGCGGAGCGCTGCTCCAGGCGGTCCACGACGCGCATGCGCCCGCGCTCCACCGGTACGTCGCCCGGCTCACCAGCGATCCCGCTCTCGCCGAAGACATCGTGCAGGAGTCGCTGCTGCGGCTCTGGAAGAACCACTCGCTGCTCGAATCGGACGACCTGGCCGCGCGACGGTGGCTGTTCACCGTCGCGCGCAACCTCTCGGTCGACGAAGCGCGCAGCGCCAGGAGTCGGCACGAGATCCAGTCGGAGCTCGTGCCCGAGCGCGCCAGCCCGGACGAAACCGACGCCAGCCTGTCGAAGTGGTTGCTGCAAGACGCCCTCAAATCGCTCAGCCGCGAGCATCGGGCCGTCGTGATCGGCGCCTATCACCTAGGGCTGCCGATTGCCGAGCTGGCCGCGCAGGCCGGCGTTCCCGAGGGAACGATCAAATCGCGCCTGCACTACGGCCTGCGGGCCCTCCGGCTGGCACTGCAAGAACGAGGAGTGACCCAATGACGAATCACCCCGACTCGGTTCCCGGAGATCATCCGAGGCGCTGGGACGCCGCCTACGTGCTCGGAGCGCTGACCCCCGCCGAGAGCCTCGAATACGAGGCGTACCTCGACGAGCACCCCGCGGCGCGCGACGACGTCGCCGATCTCGCCCGCCTGCCCGGCCTGCTCCGATCGATCTCGGTCGACGAGGCGGTGGCGCTGCTCGACGACGAGCCGACCCACGACGTCGCCGCCGGCACCTGCACGGTGCAGGCACTCGCCGCTCGCGTCTCGGCCCGTCGACGTCGCCGCCGTGTCGGAGCGAGCCTCGTCGCGGCCGCGGCGGTCGTCGCGCTGGTCGTCGGCGGCTACACGCTGGGAGGCCTCACGGCGGGGGCATCAGGATCCTCGGAACCCTCTGCCGCCATGACGCCCGCGGGCGGAAGCCAAGTCACCGCCGAAATCGCCCTCGCCTCGACGAAGTGGGGCTCACGTCTCGACTGGGAGTGCTCGTATGCCACGGCGTGGAAGGGCGGATCGGGGTCGTACGACCTCCTCGTGACCGACGACAGCGGCGCCCAGACCGTCGTGGCCTCGTGGCAGGCGATCGGCGGAAAGGCGACGGGTCTGACGGCGGCGACCGCTATTCCCGCGGCGTCGATCCGGGCCGTGTCGATTACCGTGACGGGCAGCACCGTGCCGCTCGCGACGCGTCACTTCGAATAGCTCGCGCCCCGCGTCGTCGCTGCCGCCTTCGAATTTGAAGGAGAAACGCGTGCAGCACCCCGCCGGATCCTGATGTTTCCGGTTCCGGCGGGGTGCTTTTCCTTCGAATTTGCAAGCAGGGCCCGGCTAGGCCTAGCTAGGCGCGGTGGTTCGGGTGCGGCTCGTGCGGCGCCGAGCTCGGCGCGTCGACGGGTGCCGGCGCGGCGTGAGCGTGAGCACGCGAGCCCGGAGCGGCCGAGGATCCCTCGCCGGCCGTCTCGGCATCGGGGTGCGAGCGCTCGAGCTTCGCGCCCTCCACATCGACGTCGGGCACGATGCGGTCGAGCCACTTCGGGAACCACCAGGCCGACTTGCCGAGCAGGTGCATCGCCGCCGGGATCAGCAGCATGCGCACGACGAAGGCGTCGAGGAGCACACCGAAGGCGAGACCGAAGCCGATCGGGCGGATCGTCGACGACTCCGAGAAGATGAAGCCGGAGAACACCGAGATCATGATGATTGCCGCGGCTGTCACGACGGCGCGACCGGCGTAGAGGCCGCGCTGAACGGCGATCTTGGCGGGGGCACCGTGGGCATACGCCTCGCGCATGCCCGACACCAGGAACAGCTGGTAGTCCATCGCGAGACCGAACAGCACACCGACCTCGATCACGGGCAGGAAGCTCAGGATCGGGGCGGGGTCGTGCACGCCGAACACTGCGCTGGCCCAGCCGAACTGGTAGACCGCGGTGAGGGCGCCGAAGGTCGCGAGCAGCGAGAGCACGAAGCCGGCGGTCGCGGTCAGCGGCACCAGGATCGAGCGGAACACGAGGATCAGGATCAGCAGCGAGAGTCCGACCACGAGCACGAGGTAGATCGGCAGCGCAGTGGCGAGCTTCTCCGAGACGTCGATGTTGGCGCTGGCGTTGCCCGCGACACCGAGGGTGATGTCACCGGAGTCGGACGTGACGGGCGACATGTCGCGCAGAGCGTGCACGAGGGTCTCGGTCGATTCGCTCGACGGGCCGCCCTTCGGCACGACCTGGAACGCCACGAGCGTGCCGTCGTTCGAGGCGCCGATCGGCACGACTGCCGACACGTCGCTCTTGGCCGAGATGGCATCGCCGACCGTGATCTCCTGCTTCAGGAGGTCGTCGCCGGTCGCCTTCTCCGGCAGATTCGCCACGACGACCAGCGGGCTGTTCTGCCCGGCGCCGAACTCCTTCTCGAGGGCCTTGTAGGCCTTGTACTGGCTGGAATCGGTGGCCTCCGACGAACCGTCGGGCAGGCCGAGCCGCATCTGCATGGCGGGCAGGGCGACGACGCCGAGCACGACGACCCCGACGATGAGGGTGACGACGGCGCGCCAGGTCTTCATCGGCGAGTTCGGCATCCGGGTCGAGCCGGTGTTGCCGATGGCCGCGCGCTCTTTCTTGCGCAGGATCCGGATGCCCACCAGAGAGAGCATCGCCGGCGTGAACGTGATCGCCACGAGGATTGCCACGAGAACCGCCGCAGCGCCCACCGTGCCCATCAGGCCGAGGAACGGAATGCCGGTGACATTGAGCGCGAGGAGCGCCACGATCACGGTCGAGCCGGCGAAGACGACGGCGTTACCCGAGGTGCCGTTGGCGAGGCCGATCGACTCGTGCAGCTCCATGCCCTGCTTGAGCTGCTTGCGGTGCCGGTTGAGGATGAAGAGGGAGTAGTCGATGCCGACGGCGAGACCCAGCATGATGCCGAGCACCGTCGTGACCGAGTTGAACTCGACCACGCCCGAGAACGCCATGGCGCCGAGCACGGATGCGCCCAGTCCGACGACCGCGCTGAGGAGTGGCAGGATGGCGCCGATGATGGTCGACAGCATGATCAGCAGCACGATCGCCGCCACGATCACGCCGACCACCTCGCCCGGCCCCACGATGCTCGGCACGCCCGCGGCAATGTCGCTCGAGACGTACACGTGCACGCCGTCGATGCCCTTGTCGGACTTCTCGACGATCGCGGTCTTGAGGTCGGGGTCGACCTCGTAGGTTCCGGTGGTGAACTGGACGGAGCCGACGGCGGTGGTGTCGTCTTTCGAGACGAAGCGGATGTTCGACGAGAGGTCGAGCACCTTCGAGTTCAGTTCGAGCGTGGTGCTCTGGGCCTCGAGCTTGGCGGTGCCCTCATCGATCTTCTTCTGGTTGGCCTCGAGGGTCGCGGTCTGCGAGTCGAGCACCGACTGCTGCTGGTCGAGCTGGGCCTTCGCGGCCGCGTACTGACCCGCGGCCTTGGCCTGAGCGATCGCGGAGTCGAGCTGCTTCTGGGCGCCCGCGAGCTGGGTCGTGCCGGCGTCGAGCTGATCCTGCGAGTCGGCGAGGGTCGTCTTAGCGTCGGCGATCTGCGCACGACCATCGACGATCTTCTGCCTGCCGTCGTCGAGCTGCGCCTGCGTCGTGAACGGATCGGTGGTCGCCTTGACTCCCGACATGTCGCCGACGTCTTTCAGCCACGCCGAGATGTCCGACTTCTCGGTCGACGTGAACGCCTTGCCGTCGTCGGTCTCGAAGACGACGCTGCCCGACCCGCCCGACGCCTTCGGGAACTCGTCGGCGAGCTGGTTCGTCACCTTCTCGGTGGCCGTGCCGGGAATGCTGATCGACGACGAGATCGTGCCCTTGAAGAGCGAGAACCCGACACCGGCGAGACCGATGATCACGATCCAGGCGACGATGACGACCCAGTGTCGGCGCGCCGAGAAGCGCCCGAGACGGTAGAGGAGACCGGCCATTGTGGAGCCCGAGCCTTTCAGTTCTGTGCGGTGGAGGAGGTGGGGTGCGCCGGTGAACCCCGGGGAGCCGTCTGACGACGGACGAATAGGTCAGGAGCCCGAAGAGTAGCCGGACCGGAGTGTGCTCGTGAGGCGGTTCAACAGGTGTCGCCACTGGCTTCGCGAGTCGTCGTCGAGCCGGACGCCGCAGAGCAGCACCCAGCGTTTCGCGATGACCAGGACGCCGCTCATCAGCGAGTGGACCAGGATCTCGACGTCGAGGTCGTCGACCCCGGGGTGGCGGCGGGAGGCCTCGACCAGCAGCCTCTCGGCCACTCGGGTGAACGCCTCGTCGCTGAGCGTGTCGCCGCGCGGATCGTCGACGTCGGGCGCGCCGAGCAGGCTGCCGATGCTGGCGATCGTCGCCGGCAGGTCGGTCGACTCGAGGCTGGCCGTGATCTCGTCGAACAGGGCGAGGAGAGTGTCGGCTCCGACCGGCCGGGTCGCCACGGCCGACACGAAGTCGTCGATGATCACGTCGAGGATCTCGGCGCACAGCGTCAGGAGGATCTCGTCGATCGACGCGAAGTGGTTGAACACGGTGCGCCGGGCGATGTCAGCCCGTTCGGCCAGTTCGTCGGCGCTGAAGAAGGGCCCGGAGCGTTCCGCGACGAGCGACCGGGCAGCCTCGAGAATGGCCGCACGGTGTCGTGCCTTGAGGGCCGCTCGGCGATCGGGTGCGGTGGTCACCGGGGCAGCGGATGAGGGGCGAGCGTCGGGCACCCGTTCACACTAGGTGCATCGATGCACCGAGTGCACCAGCATGCATGCGATTCGCAGGAAGACCCCGTCGAAATGGCTCTCACTCGACCAGCAGTTGACAGATCTTTAGCTGTCGACGATCGTCAGCCCATGCCCATGGCCGATCTCGTCCTCGAAGGTGGGGGAGTCAAAGGATCCGGTCTGGTCGGCGCGGTCGCGGCCCTCCAGTCCGGCGACGACCCCTACGTGTTCCAGCGCTACGCCGGTTCCAGTGCCGGAGCCATCGTGGCCGCGCTCTTGGCCGCCGGGTACTCGGTCGGGGAGCTCAAGACCGTCATGGACGAGCTCGACTTCCGCCGCTTCCGCGATCTGCCGCTGCCCTGGCGTGTCGTTCCCGGAGCCGCCACCGTCGGTGCCGCTTTCGGCCTGGTGTTCCGTCGCGGGCTGTACCGGACCGCATTTCTCCACACGTGGATCGCGGAGAAGCTCGCGGCGAAGGGTGTGACGACATGGGCCGATCTGAGAGACGAGGATCCCGACAGCGCCCTCCCTGCCGATCGCCGCTACCGGCTCGTCGTCGTCACCTCCAACGTCTCGGCCGGCCGCATGCTGCGCGTGCCGTGGGACGTCCGCGACCAGCTCGGCGTCGACCCCGACACGATGCTCGTCGCCGATGCCGTCACCGCGTCCGCGTCGATTCCCTTCTTCTTCCGGCCGAAGCGGCTCGGCCGCGCCCTCGTCGTCGACGGAGGGCTCCTCTCCAACTACCCGATCGCGATCTTCGACCGGCACGACGGGCGATCCGCGCGCTGGCCGACCCTCGGCATCAAGCTGTCCGCCCGCGAGGCGGCAGGCGCCGAGAAACCCGGGGAGGCGCGTTCGATCTTCGCGTTCGCGGTGTCGGTCGCACGGACCCTGATCGGTGCGCATGATCGCGTCTATGTCGCGGATCCTTCGTTCGCCTCCCGTACCGTCTTCGTCGACACGACCGGGTACTCCTCGATCCAATTCGATCTGTCGGCTGCCGACAAGGACGTGCTGTACCGGCGCGGAGTCGCCGCGGGGGAGAAGTTCGTGCGCTGCTGGGACTACGAGAAGTGGAAGGCCGGCGACTACGCCTCGATCATTGCCGGGGTGCCCCGCGACGCCTGACCCGCCCGCCCCGCCCGTCCCGCCCGAATTTGAAGGAAAAACGCGAGGCAGCGGCCCCCGATCGGCATGAAGTCGTCGGCCGGGCGCTGTTTCTCCTTCGAATTTGAAGGAGGACCGGGTGCCCCGCGACCAGGGCTAGGGTTCGACCATGGAAGTGCGAACCGAACGCGGCCTCGATCGACTCGTGAATTTCTCCGACGCCACCGTGGCGATCGCGATCACGCTGCTCATTTTGCCGCTCGTCGATCTGGCGGGCGAGGTGAAGAGCGAGAGCCTCGGATCCTTCTTCCATGATCACCTGTCCGCCCTGACCAGTTTCGCGATCACCTTCGCCGTGATCGGTCGATTCTGGTCGGCGCACCATCGAGTCTTCGAGTTCGCGATCGCCTACGATCACCGCATTGTCACGGTGAACCTCGTCTGGCTCGCCTCGATCGTCTTTCTGCCGTTCGCGGCGAACATCCTGTCGAATTCGTCGGGGGAGCCGTCGGTCTCGGCGCTGTATATCGGCACCATGATCGTGACGAGCGGTGCCGCGGCCGTTCTCGACTGGCTGCTCGTGCATACGCCGGGGCTCGGCAATCCGGAGACGATCGCCCGGTTGCAGGTGTCGACGGCCGTGGTCTTCACCTGCCTGCTCGTGCTGTCGATGCTGATCGCCGTGGTTTTTCCAGTCATCGGGCTCTATGCACTGCTGCTTCTCTTGCTGGCACCCGCCGTCGGGCGCTTCTGGTCGGGGCGCCGCGCGGCCCGCACCTGACCCGCCGCCCCACCCCGTCCGAATTTGAAGGAAAAACGCGAGGCGACGGCCCGCCGATCGGCATGAAGTCGTCGGCCGAGCGGCGTTTCTCCTTCAAATTCGGAGACGCGGGTCAGAGAACTACTCGCCGTCGCGCTTCGCCTGCTGGCCCGGGTCGCGTCCGGTGATGGGGAAGGGGCCGGTGACGCCCTCGCGGATCGCGGCGATCTGCAGGATCCGGTCGCGCTGCAAGAACCAGCCGAGGATCAGCAGCGGAATGATGATGACGAGCGAGGCGACCGTGATGGTGCCAATCGGCCAGTCGATGGCCATCAGCACCAGCACTGCGACGAGGAACGCCAGGGTGATCCACGAGGTGTAGGGCGCACCGGGCATCCGGAAGGTGGGCGCTTTCGCCTTGCCCTCCTTGACGAACTGGCGGAACTTCATCTGACACAGGATGATCGTCGCCCACGCCGTCACGATGCCGAGGGCCGAGACGTTCAGCACGATCTCGAACGCCTGGTCGGGCACGATCGCGTTGAGGCCGACGCCGAGGAGCGTGATGGCCGCGGTGAGCAGAATTCCGCCGTAGGGCACCCCGCCCTTCGACATGACCGTCGTGAACTTCGGTGCGGAGCCGTTCATGCCCATCGAGTGCAGCACGCGACCGGTCGAGTACAGACCGGCGTTGAGGCTCGACAGGGCCGCGGTCAGCACGACGAAGTTCATGATCGAGCCGGCGATCTCACCCACCTGGGGGTTGCCGAGGCTGCCGAAGAAGGTGACGAACGGGCTCTCGCCCGCCTTGTACGACGTGTAGGGGAGGAGGAGCGAGAGCAGCACGAGCGAGCCGACGTAGAAGACGGCGATGCGGATGATGACCGTGTTGATCGCCCGAGGCACGACCTTCTCGGGATTCTGCGTCTCGCCGGAAGCCGTGCCGACGAGCTCGATCGCCGCGTAGGCGAACACGACGCCCTGGATGATCAGGACGGCCGGGAGCAGACCCTTCGGGAGGATGCCTCCGTTGTCGCGGAGCACGGCGAGACCGGTGTCGATGCTGTTGCCGTCTTGCGTGACAGGGAACGCTGCGGCGAGCCAGACGACGCCGATGATCAAGAAGATCACGAGGGCCGTCACCTTGATGAGCGCGAACCAGAACTCCATCTCGCCGAAGACCTTGACGGCCACGAGATTCAGGCTGAGCACCACGGCCAGCGCGATGAGCGCGAGAAGCCACTGGGGCGCCGACGTGAAGGCACTCCAGTACTGCAGGTAGAGGGCTACAGCGGTGGTGTCGACGATGGCGGTCATCGCCCAGTTCAAGAAGTACATCCAGCCGGCCGCGTAGGCGAACTTCTCACCGAAGAACTCGCGGGCGTACGAGATGAACGAGCCCGATGACGGGCGATGCAGCACCAACTCGCCGAGCGCGCGCAGGATGAAGAACGCGAACACGCCGCAGATGGCGAACACGATCGCGAGGGCCGGGCCCGCCGTCGCGAGGCGCCCGCCGGCGCCGAGGAACAGCCCGGTGCCGATCGCGCCGCCGATGGCGATCATCTGCAACTGGCGCGGCTTCAGGCCTTGATGAAAGCCCTCCTGCTCGTGCGAGAAGTCTTGGGCGACGAACTCGTCATTCGCCGTGCTGTCGGGGCCGGCTGCCTTTTTCGGGGAGCCAGTGCCCCCCGTGGTGGGGGTCGTCATTGCGGCACGGTACAAGTATTCCAGGCTCACCGCCAGTCGGCATTTCAGGATCCGCGGGGTGGTTCTCAGCGGGTACCGGGTGACAACCCGGCAAACGTCTTGGAGAAAACGGGCGTTCTCGAAGACGCCGTCACTAGGTTGATGAGCGTGTCACTAGCTCCCCTCGACCGGCCGCGCCGCCCCGTCTCCATCAGCACTCGCGCTCTCTCCGACGACCTCGCGCAGGTCTCCGTGCCCGGCCAGGTGCTCGGTTACGTTCGCTCCCAGTGGAACGGCTTCGCCGCCCTCCGCGGGGTACATCTGGCATCCGCTCAGCTCGTCGGAACCTACGCGACTCGCGGCCTGGCGCTCGAGGCTCTGCGGCTGCGCCCTCGCTCGATCTAGTACTCCGTAGGCTGGGTCGATGACCTGGTTACAGCCCGTCCTGTCCGTGGCCGCGGCCGTCGTAATCGCCTTCGTGGTGTCGGCGATCGTCTCCCTCGTGTTCAAACTCGTCGCCAAGAAGGAGGAGTGGGCGTCGCGCCTCGTCGCACGGGTGCGTCGGCCGTTCCGAGTGACCCTGCTGGTGGCTCTCGTGTGGATCGCCTTCTCGTTGTCGATGGACGACGTGGCACCGAATTACCCGGGGCACGAGATCGTGGCCCAAGTGTTCCGGTGCCTGTTGATCGTCGTCGTCGCTTGGCTCATCGGATCCTTGGCCATCTTCTTCGAAGACCTCGGGCTGGCGCGCTATCGCCTCGATCAGCCTGACAACCGGGTGGCCCGGCGCCTGCGCACGCAGGTGCTGATCATCCGGCGTCTGACGGTCGCGTTGATCGTGATCATCGCGGGTGGCGCGATCCTGCTCGGATTCCCGGGCGTCGAGGCCGTCGGCGCCAGCGTCCTGGCGAGCGCCGGTCTCGTCTCGGTGATCGCTGGTCTGGCCGCGCAGTCGACGCTCGCGAACGTCTTCGCCGGAATCCAGCTCGCCTTCAGTGATGCGCTCCGGGTCGACGACGTCGTGGTCGTCGAGACCGAGTGGGGCCGCATCGAAGAGATCACCCTCACCTACGTGGTCGTGCACATCTGGGACGACCGCCGCATGGTGCTGCCCTCGACGTACTTCACGACGACCCCGTTCCAGAGCTGGACGAGACGCAACTCGGAGTTGCTCGGCTCGGTCGATTTCGACCTCGACTGGAGAGTGACGCCGG
Organism: Frondihabitans sp. 4ASC-45; assembly: GCF_049472575.1. NCBI lineage: Bacteria > Bacillati > Actinomycetota > Actinomycetes > Micrococcales > Microbacteriaceae > Frondihabitans > Frondihabitans sp. 4ASC-45. The sequence continues at coordinate 240,482 of NZ_JBCEBN010000004.1, read as the reverse complement.
GATCGATGCGACAGGAGCTCGACCGGATCCTCGACTCCACCGAGCTGTGGGATCAGCGTGTCAAGGTGCTGCAGGTGACGGACGCCGTGGGCGGTTTCGTGCACGTGCGCATTCTCGTGTCGGCGGTCGATTCGGCGTCGCTGTTCGACCTGCGATGCCTGGTGCGCGAGGAGCTGATCTCGTGGATGCACGAGCACAGTCCGCAGTCGATGCCGCGCACCCGCGTGCAGATGGTCGAGCAGGAGGTCGCGCCGCGCGGCGCGAAGCCGAAGTCGACCGCGGGGGAGTCGGCCCTCTTCACCGGCGAGAACGCCGACGCCGACCGGGCCGCGCTCTTCACGACGTCCATTCCCGTGATCGATCGCGACGAGGTCTAGCCGCATAACGACGCGGTCCGGCCGAACCGACCTGGCGCGCCACGTCGATTCGGCCGAACCGCGTCGGTTCGCTCGCTTGGATCAGTCGGCGTCGTTGGCCGCGTCGACGACGTTGCCGACCGCGATCGCGGTCGATGCGGCCCAGGCGACCCAGAGCAGCACGAGGCGCCAGTCACGCGGACCGCTCTTCGTGGCCTTCAGCGCGCTGAAGCCGCTGAATGCCGCGCTGATGATGGCTCCGTTGAAAAGAAACTTGCGCACGCAGTACTCCTAAAGTCGAGGACTTCCGAGCGTACCCGGACGCAGCCCCGTCCTGCCCGATCGCCGCTGTCCGCCCACGACACCGCAACCCACTAGGGTTTCAATTCTCATGAAGACAGCCCTCATCGGCGCGGGTCTCGCTGTGGTCGGCATCGTCGCCGCGCTCACGGGAATCCTGTCGCCCTCCGCCCTCGTCGAACTCCTCGACCGTGTCGCCCCCGTCCTCGGCTTCGTGATCGGTCTGACGATCGTCGCCGACCTCGCCGCCGAAGCGGGCCTGTTCTCCTGGCTCGCCAGCGCCGCGGCCCGTTTCTCGCTGGGCCGAGTGTGGGTGCTCTGGCTGCTGGTCGTCGTGCTCTCCGTGCTCTGCACCGTCTTTCTGTCGCTCGACACGACCGCGGTGCTGCTGACACCGGTCGTCGTGCTCGTCGCCCGCCGAGTGGGAGCGTCGCCGCTCCCGTTCGCCTTCACAGCCATCTGGATCGCGAACTGCGGATCGCTGCTGCTGCCGGTGTCGAACCTGACCAACCTGCTGGCCGTGCATGCGCTCGGCAACCCCCCACCACTCTCGTACGCGGCATTGGTCGGCCCTGCGGCGGCGGTCGGGATCCTCGTCCCCGTCGTCGCGATCGCCATCCGCTACCGTCGCGAGTTGTCGGGCCGCTTTCCGGCCGTGTCCTCCGAACCCGCGTCGGACCGCCCGCTGTTCGTCGTCGCGGCCGTGGTCGTCGTGCTGCTCGTTCCGGCTCTGGTCTCGGGGATCGAGGTCTGGATCCCGGCGGCGGGTGCCGCGCTCGTGCTCGTCGTGGCGTTCGCGATCCGGCGTCGGGCCGCGTTGAAGCTCACGCTGGTGCCGTGGGGAACGCTCTTGTTCGCGTCCGGTCTCTTTCTCGTCGTGGCGGCCGCTCAGGCGCTCGGGCTCGCCCGGCTGCTCGGCGACCTCGTGGGCACCGGCGACGACTTCGGGTCGCTGCTCCGTCTGGCGGGGGGCGCCGCCCTGTCGGCTAACGCCGTCAACAACCTTCCCGCCTATCTGGCGCTCGAGCCGGTCGGCGGCTCCGAGCTGCGGCTCGTCGCGATTCTGATCGGCGTCAACCTCGGCTGCATCGTGACGCCGTGGGCTTCGCTCGCGACGCTGCTGTGGCACGGCCGTCTGTCGGCCCTCGACGTCGAGGTGCCGTGGAAGAGGTTCATCCTCGCTGGCCTCGTGCTCACCGTCGTGATGCTGCCGCTGTCGATCCTGGCGCTGGTCGCCCTCTAGTCAGCGTCGTTCCGCCGCCGGGTCACGTCAGAGAAGGATCCGCTAGCGCACCCACACGACAGTGCCGTTGAGGTCGCTCAGCACGGCGGCGATACCCGCGCGCAGGGCACGGCCCGCTCGCTCGTCGGTGAACGTCGAGGCGTCGTAGTGGCTCGGGGTGCCGAGACCCTCGCCGCGGAACCCGGCGCCGGTCCAGTCGGCCGCGGTGACGTTCGAGGTCGGCTCGGCGATCTCGGCGCCGAGCACGAGGAACTGCTGGTGCAGGGCACTCGGCGAGAGGGCGGCGAGCGGATCGACCATGGCGTTGCCGACGCTGATCACCAGGTCGGCCTTCTTCTCGACCGCTCTCGTGACGGCAGCGAGCCGGTCGTCGGCGGACGAGGCGACGACGGGCGTCACCCTCACATCAGCCGAGGAGGCCCACGACTTCACGGAGCGGACCAGCGTTCGTGTGGCGGCGTCGTCTCCGCTCGACAGGAGGACGACCCGGTATCCGGCCGGCGGGTGCACGGCGTCCCAGGAGCCGGGCTCGGGGCGGAGCGTTCCTTCCGGCGCGGGCGGCTTGTCGGGGTCATAGAAGCCGGCACCGAGCGCCGAGGCGGAGCTCGTGACGGTCGGCGCCGAATCGGTCCCGTTCGAGTCGATCCCGGTGGGCGACAGTGCGCTGCCGCACCCGCTGAGGAGGAGCGCCGCGGTGACGGCGAGCGGCCCCAGGGTGAGGAATGCGCGGCTCTTCACGAGATCTCCCGACGTGTGATGGTGCGTGATCGCCACAATGCAATCACGGCGATCGGGCGCGAAAGGGCCGAGCGTCGATCTGTCTGCGGGCCGGTCACCGACTGTTCCCCTCCCGTCCACCCGCACGCGCAATCGTCTTGCCAGTGACCCGTCTCAGCAGTGCCCTGCTCCTTCTCGCCCTCCTCGCGGCGTCCGTGTTCGTCGGCGCATCGGCTGCCTCGGCCCACGGATTCTCGTCCGTCGTGTACGCGCATGTCTCGTCGACCGAGCCGGAGCGCGTGCAGGCGAAGCTCGCCCTCGAGTACGACCTGATGCTGGTGTCGGTGGGCACCAGCGAGAAAGACGACGCCTTCTATCGCGTGGGCCAGAAGGCCTGGGACGACGGCGACTATCCCGGCATGGTCGAGGCGGCGGAGCAGAACCACGACGCCCTGGCCGATTACGTGTCGAAGCGGTTCAGCGTGAGGGCGGCCGGCGGCGAGCAGTGCACCGCCGAACTGCAGAAGAACGTCACCGTCGACCTCCAGGACGAGGTGCCCTACGCGAACCTCGTCGTCGACTACAGCTGCCCCGCCCCGTCGAAGACTCAGAGCGGGCACACGGTCACGTCGACGCTCTTTCCCGACAGCGAGACGTTCGTGACCGGCACCAAGACGATCGTGGTCTACGCCGTCGACGGGAAACAAGGATCCGCGACCCTCGACGCTCAGCAGAAGTCGTTCTCGACCGAGCAGACCTCGTTCCAGCGGTTCGGTGAGTTCTTCCGCCTCGGGGCCGAGCACCTCCTCGGCGGCATCGACCACCTGCTGTTCCTCGTCGCGCTGATCGCCGGATCGCGTCGGCTCCGGGAGGTCGTCCTGGCCGCGTCGGCGTTCACCGTCGCGCACTCCATCACGTTCATCCTCGCCGCTCTCGGCGTCGTCAGTCCGCCGTCGATCGTCGTGGAGCCGCTCATCGCCCTGTCGATCGCCGCGGTCGCCGGGTGGTATCTGTGGCGGCTCTGGCGTCGTCGTTCCGGCGCCGACGAGCTCGTCGTGCCCGCGTCGGCAGGGCACTTCGCCCTCGATCGTGCCGGCTGGTCCCGACTCGCGGTGGTCTTCGGATTCGGCCTCATCCACGGGCTCGGCTTCGCGGGAGCCCTGGGCATCCACGAGGCGTTCTCGGGTCAGCTGCTGATCTCGCTGCTGATCTTCAACGTCGGAATCGAGGCGGTCCAGCTGGCGATCATCGTCCTCGTCTTCCCGCCCCTGTCGGTGCTCCGCAAGCGGGCACACCGGGCGTCGCTCGTCGTGACCGGCATCGTCACGGCGGGGGTGTTCGTGATGGGGATGATCTGGTTCATCGAGAGAGTGGCGGCGGGCTGAGGTCGGCCGGGCCGGATCCTGCGTTCCGTGCAAGAAGGCCATTCAGCGTTTACTTATCGTTTGTGCGGCTTCGGCAAAGTCTTTCGTGCATGACCTCCTCTGATCACGAGAAACGGACCATACGCATGAGCTTCACCACAGTCGCCGCCAGCCGGCGCAGATCGACCTCACTCCGTGTCGGCGGGGTGTTCCTCGGGGCAGCGCTGCTCGCCGGCGCCTCCTTCGTCGGCACCAGCCAGGCGGAAGCCGCCACGAACACCCCCACCAGCAACATCTCGGCCACTGGCGCGCCGATCCACATTCTGCTCGGCGTCGGCGCAACTGAGAGCCAGCGCATCGCCTCCTGGTACTTCCCGACGAACGTCGACCAGTCGCTCGTGATTCAGAAGACCAGCGAGATGACCGGCGGCGCCTTCACTCCCGCCGCGCAGACCATCGCCGCCAGCAAGGCGCTGAACACGGCTGTCGACACGAGCACCACCGACTCGAACACGAAGTCGATCCCCGGCATCACCGCGGAGTCGGGCTACATCAACGCGCACGCGACGATCTCCGACCTGCAGCCGAACACCAGCTACACCTACCGCGTCGGCGCGGCGGACGGCAGCGCCTGGTCGACGTCGTACACGTTCACGACGAAGAGCTTCTCGGGTGACTTCGACTTCCTGTTCTTCGGCGACCCGCAGATCGGCTCCTCGGGCTTCACCGACGACGACGGCGCCGGCTGGGCTGCGACGCTCAACTACGCCACCACGAACACGCCGAACGCCGAGCTCCTCGTCTCGGGCGGCGACCAGATCGAGCACGCCAACAACGAGTACGAGTGGGGCGCCTTCGCCGACAGCTCGTCCATCCTGAAGCAGTACCCCTGGGCTTCGACGATCGGCAACCACGACGTGGGCGGCAAGTCGTACGAGCAGCACAACAAGGTGCCGAACTCGCTCAAGGTGCCGGACTTCTACCCGGGCGGCGCGACGACGACGACCTCGGGCGGCGACTACTGGTACATGTACAAGGGCGTCCTGTTCATCGACATCAACTCGAACGCGTACTCGGGCGGCTCCGACGCTCAGCACGTGAGCTACGTCCGCGACGTCATCAACCGCTATGGCGACGACGCGAAGTGGACCGCGCTCGTCTACCACCACTCGATCTACTCGCCGGCCGACCACGCGAACGACACCGACAACCAGCAGCGTCGCTTCGACTTCACGAAGGCCTTCTCGGATCTCGGCGTCGACGTCGTGCTCCAGGGCCACGACCACAGCTACTCGCGCAGCTACGCCATCAAGAACGGCAAGAAGGCGAACAAGGCCGAGCAGCCCGCAGCCCCCGAGGTCTTCGCCGGCCCCGGCGGAGTCATCTACGTGACTGCCAACTCGGCCTCCGGCTCGAAGTACTACGACCTCACCACGCCCGACGCCACCCAGGGTGGCTACGGAGCCGACCCGCTCGACCCCACCGGCAAGCGCCACTGGGCCAACTCGGTCGAGAACCAGGAGCACGTCCGCACCTACACGAAGGTGTCGGTCACCGATTCGAAGCTCAAGGTCGACACCGTCCGCGCCGGTGACTGCTCCGCTCCGAACTCGGCCGTCGTCAACGGCAAGGTCTCGAACTGCGGCGTCACGCTCCAGCCGACGGCCACCGCCGACCCGGCTGCAATCGGCTCGCTCGTCGATAGCTTCACGCTTCTCGGAGCGCTTCCGACGACCACCACCACGGTGAGCGTCTCGAAGTCGTCGCAGGCCTACGGCTCGGCTTCGCCGGTGACTGTCACCGCGACCATCTCGGGCGGAATCGGCACGCAGGGCGGCGAGGTCACCTTCTTCGAGGGCACCACGAAGCTCGGCACGGCGACCGCGACAAACGGCAAGGCCACCCTCACGCTCCCGAAGACCTTCGCGATCGGCAGCCACGCCATCACGGCGTCGTTCGCGAACGACTCGGAATACTCAGGATCCGACTCGGCGTCGAAGAGGACGGCGGTTACGGTCACCAAAGCTCCCTCGACCACGACCCTGAAGTACTCGGCCAAGAAGGTCACCGTCTCGGTCAAGGCGTCCGGCCTCACGGTCGGCGGCACCGCGACGATCAAGGACGGCACGACGTCGATCAAGAAGGTCACGATCGCGTCCGGCACCGGGTCGGCAACGGTCTCGCTGAAGAAGGGCACGCACAAGCTGCACGTCGTCTTCTCGGCGACGCCCAAGATCGCCTCCAGCACCAGCTCCACGCTGTCGGTGACGGTCAAGTAGCCCGAATGGCACGACGGCGCTGAGTCGCCGAGAGTGCAGAAACGGCCCCCGAACCAAGGTTCGGGGGCCGTTTTCGTGCACTTGCCAGTGCGCGAAAAGAAGGCGCGACTAGCGCGCGAGCTCGACGCGCGGGGCGGCAGCCGCGCGGCCTTCCTGCAGGGCTACGCGAGCGAATGCCAGCGTCTCGCGGAGCAGTGCAAGCCGGACCGTGTCGGATCCTGCCTTCTTGGTGTTCACCTCGGCGATGATGGATCCCGACCAGTCCCGTGCCGCCAACTCGCGGAGCACGGCGGCGACCGGCTCTTTGCCGCGGCCGGGTACGAGGTGCTCGTCGAAAATGCCGCCGTCGTCCGAGACGCGCGAGCCATCGCAGAGGTGCACATGGCGGAGACGCCCGTCGAGGGCCCGGGCCAGCTCGAGCGAGTCTCGGCCCGACAGCGAGGCGTGCGAGAAGTCGAGGGTGGCGGCGTCGCAGTCCATCAGGCTCGGATCCCAGCCGGGCGCGTACATCTTCATCGACCGACCCGCGATCTTCCACGGGAACATGTTCTCGACGGCGACGGTGACTTCGTAGCGGCAGGCAACCGCTCGTACGACGTCGAGGAATTCCTCGGCGTAGCCCTGCTGCCAGCGGAACGGCGGGTGCACGACGACCGTCGAGGCACCCACTTCGCGGGCGAGTTCGGCTGACCGCTCGAGCTTGACTCGCTGGTCGCGGCCCCAGACGAAGTGCGTGAGCAGCAGCACGGGTGCATGGATCGAGAGGACCGGTTGCCCCGTCTCGCGAGAGAGCTCAAGGATCCGAGACGCGCGGTGCGTCGCCGGATCGTTCGTGACCATGATCTCGACGCCGTCGAACCCGACCTCGCGCGACAACGAGAAGGCTTCGGCCAGGCCGAGAGGGAAAGCGCAGGAGGTGCTCATGCCGACGCGGATCATGCCGCCACGGTAGATCGTGCATGTGGCGTATCAGTGAACGCTACGTGGCTTGTTACAGCCAGTCTCGCCGCTTGAACGAGGCATACAGCGTCAGCGAGACCGCGACGATAGCGATGCTGGAAAAGATCACGCCGCCCTCGTGCCCGAAACCGGGGAACGGCACGTTCTGGCCGAAGTACCCCGTGATGGCCGTGGGCACCGCGATGATCGCGGCCCAGCTCGTCACCTTCTTCATCACCAGGTTCATGCGATTGCTCTGGATGCTCAGGTTCGTGTCGAGGATCGTCGACACGAGGTCACGCAGGCTGTCGGTCTGTTCGATCACCCGCAGCACGTGGTCGTAGACGTCTTGGAAGTACGGGCCCATGTCGGGGGCGAACTTGGTGTCGTCGCGCCGCAGCAGGGTGTTCAGGATCTCGCGCATCGGGTTCACGACGCGGCGCAGCGTCACGAGGCTCTTGCGCAGGGCGAACGACCGGCGCTGGATCTCCATCGTCTGCTGCTTGATGTCGAAGAGGTTCTCCTCGAGCCCGTCGATCGCGTCGTCGAGGGCATCGGCCGTGTCGTACTGGTTGTCGACGATGCGGTCGAGGAGCCCCCAGACGAGAAAGGCCACGCCTTTCGACGAGAGATCCTTGTTGTCGTCCCAGGTCTTCATCAGCTGCGTTGCGTCGAATCCCTCGTCGTGGATCGTGACCATCGCCCGCTTGGTGATGAACGCCTTGACCTCGTGCGTCGCCATGGTGCCCGAGTCCTGATCGAAGGCGACGTTGTACATCACCGCGAACAGGAAATTCTCGTACCGGTCGAGCTTCGGTCGCTGGCTGGGCTCGAGGGCGTCCTCGATCGCGAGCTCGTGCAGGTTCATCTCGTCGCCGACCTTGTCGATGTCGGCCTTCGTCGGATTCACGAAGTCGACCCAGATCATGCAGTCGTCGGATTCGAGGTAGTCGCTGACGTCGTCGATGGCGAAGTCTTCGCCGACGAGTTCGCCGGCGCGGTAGGCGCGGGTGCGGTGCATTCCGCGATCGTAGCCCGGCGCTGCGGTGCGAATTTGAGAGCGATCCTGTCGACGCACCCCTGCACGGCAGTAACGGGTGAGGACGCCGCCGCCGATCGCTCTCAAATTAACGATGTGCAGGACGCACTCCTCGGGTCGGGCATCTCCCCGGCCTCTGCGTCTTCACCGCCATCCGGGCGGCGTTCGGGCACTGACGCGGGGCAGACTGAAGCGATGAGCTTTGTCAAGACCCGGCCCGACGCACCCGACGGCTTCTTCGAGGTCGAGGCGGCGGGGCTCGAGTGGCTCGCCGAAGCCACCGCCGACGGGGGAGCGCGCGTCGTGGGCGTCGACGAGGTCGCACCCGGGCGCATCGCCCTCGAAGAGATTCACGAGTCGCGGCCCACTGTCGACGCGGCGCGCGCCTTCGGCACCGCACTCGCCGTCACGCACGCCGCCGGAGCCGCCGCCTTCGGCGCACCACCCACCGGCTGGAGTGGCCCCACCTTCATCGGCAGCCGCCCGATGCGAACCGACCCGAAGCCGACCTGGGGCGTCTTCTACGCGCAGCAGCGCGTCCTGCCCTACGTCGAGATCGCCGTCAAAGCCGGAACCATCACCGAGACCGAAGAGCGCAGGATCCGAGACACCTGCGACGCGATCTCAAACGGAGCGTTCGATGACGGCGAGGCGCCCGCAAGGCTCCACGGCGACCTCTGGGCCGGCAACGTGCTCTTCTCGGCCGGCGGCGGCGTCGTCCTCATCGATCCTGCGGCGCACGGCGGCCACCGTGAGACCGATCTGGCGATGCTCGCGCTCTTCGGGTGCCCGTTCCTCGACGACCTCCTCGCGGCGTACGACGATGCCGCGCCGCTTCGTGCGGGCTGGCAGGAGCGGGTGCCGCTGCACCAGCTGCACCCGCTCGCGGTGCACGCGGCCGGGCACGGCCGGAGCTACGGGGTGGCGCTGGCCCGAGCCGCCGACGCGACCCTCGACCTGCTCTCGTAGCCTGCGGGGCTCGGCCCGTCGGATCCTGCGCGCCCGCCCGTGCGGCGTCCTGTGGGGCTCGTCCCGTCGGATCCTGCGCGAATTTCGGAGCGATCCGCGCGCCGCACCTCCGTGCGGCAGTCACGGGTGAGGCGGCCCACCCCATTCACTCTCAAATTGGCGCCGCGACGACGCCGAGCCCAGCTTCGCAACGACGCTGAACCGACCGGTTCGACCCGCTGATAGCCTTTGAGCGCCCGGGGCGAAGCCCCCGAGAGATCGAGCGGAGCACCTCTTCACCATGTCTGACCAGGCCGAACACCCCGCCACTGAGCCGACCACCGGCGAGACCTACGGTTTCGTCGTCGTCTCGAACCGCCTTCCCGTCGACCACACCATCGACGAGAACGGCGACGTGAAGTGGGAGCACTCCCCGGGCGGGCTCGTCACCGCGCTGGAGCCCGTCATGCGCGTCAACGACGGCGCCTGGATCGGCTGGGCCGGCAAGCCCGACCTCGAGTTCGAGCCTTTCGAGAACGACGGCATCAACGTCGTGCCGGTGCCTCTCAGCGCCGAAGAGGTCGAGCGCTACTACGAGGGATTCAGCAACGACACCCTCTGGCCGCTCTACCACGACGTCATCTCGGCGCCGACCTACCACCGCGTCTGGTGGGAGTCGTACGTCAAGGTCAACCGACGCTTCGCCCAGCGTGCCGCCGAGGTCGCCGAGCAGGGTGGTGTCGTCTGGGTGCAGGATTACCAGCTTCAGCTCGTGCCGCAGTACCTCCGCGAACTGCGCCCCGATCTGACCATCGGCTTCTTCAACCACATCCCGTTCCCTCCCCTCGGCATCTTCTCGCAGCTGCCCTGGCGCGAGGCGATCCTGACCGGCCTGCTCGGGGCCGATGTGATCGGGTTCCAGCGCGCCGACGACGCCTCGAACTTCTCCCGGTCGGTTCGTCACCTCCTCGGCTACGCGACCACCCGCCCCTACATCGACGTGCCGGTCGACGACGAGTCGGCCCCTCTCGAGCGACGCGGCAAGAAGGTGCGCCGGGTGCTGGCCAAGCAGTTCCCGATCTCGATCGACTCCGCGGGCTACGAGGCGCTGTCGCGGCGCCCCGATATCCAGGCTCGGGCGCGGGAGATCCGCGAGGGTCTCGGCAACCCCAAGACGGTGATCCTGGGCGTCGACCGCCTCGACTACACCAAGGGCATCCGCCACCGTATGAAGGCGTTCGGCGAGCTCCTCCACGACGGCCGTCTGGATGTCGAAGACGCCACCCTCGTGCAGGTGGCCTCACCGAGCCGTGAGCGGGTGGCTGCTTACATGGAGCTCCGCGACGAGATCGAGCTGACCGTGGGGCGCATCAACGGCGACTTCGCGACGATGAGCCACACCGCCATCAGCTACCACCACCACGGCTACCCCCGCGAAGAGATGGTCGCGCTCTATCTCGCGGCCGACATCATGCTCGTCACGGCCCTTCGCGACGGCATGAACCTCGTCGCCAAGGAGTACGTCGCTGTGCGCCACGACAACGACGGTGTGCTCATCTTGAGCGAGTTCGCCGGTGCGGCCGACGAGCTGCGAAGTGCGTTGCTGATCAACCCGCACGACATCGGCGGCCTCAAGAACACGATCATGCGCGCCATCGAGATGCCGAAGCGCGACCGGGTCACGCGTATGCGCGCCCTCCGCCGCCGTGTGCTCGACAACGACGTCGCGGCGTGGTCGGCGAAGTTCTTGGAGGCGCTGGCCGATGTGCGGCCCGGCCATCGCGTCGCCGCTCCACCGAAGGGAACCGAGGTGGCGTCGAACGATGCCGCATCGACCGACGGCTCGGCCTCGTCGGAGCCCGCAGCATGAGCGCCGTGACACCGGGCGCCGCTTCGACCCCGGCCGAATCCTCCGACACCGCTTTCGCTGATGCCCTCGGCATTCTCGCGACGGCCCCGCGCCTCCTGGTCGCGCTCGACTTCGACGGCACCCTTGCTCCCGAGGTCGATGCGCCGCTCCACGCGCGTGCTCTTCCCGAGGCGCACGAGGCCATGTTGCGTCTGGCCGGACTGCCCGAGACGCACGTCGCGCTCGTCTCCGGTCGTGCTCTCGACAGCCTGATCGAGGTCTCGGAGGCGCCCGACTCGATCTTGCTGGTGGGCTCGCACGGGGTGGAGTACCGCATCGGCGGCGATGCCGAGGTCGGGCTCGACGACGACGAGCAGGCGCTCCGGGCCGAGCTCCAGACGATCCTCACCGAGGTCGCCGCTCCCTTCGACGAGGTCCACGTCGAAGAGAAGCCCGCCGGGTTCGCTCTGCACACCCGGCTCGCCGACGCCGAGGTCACTGCCACCGTCGAGCGAGAGGCTCGGCGTCGCGTCGCCGAGACGGCCGCCGGCGCCACCGAGCGGGCGGGCAAGAACGTGCTCGAATTCGCGGTTCGCAGTGCCTCCAAGGGCGACGGCCTCGATCGACTCCGCGAAATGACGGGTGCAACGGCGATCTTCTTCGCGGGCGACGACGTGACCGACGAAGACGGATTCCGCGCTCTGACGGCCATCGACTTCGGCCTCAAGTGCGGCCCCGGCGAGACCGCGGCGGGCTACCGGGTACCCGATCCGGCCGCTGTGGCTCACGTGCTGGCCGATCTCGCCGAGCTGCGCGCGCATCTGGGCCGCTCCTAGCCCCCCCCGCCCGCCTCGCCGGACGCCGCGGGCGTCCATCGTCGGCTGTCGGCTGTCGGCTGTCTGCTGTCGCGGCGGCTTCGCCTCTCTCGCCGAGAGTGCCGAACTGGGGGTCTTAGACGGCCTCAGGGCCCTATTCGGCCAATCTCGCACTGCGGCAGGCCCGGTAGCGGCCGCCCTCGAAAATCTTGACCCTCATAACGCCAAACGTTACTATTGAGACGTGATCCAATCCTTCTCCACGACCGAGACCGAGCGGGTCTGGCGTCGCGTCCGGGCAGCGCGACTCGGCCCTGATCTTCAAAGGATTGCCCACCGAAAGCTGCTGATGCTCGATGCCGCAGAGCTCCTCAACGACCTGCGAGTGCCGCCCGGCAACCGGCTCGAGCAACTGAGAGGCGATCGAGCCGGCCAGCACAGCATCCGGATCAACGACCAATACCGCATCTGCTTCGTCTGGAGCGACCAGGGGCCGGGCGACGTTGAGATAACGGACTACCACTGATGAAACCAACCCGTCACGACATCGAGCCGAGGAGCGAGCGATGACCGAGATCCACGCACCCATCCACCCGGGAGAAATTCTCCTGGAGGAGTTCCTGGCACCCCTCAAGATCAGCCAGTACCGTCTCGCGAAGACGGTTGGGGTCCCGCCCCGCCGCATCAACGAGATCGTCCACGGCACGCGCGGCATCACTCCCGACACGGCCCTCCGCCTCGGAAGGGCCCTTGGCACCACGGCACGCTTCTGGCTGAACCTCCAGACGAGATACGACCTCGACATCGCGACCGAGTTGCACCGCGACGAACTCGTCGGCATCGTCTCCCTCGTCGGGCCCTGAACAATCCTCGGGGTAGCCCCCGGAACAGCCCGCAAAAGCGCACAATCGACCCATGGACGATCGTCGTCGTGACCTCGAGCGCCGGGTCTACGGCCAAGCGACGCCTGACCCGGCCGATGTCGCGGAGCTGAACCGTCTGCTCGCCGGCGCGTCCGTGACGAAGCGGGCAGCCCAGGATCCTGCGCTCGCCCCCGCCGAAAGCGACGCCGGAGGGCAACACGAGCCTCGGGCCCGCCCCGCTCGCGCCTGGCTGGCCGGGGGAGTGGTGGCCGTGATTGCCGCCGCCCTGATCGGGGTCGGCGTGTCGCAGTCGATCCGTGCCGCGGGCAGCGGCGACAGTCCCGGCACCCCTGTGTCGAGCGCCGATCAGCGAGTGGCCGGGGTCGACGGTGCCGTCGCCGAGACCCTCGGAGACGAGTACTTCGATCAGGTGCAGACGAAAGGCGACGTCCCCGACGTGACCCTGCCCCGCATCGACGCGTCGAGCACGCGGCGCGTCTTGGCGCAGTGGGGGCAGTCCGACGGTGGGGCCGGCATCTGGGTCGCCCGGGGCACCGATCGGTCGTACTGCCTCGTCATGAGCGTCGGATCCACGCGCGGAGCCAGCTCGTGCACGCCCAGGGCCCAGGCTGCGGCGACGGGCGTGCGCCTCGATCTGGTCACGGCCGGTGGCGCCTCGATCTCTGCGCGGTGGAACATCTCCGCCGGGATACTCGAGGTCTCGCCGTTCCCCGCCGGGCAGAAATCGCCGGAGTCCGGCGACCTCTCGGCCACGCCGCAGGCAAGCACCCACGTCACCCTCGACACGACTTCAGGCGCCATCGTCGTCCGGTCCGCTGCGCCCTCGACGAAGCCCTAAACTGAGCGACATGTCTGAGAACTTCACGGCCAGGGCTTCTGACGACGGCGTCGACGCGGCAGCTACCGACGCGGCCCCTATCGACATCAAGCCCCGCAGCAGAGACGTCACCGACGGTATCGAAGCCACCACGTCGCGCGGAATGCTCCGCGCGGTCGGAATGGGCGACGCCGACTGGGAGAAACCGCAGATCGGCATCGCGTCGTCGTGGAACGAGATCACGCCCTGCAACCTGTCGCTCAACCGTCTCGCCCAGGGTGCCAAAGAGGGCGTCCACTCGGGCGGCGGCTACCCGCTGCAGTTCGGCACGATCTCCGTCTCGGACGGCATCGCCATGGGCCACGAGGGCATGCATTTCTCGCTCGTCTCGCGCGAGGTCATCGCCGACAGCGTCGAGACCGTGATGATGGCCGAGCGTCTCGACGGATCGGTCATGCTCGCCGGCTGCGACAAATCGCTCCCCGGCATGCTCATGGCTGCGGCGCGTCTCGACCTCGCCAGCGTGTTCCTCTACGCCGGATCGATCGCCCCCGGCTGGGTCAAGCTGAGCGACGGCACCGAGAAAGACGTGACGATCATCGACTCGTTCGAGGCAGTGGGCGCGGCGAAGGCCGGCACTATCTCGGAGGAAGACCTCTATGCCATCGAGTGCGCGATCGCGCCGGGCGAGGGCGCCTGCGGCGGTATGTACACGGCCAACACCATGGCTTCGGTCGCCGAAGCCCTCGGTATGTCGCTTCCAGGATCCGCTTCGCCGCCCTCCGCCGATCGTCGCCGCGACTACTTCGCCCACCGCTCGGGCGAGGCCGTGGTCAACATGCTCAAGAAGGGCATCACGGCGCGCGACATCCTCACCAAAGACGCCTTCGAGAACGCGATCGCCGTTGCCATGGCATTCGGCGGCTCGACCAACGTCGTTCTCCACCTGCTTGCGATCGCCTACGAGGCCGAGGTCGAGCTGACCATCGACGACTTCAACCGCATCGGCGACAAGGTGCCTCACATCGGCGACCTCAAGCCCTTCGGCAAATACGTCATGAACGACGTCGACCGCCACGGTGGCGTGCCCGTCGTCATGAAGGCACTGCTCGACGCCGGTCTGCTGCACGGCGACTGCCTCACCGTCACCGGCAAGACCGTGGCCGAGAACCTGGCAGACATCAAGCCGAAGCCGCTCGACGGCGAGGTGCTCCGCACCCTCGACAACCCGATCCACCCGACCGGCGGGCTCACGGTGCTCAGCGGATCCCTGGCTCCCGAGGGCGCCGTCGTCAAGACTGCCGGGTTCGACGCCGAGGTGTTCGAGGGCCCAGCTCGTGTCTTCGAGCGGGAGCGTGCCGCGATGGACGCCCTCACCGAGGGGCGTATCGCCAAGGGAGACGTGGTGATCATCCGCTACGAGGGTCCGAAGGGCGGCCCCGGTATGCGCGAGATGCTCGCCATCACGGCCGCGATCAAGGGCGCTGGGCTCGGCAAAGATGTACTACTGTTGACGGACGGACGATTCTCAGGCGGCACAACCGGCCTGTGCATCGGCCACATAGCACCCGAAGCGGTCGACTCCGGTCCGATCGCATTCGTGCGCGATGGTGATCTGATTCGGGTCGATATCGCAGCTCGTTCGCTCGACCTACTCGTCGATGCAGCAGAGCTAGAAGCCCGCCGTGACGGCTGGGCGCCTCTGCCTCCCGTGTATACCCGGGGGGTCCTTGCCAAGTACGCACGCCAGGTGAGATCCGCAGCAGAGGGCGC
This sequence comes from Frondihabitans sp. 4ASC-45, assembly GCF_049472575.1. NCBI lineage: Bacteria > Bacillati > Actinomycetota > Actinomycetes > Micrococcales > Microbacteriaceae > Frondihabitans > Frondihabitans sp. 4ASC-45. The sequence continues at coordinate 225,159 of NZ_JBCEBN010000004.1, read as the reverse complement.
CGTCACCTACTGACGCCCCGTCGTCGCCTGACACTGCCCGGGCGGGCAGCCTCTCGTTAATCACCAGCTCCCAAGGAATCGGCACCGATGCCTCCAGAAATCAGCCCCCTGCCCACGGCCCCGGCGCGCACGCGTCCGGCCGGCCCCGAGATCCTGACCGGTTCGGGCGCGATCCTCCGCTCGCTCGAGAAGCTCGGCGTCACCGACGTCTTCGGTCTGCCCGGTGGGGCGATCATCCCGTTCTACGACGAGCTGATGGCCTCGACGACGATCCGACACATCCTCGTGCGCCACGAACAGGGCGCCGGCCACGCCGCCGAGGGCTATGCCTCGGCCTCTGGTCGGGTGGGCGTCGCGATCGCGACCTCCGGCCCCGGTGCGACGAACCTGGTGACGGCGATCGCCGACGCCTACATGGACTCGGTGCCGCTCCTCGCCATCACCGGTCAGGTGTTCTCGACCCTGATGGGAACGGACGCCTTCCAGGAGGCCGACATCGTGGGCATCACGATGCCGATCACGAAGCACTCGTTCCTCGTGACCAAGCCGGAAGACATCCCGGCGACCCTCGCGGCCGCGTACCAGATCGCCTCGACCGGCCGTCCCGGCCCGGTGCTCGTCGACATCACCAAAGACGCCCAGCAGCTCAAGGCGCCGTTCGTCTGGCCCGAGTCGGTCGACCTGCCCGGCTACCGCCCGATCACGAAGGCGCACGGCAAGCAGATCACCGCGGCTGCCCAGATGCTGGCCGAGGCCAAGCAGCCAGTCTTCTACGTCGGGGGAGGCGTGATCCGCTCCGGTGCGTCCGCCGAGCTCAAGACGCTCGTCGAGGCCACCGGTGCCCCCGTCGTCACGACCCTCATGGCGCGGGGAGCTTTCCCCGACACCCACCAGCAGCACCTCGGCATGCCCGGAATGCACGGCACCGTGCCCGCCGTCCTCGGGCTCCAGGAGAGCGATCTGATCGTGGCTCTGGGTGCTCGGTTCGACGATCGCGTCACCGGCAAGGCCGACCTGTTCGCGCCGAACGCCAAGGTCGTCCACGTCGACATCGACCCCGCCGAAATCTCGAAGATCCGTATCGCCGACGTGCCGATCGTGGGCGACGCCCGCGAGGTCATCATCGACCTCATGGCGGCCTTCGCCGACGCGACCTCGGGCGGCCAGCCAGACATCTCCGCGTGGTGGACGCGCCTCAACTTGCTTCGCGAGCAGTTCCCGCTGGGCTACACCGAACCCGACGACGGCCTCCTCTCTCCGCAGAAGGTCATCCAGCGCATCGGTCAGCTTTCCGGCCCCGAGGCTGTCTACGCCTCGGGCGTCGGTCAGCACCAGATGTGGGCCGCCCAGTTCATCGAGTACGAGCGCCCGCACGCCTGGCTCAACTCGGGCGGCGCCGGCACGATGGGTTACTCGGTGCCCGCCGCGATGGGCGCCAAGGTCGGCCAGCCCGACCGCGTCGTCTGGGCGATCGACGGCGACGGCTGCTTCCAGATGACCAATCAGGAGCTAGCCACCTGCGTCATCAACGACATCCCGATCAAGGTCGCGATCATCAACAACTCGTCGCTCGGCATGGTGCGACAGTGGCAGACGCTCTTCTACGAGGGTCGCCACTCGTTCACCGACCTGAACACCGGCCACGAGACCAGGATGGTCCCCGACTTCGTCAAGCTGGCCGACGCCTACGGTGCGCTCGGCATCCGGGTCACCCGCGAAGACGAGATCGACGCGGCGATCCAGCTCGCTCTCGCCACCAACGACCGCCCGGTCGTGATCGACTTCGTCGTGAGCCGCGACGCCATGGTCTGGCCCATGGTTCCGCAGGGCGTCTCGAACTCCGAGATCCAGCACGCGCGCGAACTCGCCCCCGAGTGGGACGACGAGGCGCCGGGCACCAGTGCGTCCGACACCACCCGCGACGGCGACATGACAGGAGAGCACGCATGAGCCACGTCCTTTCGCTGCTCGTCGAAGACAAGCCGGGTCTGCTGACTCGTGTCGCGGGGCTGTTCGCCCGTCGCGGCTTCAACATCGAGAGCCTTGCCGTCGGCAAGAGCGAGATCCCCGGCCTCAGCCGCATCACGGTCGTCGTCGACGTCGAGGAGCTCCCGCTCGAGCAGGTCACGAAGCAGCTCAACAAGCTGATCAACGTCATCAAGATCGTCGAGCTCGACTACTCGCAGTCGGTTCAGCGCGAGCACATGCTGATCAAGGTGCGCGTCGACAACAACTCTCGCTCCCAGGTGCTCGAGGCCGTCAATCTCTTCCGCGCCAGCGTGGTCGATGTGTCGACCGACGCCCTGGTGATCGAGGTCACCGGCGACACCGGCAAGACGACGGCTTTGCTCCGCGTGCTCGAGCCCTACGGGATCAAAGAGATCTCGCAGTCGGGCCTGCTCGCGATCGGTCGCGGTGCCAAGAGCATCACCGACCGCGTGTTCAAGAACTAGCAGTACCCAGCTGTTCTCGAACCAGACCAGATCTTCTCGAACTAGAACTGCTTCACCCAACACAAGGAGAACCACGAACGTGACTGAAATCGTCTACGACAAAGATGCCGACCTCTCGATCATCCAGGGCAAGAAGGTCGCTGTCATCGGCTACGGCTCGCAGGGTCACGCGCACGCGCTGAACCTCCGCGACTCCGGCGTCGAGGTCGTCATCGGTCTGAAGGAGGGCTCGAAGAGCCGCGCCAAGGCCGAAGAGGCCGGATTCCAGGTGCTCACTCCCGACGCGGCGTCCAAGTGGGGCGACGTCATCGTGATCCTCGCGCCCGACCAGGTGCAGCGCCACGTCTACAAAGACGACATCGCACCGAACATCGAGGCCGGCAACGCGCTCGTCTTCGGCCACGGCTTCAACATCCGCTTCGGCTACATCGAAGCTCCCGAGGGCATCGACGTCGTTCTCGTCGCCCCCAAGGGCCCGGGTCACACCGTCCGCCGTGAGTTCGAGGCCGGCCGCGGCGTCCCCGTGATCGTCGCCGTCGAAGAAGACGCCACCGGCTCCGCCTGGGATCTCGCCTGGTCGTACTCCAAGGGCATCGGCGGCCTTCGCGCCGGCGGCATCAAGACCACCTTCACCGAAGAGACCGAGACCGACCTCTTCGGCGAACAGGCCGTCCTCTGCGGTGGCACCTCGCAGCTCATCCAGTACGGTTTCGAGACCCTCACCGAGGCGGGCTACCAGCCGCAGATCGCCTACTTCGAGGTGCTGCACGAGCTGAAGCTCATCGTCGACCTCATCTGGGAGGGCGGCCTCGCCAAGCAGCGCTGGTCGGTCTCCGACACGGCCGAGTACGGCGACTACGTCTCGGGCCCCCGTGTGATCACTCCCGACGTGAAAGACAACATGAAGGCCGTTCTCGCCGACATCCAGTCGGGTGCCTTCGCGAAGCGCTTCATCGACGACCAAGACGCCGGTGCCCCTGAGTTCAAGTCGCTCCGCAAGAAGGGCGAGGAGCACCCGATCGAGGCCACCGGCCAGGAGCTCCGTGCCCTGTTCGCCTGGAAGCAGCAAGACTCCGACTACGTCGACGGTTCCGCAGCGCGCTAGTCCCTTCCCAGTCAGTTGTGACAGAAACGACACCGCTTTCGGGCCGAGACACCGGAGATCACCGGTATCTTCGGCCGAAGGCGGTGTCGTTTCGCTGCGCCTCACCCGTGCGATGATCGAAGGATGGTTGTGAGCAAGAAAGCCGTCCACTTCGGCGCCGGAAACATCGGCCGCGGATTCATCGGCCAGTACCTCCAGGCCAGTGGGTACGAGGTCGTCTTCGCTGACGTCAACACCGAACTGGTCCGCACTCTCAACTCGACCCCCTCGTACGACGTCCACGCCATCGGCGGCAACTCCGATAACACCACCACGGTCAGCGGTTACCGCGCGATCGACAACCGGCTCGACGAGGCCGGGGTCGTGCACGAGATTTCAACAGCCGACATCGTGACGACTTCGGTGGGGCCGAGGATCCTGCCCTCCCTGGCATCGCTCCTCGCCCGCGGTCTCGCTCAGCGCCCCGCGCACCTGCCCCCGCTCACCGTGATCGCCTGCGAGACCGCCATCGGCGCCTCGTCCACCCTCGCCGCCGTCGTGGGTCGGATCCACGACCACGGCGAGCAGTTGGTCCGCGAGCGGGCGGTTTTCGCGAACTGCGAGATCGACCGCATCGTGCCCGAGCAGACTCCGGGCCTCGACGTCACCATCGAGTCGTTCGCCGAATGGATCGTCGATCGGGGGGCGTTCGGTGACGCCGAGCACCCGACGATCGACGGCGTCACCTGGGTCGACGACCTCGGGCCGTTCATCGAACGCAAGCTCTTCACCGTCAACACGGCTCACGCTGCGGCCGCCTACTACGGCTGGTCGCACGGGATCGCCAGCATCCGTGAGGCTCTGGCTGCGCCCGACGTGCACTCCGAGGTGCTCTCGGTGCTGGCCGAGACGAAGACGCTGCTCGTCGCGAAGTACGGCCTCGATCCGGCCGAGCAGCAGGCGTACATCGATCGGAACCTCGAGCGCATCGCCGACCCGCACCTGCCCGATACGACCGGGCGTGTCGGCCGCAACCCCCTCAGCAAGGTCAGCCGTCACGAGCGGCTCGTCGGGCCCGCGGCTCAGCTCGCCGAGCGAGGGCTTCCGTTCGATGCACTGGTGCGCGCTGTCCGAGCGGCGCTCGACTTCGACGTGCCCGACGACGTCGAAAGCCGAGAGCTGCAGTCGCTGCTCCGCTCGGGTGCCGGTGCTCCGCTTCTCGCCGAGACCCTGACCGGCGTGTACCCCGGCCATCCGCTCTTTCCCGCTCTCGTCGACGCGGTGGCCGACCGGGTCGCGGCGAGGGTTCCCGCATGAGCCGCCCCGACCAGGTGGGCTCTGAGCCGGTCGAGTCCGAGCCGGTCGACTCCGACTCGGTCGACTCCGACGACGAGGCGCTGAGCTGGGGCACGTCGAGCGATAAAAGCTACGTCGAGGGCCCCGTGGGTTCCCGTGCGGCTACCGCCCCCGATGACGAATTCGACGACGGAGATGACGACGACGAACTGCCCGAGGGTGTGCTCTCGTCGGGCATGCTCGTGGCACACGGAGTCTTCGGTGCTTTTCTGCTGCTCTACACGGTGGCCTGGCTTCGCGGTGTCGGCAGCGTCCAGCCGTCGTTCGACAGCACCCTCGCCGCGGTGATGTGGCGCCTCGGCACCTGGCTGGCCGTCGCCGCACCGGCCATCTGGTTCGCCGCGACCGTGTGGCTAGTCCCGACGACTCGATCGCGCACCAGGATTCTGTCGTTCATCGCGGCCGTCGTGATCCTCGTTCCGTGGCCCTTTGTGATCGGAAACCTCCTGTGAGCAGCACCACCGACACCGACGCTCTCGAAGTCCAGCCCACTGAAGAAGCCTCGCCCGGCTTCGTCGGCTTGGCGATCCTGCTCACCGTCACCGCGCTGATCTTCGCCTGGAGTGTCTGGGCAGCGGTAGGCAACCTCATCCAAGTGCCGGCGCTCTTCGACCAGTACCGGTCGTTCGTCACGCAGAACGGTGCCAGCGAGCTCGCCAAATCGACGCCGTGGCCCGCGCTCATCGCGACCCTGCTCCTGCCGGTGCTCGGGTGGGGTGCGGCGTGGTGGCTGGGTCGGGGTCGCGGCCTGCGGGCTCGGATCGTGTTCTTCGTCGTCGCGTATGCCGGGGTCTGCGCGCTGACGGTCAGCCTGACGAGCTACGTCTTTCGGGCGTCGTCCGTGCTCTGACGCTCCTGAGATCAGGTTGCACTGGCTCTAAGCGCGGGTGCGCGCTTCCTGAGTTCAGGTGCACGTGTGCCTATTCAGGTTGAGCGTCCTCTTACGTTGCCTCTGCAGGACCCGCCTCCCGGTCGGATCCTGAACTCCGGAGTAACCCCACCTCCCTCCTGAATTCAGGAGCTCCATGCTGCGCCTCGCACCAGAAGTCAGGATCCGAGGCGCCCCGGCCACGGCGGTCGTCGCGATCCAAGAGACTCGCGGCCGACGGCTCGCCTGAACAGGTGCACGGCACAGAACGGCGGAGATCCCTTTGAAATGGCGGTGGCGAATATGGTCCGGCCACGCTGGGCATGCACTGCGGATTCCCAGGAATGGCGTCGTGCCGGGGTCGGGTGGCCCGGATCCTCGTGGCCCCGTGGCTAGGGTGGAACGACTTCCACTCCGCAAGCGTTAGGACTCCTCGTGGCCAAGCCGATCGTGCTGATTGCCGAAGAACTGTCACCCGCCACCGTCGATGCCCTCGGGCCTGACTTCGACGTGCGCACCGTCGACGGCACCGATCGACCCGCGCTGCTCTCGGCGCTATCGGACGCGAACGCGATCCTCGTGCGCTCGGCCACGAAGGTCGACGCCGAGGCGATCGCCGCCGCCCCGAACCTGCAGGTCGTCGCGCGCGCCGGGGTTGGCCTCGACAACGTCGACATCAAGGCCGCGACGAACGCGGGCGTCATGGTGGTCAACGCTCCGACATCGAACATCATCTCGGCCGCCGAGCTGACCGTCGGGCACATCCTGAGCCTCGCCCGCTACATCCCGGCCGCTCACAGCGCTCTTGCCCAGGGGCAGTGGAAGCGCTCGAAATACACCGGCGTCGAGCTGTTCGAGAAGACCGTCGGCATCATCGGCCTCGGCCGCATCGGCGCGCTCATCACCGCTCGCCTCCAGGCCTTCGGCATGAACGTCGTCGCTTTCGACCCCTACATCACGCCGACGCGCGCGCAGCAGCTGGGCGTGACCCTGCTGACCCTCGACGAACTGCTCGAGACCAGCGACTTCATCACGATCCACATGCCGAAGACGCCCGAGACCACCGGCATGATCTCGACCGAGCAGCTCGCGAAGATGAAGCCGACCGCCTTCATCGTCAACGTGGCTCGCGGCGGCTTGATTGACGAAGAGGCGCTCTACGAGGCGCTCACCAGTGACACCATCGCCGGGGCCGGCCTCGACGTCTTCGTCTCGGAGCCACCCACGAACCACGACCTGCTCGGCCTCGACAACGTGATCGTCACGCCGCACCTCGGCGCCTCCACTGACGAGGCGCAGGAGAAGGCCGGCGTCTCGGTCGCTCGTTCCGTTCGGTTGGCTCTCGGCGGTGAACTCGTGCCCGACGCGGTCAATGTCGCCGGGGGAGTGATCGACGAGTACGTCCGCCCCGGCATCCCGCTGGTCGAGAAGCTCGGCCAGGTCTTCGCCGGCCTCGCCGACAGCCCGCTCACCTCGATCGACGTCGAGGTGCACGGCGACCTCACGGAGTTCGACGTCAGCGTCTACAAGCTCGCAGCGCTCAAGGGGGTCTTCTCCGATGCCGTGCAAGAGACCGTGAGCTACGTCAACGCGCCGATCCTTGCCGAGCAGCGGGGCGTGACGGTGCGCCTCCTCACCGACTCGGTTTCGGAGGAGTACCGCAACATCATCACGATTCGCGGCGCGCTGTCCGACGGCCGCCAGATCTCAGTTTCGGGCACTCTGACCGGCACGAAGCAGGTCGAGAAGATCGTCGAGATCAACGGCTACGACGTCGAGGTGCCCATCGCGGCCCACCACATCGTGATGCTCTACACCGACCGGCCCGGCATCGTCGCCGTCTACGGCAAGGAGTTCGGCGAGGCGGGCATCAACATCGCCGGCATGCAGATCGCGCGGACGTCGCCCGGGGGAGTCGCGCTGAGCGTGCTCACCATCGACAGCCCGGCGCCCGAGGGGCTGCTGGAGAAGGTCCGTCGCGCAATCGACGCCGACGTGCTGCAAGAGATCGACGTCACCCTCTGACGCCGCATCCGACCTGCTGAACCGCGGCCGGCACCCTGTGGAGAACGCTCCTCGGGTGTCGGCCGTCTCGGTAAGCTGGAATCCGATCCCGGCCGCGGAAGTCGCGGCGTCGATTCGACAGGAGAACGCATGAGTCGCACGGTCCGTCTGGCAAGCATTCCGGGCGATGGCATCGGCCCAGAGGTCGTCGCGGAGGCGCTCAAGGTGCTGCGGGCCGCGACTCTCGGAGGCGAGACAGAGTTCGACGTGACCGAGTTCTCCCTTGGTGCGGCGCGCTTCAAGGCCACCGGCGACATCCTCACCGACGACGATCTCGCCGCCATCGCAGGGCACGACGCGATTCTGCTGGGCGCCGTCGGCGGAGATCCGCGCGACCCCGCCCTCAAGGGCGGCATCATCGAGCGGGGGCTGCTGCTCAAGCTGCGCTTCGCGCTCGACCACTATGTCAACCTGCGTCCGACCAAGGTCTACCCCGGCGTGCCGTCGCCGCTATCGGCGCCAGGCGAGGTCGATTTCGTCGTCGTCCGCGAGGGCACCGAGGGCCCGTACGTCGGCAACGGCGGGTCACTCCGCACGGGCACTCCCCACGAGATCGCCAACGAGGTCAGCGTCAACACGGCCTACGGCGTCGAGCGCGTCGTCCGTTACGCGTTCGAGCTGGCACAGAAGCGCCCAGCTCATCGGCTGACTCTCGTGCACAAGACCAACGTGCTCGTCTTCTCGGGTTCGCTCTGGCAGCGCACCGTCGACGCCGTCTCCGCCGAATACCCCGGTGTGGCAGTCGACTACCAGCACGTCGACGCTGCGACGATCCACCTCGTTGCAGATCCTGCTAGGTTCGACGTCATCGTCACAGACAACCTCTTCGGCGACATTCTCACCGATCTGGCCGGCGCGATCAGCGGCGGCATCGGCCTGGCAGCCTCGGGCAACATCAACCCCGACGGCGCCTTCCCCAGCATGTTCGAGCCGGTGCACGGTTCCGCTCCCGACATCGCCGGCCAGCAGAAGGCCGATCCCACGGCTGCGATCCTCTCGACGGCACTCCTGCTCGACCACCTCGGTCTCGAAACCGAGTCGGCCCGGGTCACCGCGGCGGTCGAGAGCGACATTGCTGACCGCACTGCTGGGTCACCCCGCACCACGGCCGAGATCGGCGACGCAATCGCCGCCGCCGTGAGCCTCACTTCTTCATCCCGATAGGTGGCAACCACAATGTCTACGAACACCACAACCCCCTCGAGCGATACCTTCCCGCTCCACTTCGAGTTGACCCCCTCGGCGGCATCGCGCGCCGACGCTGAGCGCGAGGTCATGCTCTCCGACCCCGGTTTCGGCAAGTTTTTCACCGACCACATGGTGCAGATCGAGTGGAACACCGAAGACGGCTGGCATGACGCCGCGGTGATTCCGTACGGCCCGCTGTCGCTCGATCCGGCCGCCTCGGTGCTCCACTATGGCCAAGAGATCTTCGAGGGCATCAAGGCCTACCGTCATGCCGACGGCTCGGTCTGGACGTTCCGCCCCGCCGCCAACGCCCGCCGCCTGCAGCGTTCGGCAGCTCGCCTCGCGCTGCCGCAGCTGTCGGTGGACGACTTCGTCGAGTCGCTGAAGCAGATAGTCCAGATCGATAAAGACTGGGTGCCCTCCGCGGAAGAGACGAGCCTCTACCTCCGGCCCTTCATGATCGCGACCGAGAGCTTCCTCGGGGTGCGCGCCGCTCACAAAGTGAGCTACTACGTTATCGCGAGCCCCGCTGGCGCGTACTTCCCCGGCGGTGTCGCTCCGGTCTCCATCTGGCTGTCGACAAACTACTCGCGTGCGGGCAAGGGCGGCACCGGAGCCGCCAAGACGGGTGGCAACTACGCCGCCTCGCTCCTCCCGCAAGAGGAGGCCTACGCGAACGGCTGCTCGCAGGTGTTGTTCCTCGACTCGGTCGACACGACCTACATCGAAGAGCTGGGCGGCATGAACGTCGTGCTCGTCTACAAAGACGGCACTCTCGTGACGCCGCAATCCGACTCGATCCTCGAGGGCATCACCCGCGACTCGATCCTGCAGCTCGCCGAAGATCGTGGCCTCACGGTCGAGCGGCGCCGCGTCAGCTTGGCCGAGTGGAAAGAGGGCGTCGAATCCGGCGACATCGTCGAGGTGTTTGCGTGCGGCACAGCTGCCGTCGTCGTGCCCATCGGCGAGCTTAAGGGCGAGGGCTTCACGATCACGTCGCCGGTGGCTGGCCCCGATTCGCTCACCCTGGCTCTTCGGGCCGAGCTCACCGACATCCAGTACGGCCGTCGTCCCGACCCTCACGGCTGGCTGACGCGCCTCGACGCCTAGGTCGCCGAGCCGCAACGCCGAGATCGCACTTGTGGTCGGGTCCTCCCGACTGCAAGTGCGATCTCGTCGTGGTTGCTGCTTGACTAGCCGGCTACAGCTCGATCGACTCGCCGGCTGCGACGACCGTCGACGATCCGCCGACACCCTCGACGGCGGCCTTGAGCCGGTCGGCGTGCATGGAAAATCCGACGTCCGACAGGGTCGCCTCGTGAATGGGCAGGATCGACCCGGGCGCAACAGTCGTCACGTAGTCGATGGCCTCGCCGATCTTCAACCAGGGCGCGCCCACCGGGGTCGCGAGCACGGCGACGGGGAACTCCGGCACCGTAAACGAGTCGCCGGGGTGGAAGAGCGTGCCGTTGACGAGCACACCGGTGTTGTCGATCGTCGGAAGGCTCGAGTGGATGACGGCGTGTGTGGTTCCGGCGAAGCGCAACGTGAAGGGGCCGACCTCGACCGTGTCGCCGTCGGCCACCGTCTCGACCGAGAAGCCGGCCTTGCCCGCGGCGGTTGCCACTCCCAGCGGGCCCAAGATGCGGGCATCCGGGTTTGAATCGAGGAGCGACTCGAGCTGAGCGGCCGTCCAGTGATCGGGATGCTCGTGCGTGATCACGATCGCGGCGACGGAGGTGAGGGAACCGAGAGGGCGCGTGAACCCGCCGGGGTCGATGACGAGGGTCTGCCCCGACTCGTCGATGGCCAGCGCGGAATGCTCGAACTTCGTGACTCGCATGCGTTCAGCGTACGCTCGGAGACGGCTCGGGAACCCCGGCAAAGCGCTCAGGATCCGACGCCACAGACACGAGAGTGCCTCAATTTGTGGCGACTCCCGGCCTGTGGCATACTCGACGAGTCGCAAAAACGGCCCCATCGTATAGCGGCCTAGTACGCTGCCCTCTCACGGCGGTAACACCGGTTCGAATCCGGTTGGGGTCACGACGAAAATGGCTTTCCCTTACGGGAAGGCCATTTTTCGTCTCTGTGCTTGTTTCACGACACTAAAGAGAAAATGGCTCTCCCTTACGGGAGGGCCATTTTCGTCTCTGTGCTTATTTCACGACGCTAAAGAGGCGGCTTCGCTGCAGAGGGCGCGCGACCCGGGACTGGCTTGCGAAGTGAATGAGGCAAAACCCTCGCAGGCGGCACAGACCCTCGCAGGCGGCACAGACCCTCGCGGGCGGCCTCCGAGGCGGTCCTAGGCCGAGGGTCTCTGCCGGTCGTGAGGGATTAGCTGACGCCGACCCTGAACCAGACACCGACACCGACACCGGACCCCATCCCGACCCCGAACGCACGGAGTCAGTCCGCCAACCGCCGCACCAACCCGTCGAGGCCGACGTCGACGAGGTGCCCGCCCCAGAGCGACACCTGCAACTGCGAGGCGCGGCTCCAGAGCCGGCGGCCGCTCGACAGGTCGAAGGCGATCATGGTGGTGCGGGATCCTGAGATTCCATAGGCCAGCACGTAGCCGACCGTCTGCCCGGTCGCGACGACGTAGGAGCCCGACGAGACGTCGGCGCGATACCGCTCGCGGCCGGTCGCGCCCTCGAGCACGACGACCTGAGGGGTGTCGCTGGTCGACACGGTGTAGATGTCGTCGGAGCGCTGTCCTGGCGCGGAGCCGGCGAACGAGATGGAGCCGACGTCGCGAGTCCAGAGCGCACGCCCGGTGCGATAGTCGAGGCAACTGAGACGGTCGCCCCGGAAGTTCGTCACGGCCAGACAGGAGCGCGTCAGTGAGAACGATCCCCGAAGCGTCAGATCGGAGGTCCAGAGCACCGTGCCGTCGCGGGAGATCGCCGAGAAGCCGCCGGCCGCGGTCGTCGTGACGCCGGTGCCCGCGGTCCGTGGGGCGTAGACGATGCCGCCTCGGAAGGCGTAGCCGAGCGAGGTGTTGATGGGGCTGCCCCAGGCGGACGACCGACCCGTCGACAGGCGGATCTGTCGCGTGCCCTCCTCGCCGAGGAGCAGGCGGTCGTCGAGGGCGATCATCGTCGCGGTCGGATTTCCTTGACCGCGCCAGACCACCTCGCCGAGGTCGGACGCATTTCGGAGTTCGTACTCGTACGTCAGGCCATCGTCCGATCGCCGGCCGATGGCCACGACGTCGCCCTCGGCGGCGAATCTGTTCTCGGTGCTCCACGGCTGGCTGCCTGTCGACGACATGACGTCACCCGTGCGAAGCGAGAGCGATTCGACAACCGACGAGTCGGAGTCAGCCGCGTTGACGAGCAGTCGCTCGCCCTTCTGCACGATCGAGGCGGAGGTGATGGCGACTCCGCCGCTCCCGTCGAGGTCGCTCGAGGTGTCATGCACCCAGTCGACTGTGCCGTCACCCGTGTCGAGCAGAGCGATGCGGGCCCGGAAGCCGTCGGGCACGACCGAGCACACCGAGTCGTCGGCGAAGCCCAACGATCGCGACGATTCGGCCCGGACGGCGACCAGACCCCGGCCGACGTCGAGCGTCGTGAACCGCAGGCACTCGGCGGGCGCGCCGGGCGCCAGGGTCGCGGCGAGGTCGAGGGCCCAGAGCGACGCGGAGGGCTCGGCCCGCAGGTCGTCGATCGCGATGCCTCCGAGCGGTGACAGCGAGCCGTAGTTCGGCTGGAGGGCCGCTCCGAAACCGACGACTCCCGCGATCGCGGAGGCCAGGGCCACGTAGGCGACGAGGATCCGACGGGCCGACGACGCCCTCGACCACCGCCGCGCGAGCAGGCCGGGCCGCGGGGCAGAACGTGCAGCGGCCGACGGCCGGCGCGGCGTGGGGGATCCGGGGGAGGCGGTGTGCGCTTGCGGCCGTGAGCCCGGGCCCGGGGCCGCGGATCCTCGCCGGGTCTCCGCTTGTCGGGTCTCCGCTTGCCAGACCTCCGCCTGCGAGGGCGGCCGCTCGGGCGACCACGGCGCCGGGTCGATGTCGGCCATCGAGCCTCCTTGCGCGACGGGGTGGAACGGCGTGAACGTTAGTCGTTCGCGCCCAGCACGGTGGCGGATTGGTCGACGAGCTCGCGGGCGACCCCCCGAGAGTCGAGCGTCACCAGCTGGCCGCCCCAGATCTCGGTGTCGCCGTCATCGAGGTCGCTGCGCCGCCAGAGGATCTCACCCGTCTCGGTGTCGAACGCGGTGATCGCGGTCGGCGTTCCGGTGAGGGTCGTCGACTGCAGGTAGCCCGTCGTGCGGGACGCGGCCAGGACCTGGGTCTGCGGCAGCAGTTCCAGGGCGAACTTGGTGCGCCCCGTTGATCCGTCGAGCATTTCGGCTTTCGCTTCTCCGCCGAAGTCGCGGGTCACGACGACATCGTCGGTCGTCTGTCCGTCGATGGCAGCGGGGAATCCCTCCGAATCGAGGTCGCGGGTCCAGCGCATGTCGCCGGTGTCACGGTCGAGGCAGGTGATGGTGGAGGTCCCCGGAAGGGTGGCGAGCACGCAGCCCCGGCTGAGCCCTGAGATGTCGCCGAACCCGCTTCGCGTCCACAGCTTCTTACCCGAGGCGGCCCAGGCGGTGATCGAGATACCGCTCGTGACGACGCGAACGCCGAAGTAGGTGGTCGGACTCGACGGGCCGGTGCCGAGGAAGACCGACCCGTTGCCGAGAGGGGACTGCTTGCCCGTGGTGCCGTCGATTCGGACGGATTGCCGGTCGATGGTGACGAAAAGCGCACCGCGGAGCAGGATCGGGCTCTGCGATTGGCGTAAACGCCCCGTCCAGATGGTGTGTCCGAGGTCTCGCGTGTCGGCGAGGCTCCAGGTGGTGTCTCCCGCGTCGCCGGTCGTGGTGCCGTACAGCAGGAGGGTGCCCTGCACGTCGATCCATCCGGCGACCTGGCCCCGGTCGAACGTGCGAATGTCGACCATCTCGCCGCTCGACATCGACAGTGTCACGAGGGTGGGGCGGCCGTTGACGTTGAGCTGGACGACCACGCGCGAGGCCTCCTCGACGATCACCTCCTGGTCGAGAGTGACGGAGCCGGAGGCGGCGCCCAGCTCGTGTTCCAGATCGGTGCTCCAGAGAACGCGACCCCGCGCCGGATCGAAGAGCGCCACGGTCGACGAGATCTGCGATGCGGTCTGCGCCGAGCACCGTGACGACGAGCCGAGGGGCGGGCTCGAGGCGGTGAGCACGACGAATCGACCGACCGGGGATGAGGCCTGAAACGAGACACAGCGCACCGGCACCCCGGGAAGGACCTCCCGCGCGAGATCGACCGACCAGCCGTTCGGCCCGGGAGCGCTCCGCACGTCGGCCACCGGGGCTGTGCCGAGCGGAGGTAGGTCTCCGTACTGCGGCGTCACAGCGGCGCCCACCCCGGCAACGAGGGTGATCGCGAGGCCGAGGGCGGCGAAGACCGTGGCCACCCGCCAGGGCGGCGAGAGCCTGCGGAAGAGACTTCGGCGTGGACGACGGACCGCAGGATCCTGCGGCTCGCCCGGCAACGCCTCGCCCGTCTCGCGAGTCGGCACGGCCGTCTGAACAGGCTGCGGGCCGGCGTTCCAGCCGGGCTCCGACCGCTCCGGTCGCGCAGGGGTCCAGCCGGACATGATCTGCCTCCCGCGTCGATTCCCGTCATGCTACCGAGCGGGGAAGAATGCCGGGGGACGCCGCGTTGGCCCTCCCAGAAACACGGCCGTAACACGGATAGACTCGGCAATCCGATAACCGATGATGGAGGGCACACCCTTGGGTAGAACGCTCGCAGAAAAAGTATGGGACGACCACGTGGTCGTCGAAGGCACCGACGGTGCTCCCGACCTTCTCTACATCGACCTCCATCTCGTTCACGAGGTCACGAGCCCCCAGGCGTTCGACGGCCTCCGCCAGGCCGATCGACCCGTGCGCCGGCTCGATCTCACCATCGCGACCGAAGACCACAACACGCCGACCCTCGCCATCGATCGGCCGATCGCCGACCTGACGAGCCGCACTCAGATCCAGACGCTCCGCAACAACGCCGAGGAGTTCGGCGTGCGCCTGCACTCGCTCGGCGATGCCGAGCAGGGCATCGTGCACGTCGTCGGGCCGCAGCTCGGCCTGACGATGCCGGGTATCACCGTCGTCTGCGGAGACTCGCACACCTCGACCCACGGTGCCTTCGGAGCGATGGCGTTCGGAATCGGCACGAGCGAGGTCGAGCACGTCCTCGCCACTCAGACGCTGCCGCTCAAGCCGTTCAAGACGATGGCCATCACGGTCGAGGGCACGCTCCGCCCCGGCGTCACCGCGAAAGACATCATCCTCGCGGTGATCGCCAAGATCGGCACTGGCGGTGGCCAGGGCTACGTGCTCGAGTACCGCGGCAGCGCAATCCGCGCCCTCTCGATGGAGGGCCGCATGACGATCTGCAACATGTCGATCGAAGCGGGTGCCCGCGCCGGAATGGTCGCTCCCGACCAGACCACCTACGACTACCTCGAGGGTCGCGCACACGCCCCCGAGGGCGACGACTGGACGGCCGCGGTCGAGTACTGGAACACGCTCGCAACCGACGACGACGCCGTCTTCGACGCCGAGGTGTTCCTCGACGCCGACACCCTCGAGCCGTTCGTGACCTGGGGCACCAACCCGGGCCAGGGCGTGTCGCTGAGCGAGGCCGTGCCGGATCCTGCCGTCATCGACGACCCGAACGAGAAGGCGGCCGCGTCGCGCGCCCTTGAGTACATGGCCCTCGAGGCCGGCACGCCGATGAAAGAGATCGCTGTCGATGCCGTGTTCATGGGCTCGTGCACCAACAGCCGCATCGAAGACCTGCGTGCCTTCGCCTCGATCGTCCGCGGTCAGAAGAAGGCCGAGGGGGTGCGCGTCATGGTCGTTCCAGGCTCGGCGCGCGTGCGCATCGAGGCCGAGGCGGAGGGTCTCGACAAGGTCTTCACCGACTTCGGCGCCGAGTGGCGCTTCGCCGGCTGCTCAATGTGCCTCGGCATGAACCCCGACCAGCTCGCACCGGGGGAGCGCTGCGCCTCGACCTCCAACCGCAATTTCGAGGGTCGTCAGGGCAAGGGCGGGCGCACCCACCTGGTGTCGCCGCTCGTCGCCGCGGCCACCGCGATCCGCGGAACACTCTCGAGCCCGTGGGATCTCTCGATCGGACAGACGACGGGTTCCGCCGCCGGCGAGCTGCAAGGAGCCAACTGATGCACAAGACCACCATCGTGTCGGGCCGGCCCGCGCCTCTCAAGCGTTCCAACGTCGACACCGACCAGATCATCCCGGCCGTGTTCCTCAAGCGGGTCACGAAGACCGGGTTCGAGGACGCCCTCTTCCACGGGTGGCGGCAAGACCCCGAATTCGTGCTCAACAAGCCCGAGTTCCAGGGTGCGAAGGTGCTTGTGGCCGGCCCCGACTTCGGCACCGGCTCGAGCCGTGAGCACGCCGTCTGGGCGCTCCGCGACTTCGGCTTCGAGGTCGTTCTGAGCCCTCGCTTCGGTGATATCTTCCGCGGCAACTCGGGCAAGCAGGGGCTTCTCGCCGCTGTCGTCGCCGAGCCCGACATCGAGAAGATCTGGGCGCTCATCGACGAGTCGGTTGCTGCCACCGGGTCGGCACCCGAGATCACGGTCGACCTGCCCGAGCAGACGGTCGTCGTGCGAACCGCCACGGGCCCCGGCCTCACGGTTTCCTTCGAAGTCGATGCTTACACTAAGTGGCGACTCCTCGAAGGGCTCGACGACATCGCCCTGACGCTTCGCGACGAGGCGGCCATCACAGAATTCGAATCACGCCGCGCAACCTGGCGGCCCAAGACATTGCCGGTGAAGTAGTGAACTCCCTTGTGCAGGATGCAGCAGCAGCAGGAGCCCGAGTGGGTTTGAAGTCCGACGAGATCGTCATCCGCGGCGGCAAGCCGCTGATCGGACGCATCGAGGTGCGCGGGGCCAAGAACCTCGCGACGAAGGCCATGGTGGCCTCGCTGCTCGGCGACACCCCGAGCATCCTCCGCGATGTGCCCGACATCAGCGACGTCAACGTCGTCCGCGGCCTCCTGTCGATCCACGGCGTTCGCATCACCGACCCCGCTCGCGGCGAGATGATCCTCGACCCCTCGAACGTCGAGACCGCGCACTTCGCCGAGATCGACGCCCATGCCGGCTCGAGCCGAATCCCGATCCTGTTCTGCGGCCCGCTCCTGCACCGCCTGGGCGAGGCCTTCATCCCCGACCTCGGCGGTTGCCGCATCGGCGACCGACCGATCGACTTCCACATGGACGCCCTCCGGGCCTTCGGTGCCGTCGTCGACAAGTCGTACAACGGCATCCACCTCACGGCACCCAACGGCCTCAAGGGCGCCGACATCGAGCTGCCCTACCCGAGCGTCGGTGCCACCGAGCAGGTGCTGCTCACCGCGGTTCTCGCCGAGGGCGTCACCGAGTTGCGCAACGCCGCGATCGAGCCCGAGATCATGGACCTCATCGCGATCCTCCAGAAGATGGGCGCGATCGTCAACGTCGAGCCGAACCGGGTGATCTTCATCGAGGGCGTCAAGTCGCTCCGCGGCTACACGCACCGGGCCATCAACGACCGCAACGAGGCCGCCTCCTGGGCCGCTGCCGCGCTGGCGACCAAGGGCGACATCTTCGTCGAGGGTGCCAAGCAGCAAGACCTCATGACGTTCCTCAACGTCTTCCGCAAGGTCGGCGGCGAGTTCGACGTGCACGAAGACGGAATCCGCTTCTACCACCCGGGCGGAGAGCTCAAGCCCGTCGTCATCGAGACCGACGTGCACCCCGGCTTCATGACCGACTGGCAGCAGCCGCTCGTCGTGGCGCTGACTCAGGCGCACGGCGTCTCGATCGTGCACGAGACCGTCTACGAGAACCGCTTCCAGTTCACTGAGGCGCTCAACGACATGGGTGCGAAGATCGTCGTGCACAAAGACGGTCTGAAAGACGTGGAGCGCCGTGTCGCGCGTCGCGACTTCGAGCAGGCCGCAGTCATCACCGGTCCGACCCCTCTTCACGGCGCCGACATCCGCGTGCCCGACCTCCGTGGAGGCTTCAGTCACCTCATCGCCGCTCTGACGGCGGAGGGGGAGTCGAAGATCACCAACGTCGGCATCATCGCGCGCGGATACGAGCACTTTGTGGCGAAGCTGCGCAAGCTCGGTGCCGATTTCGATTTCGCGGGTTGAGCGAAGCGACCCCGCGAAACCGAAGAAATGGGCACAGTGACTTCGCCGAAGAAACACAGCGCGAAGCGTCCTCTTTCCCTGAAGCTCTCAGTCACCCGCCAATGATCGATCCCGACGCCCCGCTCCCGCCCTCGTCGGCGCGCCGCCGAAAACGGCGCCGCGAACCCAACGCGGTCTTCGCGGTCGCCGGTCGCGTCGCGTACCTGCCGCTGCTCGCGCTGTCGAGCTACGAGGTGCGCGGCGCCGAGAAGCTGCCCGAGACCGGAGCCTTCGTGCTCGCCCCGAACCACTACAGCAACTTCGATCCGCTAGCCAACGCGTTCGTGCTGTGGCGGCTCGGCCGCATCCCGCGGTTCCTGGCCAAGGCATCGCTCTTCAAGGCACCCGTGCTCGGCTGGATTCTCAAGCACACCGCGCAGATTCCCGTTGTCCGATCGGGGCATCACCGCGGCGCCGACCCGGTGGCAGCGGGCGTGGCCACTCTCGCCACCGGAGCCGGCGTGATCGTCTACCCCGAGGGATCCTTGACTCGCGAACCCGACCTCTGGCCGATGCGGGGTAAGGCCGGGGCGGTGCGCATGGCCATCGAGGCCGGCGTGCCCCTAATCCCGGCGGCATCCTGGGGGATCCAGGAGATCCTTCCGGCTAGCACGAACCGCTTCAGCGTCTTTCCGCGCAAACGCCTCGTCTTCGCTTTCGGCGACCCGGTCGATCTCTCTGCCTACCGTGGCAGGCACGTCGATGGCCACGAGGTCGCCGAGGCGACCGAGCTCGTGATGCGACGAATCGAGTCGCTGCTGGCAGAGATCCGGGGCGGAACGCCGCCCGCTGTCCGCTACGACCCCGCGCACCACAACCAGAGTGAGATCGGACGTTTTGAACGCGACAGCTAGGGATTCATCGGGTCCGCAGGCCGGGCTCGACCGTTTGAACCGGGGATCGGTGACGACCGAGGCGATCTCGATCGTCCAGGCGGCCTCGCTCGAGCGTCGCGTCGCCGTGCTCGGTGCCGGCAGCTGGGGCACCACGTTCGCGAAGGTGCTCGCCGAGGGAGGCGCCGAGGTGCAGCTCTGGGCCCGACGCCCCGAGCTCGCCCGCGAGATCACCGAGACGCACCGCAACAGCGACTACCTGCCCGGCATCAACCTGCCCATCACCCTCACCGCGTCGCCGAAGATCCCCAGCGTGCTCGATCGGGCCGAGCAGATCTATGTCTCGGTGCCGAGCCAGACGTTGCGGCAGAACCTCGCCGAGATCCGCGACCTCATTCCCGAGGGGGTGCCCGTCGTCAGCCTGATGAAAGGCGTGGAGAAGGGCACCGGGCTCCGCATGAGCGAGGTCATCATCGAGGCCCTCGGTATCGATCCGTCGCTCGTCGCGGTCGCGTCCGGGCCCAACCTCGCCCTCGAGATCGCCAAGCGTCAGCCGACGGCTGCTGTCGTGTCCTCCGAGAGCCTCGAGACCGCGACCCTCGTGGCCGCGACGGCGACCAACCCCTACTTCCGCTCGTTCGTCAACACCGACGTCATCGGGACCGAGTTCGGCGGCGTTCTCAAGAACCTCATCGCGGTTGCCATCGGCATCGTCGACGGCGTCGGCTACGGCGAGAACACCAAGGCGTCGATCATCACGCGCGGTCTGGCCGAGATGACGAGCTTCGCCGTCTCGTTCGGAGCGAAGCCCGAGACACTGGCGGGCCTGGCGGGGCTCGGCGACCTCATCGCGACCTGCCAGTCGCCGCTGTCGCGCAACAACACGGCCGGTCGTCTGCTCGGCCAGGGCTATCGGTTCGACGACGTGGTGCGGCAGATGAACCAGACGGCCGAGGGTCTCGCGTCGGTCGCCCCCATCCTCGACCTCGCCCGCTCGCGCGGCGTCGACATGCCCATCGTGCAGCAGGTCAGCGAGGTGCTCGCGGGTACTCTGGATCCGCGCAACATCGCGCCGCATCTCACCGAGACCGACGAGCCCCAGGGCGAGTGAAGCTCGGGGCCGCTCGGCCCCGACTCCTCGCCTGGGCAGGCTTCGAGGCCCCGCACCCCCGTCGAAAGGCGCCCGTGACCATCGCATCCTCGCTCTCCTCCACTCCGGCGGCACCCTCGCCGCGGCTGCGCGTCGTCCTGCTTTTCGGTGGCCGTTCCAGTGAGCACTCGATCAGCTGCGCCACAGCGGGCGGCGTGCTCGCGGCGCTCGATCGCGAGAAATACGAGGTGATTCCGGTCGGCATCACCCGCGAGGGTGCCTACACGCTCCAGCCGGACGATGCGGCGCACTTCACCCTCGACGCCGAGCGCCTGCCCTCGGTCGACGAGAACGGCACGCGCGTGCGCTGGCCCGACTCCGCCGCGACCCGCGAGCTCACCGTCGTCCACGACGACGGCCGGGTGGAGTCGCTCGGCGACATCGACGTCGTTTTCCCGATTCTGCACGGGCCCTTCGGCGAAGACGGATCGGTGCAGGGCATGCTCGAGCTCGTCGGTCTGCCGTACGTGGGGGCCGGGATCCTGGGTTCCGCCGTCGGCATGGACAAGCACTTCTCCAAGACGGTGCTGCAGCAGGCGGGCATCGACGTCGCCCCCTGGGTCACGGTTCGCGCTCGAGAATGGGCCGATCACCGCGCGGTGGTCGAGGAGCACGTCGAAGAGCTCGGCTGGCCCGTGTTCGTGAAGCCCGCGCGGGCGGGATCGAGCGTCGGCGTCTCGAAGGCGTCGTCTCTCGCCGATCTCGACACGGCGATGCAGATCGCCCTCGCCGAAGACAACAAGGTGCTGGTCGAGGCGGCCGTGGTGGGTCGCGAGCTCGAGATCGCCGTGCTCGGCGGTCGTGACGGTGCGGCACCGCGCACCTCGGTCGCGGGCGAGATCGTTCTCGCGGGCGACAGCTTCTACGACTTCGACGCGAAATACCTCGGAGCACCCGGCGCCGATCTCGTCTGCCCGGCCGTCATCACCGACGCCGAGCTCGCCGAGTTCCAGACGCTCGCCGCCGCGGCCTTCGACGCCATCGGGGGAGCGGGGCTCGCCCGGGTCGACGTCTTCCTCACCGAGACCGGATTCGTGGTCAACGAGCTGAACACGATGCCCGGCTTCACGCCGATTTCGATGTTCCCGGCGTGCTGGCTGGCGTCGGGGCTCAGCTACCCGGCGCTACTCGACGAGCTCATCGCGCTCGGGCTCGAGACCGAGCGCTAGGCCTCACGACACCGCTCTTCGGAGTCGGCACCAGCCATAGGCGGTGTCGTCGCCGAAAAGTGGTGCCTTATCGCGAGTGGCGTCGCTACGGCGCAGGCACGTCTGACGGCGACTGGCACTTGCGCGTCTGCGGCAGCGTGCCGACGGCGGTCGACAGGTCGAACAGCACGTTCGCGTTCGACGGCACAAGGGTCTTGTCGACGACCACCTGCACGCCCGGCTCGCGGCCGTAGGTCGTGTAGACGGCGATGGTGCCGTCTTTGCCTTTGTATTCCACGAGCCAGTCGACGCCGTCGACCGTGTTGCACGGCAGGTCGGAGACCTTGGGCGTCGTGATGCCGCACGTGAGCAGCACGCCGGCGGGTGACCCCCACGCGCCCGTCGCCTGGGCACTGGTGTCGCGAAGGGACTGCCCTTCGAGCGTCGTCGGCAGCCGGACCGTCACGTCGGCGCAGCTCACCGTGTTCGCGGAGGGGGCGGGGCTCAGGGGAACCGTGGTGCAGCCGGCCAGGAGCGGCAGGCTGACGGCGGCGACGGCGAGGGCGGCGAGACGGCCGCGCGACAGGAGTGACATCGCGCCTCACGTTACCGTGAGTCCATGAGCGCTTCAGGATCCGAGACAGTCCGCTCCGTCGGCGAGACCGAAGCGCTGCGTCGTTTTCTGCCGCATCTCCCGGCGGGTGACGCGACCCTTCTCGGCCCGGGAGACGACGCCGCGGTGGTCTCCGCGCCCGACTCCCGCTTCGTCGTGACGACCGACCTGATGGTGCACGGGCCCGACTTCCGTCTGGCCTGGTCGACGCCGCACGACCTCGGCTGGAAGGCCGCCGCCTCGAACCTCACTGACGTGGCCGCGATGGGCGCCCGGGCGACGGCCCTCGTCGTCGCGTTGGCCGTGCCGGGGGAGACCCCGGTCGACTTCCTGGTCGAGTTCGCCGACGGTCTGCGCGACGGGTTGGCCGCGATGGCGCCCGGCTGCGGCGTTGTGGGCGGCGACATGTCCGTCTCGGGCACGATGACGATCGCGGTGACGGCGTTCGGCGATCTGGAGGGCCGCGAGCCGGTGCGTCGGAGCGGAGCACAGCCCGGAGACGTCGTTGCGGTGTCGGGCGTGCTCGGGCGATCCGGGCGGGGGCTCGACCGCCTGTTCGCCGAGGGGATCGACGAGGTCGGGGATCCTTCGGCTCGTCGGGGCCTCGAACTTCGCCACGACCCGGACGTCCTGTGGCATCTCGCGCCGACCCCGCCCGTGGCCGACGGAGTGCTGGCCGCACTCGGAGGCGCGACGAGCATGCTCGACCTCTCGGACGGCCTGGCTCTCGACGCGGGGCGGATCGCTCGGGCTTCCGGTGTCGTGCTCGATCTGGCGGCGGAAGCGCTCGGGGGCGATCCTCTCGAGGCGCTCCGGGGCGGTGAGGATCACTCGCTGCTGGCGACGTTCCCGCGAGGGGCGGTGCTGCCCGGCGGGTTCCGTGCAATCGGACGGGTACTGCCCGCGGTGGGTGGACCCCGCGTGACTCTCGACGGCGAGGGGCTCGCCGATGCCACCGGCTGGGACCCGTACCTCCGGTGGTCCGGCGCCGCTGGCTAGCGACGACTCCTGGTTCTGCAGTGCCGGCTACTGCAGGCGAGCCGACCAGAGCACGGTGTCGCCGTACGATTTCGACGACTCGAGGGCGAGACCGTCGGGCCAGCCGGGTTCACCGCTGCGGGCGCGCCTCTCGACCACCACGAGGGCGTCTTCGTCGAGGGCCGGAACGAGTGCTTCGAGGTCGAGGTGCAGGTCGTCGTCGCTCAGCTCGTACGGCGGGTCGATGAGCACCAGGTCGAGCGAGCGAGCCGGCGCATGGTGCAGGTACGAGCGCACGGCTTGAGCCGACACGGCGACCGTCGGTACAGAGCCCCGAGGAGCCCGCGCGACGACAAGCGCCGCGTTCGCGCGGCAGACCCGAGCGGCCTGCTGCCCCTTCTCGACCAGGGTGACGTGCGACGCTCCGCGCGAGGCCGCCTCGAGCCCGAGCGCGCCGGTGCCAGCGTAGAGGTCGGCGACCCGAAGGCCGTTCACCTCGTCGCGCGCCTCGAGCGCCGAGAAGAGAGCCTCACGCACTCGGTCGCTGGTCGGCCGGGTGCCCGATTTCGGCACGCCGAGGGTCGTGGAGCCGGCGAATCCGGCGATGATACGAGTCACGCGTCCATCCTGTCAGCAGACGACACGAGGATCCGACTGCCCCTGTCGGTCGTGCCGGGTACCGTTGGCGTGTGGTCACCCCCGTCACCTCGTCCTCGGCCTCGAGCGCCGATGCTCCGGCGTCCGTCGGCGCGCCGTCTGCCCGCGGCACGAAACCCAGCACTGCGACGCGCGCCGCCCGACGCCCCGACCCGTCGCCGCTCGACGAGACGCTGACGAACGCACTCGGGGGTCGCACGGCGGGGGCGCTCAAGCGGGCGTTCGGCCACGAGACCGTCGGCGATCTGCTCGCCCACTACCCCCGCCGCTACGCGCGGCGCGGCGAGCTGACCGCGCTGAGCGAACTCGCCATCGGCGAGAGCGTCACCATCGTCGCCGAGGTGCTCGACGTACGAGAGCGTACGATGCGCGCGCGGCGCGGCTCGATTCTCGAGGTGCGGATCAGCGACGGGCAGGGCATCCTCACCCTCACCTTCTTCAACCAGGCGTGGAGGGCCAAAGACCTCGTCACGGGCGTCCGCGGCATCTTCGCCGGCAAGGTCGGCGACTACCGGGGCAACCGGCAGCTCGCGCACCCCGACTACGAGCTCTTCGAATCGGGCGACGACCGGGCGGCCGAGGCCGGCGACGCCGAGGCGCAGCGGTGGGCGAAGCAGCCCATTCCGATCTACCCGGCCAGCGCCTCGGTCGCCTCGTGGCAGGTCGCCAAGTCAGTGGAGGTCGCGCTCGACACGCTGCCACCGCTGCCCGACTCGGTCCCCGAGGGCATCCGGGGCGAGCTGCAGTTCATGCCCCTCCGCGAGGCATACGAGAAGGTGCATCGGCCGGAGCGCGACCGAGACTGGAAGGCCGCCCGCGAGACGCTGAAGTTCGACGAGGCGTTCGTGCTGCAGAGCGCCCTCCTCCAGCAGCGCGCCGAAGTGCGGCAGTCGCCCGCGACGTCGCGCACGCCCAAGGCTGGGGGGCTCCTCGACGTCTTCGACCGGGCGCTGCCCTTCGACCTCACCGGAGACCAGTCGCTGGTCGGCTCCGAGATCGCGCGCGACCTCGAGGCCGACGTGCCGATGAACCGCCTCGTGCAGGGCGAGGTCGGCTCGGGCAAGACCCTGGTGGCGCTGCGAGCGATGCTGGCGGTCGCCGAAAGCGGCGGTCAGTCGGCGTTGCTCGCTCCGACCGAGGTGCTCGCCTCCCAGCACCTCCGCTCCATCGTCCAGACGCTCGGCCCCGATCTCGCTGCCCGTCTTCGGCCCGTTCTGCTCACCGGGCAGATGCCGGTGGCCCAGCGCCGCAAGGCGATGCTCGCCATCGTGGGCGGCCAGGCGCACGTCGTGGTGGGCACGCACGCGCTCATCAGCGACGGCGTCGAGTTTTGCGATCTCGGGTTGGTCGTGGTCGACGAGCAGCACCGTTTCGGCGTCGAGCAGCGCGAGGCGCTGCGCCAGAAAGGCGCGGCCGGCACGTCGAGGCAGTCGCCGCACGTGCTGGTCCTCACCGCGACGCCGATACCGCGCACCGTCGCCATGACGGTGTTCGGCGACCTCGACGTCTCGACCATCGCCGAGTTGCCGAAAGGCCGCCAGCCGATCGAGTCGTTCGTGGTGCCGCTCGTCGATCGTCCGGGCTGGATCTCCCGGGTCTGGGAGCGGAGCGCCGAAGAGATCGCCCGGGGTCGTCAGGTCTTCGTGGTGTGCCCGGCCATCGATCGCACGACCCCCGAGGCAGGAGACCCCGCCGACCAGTCGCCGACCGGCCCCGATGGCGACGACGGTGGCCGACCGGGGGAGCACGCCGGTGCCGACGACACCGCCGCCCCGCCCACGGCCCCGCGCCCGCCGATCGCCAGCGTCGAAGAGGTCCTCGCCGCGCTCCGGGTCGCGCCCGCCCTCCAGGGGCGTCGCATCGAGCCGTTGCACGGGCGGATGTCGTCGGCCGAGAAAGACGAGACGATGCAGCGCTTCGCCCGGGGTGAGATCGACGTGCTGGTCGCGACCACCGTGATCGAGGTCGGCGTCGATGTGCCCAACGCCTCCACGATGGTCGTGCTCGACGCCGAGCGCTTCGGCGTCTCGCAGCTCCACCAGCTGCGCGGCCGAGTGGGGCGAGGCGGGTACGCCGGCCTCTGCCTGCTCGTGACCCACTCCGAAGAGGGCTCCGTCGCCCGCCAGCGGGTCGAGGCCGTCGCGTCCACCTCCGACGGTTTCGAACTGGCGCAGATCGACCTCGACCTGCGCCGCGAGGGCGATGTACTCGGCAGCGTGCAGTCGGGCGGGCGCTCGTCGCTACGCCTTCTGCGCGTAGCCCACGACGGCGACGTGATCACTCTCGCGCGCGAGCATGCCGCCGAGGTGATCGAGTCGGATCCTTCGCTCGCAGACCACCCGGCGCTTGCCGCCGCTCTCGCTCGCCGACTCGACGATGCCTCCCGCACCGCGATGTCGAAGAACTGATGCCTCGCGCACCGCGCTGTCGAAGAACTGACGCCTGGCGCGGCGCGCTCCCGGGCAATTTGGCTAGGGTGAGCGAATGAGCACGATCGCCGTCGTCCCCGGGTCGTTCGACCCGGTCACCCTCGGGCACCTCGACGTCATCGTCCGCGCCGCCGGCCTCTTCGACGAGGTGCACGTTCTCGTCGTGCACAACCCGGAGAAGACCGCGTTCATCCCCGTCGAGCAGCGGGTCGACTTCATCGCGGACGCCGTCGCCGAGGCGGGTGTCGATCTGCCGTCGCCACTCGAGAACGTCGTCGTCACGAGCTGGAGCGAGGGCCTCCTCGTCGACTACTGCACCCGTGTCGGCGCGAAGGTGCTCGTCAAGGGCATCCGGTCGCAGGTCGACGTGGCCTACGAGACCCCGATGGCGATCATGAACCGCAGCCTGGCGGGTGTCGAGACCGTGTTCATGTTGCCCGATCCGGCGCACGCGCTCGTTTCGAGCTCGCTCGTCCGCCAGGTTGCTGGGCTCGGGGGCGACGTCTCGCCCTACGTTCCCGCCGACGTGACCGCCTACCTCCAGTCGAGAAGCGACTCGGCTGCGAATACTGGAGCACGATGACGACCACGACCCAGACGACCGCCGCCGACTCGACTCTGATGGAGCTCGGCGAGGTCCAGCACCACGCCCGCACGATCCTGGATGCGATCGGCACGGTGATCGACGGCAAGGCGGGCGCGATCTCGACGGCGCTCACGGTCTTGCTCGCCGAAGGGCACCTGCTCATCGAAGACGTGCCGGGCGTCGGTAAGACGCAGTTGGCGAGGGCGTTGGCGAAAGCCGTCGACGCGTCGGTGAGCCGCATTCAATTCACCCCTGACCTGCTTCCGAGCGACATCACCGGCGTCTCGATCTTCGACCGCCAGTCGAACGACTTCGAGTTCAAGCCGGGCCCGGTGTTCGCGAACATCGTGATCGGCGACGAGATCAATCGCGCTTCGCCTAAGACCCAGTCGGCCCTGCTGGAAAGCCTCGAAGAGCGCCAGGTGACGGTCGACGGCATCTCGCACCCGCTGCCGACCCCGTTCCTCGTCGTAGCCACGCAGAACCCGGTCGAGATGGAAGGCACCTACTCACTGCCCGAAGCGCAGCGCGACCGGTTCATGGCACGGATCTCGCTGGGTTATCCGGATGCCGAGAGCGAGCTGCGGATGCTGCGCCAGCGCGAGACCGGCAGCCCGCTCGACGCCCTGACGCCCCTGGTGTCGCTCGAGCAGCTCCGTCGCATGATCGCGGCCGTCCGCGCGGTGTACGTCGCCCGCGTCGTGGAGCGCTACGCCGTCGACATCGTGCAGGCGACGCGTGTCCACCCCGACCTGCGTCTCGGCGCCAGCCCCCGCGCCACGCTGCAGCTCATGCGGGCGGCCAAGTCGTGGGCGGCTCTGAACGGGCGCGGTTTCGTGATTCCCGACGACGTCGACGCGCTCAGCGGTCCCGTGCTCGGGCATCGTCTGATCCTGGCCGGCCGGTCGGGTGCGGGCGCCGTCTCGGCGGCCTACGACATCGTCGAGTCGATCGTGCGGGCGACGCCCGTGCCCCTCGACGAACCCGCCTCCTGACCGTGCGCCGCCCGACCGTCCCCGCGCGCCTGGTCGCGGTTGCGGGATCCTGGCCCCTCCCGACCCGTCGCGGCACGCTCGCGATCGTCGCGGGTCTCGTCGTGGCGGTCGTCGGCTATGTGCTGGCCGCCATGCCGCTGGTCTTCGCGGGCGTCGTGCTCCTTGCGCTCGTCGTCGCGTCCGTCGTCTCGGTCGCCGTATCGGCGCCACGCGTGGTGGTCACCCGGCACTTCACCCCCGATCGTGCCGTCGCGGGCTGGTCGGTCGTCGAGACGCTCACGCTCACTGCGCCTTCGGCTTCAGGATCCGTAGCGGTCCGCGTGCGAGAAACCGTGCCCTGGCGCATCATGGCGCCCTTCGAAGCCGTCGCCATGGTCATCGAGCCGGGCGGTCTTGCCCGCGTGGTCTTCGAGCACGTCGATCTGCCCCGCGGGAGGCACCGCGTCGGTCCGACGCTGGTCGACGTCATCGAGACGTTCGGCCTGGCCCGTCGCCGTCTCGCCGTGCCGGGGCGAGACGAGCTGCTGGTGTTTCCGGAGGTCGTGGGTGTGGGCGGCGGGCGCGAATCCCGTTCGCTCGGCGAGGGCGCTCGACAGCGTCGCGACCACAGTCTCGCCGGGGGCCAGGACGACCCGATCACCCGGGAGTACCGGCGCGGCGATCCGATGCGGCGTGTGCACTGGCGCGCGACTGCGCGGCAGGGTGAGCTCATGGTGCGGCAGGAGGAGCAGCACGGGCTCCCGAGCGTCCGCGTCATTCTTCCGGTCGGTCGGTCGCACTGGCGCGACTGGCATCCCGCGCTCGGCTCGCGCGTTCCGGTCAGCGATGGCTTCGAGTGGGCGGTTTCGCTGACGGCCTCGATCGCCGTCGAATTCGGTCTCGCCGGATCGCAGACGCGCGTGGTGTCGCTCGACGGCGCGACCATCGCCCTGCACGACCCCTCGACCACGCCGATGTTCCTCGAACTCCTCTCCGACGTGGTGTTGGACGACGAGATCGACGAACCGAGCCCCGAGGCGGCTCCGCGCGAGCCCGTCGTGGCCGTCGTCTCGAGCCTCACCGCCGCCGAGCTCGACCGACTGGGCCACGCGCGGGGGCCGGGTGTCGCGGGGGTGGCAATCGTGGTGCACCTCGATGCCGACCTGCTGACCCCCGACGACCGAGAGCGCGATTCGCCGCGAGATGTCGCGAAGGCCCTGGCCGAGAGTGGCTGGCGCGTGATCGAGACCGCGTCGAATGCCGACCGCGAACCCATTCTCCAGACGCCGGGGGTGCTCCGTGGTTGATCTGCGATCGCCGCTTCAGAGTCGAGAGGCTCCGACCAGCGGCACGTCGAAAGTCGACTCCACCGACCGTTTCGCGCCGGGTAACGCCCGCTGGCTCCTCTCGGCCGTCCTCTGGCTGACGCTCGTCTTCGCGCTCGCCAGTCTCCACCCGCTCTTCCAGGGCGCCGTGTGGTGGTTCGTTCCCGCGTTGGTGTCGGCCGCGGTTCTCGCGGCGGCGGCCGCGGCCCGGGCAGCTCACTGGCCGTCCGCGGTCGCGTCGCTCGCCGGCCTCGTCGTCGGGGGCCTCGCCACGACGCTGGTCGTCTCGGGCGGAACGGCGATCCTCGGTGTCATCCCGACGGCCGAGACTCTCGGGCGCGTCCGCGTCCTCGCCGCTCAGGCGCATGACTCGATCGTCTCCGATCAGGCGCCCATCGCTGTCAGCGACGCGATGCTCGGCGTCGTAGTCGTCGCCGTGGCGGCTGCCGCGGTGGTGCTCGACGTCGTCGCACGGGTGTGCAAGATGCCGGCGCTCACCGGCGTGCTCTTCGCCGTGGTCATCGTGGTTCCCTCGCTCATTCCCGATGTCGCGCCGAGCTGGGCGTGGGTGGTGGCCACCGTCGTCGGCTACCTGGCGCTGCTCATCGTGTCGAGCGGCCGTCGACCGTCCCGCGCGGGCGTCGTCTCGGGGCTCGCCGCCGTCGTCGTGGCGGGCGTGGTGACGAGCCTGCTGCCGACGTCGCTCATCGCACCGATCACCGGCGTCGGGTCGGGCACCGGCATCTCGACCGGGGTCAACCCGGTCATCAACCTCGGTGACGACCTGCGTCGCGGCGATCCGATCACGGTCCTCAGCTATCGCAGCTCGGCTCCTGAGGGCGACTACTTGAAACTCGTCGATCTCGTCGACTTCTCGGGCACCCGCTGGAGTCCGGCCTCCACCCAGCTCGACCGCCGCAACTCGGTCGACGATCTGCCCGCGGCCCCCGGCATCTCCACCTCGACGCGCCGAGACACCGTCACGACCGACGTCTCGGTGAATCTCCTCCGAAGCCCCTACCTGCCCCTGCCCGTGCCGGCGACGAAGATCACCGGCATCAGCGACGCCTGGAAGTACGTCGACGACTCCGGCGTCACGGTCCGAAGCACCAGCGAAGGATCCCAGGGGCTCGATTACCGGGTCACCTCGCGTCCGGTCGATCCCACCCGTGAGCAGATCGTCAGTGCGCTTGCACAGCCCTCGGACGACCTCTCCGCCTATCTCGACGTCGATGGCGTTCCCGCCTCCATCACACGGCTGGCATCGAGAGTGACGGCCGACTCGGCTAATCCGTTCGACGCCGCCGTCGCGCTCCAGAACTACTTCCGCAACGGCGAGTTCAGCTACTCAGAAGACACGCCCGTCCGCGAGGGATACGACGGAAGCGGTCTCGACATGGTCGAGACGTTCCTCCAGCGCAAGAGCGGCTACTGCGTCCACTTCGCCTCGGCGATGGCCGTCATGGCTCGCACTCTCGACATTCCCTCGCGCATCGCCGTGGGGTTCCTGCCCGGCACGAGGGTCGGCTCAGGGGAGGAGTGGACGGTGTCGAGCAACGACCTCCACACCTGGCCCGAGCTGTACTTCCAGGGCCTCGGCTGGGTGCCGTTCGAGCCCACGGTCGGCATGGGAACGACGTCGAGCTATCTGCAAGAGACAGGCGCCGAGGCGACACCCAGCGCCGGGGCCACCGATCCGGCGAGCCCGTCGGCATCCGCGACGCCGACCGCCTCGGCCCCGTCGGCCGCGAAACCGACGTCGACCGCGTCGGATCCTTCGTCGACCGCGGGAGCATCCGCGAGCAGCGGTGCCGGCGGCATCGGTGGAACGCCGCTTGCCGTCGGGGGAGTGGCTGCCCTCGTCGTCGTCCTGGCGCTGCCCTGGTGGCTGCGGATGGGCCGCCGCCGACGCCGACTCGGTCAGGGGCCGCCCGACGCGGCTCTCTCGGCCTGGCGCGAGGTGATCGACACGGCCCGAGACCTGGGCATCAGCGTCGACCAGGCGGCGACACCGCAGCAGACCGCGACAGTTCTGCTCGCGAGGGTGGGCGCCCAGAGCTCCGCCGCGGGCGCGCTCGACACACTGACCGCGGCCCTCTCGCGGGAGCGCTTCGGCGGCGTTCCGGCCGGCGAAGAGGCCTCGCGGTCCGCGCGCGAGATCCTGTCCGCGCTGCGCTCGGGCTCGTCGGGCTTCGAGAGGGCCCGTGCTTCGGTCGTTCCCCGGAGTCTCTTCGTGCAGGCTCACCCGCGCACGGCGGAAGGCGCGTAGACTCGTCTCTCGTGCCTCATTTCACCCCGACTCCGTACAGCGTCTCTGTGTACGACCTGATGCGCCGCCCAGGCGAGATGCGCGAGAACGAACTCGATGTCGTTGTCCCGTCGAAGCTCGGTGAGGGTGTCATCGCAATTCCCGAGGGCGCACAGCTCACGGTCAATGCCCGTGTCGAAGGTCTGCACGAGGGCATTCTGGTGTCGGCTCACGTCTCCGGTGAGGCCGTCGGCGAATGCAGCCGTTGCCTGAAACCCATCTCCGAGAGTGTCGAAGTCGATTTCGCCGAGCTTTTCGCGTACTCTGACGACGAAGCTTTTGACTACACGGTTCAAGACGATCACGTGGATCTTGAACCCGTGGTCAGAGATGCAGTGGTTTTATCACTGCCCTTCCAACCGGTTTGCCGGCCAGACTGCCCTGGTCTCGACCCCGAAACGGGCGAGCGCATCGAAGATCTGGACGGCTACCAGCCCCGTGAAGTGATCGACCCCCGCTGGTCGGCTCTGTCCGAGCTCGTCGGTGATACGACGAGGCCGGCAGACTCGCAAAACGAGGCACCTTCACGCTCCACCGACTCCAAGCCAACCGATTGACGTCTGCCACCTGGCAGACACGGCCGTAGATTTCCTCCGGCTCCCAATCCTTACGAAATAGAGAAGAGACAGTCATGGCCGTTCCCAAGAGGAAGCAGTCGCGCGCTAACACGCACGCACGCCGTTCGCAGTGGAAGGCCACGCCCGCCACTCTCGTCAAGACCATCGAAGGCGGCAAGACCGTCTACAGCCTTCCGCACCGCGCCAAGGTCGTCGAAGACTCCGCCGGCACCGCCCTGTACATGGAGTACAAGGGCCGCAAGGTCGCCGATATCTGAATCTCGCTGCTTTCGCAGTAAGATCGCTACATGAGCCAGCCCGTGTCAGAACCCGTTTCTGACCGGGCTGATCTCGTTAAGCTCCTCGACGTCGCGATCACGCCCGACCTGCTCGAGCTCGCATTGACCCACCGCTCGTTCGCGTACGAGAACGGTGGCATCGGCAACAACGAGCGCCTCGAGTTCCTCGGCGATTCGATTCTCGGCCAGGCCGTGACGGTCATGCTGTTCCGCGAGAACCCCGATCTCGACGAGGGCGACCTCGCGAAGCGGCGTGCCAGCCTCGTCTCCACCGTCGCGCTGGCGGAGGTCGCCAAGCACATCGGTCTGGGGCAGTACCTCCGACTCGGGCGCGGCGAAGAGCTGACCGGCGGGCGGGCCAAGCAGTCGATCCTCGCCGACACCGTCGAGGCGATCATCGGCGCGACCTATCTCGATGCCGGTCCGGTCGCCGCGACCGGTCTGGTGATGCGACTCATCGCGCCCCTCCTGGCCGACCCCGAGCGCTTCGGTGCCGCGATGGACCCGAAGACGAGCCTGCAAGAGCTCGCTTCGGCGCAGGGGCGGAGCAATCCCAACTACGTGATCACCGATTCGGGCCCCGATCACGACAAGCGCTTTCACGCGGTCGTCCGCCTCGGCACCGACGAGATCGCCTCCGGCGTCGGCAGCAGCAAGAAGATGGCCGAGATGGCTGCGGCCCTCGAAGCCTGGACGACCCTCAGCACGCCCCCGTCCGCGCCCGACCAGATCTAGGTGCCCGAGCTCCCCGAGGTCGAGGTCGTTCGCGCCGGTCTCCACCCCGCCGTCACCGGCGCCGTGATCGAGCGTGTCGAGGTGCTCGAGCCGCGCAGCCTCCGTCGTCACGACGGCCCCGTCGACGACTTCGTCGACCGCTTGCGCGAGGCGACGATTCTCTCCGCGGTCCGTCGGGGCAAGTTCCTCTGGTTCCCGTTTGCCGCGGCCGATGGCGACACGTCGCACGCGCTCGTCGCTCATCTCGGCATGAGCGGCCAGGTGCTCCTGCGCGAACGTCACGCCGACGACGACCGCCTCCTTCGTATCCGCCTCGACCTCGCCCATCCGACGCGCGGCGACATCCGCCTGGCCTTCGTCGACCAGCGCATCTTCGGCTCGATGGCCCTCGACACCCTCGAACCCACTCCTGACGGCGAGCCGGCGGGCTATTCGGGTTCGGGGCTGCTGGGCCACGACGCCGAGCAGGGCGACGAGCCCCAGGATCCTGCGCCCTGGCTTTCATCGATACCGCACCAGGTGGCGCACATCGCCCGCGATCCGCTCGACCCGGCGTTCGATGAGCACGCCTTCTTCGCGCGGATGGCGTCGCGCGGCTCCGGCGTCAAGCGTGCCCTGCTCGACCAGGGGCTCGTGTCGGGCATCGGCAATATCTACGCCGACGAGTCGCTGTGGGCGGCCAAGATCCACTTCGATCAGCCGTGCGCGTCGCTCACCCGGAGTCGCGTAAAGCTGCTCCTCGTCGAGATTCGCGCCGTGCTCTATAAGGCCCTGGCAGAGGGCGGCACCAGCTTCGACGCCCAATACGTCAACGTGAACGGGCAGTCCGGCTACTTCGCCCACAGCCTCAACGCCTACGGGCAGCAGGGCAAGCCGTGCCCGCGGTGTGGAACCCCGATCAAGCGGGTGTCGTTCATGAATCGCGGGAGCCACTTCTGCCCGCAGTGTCAGCGGTTGCGCTGAGCTCTGCCGTCCCGCCGCCTCGCCACCAGACGTCTTGCGGACAAACGTGCCTGCCGCGGCGCGTCTCGATGACCGTAAGACGTCTGCTAGCACGCATCTCGCTAACCTAGGGGCATCGCGCGGCGCAGGGCCGCGCCCCAGCGAACGACCCGGAGGGCGGCGGCGTGTACCTCAAGAGCCTCACGCTCAAGGGCTTCAAGTCGTTCGCCCAGACCACGACCTTCGCCTTCGAGCCCGGCGTCACCTGCGTCGTCGGCCCGAACGGCTCCGGCAAGAGCAACGTCGTCGACGCGCTCGCCTGGGTGATGGGGGAGCAGGGCGTCAAGACGCTCCGCGGCGGCAAGATGGAAGACGTCATCTTCGCCGGCACGTCGACTCGTGGCCCCCTGGGCCGTGCACAGGTCGTGCTCACGATCGACAACTCCGACGGCGCCCTGCCGATCGACTACACCGAGGTGACGATCAGCCGCACGCTTTTTCGCAACGGCGGCAGCGAGTACGCGATCAATGGCGACAACTGCCGCCTCCTCGACGTCCAGGAGCTGCTGAGCGACTCGGGGCTCGGCCGCGAGATGCACGTGATCGTCGGGCAGGGTCAGCTCGATGCGGTCCTTCGCGCCACCCCCGAAGAACGCCGCGGCTTCATCGAAGAGGCGGCCGGCATCTTGAAGCACCGCCGCCGCAAAGAGAAGACCCTGCGCAAGCTCGACGCGATGCAGACGAACCTCACCAGGCTGTCCGATCTCGCCGGCGAGATCCGCCGCCAGCTGAAGCCCCTGGGGCGTCAAGCCGAGATCGCGCGGGAGGCGCAGGGCATCGCCAGCATCGTCCGCGATGCTCGAGCGCGGCTCTTGGCCGACGAGGTGGTCGGGCTCCGCACGGTTCTCACGGCGCAGGCCGCCAGCGAGAACGAGCGCAAGAGCGAGCGCATCGTGCTGCAAGAGAAGCTCGACCAGAACAAGATCCGGGAGCAGCGGCTCGAGCAGGCCATGGTCGGCGACGCCGTTGACGACGCCCGCCGGGTCGCCTTCGGGCTCGAGTCCGTCCAGGAGCGTCTCCGC
Organism: Frondihabitans sp. 4ASC-45; assembly: GCF_049472575.1. Lineage (NCBI taxonomy): Bacteria > Bacillati > Actinomycetota > Actinomycetes > Micrococcales > Microbacteriaceae > Frondihabitans > Frondihabitans sp. 4ASC-45. Next base: position 190,262 of record NZ_JBCEBN010000004.1, on the reverse strand, counting down.
AGCCTCGCCAGCCTGGCCAACCAGAAGCTGACCCTGCTGGCGCAGCAGGCCGACACGCCGGGCGTGGCGACCACCGTGTCGTCGGGGATGGTGGCCGATGCCCGCGATGAGGCCGAACGCCTGCAGGAGGGCGTCGCCGAGGCCGAGGTCGCAGTGGCGCTGGCTGCCGGCGAGCTGGCCACGTCGCGGGCTTCGCTCGACTCCCTCGACGACGAGATCGCCGCTCAGAGCGCCCTGGTCTCTGAGCACGATCTCGGAGTGGCGCGTCTCTCGAGCGCCGTCGAGGTCGCCCGGTCGAAGCTCGCCGCGGTCAAGGGCGAGCAGCTCCGCCAGGCGAATGCGCTGGAGGCCTCCGAGGCCCGGCGCGAGAAGAGCCGCGCCGAGTTCGCCGCGCTCGAAGAGGAGTTCGCCGATGTCGACACCGCGGAAGTCGACCCAGCAGATGCCGACATAGCAGGGGGCGAAAGCGCAGGATCCGACACCACACGACCCGACACAGATCACGCGGCGATCTCGGCAGCCGCCGACGAGAGCGCCCAGTCCGCTCAGCAGGAGGTCGACGGGTTGCGCGACACCCTGCACCGCGCCGAGCGCGAGCGCGACGCCCTGGCTGCCCGCACGAGCGCCCTGTCGCTGGCCCTCGACCAGAAAGACGCCTCCAGCGCGCTCGTCAAGGCCGACCGGCCGGGCGTTCGCGGGCTGGTGGCCGAGCACGTGCAGATTCAGCCGGGCTTCGAGGTCGCCATCGCCGCGGCGCTCGGATCGGTGGCTGACGCCGTCCTCGCCGACGACCTCGATGCGGCCGTAGGGGCCGTTCAGCACGTGACGGCCGAGGAGTTGGGGCGAGTCGAGATCGTCGTCGCCGCCCCGGGGCGCGGAGTCGGTGCCACCGCGGTGTCCCTGCCCGCCGGGGTCGTCTCGGCGACGAGTGTCGTGACGGCGCCGGACGGGATCCTCGGCGTCCTGTCGTCGACCGTGATCGCCGACGACCTCGATGCAGCTCGCTCGGCCTCGACGGCGTTGGCCGACCAGGCCGTGGCGTTCACGGTCATCACCAGGTCGGGGGAAGTGCTCACCGACTACGTCGTCCGCGGTGGTTCGGCCGGGGGGCGGTCTCGTCTCGAACTCGTCTCCGAGCGTGACACCGCGGCTGAGGCTCTGACGGCCGTCAGCCTCGAGATCGAACGCGTCGGGCCGCTGCTCGAGGCTGCGCGCGTGCGACTCGCCGAGGCGCGAACCGCCGCCAAGGAGGCACAGGCCGCCGCGCGTGAGCACGAGTCGCGCGTCGCCGCTCACGGACAGCGCGCGGGGCGCCTCCGGGCCCAGGTCGAGGCCGCCGAGGCCGAGGCGGAGCGTCTGTCGGCCTCGCTGGCTGCATCGGCCGAGACGGTGCACCAGGCCGAGCGGGCCGTCCTAGCTGCCGTGACCGCGCTCGACGAGTACAGCTCGACGCCCAGGCCGATCCTCGATGTCTCGGCGCGCGACGGAATGCTCGCTGAGGTCGAGAACGCACGCGGCGTCGAGATCGAGAAGCGCATCCAGCTCGAGACGATCCGCGAGCGGGTGCGGGCCGAAGTGGCCCGGGCGAAAGACCTGCAGCGGCAGCTCGACGAGCAACGCGCCGCCGCCGAGGAGCACGCCCGGCAGACAGTCGTCCGCCAGCGTCAGATGGCCGCCACCACGAGCGTGCTCGACGCGCTCCCCGCCGTGCTCGACGCGGTCGATCGCTCCGTCGCCGAGGCTCGCGCTACCCTCGCGGCGCGTGAGGCGGCTCGGTCTGAGCAGAACTCCGAGCTCGCGGCCCTCCGACGCGACGAACGCGAGCTGCGGGAGCGCCTCCACACCGTTACCGAGGGTGTGCACGGACTCGAGATGGAGATCTACGAGAAGAAGCTGCACCTCTCGAGCCTCCTGGAACGCGCAGGATCCGAGCTGGGTCTCGTCGAATCGGTGCTCGTCGACGAATACGGGCCCGACGTGCCAGTGCCCGGCGCCACCGGAGACGACGAACCCGTGCCTTTCGATCGTGACGCTCAGAAGAAGCGGCTCGCCGCGGCCGAGCGGACCCTCGCTCAACTGGGCCGCGTCAACCCGCTGGCGCTGGAGGAGTTCGCTGCGCTCGAACAGCGCCACAAGTTCCTGACCGACCAGCTCACCGACCTCACGTCGACGCGCAAAGACCTGCTCACGATCATCGACGAGATCGACGAGAAGATGCAGGTCATCTTCAAGAGCGCCTTCGACGACACGCACGACGCCTTCAACCGGGTGTTCCCGATCCTGTTCCCGGGTGGCAGCGGCTCGATTCATCTGACCGACCCCGAGAACCTCCTCGAGACGGGCATCGAGGTCACGGTCAGACCTGCCGGCAAGAAGATCGAGCGGCTGTCGCTGCTGTCGGGCGGCGAACGCTCTCTGGCCGCCGTCGCACTGCTGATCGCGATCTTCAAGGCCCGGCCGTCGCCGTTCTACATCATGGACGAGGTCGAAGCCGCGCTCGACGACGCCAACCTCGGGCGGCTGCTGACGATTTTCCGCGACCTGCGCGAATCGTCGCAGCTCATCGTCATCACGCACCAGAAGCGCACCATGGAGATCGCCGACGCGCTTTACGGCGTCTCGATGCGACAGGACGGCGTTTCGGCGGTCGTCGGGCAGCGCGTCGTATCGCCCGACGAGAAGCAACGGCTGGCCGCGGCAGCAGCCGTCGATGCCGGCGGCTCGGCCGACGCTGTCAGCGGGTCGGGCCCCGAACGGGGTCAGGATCCTGCGCCCACCGCCGACTAGCCTCGGGTGATGCGCACCAACTGGCCACCGCCGATCTGGCTCGTCGGCGAGAAGCCCGTCGATCGTTGGATCGGCCGCTTCGGCGGACTCTGGATCGCCGCCGTCGGAGCTGTCCTCTTCGTCTTCTTGATCCTGGTCGGCGGTCTGCTACTCGACAACGGCGCCGCCGTCACTGTCGGACTTCTCGTGGGAGCCGTCACCGTCGCCGCGTCATTCGTCTACACGATGGCCTACCGACTCGTGCCTCGCGACACGATGAGCCTGTCGCGCCTGTTGCTCGCCTTCGGCCTCGGCGGCCTGATCGCGGTCGCGCTCGGCTCCACCCTCGACAGCTCCGTGCTGAAGCTCACCGGTGGGGGATCGGCCCCGACGCTGACGGTGCTCGCCCTGGCCGGCATCACCGAAGAGCTCGCGAAGATCATCGCGGTCGTCGCCGTCTCGTACAAGCTCCGGGACAAGAGCATGCGCAACGGGCTGTTTCTCGGCGGCGCAGTCGGTCTCGGCTTCGCCGCGCTCGAAGACCTGGCCTACGCCGTCAACTTCTACCAGCACCCGCCCGAGCTACTCCACCTGACGCCGATCCTGTCGGCCCTCGTGCTCGTGCCGGTGCGTGGCCTTCTGACGCCGCTACTGCATCCGCTCTACACGGCCTTGCTCGGTGCGGCCTTGTTCGCAGCGTCGAAAAATGGCCGGTTCCGCGTTCGTCCGCTTGTCATCGCTGCGTACCTCGCCGTCAGCTTTGCCCACGGCCTCTGGGATGCCTCGGCGGGGCTCCTCCAGATCGTGCCCCCGCGCCTCCAGCTCGTGCTGGCCCCGCTCGTCGTGCTCGTGATTTACCCGGGCATCATCGTCGGCTCCGGGCTCCTCTGGATCAAAGTCGCCCGCCGCGCCCGGCACGCATTCCACTCACGGGTGCTGTGGTGGCTGGCGGCGCCCCCGGGTGGTGGCTCGGTTTCGCTGCCGCAGGATCCTGCGTTCCCGCCCCCGGCCGCGCCGTCGTGGGCGCCGCCTGCCCCGCACACCCGCGCCTGACGCCGCTCCACGCCGACGCACCCCCGCCTGGCCACTTTCGGGCTGGCATCTCGGGGTTATTTGGCCATCCGGGGGTGCCTCACGGCAGACGGGATTAGGGCGCTGCTACCCCTCCGCCTTCACGCACGGGCTCTGCGTAATGAGCGATGTGACGCCGGTCGACGCGAAGAAGTTGAGAGTCGGGCCGTCAGGAACCGATGCGGTGATCTCCATGTCGTGACTCGTGTCGGCTACAGACTCGACGGTGTAGCCGAGATCCTGCTAATGGCGAGTCATCTCGTCGATCGTCTTCGCGGGGTCGTCCGAGGCCGGGCCGAAAAGGCCGAGGTCGTACTGCTCGGCCGATGAATCCGAGAGGCACTCCTGAGGCTTGTCTTTCCGGGCTTCACTAACGGAGAACGGTGTCGTCTTGTCTCCTAATGTCCACTGGCCGCCGGATACCGCGATCGCATCGGTCACGTGATCGAGGAATACCTCGTGCGGTGGCGCGGAGGCCGTTACGAGGGATGTGTTTGGTGGCCGCAGGAGAACGATCGTTATCACCCCGGCTGTAGCGACTGAGAGGATGCCGCCCACCGCAAGCAGGCCGTGCAGGCGCGTCAAGGGCACGATGACTGCCCGGTCACGGCTGTCTCATCACCTTCGTGGTTGTGCATCCGAGAGCCGACCTGGTCATGCGGCTACCCGACCGATTTTACGCACGCGCTTTGGAACACCAGCGAGCTGAGGCTGGTTGACGCGGCGTAGTCGAGAAGCGATCCGTCAGGTGTGTCGGCCCGAAGCTCTATGCCGTCAGCATTGTCAACCACGGTGGTGACCTTAAACCCTCGCTCGGTCCAGTGGTCGGCCAGTGCCCGGGCGGCAGTTCTCGGATCCTTGGGTGGATCCCCATACAGCGCAAGGTCGTATTGCTCTGTCGTGCTGTCCGAAAGGCATTCCACGGGAGTATGTGTCCGAGCTCGTGCCAGTGAAAAGGGGGTCGTTTTATTCTCAAAGGTCCAGGCACCGCCGGCGACGGAAAGGGAATCCGACACGTTGTCGAGGAAGGTGTTGCGTACGCTCGCGCTCGAATCGACAGAAGGACTACTCGGCCGTTCGCTACTTCCCGCTACCGCTGCAAGAGCCAGCGCGGTGCCGAGTACGAGCGTCGAACCGCCAGCGACCATCACCCCACGGCGGCCAATCACGCTTCTACTCCTGAGCGAAGCAACGGCTTTGCGAGTCAATGCTGCTCCGTCTGGTGGAGACGCTATAGACGATGGTGCCGCCGTCCGGTAGGTCTGCTGCAATCTCGGTGTTATTGGAGATGCTTGGGTTTGGTGGAGCGACTGTCCGCACACTGTAACCGCGTTGTTTCCAATCGGCCGTCACGAGGTCGACCGAGTGTCCGACGTCGGTGCGACCTGGGCCGACTGTATTGATCTGGTACTGCAACTCATCGCTCGACGAACTCAGGCAGGGCTCGGGCGTATAAGTCTCGGCTATTTCTTGAGAGAAGGCCGTCTTGCCGTCTTCGAAAGTCCAGGATCCGCCTGCAGCAGCCATCGTCTCCTCTAGCTGCAGCAGATACGCGTCTTTCGGCTCGGCGAGGGAGACAGGATTTGGTTGAGCTCTGTTTATCACGGCTACGACTCCGATCAGGGCAAGAATGAAAACGGATGTGATAGCTACGGCTATCCAGGCCCGTCGCCGCCGCAGATTCGGTGACGGGCTGGGCCTGAGGGGTGATGTTGAAGTCATGTCTGGACCTACCGTATGCGACGCGCGGGGCGAAGCTGCTACTTCGCAGGGGGAGTCGGAGGGGCTTGGGGTGACGGGGTCGGCTCAGCGAGCGGTGTCTCGAGAAACTGGTGATTTCCGGTCGTAGCGATTGCAGTGTTCAGAAGTGACTGCGTCCCCTTGTCGAGGTAGCCACCGCCCTTCGGAGCCGAAAACGTCTCGCCCGAACCGATAGCGTCGTGCCCTCCCGTCGCTCTGAGATGGGTGGTTCCGACGTCATACCCGTCCGAGTCGTAGCGGATCGCCCCGAAGTCGTCATCTGGGTTAATGCGATGATTTTGGGGAACCTCGATTAACTGCGGTACCGGTGGTATCCCGGACTGTCCGCTGTTTCCCAGTGCGTTGAGGATCGTGCCCAGGTCGTGCGGATCCACGTCCCGCCCGATGGTCGCAACGACGTCTGCCCGAGCCTGAGTAGCGAAAACTTGGGGCTGTTCGCCGACAGAGCGCACATTCAGCGCAGACGCGTCCGGAATGACCGTCGCATCTATGCCTGCTGAAGCGACAAACGTCACAGTGTCCACCGCGTACCTCGTTTTAGTTAGGGCATAAGCAGTCGTTGTTGTCCCATACGAATGCGCCACGACATTTATTGAGGCGGGTGAATTTCCATTTACCGAGCGTGCGTCGTGGAACGCGTCCAGTTCGACCGCCAGGCGTCGTGAGCCTCGAACAGCCAACGTGTTCATGAGAACACTCTGTTCGGAAAATGGGTCGTTCAGGCTCTCTGGGAGCCCCGGGGTGTCATAGCCCAACCAGGAAACAGCCGCGTGTGAACCTGGATCGACTTGTTCTTGTTGCTGCTGCAGATTCGATGTGGCTCCGGTCCAGCCCCATAAGGAGTCTTGTGCGGCAGTGTTCATACCGGGCACGGACCACGTGACCTTGTCTGCCGTATCCAGGTCACCGATGGATACTGCCGCGAGCGGCGGCTTGTTCTCGAGGTTGAGATCGACCAAGCCACGGGGGGCGCGACCCGAGTGACCGCCGCTCCCCAACGTCTTATTAGCCTGATCGACCGTCCCCTGCTGCGCCTTGGTGAGGTCGCTCCGTGCCGCCGCCTGATCGAGCTGGTTCTGGTTGGCGACTATGCGGTCGGCGTAGGGCACGCCACCGAGGTTGCCGATCACCGACGGCGCCCCGGCGAGGAGGGCAGCACGCTGATCGTCAGAAAGGGCCGCCCACCAGCTCGACGCGGTCGAGGCCTCGGGCGGGTTGTTCCAGAAGTCTTGGGCGATCGCGGGTTCGGCGGCCATCAGGTCGGCGAGGTCCGTGGCCGAGAGTGAACTCAGCGTCGTCAGGAGGGTCGTCGGCGTCATTCCCGCGAGCGACTCCTCGGTCAGCCCGGCCGGCAACACCGGCGTTCCGGCCGCGGTGACTTCGACGTAGGCGTCGCGGATGCTCGCGACGAGGGCGTCGTCGGCTGCCTGACGCTCTGCCGCAAGCGCTTTCATGGCACTGAGATAGGAGGACTGCGCCTGTTCGAGGGCGAGCTGTTCCGGGGCGATCGAGGGAGACGGGCCGGGGGAGGGAGACGGCAGGCCGGATCCTTGAGGGGACGACACCGCCTGCGACACGCTCGTCGCCTGTTCGGCTCTCGTCGCGTCCGCCTTCGCGTCGGCCAGAAGGCCTTTCTGTCGGTCGGCACGCGTTTTTATGCTGGTGACGGCCTCGACGTAACGGCCGAGAGCGGCCTGCTCGTTCCAGGCCCAGGTCTGCAGGGTCGCCCACGCGACGGTGGTCTGAGCGGCCTTGTTCGCCCACCCATCGTGGCCGGTGCCCGTCCACGCCCCGGCGACGACGGCCTCCTGCTGCTGCACGAGCGCCTGCATCTCGCCGGCGTGCTGCGCCTGCAGCGCGAGTTTCTGCGCCCGGTTGTCTAGTGTCGACAGGTCGCCAGCACCGGGATCGTCGTCGGTCCAGTCGCTCATCGCGAGCCCCCGCCCGCATCGGATGACGCCGCCGCAACACCGTCTTCGGTCGTGCGGTACGTCTCGACGGCCTTGGTCGCGCTCGTGGCGAGGGCCATGGTGGCGTCGTTCGTCGTGCGCCAGAGGGTGTGGAACTTGTCGCCGTCGGTGTCGAGAACGCCGGTGACCCGCGAACTACCCACATCCCAGGCCTCGGTCACGAATCCACTCGGCCCGGAATCGGCGCCGGCGCTCAGGCTCGACGCGGCGCCCTGCACCACATCAGGATCGACGCGGTAGTCAGCCATAGATCCCCCGATCTCGTGTCACTCACCACGTTACCCAAGTAAGGGCGCAGGATCCGGCCCCCGACGTAGGCACTTAGACCTACGATTTCGGGGCTTCCACTGCCTGCCGGGCCTCCCGCTGCCTCAGGCGTCGCTCCTCCTCAGGCGTCGCTCGCCCTCAGACGTCGCTGCGCACGATCTCCTCGACGGGGGCGCCGTTGACCGTCAGAACGCGCCATTCGCCGTTCGCCCACTCGACCGTGTTCGCCGCCGCGTTGTCGATGTGGCCGACCTCGAAGCCGAGGATCGCCGACAGGGTGAACCGGATGATCGTGCCGTGGCACACCACGACGATGTTGCTGTCGTCGCCGTCGAGCGGAAGGCGCGTGTCGCGGATGTCTTCGAGCGCGCCGATGCCGCGCCGCGCAACCGACTCGCGAGGCTCGATGTCAGGAAAGTCTTCGTCCGGCTCGTCCGGGATCTTCGACGTCGCCACGGTACCCTCACGCGAGGCGTAGTCGCGCTCGATGAGCTCCGGGTAGGCCGCGCCGAGCTCGATGCCGAGCTCGGCGGCGATGATCTCAGCTGTCTCGCGAGCCCGGGAGAGGGGAGACGACACGATCGCCGCCCAATCGTAGGGCGCAAGGAGCGCGGCGGCGGTGTGAGCCTGGGCCCGCCCCGTGTCGTTCAGGGGAGTATTGCTCGACCCCTGCAGCTGGTCGTGGAGGTTCCAGTCGGTCTGTCCGTGTCGGATCAGTTCGAGGCGCATGCGATCGGTCTTCTTCTCGTGGTCGTTCGTGTCGGGCAAGGCCCGCAACACGAAAGATCCGAGGGCCGTGGGGCCCTCGGATCCGTCGGTGGATTTCGGCTACCGAGGCCGGGAAACTACTGCTTCGCTGCGACCTCGTCGGCTCGCTCGATCTGGGCCGACTTGCGAAGGCTGAGGATCGTCGAGACCGCGATCGTGAGCACGATGAACCCGAGAGAGAACCAGATGGGGATCTCGGGGATCCATTCGATGGGACGACCGCCATTGATAAAGGGTACTTCGTTCACGTGCAGGGCGTGGAACAGGAGCTTCACACCGATGAACGCGAGGATCACGGCGAGGCCCTGCGCAAGGTAGACGAGCTTCTCGAGCAGGCCCGAAATCAAGAAGTACAGCTGACGCAGTCCGAGGAGCGAGAACGCGTTCGCGGTGAACACGATGTAGGGGTCTTGGGTCAGGCCGAAGATCGCCGGGATCGAGTCGAGCGCGAACAGCACGTCGGTCAGACCGATGGCCAGCATCACCAGGAAGAGCGGAGTGAACAGGCGACGGCCGTTGACACGGGTGGTCAGGCGGTCTTCGACGTAGTCGTCGCTGGTAGGGACGATGCGGCGCAGGATCCGGATCAGGCGGCTATCGGCCTCGTCCTTCTCATCGCCGTCGTGTCCGCCCTTGACCTGGCTGTACGCGAGCCAGAACAGCAGGATGCCGAACAGGTAGAAGACCCAGGAGAAGTTTTCGATGATCGTGACACCGAGAGCGATGAACACACCACGCGACAGAAGCGCGATTCCGATACCGACGAGCAGCACTTTCTGCTGGTAGATCCGCGGCACGGCGAAGCTCGTCATGATGATGAGGAAGACGAAGAGGTTGTCGACGCTCAACGCCTTCTCGGTGATGTACCCGGCGAAGTACTCGCCGCCGGAGGTCCAGCCGCCGAAGACACCGACGCCGACACCGAACAGGATGGCGATCGCGATATAGACGATCGACCAGGTGGCCGACTCGCGAATGGTCGGTTCGTGCGGCGTCTTGACGTGGCTATAGAAGTCGAAGATCAGAAGGCCGAGGATGCCGGCGATCGTGATCAGCCAGACGAGAAGAGAGGTTTCCATTGGACTCTTTCAGTGCAGGGCCCTGCACGCCGTTCTACGGGTCGTTTAGGCAGGGCGATTCACTGAAGGTCTCTAACACCCTGGCCAGGACTGTGACGACCTGGATCAGGGCCGACGGTACGGAACCAGATCTTCCTGGAACGTATTGACGACACCGCCGCGTTGGGAATACTCCCCTTCAACGAAGACCACGCTACGTGACGACGATTACCGAGGCAAGCCTCCCGGCTAAAGTTGCAGGCATGGCAAATCCCTGGTCCCTCTCCGGTGCCCTCCGAGGCGTTTTCGCCCGCAAGACGATCGACGACACCACCTGGGACGACCTCGAGACCTCCCTCATCGGTGCCGACTTCGGGCCCGACGTCACCGAGCAGATCACCGAAGACCTGCGCGAGAAGGTCGCGCGCTACAACACGACCGACCCGGCCGATCTCCGCCGCATGCTCCGCGAGACCCTCGAAGAGCGCCTCTCCAAGCTCGACTCCACCCTCAAGCTCACGAATCGCCCGGCCGTCGTACTCGTCGTCGGCGTCAATGGAGTCGGCAAGACCACGACCATCGGCAAGTTCGCCAAGTTCCTCCGCAACTACGACCGCACAGTCGTGGTGGGCGCGGCCGACACCTTCCGAGCGGCAGCGGTCGAGCAGCTGGCGACCTGGGCAGAACGCGCAGGGGTGCAGATCGTCAAGCCCCAGGCACAGGGGCAGGATCCTGCGTCCGTCGCCTTTCAGACTGTTGACCTCGCCAAGCGCGAAGGCATCGAGATCGTCATCATCGACACCGCCGGTCGCCTCCAGACCAAGTCCGGGCTCATGGACGAGCTCGGCAAGATCAAGCGCGTCGTCGAGAAGCAGTCCGAGATCGCCGAGGTGCTCCTGGTGCTCGACGCGACCACCGGGCAGAACGGCCTCGCGCAGGCGCAGGCATTCATCGAGCACGCGGGAGTGACCGGCCTCGTGCTCACCAAACTCGACGGATCGGCCCGAGGCGGGTTCGTGCTCGCCGTGCAGGAGCAGACCGGAATTCCGATCAAGCTCGTCGGGCAGGGGGAGAAGATCGGCGACTTGACGGGTTTCACCCCGCACGTGTTCGTGCAGAATTTGATTGGTTGATCGGCGCCGGCGGCGCCGGGCCTTCGACAAGCTCCGGCCGTCCGGCGCTGCGGCCGCCGATCAACGCTATGGCGCCGAGATACCTCCGTCGTGCGGGCGGTGCGACTCACGCCAGCGGCGCCGGGCCTTCGACAAGCTCCGGCCGTCCGGCGCTGCCGCCCCCGATCAACGCCATCGCGCCGAGATACCGCCGTTGTGCGGGCGGTGCGACTCACGCCGACGGCGCCGGGCCTTCGACAAGCTCCGGCCGTCCGGCGCTGCAAGCTGGTTCGGGTCCGCCTCCGAATTTGAAGGAGAAACCCTCTCGGTCCGACAACGGCATGCGGATCGGCCGGGGTCGCCTGCACGAATCTCCTTCGAATTCGGCGCGGGCACGAGTGCGTTAAGATCGGAGCACCATGGCAACCTTCGGATCCCTCTCTGACCGCCTCGCGGAAACCCTCAAAAACCTCCGCGGCAAGGGCAAACTCAGCCCGGCCGACGTCGACGGCACCGTCCGCGAGATCCGGCGTGCCCTGCTCGACGCCGACGTCGCCCTCGACGTCGTCAAGTCGTTCACCGCGGCGATCCGCGAACGTGCTCTCGGCGACGAGGTCAACAAGGCGCTGAATCCGGCTCAGCAGGTCGTCCAGATCGTCAACGAAGAGCTCGTCGGCATCCTCGGTGGCGAGCAGCGTCGCCTCGAGTTCTCGAAGCGCCCGCCGACCGTCATCATGCTGGCCGGTCTCCAGGGTGCCGGTAAGACGACGCTCGCGGGCAAGCTCGCGAAGTGGCTGAAGAAAGAGGGCCACACGCCCCTCCTCGTGGCCTCCGACCTCCAGCGCCCTAACGCCGTGACGCAGCTGCAGGTCGTCGGTGAGCAGGCCGGCGTGCCGGTGTTCGCGCCCGAGCCCGGCAACGGTGTCGGCGACCCGGTCAAGGTCGCGAAGAACGGCGTGAAGTTCGCCGCCGACAAGCTCTACGACACCGTCATCGTCGACACGGCCGGTCGCCTCGGCGTCGACGCCGACATGATGAAGCAGGCTGCCAACATCCGCAAGGCCGTCGATCCCGACGAGGTGCTTTTCGTCATCGACGCGATGATCGGTCAAGACGCCGTCGCCACGGCCAAAGCCTTCCAAGAGGGCGTCGACTTTACCGGCGTGGTGCTCACAAAGCTCGACGGTGATGCCCGCGGTGGTGCAGCCCTGAGCGTCGCGCACGTGACGGGCCGCCCGATCATGTTCGCCTCGACGGGTGAGGGGCTCGACGAGTTCGAGCCGTTCCATCCCGACCGCATGGCGTCTCGCATCCTCGACCTCGGTGACATCCTCACCCTCATCGAGCAGGCGCAGGGCGCCTTCGACGAGGCCGAAGCGCGCGAGATGGCCGAGAAGTTCGCCACCGACAGCTTCACGCTCGACGACTTCCTCAAGCAGATGCAGCAGCTCCGCAACATGGGCTCCATCAAGGGCATGCTCAGCATGCTTCCCGGGGCGAAGGGCATGCGCGAGCAGCTCGACAACTTCGACGAGAGCGAGATCGTCCGCACCGAGGCGATCATCCAGTCGATGACGAAGGCCGAGCGGGCCAACTACAAGCTCCTCAACGGGTCGCGTCGCCTCCGTATCGCCAAGGGTGCCGGCTCGACCGTTACCGAGGTCAACCAGCTCGTCAATCGCTTCGAGCAGGCCGCGAAGATGATGAAGACCGTGGCGAAGGGCGGCGTGCCTCAGGTGCCTGGAATGGGGCCGATCCCCGGTGCCGGATTCGGCGGCGGCCGCAAACAGGTCGCCAAGAAAAAAGGATCCAAGGCGGGCAACCCGGCGAAGCGCGCGGCAGAGAACGCTCGGATCGCCAGTGGTGAGAAGGCTGCGCCCGCGGCACCCACCGGTGGCGGCTTCGGTCTTGGCGGCCGCAAGGGCCAGGCAGCTCCGACCGAAGAAGAGCTTGCGAGCCTCCAGAAGTTCCTCGGCCGCTAGGCCCGAGCGGGCTCGGCGTTTCGAGCGCGTCTACCGGGTCGCCGTCACCCCGTCGCGAAGTTCGGCGACGAGGGATGCGACGACGGCCCTCAGCGATCCCTCGTTCCGGGCGGCCACTGCCAGCTGGCGCTGATACGAGGCCCCTCCGTCGATGATCGTCCGCACCGACTGCAGCTCGGCCTCGCACCCGAGACGCTCGGCTGCCGGCTCGAGCCGGGCCAGCAGGTCGATCGTGTCGTCGGTGACGAGGCGCTCGTCTCCCTCGGAGTTCTGGATCACGATGGCGTCCATGCCGTAGCGGGCGGCGCGCCACTTGTTCTCGCGAACGAACCAGGGCTGCATGCGGGGGAGTTCCTGGCCGTGGTCGAGGCGCTCGGAGAGGTCGTCGACGAGGCACTGTACGAGAGCCGCGACACCCGCGACTTCGGCGACGCTCGAGATGCCATCGAAGACGCGCACCTCGAGGGTTCCCCACTTCGGTGAGGGGCGGACGTCCCACCGCAGTTCGGAGAAGTCGTCGATCACGCCGGTGTGGGTCATGTCGGCGACCATCGCCTCGTACTCGGCGTACGAGTCGAACTGGGGTGGCAGCCCCGCGGTGGGCAGTTGCTGGAACATCATCGCCCGGTTGGAGGCGTATCCCGTCGACTCGCCGACCCAGAACGGGCTCGATGCGCTGAGCACCTGGAAGTGGGGGAGGTAGGTGAGCAGGGCGTTCAGGATCGGGAGCACCTTGCGGTGATCCTCGATGCCGACGTGAGCGTGGACGCCCCAGATCATCATCTGTCGGCCCCACCAGCGGGTCCGGTCGATCAGCGTCTCGTAGCGTTCGGAGCCGGGGGTGATGTCCTGCTGGAACCACTGGCTGAACGGATGCGTTCCGGCGCACATGAGGTCGGCGTTCAGGATCTCCGCTTCGGCGCGCACGAGGTCGATCGTGCCGGTGAGGTCGGCGATCGCCTGGTCGACCCGGTGGTGCACCCCGGTCACGATCTCGACCGTGTTCGTCAGGAGCTCCTTGGTCACGCGATCGCCGTCGTCGTTCAGGTGACGCAGAGCCGGGAGGATCGCGGGTGCGTGTGGCGCGAGTTCGCCGCTCGCCCGATCGACGAGAGCCAACTCCCATTCGAGACCGAGCGTCGACCGCTCCGACGACGCGAACGGAATGGGCTGCGGTGCTTTCATGCGTTAATCCTGCCAGCCCTGGCCCCTGGAACGTGCAATGGAGGGCGTCAACAGGCGTAACGTGTTGTGGCGGGACCGCCGCATTCCGAGGTTCGCACTCCAATGACGTAGATGGGTCCCGTCGTAGCAGGAGGAGAACAGACAAATGCAGCTTGTCGTTCGTGGGACAACTACTCGCCTCGAGGGCGTTCTCGATGTGCCGGTCTCGAAATATCACGCGCACCGGGCTCTCGTCCTGGCGTCATTGGCACCGGGCCGTAGCGTCATCACCGGTGTCTCGACCACTCGTCAGGTGGAGTGGACGATCGGTACGCTCAGGGCCCTCGGCACGAAGATCACGGTCGACGGCGACCGCTACATCGTCGAGGGCGGGCCCTACCGGGCGACCGATGTGGTCGACCACGGTTCGAAAGGCGCCGAGGGTCTACTCAACATGGGCTCGTCGGGAACGACGCTCTACTTCATGGTCGGCCTTGCTTCCCTCGCCGACCAGCCGATGACGCTGACGGGAATGAAGTACTTCCGCAGGCGGCCTATCCGGGCTCTCCTCGACTCCCTCCAGCAGATGGGCGTCCAGCTCGAGGCCGATCAGGATCGACCGCCGGTCCATGTGCAGCCGGTCCGGCCCATCGGGGGCGAGGTCTCGATCGCGGGCACGCTCAGCCAGTGGCTGTCCGGCCTGCTTCTCGTCGCGCCCTTCGCCGAGAACGACACCGTCATCCACGTGACCGGCGGCACCCTCAACGAACAGCCCTACGTCGACCTGACCATCCGCATGATGCGCCTGTGGGGTCTCGAGGTCGAGCACGACGATGACTGGCTGACCTTCCGGGTCCGCGGGAACCAGACGGCGACCCCGCACGACTACGTGATTCCGCCCGACATCGGTTCGGCCGCCTTCGGTATCGCGGCGGCCGCGATCCATCCCTCCGACGTCCTGTTCCGCGGCCTCTCGGCGACGACGACCGCGGAGACCGACCACCCCGAGTCGGAGTTCCTCGACCTGGCGACACAGATGGGCGTCGATCTCTCGATCGACGACGAGACCGGCTTCGTCCGGATCCAGAGCGACGGCTCCCCGCTTACGGCCATCGACATCGACTGTCAGCCGATCCCCGACCTGCTCCCGATCCTCGCGACGATGGCGACCTTCGCCGAGGGCACGTCGACTTTCCGCAACGTCGGGCACATCCGCCTCAAAGAGAGCGACCGGGTCTCGGCGATGCTCCAGCTCAACATTCTCGGCGGGAAGGCCGACCAGACCCACGACGAACTCCGCGTGACAGGAGGCACACACGGTCTCACGGGGGCGCCGCTCTCTTCGTTCAACGACCACCGCGTCCTCATGTCGCTGGCGATCGCCGGCACTCGTGCTCGAGGTGCGACGTCGCTGACCTATCCACGCGCCTACCGCATCTCGTACCCGACGTTCCTCGAAGCGATGACGTCGATCGGCCTCGACCTCGACATGGGCGATCCCAAGGCTCTCGAGAGCGCCGAGAACGTCGAGGTCGAGCGCGACACCCTCACCGAGGGCGCCGCGCTGCAGCAGGCCCCGCTCGAGTTGCAGGGGGTCGATGCCGATCCGCTTGTGCTCAGCGAGAAGGTTCGCCAGATGGCGACGAGTCACCCCGACGACGCGGCCGTGATCGAGGTGGGTGGGATCGAACCCGTCACCACGACCTGGCGTCAGCTTCAAGACGAGGCCGACCGCGTCTCGCAGCTGCTCCTCGAGCTCGGGGTGCAGCGAGGGGAGTCGGTGGCGATGCAGCTGCCGAACTGGATGGAGTTCGTGGCGATCACGCTCGGCACCGTTCAGATCGGGGCCGTGGCCACGCCGATCATGCCGGTGTTCGGTCCGCGTGAGACCACCATGACCCTCGCGCGATCTCGTGCCCGGGTCGTCTTCCTCCCGAACGTCTTCCGCCGCCGTCGCCCCGCCCTCGAGCTTCTGGACGTCATCGACGAAGCCCGCGCTCAGAAGCGGCGACTCTCGGTCGAGCACGTCGTCGTGATCCGCAGCGAAAGTCGCGGCGAAGAAGCCGGTCGAAGCGACGTCGCACCAATTCCCGCCGACGCGGCCAAGGCCGTCGAGGCGTCCGAATGGAACTGGCGCTACTACGACCGGGCTCTCGCGGCGGTGACGCCGGACGTCGAGCTCATCACCTCGCTCTCGCCCCGACCGGACGACGTCTGCCAGCTGCTCTTCACCTCGGGCACGACGGGAGAACCGAAGGGTGTGCAACACCCGCACCGCACCCTGGGCCTCGCCACCGCGATGGAGGTGGCCCACCTCGGCCTAGGCGACTCCGACCGCATCTACATCCCGTCTCCGCTGGCGCATCAGACCGGTTTTCTCTACGGCATGCTGCTGTCGTGGCGGCTCGGAGTGGCAAGCGTCATCCAGCCCGTCTGGGATTCCGGAGTCGCTCTCGAGCAGGCTTTCGGCCAGGCGAGAGCCTCCTTCGTCCAATGCGCCACGCCCTTCCTCACCGACCTGGTCGAGGCGGTCGAGCAGGGCGCCAACCCGCCCGAGAGCCTCCGCATCTTTGTGGCCACAGGGGCCGCCGTCCCGCGGGCACTCGCGCAGAAGGCGACCTCCGTGCTCCAGACGAGCGTGCTCGGCGCGTTCGGCACCTCCGAGACCTGCCTCGGCGCACTCTCGACGCCGTCCGATACGCCCGAAGACGCCTGGGGTGCCGACGGGCGCGCCCTGCCCGGCATCCGACTCCGCATCGTCGACGACGAAGGATCCGAGGTGCCCGCCGGTCAGGAGGGCAACTTCGAGCTCCTCTCGCCCACGATGTTCGGCGGGTACCTCGATCGTCCCGACCTCACCGACGACGTCTTCACCGCAGACGGCTGGTATCGCACGGGCGACCTGGCGAGACTCGACGACCATGGCTTCCTGCACATCACCGGACGGATCAAAGACGTCATCAACCGCGGCGGCGAGAAGATCCCGGTCGTCGAGATCGAGAACCTGCTCTACCAGCACCCGCTCGTGAGCGATGCGGCGATCGTGGCCATGCCGGATCCTCGTCTCGGAGAACGAGCGTGCGCGTTCGTCGTGGCCGCCAAGAACGGCGAGCAGCTCGACTTCGCCGCAATGCAGCACTACCTCGCCGAAGCCGGCGTCTCGAAGTACTACTGGCCCGAGCGGCTGGAGTTCCTCGACGAGATACCGCGCAACGTCGTCGGTAAAGTCCAGAAGAACGTGCTTCGCGAGAGGGCCGCCGCCCTGGTCGCCGACGAAGCCCGAACCTCCCACACCGCAGTCCAGGAGACACAGTCATGACCCTCACCGCCCCGGCCCCCGTCTCGTTCGACGAGGCCGAATTCCAGGCCATCAAAGCCGACATCACCGCGTGGGTCGAAGGCCCCGGCGAAGACATCGCCAACGAGATCGAGGCCACGGGCGCGGTGCCCGACCGTCTGCTGCCCGAACTGCGCGACCGCGGCTACCTGAGTCTCGCGGCGCCGGTCGAGCTCGGCGGCCGAGGCATCCCGTTCTCGCGCTACCTCGAGCTGATGGAGATCGTGTCGCGCTCGCACGCGTCGATCCGCATGCTCGTGCACGTCATCAACGGCACCTGGCGTGCCATGGTGCCCTTCGCGACGCCGGAGCAGATCGAGGAGGTCGTCAAACCGTCGATCGCCGGAACGAAGCTCGTCGCCTTCACGCTCACCGAGGCGACGGCGGGTACCGGCCAAGACCTCCGCACCACCGCACGCCTCGAGGGCGACACCTGGTACCTCAACGGCGAGAAGCACCTCATCACCTTCGGCGTGAAGTGCGACTACTGGCTCATCGCGGCGCGTATTGAAGGCTCGACCGACAAGAACGGCTTTGTCGCGTTCTTGATGCCCAACACGGGGCTTTCGGGCGCAGAGGTCATCGACGACTCCGAGACGATGGGGGTGCGCGGCACCGACCATGCGATCCTGCGGTTCACCGAGACGCCCGTTGCGGCATCGGCTCTTCTGGGGGAGCAGGGCGACGGCCTCGAGGTCGCGCTCGGCGGCTTCCTCCTGCCGAGCCGCGTCTCGGTCGCCATGAGCGCCGTCGGGCTCGCCGAGCGGGCTCAGCAGCTCGCCGTCGAATACGCCAACCGGCGCGAGACCTTCGGCAAGAAGCTCTCCAGCCGCCAGGCGATCCAGTTCTACCTGGCCGAGAACTACGCTGACATCGCCGCGGCTCGAGCTCTCGTCATCGAGGCAGCGAAAGCCTACGAGGAGGGCCGCGCCGATGCCGGCGCACTCTCCAGTGCCTCGAAGATGATCGCCGTCGACATGCTGGCGCGCGTCACCGACAAAGCCCTGCAGATCCACGGCGGGCAGGGCTACTGGAAGCGAAACACGATCGAGCGTGTCTACCGCGATGCTCGAGCACAGCGCTTCGAAGAGGGCACGAACGAGATCCAGAAGCTGATCGTCGGTCGAGCCGTCGTCACCGGCGCGGTCTCGTACTGACCTCCCTACCTCCCCTCACCTCCTGAAAGGCCCTCCTTGGCTCCCGAAACATCCACCCGACCGCTCGCTCTGATCACGGGTGCATCCCGAGGCATCGGCAAGGTGCTCGCGCTCAAGCTGGCGGCGCGCGGCGTCGATGTCGTTGTCACCTACAAGAAGAACGCTGACCTCGCCGACGAGACCCTGCGCGAGATCCGCGCCCTCGGGGCCGACGGCATCACGGTGCAGCTCGATGTCGAGCAGCCCGAGTCGATCGAGGCGCTCTTCGCGACCGTCACCGAGAAGTACGGCAAGCTCGACATGTTCATCGCCAGCGCGGCGGCCTCGGCGTTCAAGCCGGTCGCCGAGCTCAAGCTGCACCACCTCGATCGCAACTACGCGACGAACATCCGGTCGTTCGTGCTCGGCGCCCAGGCGGCGGCCGCGATCATGCCCGACGGCGGACGCATTGTCGCGATCACGAGCTACGGCTCGCTCCGCGCGTTCCCGACCTACGCCTCGCTCGGAGCCGCCAAGGCCGCCAACGAGGCGTACGTGAAGTTCATGGCCACCGAGTTCGGCCCCCGGGGCATCACGGTCAACGCCGTCAACGGTGGGCTCATCGACACCGACTCGCTCGACTACTTCTACAACTCGGTTCCGGGCATGGCACCGATCGAGACGGTGCTCGAGAAGATTCCGTTGCAGCGCAAGGGCACGGCCGACGAGGTCGCCGACGCGGTCGACTTCCTCCTCTCCGAGAAGGCCGGTTACATCACCGGCCAGACCCTCTCCGTCGACGGCGGCCTGACCGTCGTAGCGCCGCCGTTCTGGGCCGACACCACGAGCCCGCTGCGCGAGGCCGTGCTCGGGTCGACCGTCGACGGCGATGCCTCCGGTGCTGCCGACGTCTCCTGAGTCGGAGCTCCTCGGCGTCACGATGACGCCGTGGTCGCTGGGCTCCCTCCGTCTGCCGCACCGCGTCGTCATGGGAAGCATGCACACGGGGCTCGAGGTGCGCGACGACGGCGGTGCCGCTCTGGCGGCGTTCTACCGCGAGCGCGTCGCGGGCGGGGTAGCGCTCATCATCACGGGTGGTCTCGCCGTGAACGCGGAGGCTCGTGGCGGGGCCGACTACGCCGTCCTCGGCGAGTCCGCCGCCGATGCGCGGTTCGCCCGCGCGGTGCAGGCCGTGCACGACGCCGGGGGAGCGATCTCGGCACAGCTCTTCCACGCCGGTCGGTACGCCCTCACCGAGGGCCTCGTCGACGAGGGGGGAGCGCCCGCGCACGCCGTCGCTCCGTCGGCTGTCGCCTGGCGAGGCGCCCGCGGGGCTGTGCCGGTTGCGCTCGACGAGCGTGGGATCCTGCGCACCATCTCGTCGTTCGCCGACGCCGCGCGCACAGCGCAGCGTCTCGGCTTCGATGCCGTCGAGATCATGGCGTCCGAGGGCTATCTCATCAACCAGTTCTGCTCGCCGATCACGAATCTGCGCGACGACGAGTGGGGTGGCGATGCCACACGTCGTCGACGGTTTGCCGTCGAGGTCGTCCGCGCGGTGCGAGACGCCGTGGGGCCGGAGTTCCCGGTGAGCATCCGCGTCTCGGGCGACGACCTCATGCCCGATTCGTCGACCCCGTCCGACGTCGACGCGCTGGTGCTCGAAGTCGTCGAGGCCGGTGTCGACGCCGTCAGCGTCGGGGTCGGCTGGCACGAGTCCCGCGTTCCGACGGTGCAGGCGGCGGTGCCCCATGGCGTCTGGGTTCCATACGCCGAACGACTCGCCGCGGTGGTCCGGTCGTCCGGCCGGCCCGAGGTGGCCGTCATCGCGAGCAACCGGCTGACCGACCTCCGTGACGCCGAGGACGTCCTCGTTCGCGGCGTCGTCGATGCGGTCGCCCTCGCGCGGCCTTTCCTGGCTGACCCCGACATCGTGCAGAAGAGCGCCGACCGACGCTTCGATCTGGTGACGACCTGCATCGGCTGTAACCAGGCGTGCATCGATCGCTCCCTGTTCGGAGAGGCCGTGTCGTGCCTCGTGAACCCCCGTGCCGCGCGCGAGCTGGAGTTTCCGCGTGTTCCGTCTCGGTCGCGTCGACGGGTCGCCGTCGTCGGAGCAGGGCCCGCGGGTCTCGCGTCCGCTGTGGATCTCGCCCGACGCGGAAACGACGTCGTGGTCTTCGAGGAGCGCGCGGGTCTCGGCGGTCAGTTCGATCTGGCCGCGTCGATTCCCGGTAAGGAGGACTACGCGGGCCCCGTGCGTTCGTGGCGCGCCGAACTCGACCAGCTCGGCGCTCGAATCGAGACCGGTCGCCGGGTCGACGCCTCCGATCTTGTCGCGTTCAACCACGTCGTCGTCGCCACGGGCGTGCGTCCTCGTGTGCTCGATCTGCCCGGAATCGACCTCCCGCACGTCCTCTCGTACGAGCGCGCGCTTCGAGAGGGGGTGCCGGCAGGAACGGTTGCTCTGATCGGCTCGGGTGGCATCGCCATCGACACCGCGACCTTCCTGGTCGAGTCAGGTCAGGAGTCAATCCGCGCGGAATCGTTCGTCCGCGAGAACGGATTGCCGGCTGACGGCGTGCGCGGATCCTCGGCCCCTCACCGTCGTGACGCGACGCGCCCGCACCCGACCCGCTCGGGATCCTCCGTGTCGATCGTCTCGCGCTCCGAGCGCTTCGGGCGGGGGATCGGCCCCACATCGCGCTGGGTCGCCGTCGGCCGGCTGCGGCAGGCGGGTGTCCGCTTCGTTACGGATGCCCAATACCGAAGGATCCGGCCCGGCGCCCTCGAAGTCGAGGCCGACGGCGGGGTTCTCGTCAGCATCCCCGCCGATACGGTCATCGTCTGCGCCGGCCAGGAGTCGCGCGGCGACCTCGCCGTGGAGCTCGACGTCGCGGGCATCGCTCACACCGTGATCGGGGGAGCTCTAGATGCGCGCGCTGTCGATGCCGTGCGCGCGACCGCGGAGGGTCTGGCTGCGTCTCGACTGGTCTCTCCCTAGCGCGATTCGGCGACGGGTCCGAGCCGCCGTGCAGGAGTCGCGACACCAGGGCGACACGGCCGCGGCAAAGATTCGCCAGAACGTTGCCGGTCTGCAACAATGAGAGGTCGAGTCCGCGGCACCCGACCCTCTAATCAGGTGTCAGTGCGACTTCATCAGAGCTTTCGAGCCGAGTGTGCCCCCACGCTCACGGCTAGCAACTCGCCCCAAAAAGAAATTCCTACAGGAGAATTGTGGCTGTCAAGATCCGTCTGAAGCGTCTCGGTAAGATGCGCGCTCCCTACTACCGCATCGTCGTTGCCGACTCGCGCACCAAGCGCGATGGTCGTGTCATCGAAGAGATCGGTAAGTACCACCCCACCGAAGAGCCCTCGTTCATCGAGGTCGACTCCGAGCGTGCACAGTACTGGCTCGGCGTTGGCGCTCAGCCGACCGAGCAGGTCGCTGCGCTCCTCAAGCTGACCGGCGACTGGGGTCAGTTCAAGGGCGACAAGAACGCCGTCAGCACTGTCAAGACCAAGGTCGCGAAAGAGGCCTTCGTCGCTGACGAGAAGAAGAAGCCCGTGCTGAAGCCCAAGGCTGAGAAGCCGGCCGAGGCCCCCAAGGCCGAGGCTCCCGCCGCCGACGAGTCCGCAGAGACGACCGAGGCGTAGTCAGTGCTCGCACCTGCACTCACACACCTCGTCCGGGGGATCGTCGATCACCCGGACGAGGTGCAGGTGGTCTCCAAGGCTTCCCCGCGCGGCGACGTGCTCGAAGTCCGAGTCCACCCCGAAGACCTCGGACGCGTCATCGGACGCTCCGGGCGCACCGCCAAGGCGCTTCGCACTCTCGTCACGGCTCTCGCCGACGGGAAGCGCGTTCGCGTCGATGTCGTCGACACCGATTCCTGAATCGGTGGCAGACGACACGAACACCCGAGTCGACGCGCCGTCCCCCGAGGGGACGCGTCTGCGCGTCGGCCGCCTCACCAAGGCCCACGGCCTCAAGGGGGGGCTGAAACTCGAACTCTTCACCGACGCTCCTGAAAAGCGCTTCGTCCCCGGCGCCGTCTTCGCACTCCAAGTGCCGACCGACAGTCCCTGGCACGGCAAGACGCTCGAGCTCGGCGAACTGCGCTGGTACAACTCCCACCCCGTGGGCTTTTTCACCGGCATCTCCGACCGCAGCGCGGCCGAAACCCTCGCCAAGGCCATCCTGTGGGTCGAGCACGAGGGGCTCGAGGTCAGCGACGAACCCGACGCCTGGTTCGATCACCAGCTGGTCGGTCTCTCCGTCGTCCGCGACGGCCGCGAGGTGGGCACGATCGCCCGCGTCGATCACTTGCCGGCACAAGACCTGCTCGCAGTCGAGACGCCGTCCGGCGAGGTGCTCGTGCCCTTCGTGAGCGCCATCGTCCCCTCGGTCGATCTGGCCTCGCGCACGATCACCGTCACGCCGCCGCTCGGTCTCTTCGAGGAGCTCGTCGACGATGCCGCCGAGAGCGACGCGGAGGCTGGCGCGGAACGCGACGAGACCGCTCCGGTGACCGCGTCGGATCCTGACGTCGCCGCCTCTGAAGACCAGAAGTAGCTCCGTGCGGATCGACATCGTCACGATCTTCCCGGAGTTCTTCGGAGTGCTCGACGTCTCGCTTCTCGGCAAGGCCCGTCAGCAGAAGCTGCTCGACGCCAGGGTCCACGACCTCCGCGACTTCACGCACGACCGGCACCGCACCGTCGACGACACCCCGTACGGCGGCGGCGCCGGCATGGTCATGAAGCCCGAACCATGGGGTGAAGCCCTCGACGCCCTGCTCGGTGACGCGGAGCCCGGCACCGTCATGGTGGTGCCCTCACCGGCCGGCACGCCTTTCACACAGGCACAGGCACGCGAACTGGCGTTCGCGCCTCGGCTGGTCTTCACGTGCGGCCGCTACGAGGGCATCGATCAGCGCGTCATCGATCACGCGCGCACCCGACCCAATGTCGAGGTGCGCGAGATCAGCCTGGGCGACTACGTCTTGAACGGCGGCGAGGTCGCCACAATGGCGATGGTCGAAGCCATCGGACGCCTCGTGCCCGGCGTCGTCGGCAACCCCGAGAGCCTGACCGAAGAGAGCCACGAAGACGGCCTCCTCGAATACCCGAGCTACACGAAGCCCTCGACGTGGCGCGGGCACGAGGTGCCGCCCATTCTGCTGAGCGGCAACCACGGCGCCATCGCGACCTGGCGTCACGAGCAGCAGGTCGAGCGCACCCGCAGGGTTCGGCCCGACCTTCTCGGCGAGGCGTCCGACTAGGGCGTCGAACCGGCTACGTACACGCAGGGCGCGACAGCGAAGGATCCGGCTATCCCCGCGCGGTCAGAACGAGCGGGCCCTCTGGCGTGATCGCCACCGTGTGCTCGACGTGGGCCGCTCGCGAGCCATCGGCGCTCTTGATCGTCCAGCCGTCGGCGTCGGTGTAGATCTCGTCGGTGCTCTGCATGAGCCACGGCTCGATCGCGATGACGAGGCCCGGCCGAAGCGGGAACCCGCGGCCCGCTCGCCCGTCGTTAGCGATGTGAGGGTCGCCGTGCATCTCGGTGCCGACGCCGTGTCCGCCGAACTGCAGGTTGACCGCGTAGCCGGCTGCGCGAGCGACGTCGCCGATCGCGGCAGAGATGTCTCCGATGCGCCCGCCGGGCTGGGCCGCGGCGATGCCGGCCGCGAGGGCCTGCTCGCAGGCGTCGATGAGGGCTCGGTCTTCGGCGGTCTCGTCGCCGCCGACGACGATGCTGAGGGCACTGTCGGCCACCCAGCCGTCGACCTTCGCTGCGAAGTCGAGGCTCAGCAGATCACCCTTCTGCAGGCGGTAGTCGAACGGGAGTCCGTGCAGCACGGCGTCGTTGACCGAGGTGCAGATGACCTTGCCGAACGGCATCGCACCGAACGAGGGGTGGTAGTCGATGTAGCAGCTCTCCGCTCGTGCCGCCGTGATCATGCGGTGGGCGAGCGCGTCGAGCTCGAGAAGGTTGGTGCCGGGCGTCGCGGCTTCGCGTGTGGCCTCGAGCACCGAGGCGACGAACCGCCCGGCCGGTCGCATGGCGTCTACTTCTCCGGGTGTTCGCAGATCGATCATGGAGCCATTCTTCACTGTCCGTGCATAGTCTTCACTGCATGTGGGTTCGTCGAGGTCTTTACCGTGCTCTGTGGGTGGCGGCAATCGTGCTGCCGGCGTGGGTTCTGCTCGCTCGCGTGTTCTTCGGTGCCCCTCTCGGCTACCAGTTCGTCGCACAGATCGTGCTCGTCCCGATCCTCTTCGTGGTGCAGGCCGTCGCCATCGCCCTGGTGTCTCTCCGACGCGACAACCGCACTCGTCGCGCCGTCTCGTGGATCGATGCGGGGCTCCTGACGCTCACCTGGCTTGGCCAGTTGGGCATCGGCTTCTTCCTGGTCGACTCGACTTCGTCGCGGACAGCGGGTTCTGCGTTCAGCGCCCTGGTCGGCAACGACGCGGTGGCCCTGTCGACCGCACTTTCTGCCGCGTCGATCGTCGTCACGATCGCGGCCGGGGCCGCACTCCTGGTCGCAAGCATCTGGCAGTCGATCCGGGCGGCCCGAGACGGCTTCCGCTCCACGCTGGCCGAGATGGAGCGGGTGGTACAGGGCGGAACACCAGGATCCAGCCCGACGTCACCCGGATCCTTCGCAGCCGATCCCGAACACACGATCCGCATCGCCCCCCGCGCGTAGCGCCGGGCGTGTCGCCTGTGGCACAATGGCTGATTGTGCCCGCGCACGACTCTGCCACAGGGGAGTCTGCCATTACGAGGCACGAACACTCTTCGAAATGCGCCGGTCGGCAACGAGTTCGACTCGATCGACAGGCGCCCCGAAACCGCGATCGACCTGTGGCGGTTGCAGAGAGCGAATCATCATGAGCCACATCCTCGACAGTCTGGATGCCGCGTCGCTTCGCAGCGATGTCCCCGACTTCCGCGCCGGCGACACCGTCAAGGTCCACGTCAACATCATCGAGGGCACGCGCTCGCGCGTCCAGGTGTTCCAGGGCGTCGTCATCGGCCGCCAGGGCGACAGCGTCCGCGAGACCTTCACCGTTCGTAAGGTCAGCTTCCAGGTCGGCGTCGAGCGCACGTTCCCCGTGCACTCGCCGGTCATCGACCACATCGAGCTCGTCAGCCGTGGCGACGTGCGCCGCGCGAAGCTGTACTACCTGCGCGAACTCCGTGGCAAGAAGGCAAAGATCAAAGAGAAGCGCGACAACTAGTCCGCGCCTCCCGGTGGCAGGGCTGACACGCTCAGCACTCTCGCCGCTTCCGAGCTCCCCGTCCAGTACCATTTGGCGGGGAGCTCTGGTGGTTAAATGACAGATGACAGCACGTTCATGGGTAGGTTGCGTCGAGGCATGCAGCTCCCGTCGGTGACGCCCGACAGCGAGGCCGTTCGCGGTCGCCGTCGCTCAGACGACGATCCCGCCGACACGGGTGGTCGCAAGAAGCGTCGTGGCGGTGCCGGGCGGTTTCTCCGCGACATCGTCATCATCTTCCTCGTCGCCCTGCTGATCTCCTTTCTGATCAAGACGTTCCTGGTGCGCTCGTTCTACATCCCGTCCGAATCGATGCAGAACACCCTGCAGGTGAACGACCGCATCATCGTCAACGAGCTCGTGCCGCGAGTCACTCCGATCAAGCGCGGCGACGTGGTCGTGTTCAAAGACCCGGGCGGATGGCTCGGGTCCACCGACCAGGTGTCGTCGACCACCGGCAACCCGGTCATCGACGGATTCCAGTGGGCGCTCACCCAGGTCGGGCTCGGCACGCAAGACAGCGACGACCACCTCATCAAGCGGGTCATCGGCCTGCCGGGCGACAAGGTCGCCTGCTGCAACGACTTCGGCCAGACGACCGTGAACGGTGTTCCGCTCGACGAGAAGGCCTACACGAAGCTTCCGGCCGGTGTGACCAAAGAATCGAAAGACGATTTCAGCGTGACGGTTCCGGCCGACTCGCTCTGGGTCGAGGGCGACAACCGCTACAACTCCGCCGACAGCCGTCTTCAGACCGGAACGCCGTCGAAGGGCTTCGTGCCCGAGTCCGACGTCGTGGGTCGCGCCTTCGTCATCACCTGGCCGGTCAGTCGCTGGACGTGGCTCGACGACTACCAGAGCGTCTTCCGCGGCACCGACAAATCGACACAGTGATGGAACGCATCCGATTGATTCCGGGCTGCTGCTGATGGTGGTCGCCGATCCGACCCTCGACTTCGAGCGGTCACTGCACGCCGAGGGCGTCACCTGGGTCGTGGGCTGTGACGAGGTAGGCCGCGGCGCCATCGCCGGGCCGGTCGCGGTCGGCATGAGCGCGGTGATCGCCGCGTGCGATCCGCACCCCGCTGGCCTTCGCGACAGCAAGATGCTCAGCGAGAAGCGTCGCGAATCGATGTATCCGCTGGCCGTCGATTGGTCGCATGCGTCGGCAGTCGGGTTGGCAGAGCCCGGCGAAGTCGACGAGTTCGGCATCATCGCCGCTCTGGGGATCGCCGGAAAACGCGCGCTCGTCCAATTGCACGAGCAGGGCGTCGGGATCCTCGATTCCGTCGTGGTGCTCGACGGCAACCACGACTACCTGTCGTCCGCACTGACGCATCCGCCGCGCATCACCACTCGAATCAAGGCGGATCGCGACTGCGCCTCGGTCGCCGCCGCCTCGGTGATCGCCAAGGTGCACCGCGATCGCATGATGATCGACTTCGACACCCTGCATCCCGGCTACGGCTGGGCCGGCAACAAGGGCTACGGCTCGGCGACGCACTACGAGGCGCTCCAGGCCCTCGGGCCGTCTCCGCTGCACCGGCTGACCTGGCTGCACTGACGCGGCTGCGCTGACGCGGCTGCGCTTACGTGGCTGCGCTGACCCGGCTTCGCTGACCCTGCTGAGGCCGGATCTTCCGCGCCGGCGACGAGACGCTCGGCTCTCCTGCGCCGATGCGGCGACGCTCGGCTCCCCAGTGGTCGCGGGTAAGATGACTCCTCGATGGACGACGACGATTTCGAAGACTACGACCGCGAGGTCGAGCTCGCTCTCTACCGCGAATATCGTGACGTCGTGTCGCAGTTCCGGTACGTGATCGAGACCGAGCGACGCTTCTACCTCGCCAACGAGGTCGAGTTGTTGCGCCGCGACACCGAGCACGACTTCTACTTCGAGCTGACCATGAGCGACGTCTGGGTGTGGGATGTCTACCGCTCCGACCGGTTCGTGAAGTCGGTGCGGGTGCTGACCTTTAAAGACGTCAACGTCGAAGAGCTCACGACGCGCGATCTCGAACTGCCCAAAGAGCTCGCGCTCGACGAGTAGCCGGGCCTCGTCTCCCCAGGCGGTCGACCGCCTCGAGTTCTCCCCAGTCTGACGACTCCTCCGTCTGAGACGGCGCCGTTTCGCGATCCTCAAAGCAGGAGGTCGTGATGACGAAAAAGAACACGAATCAAGAAGTCGGTGCCCTCGGCGAGGAGGCGGCTGCCGTGCATCTCGCTGAGCGGGGCTACCGGATCCTCGATCGCAATTGGCGATGCCCCGAGGGTGAGGTCGACATCGTCGCCGAAGACGACGACTACGTGGTCGTGGTGGAGGTGAAGACGCGCACGGGCCACGCGGCGGGGCATCCGTTCGAGGCGGTGACGCCCGCGAAAGTGCAGCGGCTACGACGCCTGGCGCTCGCCTGGGCTCACGGCAACCCGCGTTCCGGCCAGCGGCTGCGGGTCGACGTGGTCGCGGTCACCCTCGAGGCTGATGCCTCGACGCGACCCGTCATCGAGCACCTCGAGAACGTCGCGTGACCGTCGCACGCACCGAGGCGGTCGCCCTCGTCGGAGTGGGTGGACAGCTCGTCGAAGTCGAGGCCGATATCAGCGACGGTCTGCCGGGGTTCGTCTTGATCGGACTGCCCGACACGTCGCTCGGCGAAGCCCGCGACCGGGTGCGAGCCGCTGCAGCGAACTCGGGCTGCGCGTTGCCGCCGCGCAAACTGACGGTCAACCTCTCGCCGGCCGCACTGCCGAAACAGGGCGCGTCGTTCGACCTGGCGATCGCCGTCGCCGCACTTGCGGCATCCGATCTGGTCGACCGCCAGTCGATCGACCGGGTCGTCCACATCGGAGAGCTCGGGCTCGACGGGCGACTCCGGCCGGTGTCGGGTGTCCTGCCCGCCGTACTCGGCGCTGTCCGCGCCGGCGCCGAACGCGTGATGGTCCCGACGGCCAATGCGGCCGAGGCGACACTCGTGCCCGGGGTCAGGGTGGTCGGCGTCGCAAGTCTTCGAGAGGCGGCGATCTGGCACGGCGGCGACTTCACGCCCGAGGAGGTCGAGCCGCTGACGCTCCCGGCGGCCGTCCCGCGACCGGAGAGCGAGCTCGACCTGGGGGAGGTGATCGGTAACCGGGCGGCCGTCGAGGGTCTCGTCGTCGCCGCGGCGGGCGGGCACCACACGATGATGGTCGGGCCGCCCGGGTCGGGCAAGAGCATGCTGGCGGCGCGGCTGCCCGGTCTTCTGCCCGACCTCGACATCGAATCGGCCCTCGAGGTGTCGTCGATCCGCTCGCTCTGCGGCCTGCCCCTCGGTGGCGAGTTGGAGCGGCGCCCGCCTTTCGAAAGCCCGCATCACTCCTGTAGTGCCACGGCTCTCGTGGGTGGCGGAAGCGGTGTGCTGCGACCGGGCGCCGTGTCGAGGGCGTCGCGCGGGGTTCTCTTTCTCGACGAGGCACCCGAGTTTCCGGCCCACGTGCTCGACGGGCTCCGTCAGCCCCTCGAGTCCGGCGAGATCCAGCTCCAACGCACCGCCGTCGGTGCCGTGTTTCCGGCGCGATTCCAGCTCGTGCTCGCAGCAAACCCCTGTGGCTGCGGGCAGTACGGCAGTCGCGACGTCCCTTGCGAGTGCACTCCGTTCGCCAGGCGGCGGTACCTCACGCGGGTGTCCGGGCCGCTCGTCGACCGCATCGACATCCACCTGAGGCTCATGCGGATCGACGCGGCGCAGTTTCACCTCGCGACCGACGGCGCGGTGCCCACGACCAGCACGGCCGAGGCCCGTGTCCGGGTCGAACGGGCTCGAGAGCGAGCCGCCGTTCGGCTGGCGTCGACACCCTGGCGCCTCAACTCGGAGGTACCGGGTGCGTGGTTGCGCGCTGAAGCCCAGCGCCTGGCCGCCTCAGACACCGCCGACATGGACCGCGCCCTCGAAGGCGGCACCCTCACCATGCGGGGCTACGACCGCGTGTTGCGCCTCGCCTGGACGCTCGCCGACCTCGACGCCCAGGACCGCCCGGATGCCGGTCACGTCGGAGCGGCTCTCGCGCTCCGGAGGCCGCGGTGATCCCGAGCCTCGGCGAAATCGGCGATGCCGAGGTCGCCGCCCTCCTCGGGGGTGTGGGTCGAGACCGCACCGAGACTGCTGGCGACGACTTCGCCTCGGTTGTCTGGTCGTGCCTTGTCGAACCGGGCGATTTGGTGGGCGGGGTGCTCCGAGCGGCCTTCGGGCCCTCGGGGGCCCTCGATGTCCTCCGCCGCGACGGCCCCGACGTGGTTCGAGCGCTGGTGGAAGCAGGATTCGGCACGGAGGGTCTCGACATCCCCGCGGCGAAAGCCCGCTGGGCTCCGCGGCTCAACCCGGTCGCGATCCGCTCTGCCCTTCGCGCCGCGAGCATCGCGGGGGCGCGGCTGCTACTCCCGGGCGATCCGGCTTGGCCGACGAGCCTCGATGAGCTGGGGCTGCACGCCCCCGCGACGCTCTGGATCCGGGGTGATGCGAGCGCGCTGTCCTCCCGGCCCTCGGTGGCATTGGTGGGATCGAGGGCCTCGTCGAACTACGGGGAGCAGGTCGCCACCGAACTCGGCACAGGGTTGGTGCTCCGCGGGTTCGGCGTGGTGTCGGGAGGCGCCTACGGTATCGACGGGGTAGCTCATCGAGCCGCGCTGGCCTCCAGCGGCCTCACCGTCGCCATCATGGCCGGGGGAGTCGACCGCTTCTATCCGGCAGGGCACCACGATCTTCTCGTGCGCGTGGCCGAGACCGGCGCGGTCGTGTCGGAGGTGCCGTGCGGCACGGTGCCGTCGCGCTGGAGGTTTCTGCAGCGAAATCGCGTGATAGCTGCACTCACGGCAGCGACGGTCGTCGTCGAGGCGGGTCATCGATCGGGCGCGCTCAACACGGCCGGTCACGCGCGGAGCCTCGGGAGGCCCCTGGGTGCGGTGCCGGGGCCGATCACGTCGCCCTCGTCGGCCGGGTGCCATCGATTGCTGCGCGATCCCGAGGTCGTGCTGGTTCAGGGGGTCGACGACATCGTGGGCGCTGCCAGCCCCGACCTGGTCGATACATCTCCCGGCGGTACCGGACGCCGAAGGCCCGCCGCCGAACACCGCGTGCTCGACGCGCTGAGCGGGCGGCAGGCCCGCCACGAAGACCGCATCGAGCGGGAGTCGGGGCTGACGGCGGCCGAGGTGCAGGCGACTCTCGCCGTGCTCGAGCTCGCCGGTCAGGTCGAAGAGCGCGAGCGGGGGTGGGTGCGGCTCGTGAGATGACGAGGCGCCATCCGGGCAACGGGGTGCCGCGCCTCGTCGTCGCCCGGGCGGGCCTACGCTGGCGTCGTGGACGACACACTCGCGCGCGACATCGACGACTTCCGGTCGTGGCTTCGCTCCGCCCGCAGGTTGAGCGAGCACAGCGTGCGCGGGTACGGGGCCGATCTCGCCGACCTGCTCGCTTTCGTCCGCGGCCGACTCGACGAGGATCCGCGCACGGCCGGCCTCGACCTCGAGACCCTGCGCGACTGGCTGT
The DNA here is from genome assembly GCF_049472575.1 of Frondihabitans sp. 4ASC-45. Classification (NCBI taxonomy): domain Bacteria; kingdom Bacillati; phylum Actinomycetota; class Actinomycetes; order Micrococcales; family Microbacteriaceae; genus Frondihabitans; species Frondihabitans sp. 4ASC-45. Next base: position 159,055 of record NZ_JBCEBN010000004.1, on the reverse strand, counting down.
GGGAGTCCACCGACCGTGGCCTCGCCCGCTCCACCATCGCCCGGCGATCGGCCTCCGCCCGCGCCTTCACGCGATGGCTGCACGAGACCGGGCGGGTCGACGTCGATCCGGGCGTCCGGCTCCGAGCGCCGAAGGCGGAGAGTCACCTGCCGCGGGTGCTGACCCGGGACCAAATGGGCGGGATCCTCGACGAGCTGGCCGCCGCAGCCGTCGGTGGCGACGCGACCGCCCTCCGCGACCTCGCCGTCGTCGAGCTGCTCTACGGTGCGGGACTCCGCGTCGGCGAGCTCGTCGGCTGCGACCTCGGCGACGTCGACTTCGAACGGCTCGTCGTGCGCGTGCTCGGAAAGGGAGCGAAGCAGCGCGTCGTCCCCTTCGGAGTGCCGGCGTCGGCCGCTCTCGACGACTACCTCACCCGGGGCCGACCACAGCTCGCAACAGGCGCCCACGCCGATCGTGCAGCACTCTTCGTGGGGCGATCGGGCTCGCGTCTGGGGGCACGGTCGGTCTACGCGCTGGTGGCCCGGATCCTCGAGCCTCTTCCGGGTTCAGGACCGGCGGGGCCGCACGCGCTGAGGCACACGGCCGCGACTCACCTGCTCGACGGCGGGGCCGACCTCCGTGCCGTGCAGGAGCAGCTCGGTCACGCCAGCCTCGGCACGACGCAGATCTACACGCACGTCTCGACCGAACGCTTGCGCGAAAGCTATCGATCGGCGCACCCTCGCGCCTGAAGTCCTCGGGCTACAGGGGCCGTGTCGGCAGGAGAACGGAGCGGCGCAGCTCGCCGAGGAGGAGGAGCGGCGACACGTAGCGGCCGTCGACCCGGGCACCGAGGTGGAAGCAGGGCTCCGACGACGCGCAATGGCCCGGCTCGACCACGCCGATGGGCTGCCCGCGGTCGACGTGCTGACCACGGGCCACCGTCGCGCGCACCGGCTCGAAGCTCGACAGCACTCCGCCCGCGTGTTCGAGCGACAACACCTGCCGATCGACGACGGTTCCGGAGAAGTGCACGACGCCCGCCTCCGGGGCGACGACGACCACGCCCGGCATCGACGCCACGTCGATACCGCGGTGCCCCGGCGACCAGACCGCGCTGGGTGCTTCATACGGTGTGACGACCCGGTGGGGTGGGGGAGACGGCCACGACCAGCGCCCTGCGACCGCACCACCGGGATCCTTCGCGACAACGGTGGCGATAGTCGCTCCGGCAGTCGTGACTGCTAGGACGCGCGAACCCTGCGGTGCTAGGCCGAGAGCGACGGCGATCAGGAGCGCTGCGAGAAGTCGGAGAATCATGCCCCCATGCTCGCGTCAGCGCGACCGCCTCGGCGGGCGTAGGGTCTTTCTGTGCACAACGATTCGTGCACGTCGCATGTGGGGAGGCGGCGGTCACGAGTCGCTGCTTCCTGAATAATCTTGTCGGTCTCGCCGCCCCAGGCTGGATCGACGGCTTGGAAAGTAGAGAACAGTGTCCGACACGACATCCACCACTCCGCCCGGTGAAGCGAAAAAGCTCGAGAGGCGGGTGACGGCCCTCGCTGTCGCCGCGGCCGTCGGCGGGTTCCTCTTCGGATTCGATTCCTCCGTCATCAACGGTGCGGTCGACTCGATCGCTCAGCAATTCGGCATCCCCGCGGCAGCCACCGGCATCACGGTCGCCTCGGCCCTTCTGGGCTGCGCCGTCGGCGCCTATGTCGCGGGCCGTCTCGCCGATCGCTTCGGTCGCATCAAGGTCATGCTCCTCGGGGCGATCCTGTTCTTCGCCTCGTCGATCCTCGCCGGTCTCGCTTTCGCGGTCTGGGACTTCGTGCTGTGGCGCGTCATCGCCGGCATCGGCATCGGCATCGCGTCGGTCATCGCTCCGGCGTACATCTCGGAGGTCTCGCCGAAGGGCATCCGCGGCCGTCTCGGCTCGTTCCAGCAGCTTGCGATCACGCTCGGTATCTTCGCCGCTCTGCTCTCCGATCAGCTTCTCGCGACCGGCGCGGGCAGCGCCTCGGCGATGCTCGGGCCGTTGGAGGCCTGGCGCTGGATGTTCATCGTCGGCGTCGTCCCCGCCGCGGTCTACGGCATCCTCGCTCTGCGTCTTCCCGAGTCGCCTCGCTACCTCGCGGGCGAGGGCCGTCGCGACGAAGCCCGGAGCGTGCTCAGTCAGATCGTCCCGACCGAGACCGTCGAGACCAGCCTCCACGACATCGAAGACGCCATCAACACCGAGGCGAAGCTCGCCAAGAAGTCGAGTGTCCGCGGGCCGGTCGCCGGTCTCCAGGGCATCGTCTGGGTCGGAATCATCCTGGCCGTCCTGCAGCAGTTCGTCGGCATCAACGTGATCTTCTACTACTCGACGACCCTCTGGAAGGCCGTCGGCTTCCAAGAGAGCGACGCATTCCTCATCTCGACGATCACCTCCGTGGTCAACGTCGCCGTCACCTTCGTGGCGATCGCCCTGGTCGACAAGGTGGGCCGTCGTCCGATGCTGCTCGCCGGTTCGATCGGCATGACCATCAGCCTCGCCGCAATGGCCGTCGCGTTCAGCCAGGCCGACATCGTCTCAGGAGACCCGCAGCTCCCCGGTGCCTGGGGCCCCATCGCCCTTGTCGCGGCCAACCTCTTCGTCGTCTCGTTCGGCGCTACCTGGGGCCCGCTCATGTGGGTCCTCCTCGGTGAGATGTTCCCGCCGAGCATCCGTGCGGCCGCCCTCGGCATCGGTTCGACCGCCAACTGGATCGCGAACTTCGTCGTGACCGTCGCGTTCCCCGTCCTGTCGGCGATCAACCTGACTCTCGCGTACAGCATCTTCGCCTTCTTCGCCCTTCTGTCTTTGATCTTCGTGTTCTTCAAGATCAAAGAGACCAAGGGTCGCTCGCTCGAAGAGATGGGCACGGCGGCGGTCGGAGCGAACGCTTAGGATCCCACTGCTCCCGACACACACGGACGCCCTGTTCTCCAGACGGAGACGGGGCGTTGGTGGTGTTACTATTAGCGAGCAGTCTGCTTGCAGGCTGACTTCGCGTGCCCTAGCCGTATGTGCATCAGCACAAGACGCGGCGGCAATTCCACCCATTCGGTCTCTCGACGATCATCACGATCTCGGGGGCGGGTGTGAGGCCGGGCACCAGGCAGAGGCGACCGACCGGTCGTCCATTCAACCGAAAAGACGCGCGTCTTCGCGCGTAGAGAAGGAGAACGGCCATGGCCGTCGTCACCATCCGCCAGCTGCTCGACAGCGGCGTTCACTTCGGACACCAGACCAGGCGCTGGAACCCGAAGGTCAAGCGATTCATCCTCGCGGAGCGCTCCGGCATCCACATCATCGACCTCCAGCAGTCGCTCGGTTACATCGACAAGGCGTACGACTTCGTCAAGGAGACGGTCGCCCACGGCGGCACCATCCTCTTCGTCGGCACCAAGAAGCAGGCTCAGGGGTCCATCTCCGAGCAGGCTATTCGCGTCGGCCAGCCGTTCGTCAACCAGCGCTGGCTCGGCGGTCTCCTGACCAACTTCCAGACGGTCTCAAAGCGCCTCGCTCGCATGAAAGAGCTCGAAGAGATCGACTTCGACGACACGACTCAGGGCTTCACCAAAAAAGAGCTCCTCATCAAGAAGCGCGAGCTCGACAAGCTTCACAAGACTCTCGGCGGTATCCGCAACCTCACGAAGACGCCGTCGGCTCTCTGGGTCGTCGACACCAAGAAAGAGCACCTCGCGATCGACGAGGCCAAGAAGCTCGGCATCCCCGTCATCGGCATCCTCGACACCAACTGCGACCCCGACGAGATCCAGTTCCCGATCCCGGGCAACGACGACGCGATTCGTTCCGTCGGTCTGCTGACGCGCATCGTCGCCGACGCCGCTGCCGAGGGCCTCATTCAGCGTCACCAGAAGCCCGAGGCCGGTGAGACCCCGGTCGAGCCCCTCGCCGAGTGGGAGGCCGAGCTGCTCGCGCAGTCGACCGACGCTCCCGCCGCTGACGCTGCCCCGGCTGCCGCCGACGCAGCCCCCGCTGCCGAGCCGACCGAAGAGAACGACGCCGACGCTCAGGTCGCCGAGAAGGCACTGGGCGAGCCCGTCGCCAACCCGGTCGCCGAGGCCGACCCCGAGGTCGCGAACGCGGTCGACGCCGACGCTGCTGCTGTCGACGCCGCCGCCGACGCCAAGTAACACCCTCCCCGTCGGGATCATCGGGCGTTTCGGCGCCCGGTGATCCCTTCCTCACGATTCAGCCTCTGATCCACGAAAGGTGGGCACATCTATGGCCAACTACTCACTTGCCGATGTCAAGGTGCTTCGCGACCGTCTCGGCGCGGGCATGCTCGACAGCAAGAACGCACTCGTCGAAGCCGACGGCGACCTCGACAAGGCGATCGAGATCCTCCGCGTCAAGGGCCTGAAGGGCGTTGCAAAGCGCGAGGGTCGCACGACGACCGCCGGTCTCGTGACCGCCAAGCCCGGTACCGCCGGCACCGCCACGATCATCGAGCTCGCCAGCGAGACCGACTTCGTTGCGAAGAACACCAAGTTCATCGCTCTGGCCGAGACCGTTCTCGACGCCGTCGCCGCCTCGGGCGCCGACGACGCCGCGACCGGCAACGCTGCCATCCTCGCGGATGACCAGACGGTCGCCGCGTATGTCGACCAGGAGGCCGCCCTTCTCGGTGAGAAGGTCGAACTCCGCACCGTCGCTACCGTGCCGGGCACCGAGTTCGCCATCTACCTCCACAAGACCTCCAAAGATCTGCCTCCGCAGGTCGGCGTGGTCGTCGGGTACACCGGTGGCGATGCCGAGACCGCTCGTTCCATTGCGCAGCACGTGGCCTTCGCTGACCCGAAGTTCATCAGCCGCGACGAGGTTCCGGCCGACGAGGTCGAGCGCGAGCGCGCCATCGTCACCGAGACCGCGAAGAACGAGGGCAAGCCGGAAGCTGCTCTGCCGAAGATCATCGAAGGTCGCCTGACGGGCTTCTTCAAGGAGATCGCCCTTCTCGACCAGGCCTATGCAAAAGACAGCAAGCTGTCCGTGCAGAAGGTCCTCGACGAGGCCGGCATGACCGTTCAGGGCTTCGCCCGGATCAAGGTCGGCGCGTAGCGTCTTGCATGATTGGGGCCTGAGACGATCACTCGTCTCGGGCCCCATTTCTCTGCCCTGATTTCACCGCCCCCATTTCTCGATAACCTGACCTGAGACATCACCAGAGGGAGACCAGCACGATGAAGACACCGAAGATCGCACGCAGGCGGGTCCTCCTGAAACTCTCGGGAGAGTCATTCGGCGGAGGCTCGCTGGGAGTGAATCCCGACGTCGTGAGCGCACTGGCCCGCGAGATCGCCGAGGCCTCTAGCGAGGTCGAGGTCGCGATCGTCGTCGGCGGAGGCAACTTCTTCCGTGGGGCCGAGCTGAGCCAACGCGGCATGGATCGCGGCCGCGCCGACTACATGGGCATGCTGGGCACCGTGATGAACGCCCTCGCCCTGCAAGACTTCCTGGAGCAGACCGGAGCCTCCACAAGGGTCCAGTCGGCCATCTCGATGACGCAGGTCGCCGAGCCCTACATTCCGCGGCGTGCCGCACGCCACCTCGAGAAGGGCCGCATCGTGATCTTCGGTGCCGGCGCCGGGTTGCCCTACTTCTCGACCGATACCGTGTCGGCTCAGCGGGCACTTGAGATCGGTGCCGAAGAGGTGCTCGTCGCGAAGAACGGAGTGGACGGCGTCTATTCGGCCGACCCTCGCCTCGATCCGACCGCTGTCAAGCTCGACCATCTCACCTACCAGGACGCCCTGGTCAAGGGTCTGAAAGTGGTCGACTCGACTGCATTCAGCCTCTGCATGGACAACGGAATGCCGATGCACGTCTTCGGCATGGAGGGCGAGGGCAACGTGGCTCGCGCAATCCGTGGCGAGCGGATCGGAACGCTCGTCAGCAACTGACGGGCTCGGCGCGGCCCCGGTAACCACCGGGGCGGCCCGGGTAAGCTGACGACGAACTAAGGAGCACTGTGGCGATCACCGACGTATTGACCGAGACCAAAGACAAGATGCGCAAGGCGGTCGAGGTCGCGAAAGACGACTTCAACACCGTACGAACCGGACGCATCAACCCGGCGCTGTTCCAGAAGATCCCCGTCGACTACTACGGCACCCCGACGCCGTTGGCTCAGCTCGCCTCGCTGCAGGCGCCTGAGGCACGCACGCTCATCGTGACCCCGTACGACAAGACCGCTCTCAAAGAGATCGAGAAGGCCATCACGACCTTCCCGAACCTCGGCGCGTCTCCGTCGAACGACGGCACCATCATTCGGGTGACCATTCCCGAGCTGACGCAGGATCGCCGCAAAGAGTTCGTGAAGATCGTTCGTGGCAAGGGCGAAGACGCGAAGATCGCCGTCCGCAACATCCGCCGCAAGGCCAAAGACGACCTCGACTCGCAGACCGAGGTCGGCGACGACGAGGTGGCTCGCGCCGAGAAAGAGCTCGAGTCGATCACGAAGGGCTTCGTCGACCAGATCGACGACGCTTTGAAGAAGAAAGAAGCGGAGCTGCTCGAAGTCTGATGGGCACGGCTCCTTCCGATCCTGATCCGTCTGGTTCGTCGAACCAGAAGAGACCCGACTTCGACGAGCGTGCGCACAACGCGCGCCACGAACTCGAGGCTAATCTCCGTGCGCAGCGCGCGCGGCTCGAAGCCAGCAACGAGAAGCTGACGGCGCGCACCGGCCGCAACCTCCCCGCAGCTATCGGCATCGGGGTCGGTCTCGGCGGGTCTGTGCTACTTAGCCTGGTTCTGGTCAAGTGGGTCTTCGTCATCGTCGCGGCCGCGCTGATCTTCTTCATCGTCATCGAGCTGACGAACGCGCTGAGGTCAGCGGGTCGCAAGGTGCCGCGCATCCCGAGCGTGGTCGTGGCGATGGCCGTGGTCGTCGCCTCCTACGTCTGGAAGGCGGAGGGGCAGTGGCTCGTCCTTCTGGGCGGCGTCGTCGTCATCTCCGTCTGGCGGCTTGTCGAACAAGCCCTGCCGTCTCGACGGGCGTCGGCAGCCGACACCGGTCGCGACCTCGCGGCCGGCGCCTTCGTGCAGATCTACACGACGTTCCTCGGATCCTTCCTCGTCCTCCTCACCGCCCAGGAGGGCGGCCAGTGGTGGGCGCTCGGCACACTCATCATCGTCATCGCGGTCGACACGGGCGCGTACGCGACCGGGCTCAATTTCGGCAAGCACAAGATGGCCCCGCGGATCTCGCCCAAGAAGACCTGGGAGGGCTTCGCAGGATCCGCGGCGTCCGCCATGATCGCCGGAGTCTTGATCTCCGTGTTCATGATTCACGAGCCCTGGTGGCTCGGCATCATCCTCGGAGCGGTTCTGACGTTGACCGCCACTGTCGGCGACCTGACGGAGTCGCTGATCAAACGCGATCTGGGCATCAAAGACATCTCGGCCTGGTTGCCCGGCCACGGGGGATTCCTGGATCGACTCGACTCGACTCTGCCGTCGGCGGTAGTCGCGTACGCGCTCTATCTGATCTTCGCTTGACGTCGGATCCTGGGCTCTTCTGCTCTGGGAGTTCGGGCCGGGCTGTTCGTGCGGCACAATGGTCGGCGTGAGTGCGACTTTCCCGAGAGTGACCGGTTCGACCCGCGGCTACGACATCGATCAGGTGGAGGAGTTCTTGAAGCGGGCTAGAGCCGCGTATTCGAGCGACTCCACGACCGTCTCCGAGGCGACCGTCTCGGCCGAGACGATTCGGCACACCGCCTTCGGCATGGTCAAGAAGGGCTACGAGCCCGCGCATGTTGACGCAGCCCTCGAGCGTCTCGAAGACGCCTTCGCCATGAGGGAGCGCGACCGGGTGCTCCGGGCTACGGGCGACGAGACCTGGTTCGCCGAGGCCCGATCGACCGCCGAGGCCATCGTCGCCCGGTTGGAGAGGCCGGAGGGGCGGCGTTTCGACCGTGTCACGTTCCTTTCGGCGGGGTACCACCCCAAAGACGTCGATAGCCTGGTCGAGCGGCTGCAGGGGTATTTCTCGGAGGGGCGCGCGCTGAGCATCGAAGAGGTGCGCACGAGTGTATTCCGCCCGAAACGCGGCGGTTACCGCGAGGGCCAGGTCGACCTGGTGCTCGATTCGGTGATCGATGTGATGCTCGCCGTCCGGTGAGTCGCCCTTGGCGGAGCGTGATCCATCCGTTATAGTTGTCGAACTTATGGGTAGGCACTCCGCAGTTCAGGCATCCGCAGTTCCGTCCTCCGACCGTACGTCGAGGCACGAGCACCGGGCAGTCGTTCCCCGACCTCGCGTTTCCACTCCGGTCCGCCAGGTTCGCCCTGTTGAAGCAGCGGGTGCGTCCTTCGCCGCCCGCCCCGCAGGTCGGCGTCGTACCAGCCAGCGAGTCATCGTTCCCTTGGTCGGTTTCGCGGCCAGCTTCGCGTTCGTCTCGGCCTCTCTGGTGAACCCGCTGTCGGGGGCCGTGGCCGCAACCGCAGCGCCCGTCTCACTCGCGCCGACTGCACCCTCGGCTCAGGTCGCAGCCGGGCAGAGCTACACGGTCGCCTCCGGTGCCACCGTGGCGACGAGTCGCGACGCTTACACCGTCGAGTACACCGCGCCCGTCGTCAAGAAGGCGGCACCCGTGGTGACGGCCGACACGACCGAGACCGACACCGCTACGGCGACCGACTCGTCCGCATCGGCGACACCTGCAGTCACTGCGGCTCCCGCTGCTGCGGCCGCAACGCCCGGTAGCGCCCAAGCGATCGGCGCCGAGCTCGTCGCCGCCCGAGGCTGGGGCACCGACCAGTACAACTGCCTCGTCTCGCTCTGGAACAAGGAGTCGGGTTGGAACGTCTACGCGGCCAACCCGTCCGGTGCCTACGGAATCCCGCAGGCCCTTCCTGGCAGCAAGATGTCGTCCGTCGGCGCCGACTGGCAGACCAACCCGGCCACCCAGATCACCTGGGGCCTGAACTACATCCAGGGTCGCTACGGAAACCCGTGTGGCGCCTGGGCGCACTCGGTCGCCAACAACTGGTACTGAGCGACTCTTCGATCGAGGCCTACTTGCGTCTCGTTCGCTAAGGTTTTATCTATGCCTCGAAGTAACCGACCTCGGCGCCCCCGGGGTCGGGGGGCGGAGATCGAGTCGGAGTCGAGCGACCTCGGCCGGATCCTCTTCGGTGGCCAACAGACCGAGGTCAAGCGGGGGCGCGAGTTCGTCGTCCAGTCGATCTCAGGGGCCTCGTCTCCCAAAGCGTACGTCTGTCCCGGGTGCAGCAAGTCGATCGAACCAGGCACACCCCACGTGGTCGCTTGGCGCGCCGACGGTCTCTTCGGCGCCGAGAGCGACCTCGCTGCGCGGCGTCACTGGCACACCCACTGTTGGAGGATCGCGTGACAGAACAGCCGTCCAGATCGAGCATCGACGTTCGCGGCGGAGTCGAGCTTCCGGCGAGACGAAGCGACATCGAGCTGCACACCACCGATGGGCTCACGCTCGTGGGAGAGCTGGCGCTGCCGGTCGATGCTGCACCCTCCGGCACCCTTCTGACCCTGCACCCCCTGCCGACCGCAGGAGGGTTCATGGACTCCCACGTTATTCGCAAAGCCGCCGCTCGTCTCCCGGCCCAGGCCGACATGGCCGTCTTGCGGTTCAACTTCCGTAGCGCCTCGTCGCCCCGGGGTCGTTCCGAAGGGGAATTCGGCGACGGTGAGACCGAACGCTTCGACCTTGCGGCGGCGATCGCCTTCGTCACCGAGCGCGGGCTTCCGACACCGTGGCTGGTTGGCTGGTCGTTCGGCACCGAGGTGGCGCTCAAGCACGGCCTCGAGCATGACATCGCGGGTGCCATTCTTCTTTCGCCACCCCTCGCCCGCACTACCGACGATGAGTTGCGTCGGTGGGCAGGGAGTGGGCGCCGTCTCGTCGCGATCATTCCCGAGTTCGATGACTTCCTCCGCCCCGAGGCAGCCCGTCAACGCTTCGCGGCCGTGCCCGAGACAGAGCTCATCGAAGTCGCGGGCGGCAAGCACCTGTGGGTCGGAGAGAATCAGACCCGGCGCGTGCTTACCGAGATTGTCGATGTCGTCAACCCGACGGCACTCCCTCTCGGCGAGACCTGGTCTTAGAAAGCAGGCCCCTGCCGGAGCGGCCGAACGCGCCTATTTCGTGTTCTGGCGAGGGATGACGACCTCGCGCACGATCAAGAGGACAGCCGCTGCGACGGGAACGGCGATGAGAGCGCCGAGCACGCCCAGCAGAGTGCCGCCGACGAGGGCCGAGATGATCACGATCACGCCCGGAACCTTGACTGCGCGTCGCATCACACGCGGCGCGAGGATGTACGCCTCTACCTGCATGTAGACGAGGTAGTAGATCGCGAGGAAGATCCAGGTCGCGGGGGAGAGGGGAAGGAGCGCTACCTGGGCGAGGACGATGACGGCTGCCGCCCCGACTGTGCCTACCAGCGGGATCAGGGCGCCGATGAACGCGATGAAGGCGAAGAAGGCCGGCAACTGCGCACCCGAGATCGACAGTACGACGAAGCTCAGGATTCCGTTGAGGAGCGCAAGGGCCACCTGCCCGATGACGTAGCGGCCGATCGAGCTCGAGATCTGATCGGAGAGCCGGATGTATTCGGGTCGACTCGAGCGGGGAATCAACTGCGAGACCCCGCGCTTCATGCTGTCGAGCGACGCCATGAAGTAGAGCGTGAGAATCAGGACGATCAGGACCCCGGCGAGGCCGTTCGAGATCGCCACCCCCACCGCGAGCACGCCTCCGCCGATGGCGACGACGTTCTTCGGATCGGTGAGGAAGTCGACGACGGAGTTAAGGCTGTCTTGCACGTCGAAGGCGTCTTTGGGGACGAGCGACTGGAGATTGTCGACGAACTGCTGCGCCGTCACGCTCTGCAGGTAGGTCGAGAGGTTGGTGACGAGCGTCGAGGTCTGCTGCACGATGGTGGGCACGATCGCGAAGACGACGCCGACGAAGGCGAGGAGGACTCCGACCATGACGATGGTGATCGCCAGGGGCCGGGGGACGTGACGGTTCTCGAGCCACCGCACCACCGGGTCGAGCCCGAGGGCGAGGAAGAGGGCGACGCCGACATAGGTGATGATCGTCGACAGCTCACCGAGGGCGGTGCCGATGAGGATCGCCGTCAAGACGCCGAGGCCACCGAGGAGGCCGAGACGGTACGCGTTGGAGATTCTCACGCGAGGATCACTCGCCCTGCTGGGACTGCGACTCGGCTACCTGGCCGACCATGCCCCGGAGGTTCTCGAAGTAGGCCGCCACGGAGTCGCGCTCCCGGTTGATTGCCGACAGGCGCTCTTCGGCGTCGCCGATGATGCCGCGCGCCTGGCGCTCCGCATCGGTGACGAGGAACTCGGCGCGCGAGCGGGCATTGCTCAGGGTCTCGTTCGCCACTCGCTCCGACTCGGCGCGGGTCTTGCGCGCCGCGGCGTAGGCGTTCGCCTCCGCCTCGCGGGCCTCTTTGCGCTTGGTCTCTGCACGCTCGGTCACGTCGGAGAGTTGAGCGTTCGCCTCGTCGAGGAACGTCTGAGTCTCTTCGACGGCGTCGTGGTGCCGCTGGACGTAGTCTTGCTCGGCCTCGTCGCGTCGCGTCGCCAGCTCGACCTCGAGAGCGGTGCGGGCCGAGTGGGCCTCCCTCTCGAGTTCAGCAGCGATCCGGTCGCGATCGGCAGCGATCTCGGCATCGAAGGTCTCGCGCTCGCCACGGAGGCGGGTGCGCTGTTCGTCGTCGTCGTGGGCCAGGCGGGCGCGCGTCTCGGCGAGATCGGCGTCGAGCTCGGAGCGGGCGCGAGCGGCTTCGGCGGCGATCCCGGCCTGGTGATCAGCAAGATCGCGCTCGATGCGGTCGCGGGTCTGCGTCAAGTCGCGGTCGATCTGCTCCCGGGTCTCGCGGGTGGTGCGTTCGATCTCTTCCGTACTGGCGAGCCGGGCGGCTTCGATATCGGCGTGCGCATCGGCGACCTCGCGGTCGAGCTCGGCGCGGGTGCTCTCAGCCTCTCGAGCGAGGGCCTCGCGGGCGGTCGCCGTGTCGCTTGCGAGAAGGGCCCGGGCCGCGGTGATCTCGCGGTCGAGTTCGGCTCGGCCGTTCGTGATCTCTTCGGCAAGTTCGGTTCGGGTGCCGACGACCTCGCGATCGAGCGAGTCGCGCCGTGCGGCGACCTCGCGTTCGAGGTCGGCGCGGGTCGTCTCGTCGAGCCGGGCCAGATCGTCGCGGACGGTGGTGGACTCGAGTTCGAGTTCGGCGCGCTGGCGCTCGGTGTCGCTTGCGAGAAGGGCGCGGCCCTCCTCGGTGTCGCGTGCGAGGTCTGCTGCACCTTCGCGTGCCTTGGCGACCTCGGCCTCGACGGCCGCCCTGAGGTCAGCGACCTCGCGTTCGGCGGCGGCACGAAGGGCGGCGGCTTCGCGCTTCGCCGACGCCATGGCCTCGGCGGCCTCGGTGGAGGCGTTCGTGCGCGTAGCAGCCGCATCCCGTTCGGCATCGGCGATCATTGCCGCCGCGTCGTCGCGAGCCCGGGCCACGAGGCGATCGGCCTCTCCGGTCGACTCTTCGACCTGGGCGGCGGCGCGGCCGCGGGCGTCGTCGAGGATGTCGGCGGCGCGCTCACGTGCTTCGTCGGTGACTCGCTCGGCCTCGGCGCTGGTCGTCGAGCGAAGTTCGGCTGCGTCGCGCTCGGTCTTGGCGATGAGGTCGTTCGACTGCTCTTCCGCGAGCCGAAGCGTGTTTTCGAGTTTGGCCCCGAGGCCCTTGTAGCTCGGCTCCCCGACCTCTTCGAGTTCGTCTTCGAGCTCTTCGATGCGGTGCGACAGCTGCCGTGCCGATTCGGCCTGTTCGGCTCGGTCGTTGTTCGCCTTGATCATTTCTCGCCGGAGATCGCCGAGAGCTTTCTCGACCTCCTCCTTCTTGTACCCGCGGAGTTCGGTTCCGAATTCAGCCTCATCAGTGGCCACGATGTCTCCCTGTGGTTGGGGCGAGCCCGGATATCTAACGGGACACGAGAACGGTGGACGGCGGTGGCATGCCCGAGGGCGGCCAACCTCCGCATTTTAGCGGGATTCCTGGCCTCTCATGCTGGCTAGGCGTCTCTCAGAGTCGTCGGCTACCCTGAAGGGTCTTAAATTCGCTGCCGCCAGATACCCGGATGGTGGCACGAAGGGAGAAAATCTCGTGCGTTTCGTCTTGGCCGTCATCACCCTGGTGATCGCGGCTCTGTTGGTGCTCCTCGGGCTCGCTCAGCGGACGGTCTTCGCGCCGCCCGACTCGGTGACCTCGTCGGTGACGACCACGTCGTCCGCCCCCGTCACGATCATCCCGGCCAGCGCCCTGAAGGCGTACCCGGGGCGGGAGAGCATCCACATCGAAGGGGATGGCACGTCGTTCGCCGCCTACGCGAAGACCGCCGACATCACCGCCTGGGTCGGCGACTCTGCTCACAACACGGTGTCGTACGACGCCTCGCTGAAGAAGCTGGTGAGCAAGACCGTCGAGGGAACATCGGGGTCGGTGCCGGATCCTCGTGATTCTGATCTCTGGTACACCGAGTTCTCCGGCCAGGCCCTCAACTTCTCGCTTGACGCGCCCGACGACATCTCTCTCATCGTGGCGACCGACGGCACCAAGCCGGCGCCGTCGAACCTCTCGGTGAGCTGGCCGCTGTCGACCGCGACCCCGCTCGTCGGACCGCTCGTGACGGCAGGCCTCCTCGTGTTCCTCATCGGCATCGGCCTCTTCGTGTGGGCGATCGTCCACCACCGTCGCACCCGTGGGCCTCGTCGTTCGTCGGGTGGCGGTCGTCGCCCCAAGCTTCCTCGTGCCGAGCGTCAGGGCTCCGTGCGATCGTCACGCCGTGCAGCGCTCGGTGCGTCGGCGGGCAAGGGCAGTCGCGGTCGGCGCATGGTCGCCGTCGTGCCGATCGTGCTCGTCGGGGCCCTCGGCCTCGCTGGCTGCTCGTCCGACTACTGGCCCCAGGGATCGTCCGACTCGACGGCCGCCACGGCAACGCCGACACCGTCCGCCTCCGCCGAGGCACCCGGCGACGCCCTCCAGCCGCCGGCAGTGACGGTCGCCCAGGCCAAGCGGATCATCGAGCGCATCGTCAGCGTGCAGACCCGAGCTGACAAGGCGGGCAGCACCGACCTGGCGTCGACTCGATTCACCGGCCCTGCGCTCGAGCAGCGCACAGCCAGCTATGCGATCCGCAAGAACGACGATTCGGCCGCTCTGCCCGTGTCGATCCCGACGGGTTCGGTGACGCTGACGCTACCGCAGCAGACCGACTCGTGGCCGCGTACCGTGTTCGCACTGGTCAAAGACAACGACTCCACGAAGGTTGCGCCCGTCGGCGTGATGCTGACGCAGGAGTCCGCGCGCGACGCGTTCAAGGTCGACTATCTCGTCGGCCTCGAGGCGGGTGCCGAGATTCCCAAGGTCGCTCCGGCGACGACCGGGGCGGCTCGTCTCGCACCCGACGTCAAGTTGCTCGCGATGGAACCCGACAAGATCGCCGCCGCCTACGCCGACGTCTTGAAAGACGGCAAGGAGAGCGCTTCGGCCGCGGCTTTCCAGACGAGCGGCGACACGCTCCGCCCGAAGATCGGCAAATCGTACAAAGACAAGAAGGCGGCGGCCTTGCCCGCCACGGCCAAGATCGCCTACTCGAGTTCAGTGAACGACGAGCCGAGCATCGCCTTCGCGACCAACGACGCCGGTGCAATCGTCTCGGTGGCCATCAACGAGACCGAGACCGTCACACCGACCAAGAAGGGTGCCGAGGTCAACACCGAGGGCGAAGTCAAATCGCTCTCCGGTGTCGACAAGTCGACGAAGGGCATCGAGGCGACGTATGGAGTCGAACTCCTCTTCTCCGTCCCGCCCGTCGGCAGCGACGACAAGATCGTCCTCCTCGGCTTCAGCCAAGCACTGATCTCAGCGAAAGAAGTCTCATGAGCAACGTCCCTCCGAGCGCCGCCAGTCTTCGCGGCGCCGTCGACCTCTCCTCCCTGGTGAACCGTCCGGCAGCACCCGCTCCCGGTCACACCGAAGGATCCCCGGCGACGCCCGCAGCATCCGGCGCCGAGGGCGCTGCACCCGCAGCGGGCGTCCCCTCGCTCGTGGTCGACGTCACCGACGCCACGTTCTCGTCCATCCTCGACCTGAGCAACCAGGTGCCGGTCATTGTCGACATCTGGGCCGAGTGGTGCGGCCCATGCAAGCAGCTCTCGCCGATCCTCGAGAAGTTGATCGTCGAATATGCCGGCCGGTTGGTGCTCGCCAAGGTCGACGCCGACACGAACCCGCAGCTGACGCAGGCCTTCCAGGCCCAGTCGATCCCCACAGTGGCCGCCGTCATCGCGGGGCGCCCCGTGTCGCTCTTCGTCGGCGCGCTTCCCGAAGCGCAGGTGCGCGATGTCTTCGAGCAGGTGCTCGAACTGGCCGCGCAGAACGGGGTGACCGGTCGACTGTCAGTCGACGGTGACGTTGCTGAGGCCACGGGCGAACCCGAGCCCGAGCCTCTGCCGCCGCACCACCAAGACGCCTACGACGCCATCGAGCGGGGTGACTACGACGCGGCGAAGGCGGCGTACACCACGGCGATCGCTCAGGATCCCCGCGACAACCTCGCGGTGGCGGGGTTGGCGCAGGTCTCGCTGCTCGCCCGCCTCCAGGGTGTGACGATGGCCGACGTGAGGGCTGCGGGAGCCTCGTCGCCCGACGATCTCGACGCCCAGCTGGCAGTCGCCGATCTCGACCTGAGCGGTGGGCACGTGACCGACGCCTTCGATCGGATCCTCACGCTCTTTCCGAAGCTCGACCAGCCGGGCAAAGACGCGGCGCGCACGCGTCTGCTCGAGTACTTCGAGGTCGCAGGGCTCGACGCACCCGAGGTCGTGGCCGCGCGGCGTCGTCTGACGATGCTGCTGTACTAAGCGTTTGCCGCTCTCGGCATCCGCCGACACACGAATCCCGGTCTCACCGGCCTGCCGCGGCAGGTCGGAGAGACCGGGATACGTGTAACGGCACCGGGCCGCGCGGCTCAGGCGCCTAGCTTCAGCCAAACGACACCGAGCGGCGGCAGCGTGACCTCGGCCGAGGCCGGGCGTCCGCCCCAGGGGTCGTTGGTCGCCGTGACACCTCCGAAGTTGCCGACACCGGATCCACCGTATTCACCGGCGTCGGTATTGAGGATCTCGTGCCATTCGCCGGCAACGGGAAGCCCGAGTCGACGGGTGACCGGCTGACCGGAGAAGTTGGCGAGAACGGCCACCTTCGCTCCGTCGTCGGACTTGCGCAGGAACGCGACGACACTGTCTTCGCTGAGACCGCCGTCGATCCACTCGAAGCCGTCGGTGTCGAAGTCGTGCTCCCAGAGGGGCTTCTCGGCGCTGTAGACGAGGTTCAGGGTGCGCACGAGTGAGTGCAGACCCTGGTGCTCGGGCTGGTCGAGCACCCACCAGTCGAGGCCGCGCTGCTCGCTCCACTCCGACTGCTGGCCGAACTCGGAGCCCATGAAGAGCAACTGCTTGCCGGGGTGGCCCCACATGAAGGCCAGGTAGGCGCGGAGGTTGGCGAGTTTCTGCCACTCGTCTCCTGGCATCTTGCCGATGAGGGAGCCCTTGCCGTGCACGACTTCGTCGTGGCTGATGGGCA
Organism: Frondihabitans sp. 4ASC-45; assembly: GCF_049472575.1. Taxonomy (NCBI): domain Bacteria; kingdom Bacillati; phylum Actinomycetota; class Actinomycetes; order Micrococcales; family Microbacteriaceae; genus Frondihabitans; species Frondihabitans sp. 4ASC-45. The sequence goes on along the minus strand of NZ_JBCEBN010000004.1, from coordinate 142,374 downwards.
GCATGAAGTTCTCGCTGAACGCGTAGACGAACGAGAATGTCATCTCGGAGTGGTGGTAGCTGCGGTACATCGGGTCTCGCTGGATGTACTCGAGCGAGTCGTGCATCCAGCCCATGTTCCACTTGAGGCCGAAGCCGAGGCCGCCCTCGCTGGTAGGGCGCGTGACGCCGGGCCACGACGTCGACTCCTCGGCGATCATCATGATGCCCGGGCTCCGCTTGTAGGCCGTCGCGTTGGCTTCCTGCAGGAACGAGATCGCCTCGAGGTTTTCGCGGCCGCCGAACTTGTTCGGCACCCACTCGCCTTCGTTGCGGGAGTAGTCGAGGTACAGCATGGAGGCCACCGCGTCGACCCGGAGGCCGTCGATGTGGAACTCCTCGAGCCAGTAGAGCGCGTTCGACACCAGGAAGTTGCGCACCTGCGAGTCACCGAAGTTGAACACGAGCGTTCCCCAGTCGGGCTGCTCACCCAGGCGCGGGTCGCTGTGCTCGTAAACGGGCTGACCGTCAAAGTTGGCGAGGGCCCATTCGTCTTTGGGGAAGTGCCCGGGAACCCAGTCCATGATCACGCCGATGCCGGCCTGGTGGAGACGGTCGATCAGGTACCGGAGGTCGTCGGGGGAGCCGAAGCGCGAGGTCGGGGCGTAGTAGCCCGTGACCTGATAACCCCAGGATCCGCCGAACGGGTGCTCGGCCAACGGCATGAACTCGACGTGCGTGAACCCGAGATCGGAGACGTAGCCGATGAGGTGGTCGGCCAATTCGCGGTACGAGAGGCCAGGACGCCAGGATCCGACGTGCAGCTCGTACACACTCATCGGCTGCGTGGACGGTTCGACGCTGGCACGCTTGGCCATCCACTCGGCGTCGGCCCATTCGTGGGCGGCCTTCGTGATGACGGAGCCGGTCGACGGCGGGATCTCGGCCTGCCGTGCCATCGGGTCGGCCCGCTCGACCCAGCGGCCGTCGGCCGTCAGGATCTCGTACTTGTAGGTGCCCTCGGTGAGACCGGGGACGAAGAGCTCCCAGATGCCGTTGCCGTCGAGACGGCGCATGGCGTGCGCGACGCCGTACCAGCCGTTGAAGTCGCCCATGACCCGGACGGCCTGCGCGTGCGGGGCCCAGACGGCGAATGAGGTGCCGAGGGTGCCCTGCTGCTCGCGGACGTGCGAGCCGAAGACCCTCCAGAGCTCTTCGTGGCGTCCTTCGCCGAACAGGTAGAGATCGAGCTCGCCAACCGTCGGCCAGAACCGGTACGGGTCGTCGGCGACCCAGGGGGCGTCCCCTCCGTCGTACGTCGCCTCGATGCGGTATGCGCCTGGTTCGATGATGGCGAGCGCCTCCCACACGCCGTCGGTGACGTGGCTCATGGAGAGGCGCGCCCCCGTCTCGATGATGAGCGTCACCTGCGAGGCGAGCGGTCGGAGAACGCGAACGAGGACGCCGGCGTCGACGTGGTGCGGCCCGAGCACGGTGTGCGGTCGCGGGTGGCTGCCGACCGAGACGAGGTGCGCCTCGTTCGGGTCGAGGGCGGGGATCACGAGGTTCTGTGTGCTCACGGGTGCCTCCTAGGGCGTGCGGGTGAAGTCGACGGACAGCACATGGGCGGGTTCGACGAACGAGTCGAGGCGAACGTAGTTGTCGTCCGTCCATGTCCAGGTCTGCTGGGTGATGAGGTCGCGGACGGTGAAGGTCGACCCGGGTTCGAGCCCGAGGGCCCGGAGGTCGAGCCGGACAGTGGTCTCGCGGGCCGAGTGCGGGTCGGTGTTGGCCACGACGATGATGGCGTCGGAGCGACCGGAGCGGGTGTGCTTTCCGGCGAGGAACTTCGAGTAGACGAGGATCGCGTCGTCGTCGCTGCCGTGGATCGTCAGGTTGCGCAGTTGACGCAGTGCCGGGTGCTGCCCGCGGATCCTGTTCAGTTGGGTCAGGTAGGGCGCGATGCTCGCTCCGGCCTCTTCTTCGGCGGCCCAGTCGCGCGGCTTGAACTCGTATTTCTCGTTGTCGATGTTCTCTTCGGAACCCGGTCGTGCGACGTTCTCGATCAGCTCGTAGCCCGAGTAGACCCCCCAGGTCGGTGAAGCGGTCGCCGCGATCGCTGCACGCACCTTGTAGGCCGGAACCCCGCCGTACTGCAGGTAAGGGGTGAGGATGTCGTGCGTGTTGACGAAGAAGTTCGGTCGGAACCAGGCGCCGGTCTCGTCGGAGAGCTCGGCGAGGTACTCCTCGAGCTCCCACTTCTCGTTGCGCCAGGTGAAGTAGGTGTACGACTGCTGGAAGCCCACCTGAGCGAGAGCCTGCATCATGGCGGGCTTCGTGAACGCCTCGGCGAGGAACACCACCTCGGGGTGGTCTTCGCGGATGTCGCGGAGCAGCCACTCCCAGAAGTGCACCGGCTTCGTGTGCGGGTTGTCGACCCGGAAGATGGTGACCCCGCGGTCGATCCAGAGCCGGACGATGCGGAGGATCTCGGCGCTCAAGCCCTCGTAGTCGTTGTCGAAGTTGAGCGGATAGATGTCTTGGTACTTCTTCGGCGGGTTCTCGGCGTAGGCGATCGTGCCGTCGGGAAGCGTCGTGAACCACTCGGGGTGCTCTCGCACCCACGGGTGGTCGGGGGAGCACTGCAGAGCGAGGTCGAGGGCCAGCTCGAGCCCGACGTTCTTGGCGGCGCCGACGAACCATTCGAAGTCGGCGACGGTGCCGAGCGCGGGGTCGACGGCGTCGTGCCCGCCGTCGGCGCTGCCGATGGCGTAGGGGGACCCTGGGTCGTTGGGGCCGGCCTCGAGGGTGTTGTTCGGCCCCTTGCGGAACGTACGGCCGATCGGGTGCACCGGCGGGATGTAGACCACGTCGAAGCCCATGCGGGCGATTGCGGGAAGGCGACGGGCGGCGGTGCGGAAGGTGCCGCTCGTCCAGGATCCGTCGTCGCGGATCTTTGCCCCTTCGCTTCGGGGGAAGAACTCGTACCAGCTGCCCACCGCAGCACGAGTGCGCTCGACTCGGACGTGCTTCTTGGGGCTCGCTGTGACGAGGCTCGCCAGAGGCTGCGCCGCAAGCGCGGCGGCTATGCGGGAATCGCTCGCGACCCTCATGCGGGCGGTTGCGCTCAGGGAGGCGTTGCCTAGGGCTTTCGCCCCGTCGCGGAAGAGAGCAGACGCGGGGTCGCGTTGCGCAGCCCGCTGCAGCAGCTCGGTGCCGAGGGCCAGCATGTTGTCGACGTCTTGCCCCGCGGGCACCTTGATCTCGGCGGCGTGCATCCAGGTCGCCCAGTCGTCGTTCCAGGCCTCGATCCACCACGTGTGGGTGCCCTCGACCTCGAAGAGATGCTCGGTGCTCCACCGGTCGGTGCCCGGGATGCCGAGGGTCATCGGCGACCTCGTGACGGCGCCGGTCGGGTCGGTGACGACCAGTGCGGCATCGATGATGTCGTGGCCCTCACGGAAGACCGTGGCCTCGAAGGGCACGACTTCTCCGACGAACGCCTTCGTATCGAAGACGTCGTCGGGAGTTCGGGGACTGAGGCCCGCAATGGGGATTCGTCCTGTGGATGTTCCGGCTCTGGATTCTGTTCGCTTCGCCACACCATGACCGTACCCGGTTCGCCCGGGCCCTGGCCTAGCGGACGCATTCGGGGTACCCCGGTCGATCGGAACGCGACTCCCGGACGACGTGGGAGAGAAGGGAGCAGATGGTGCTGGCCCCCGAATTGGGTGCAGGTCAATCACGAATGAATCGTGTCCGCAGAATGGGGGACGGCTAATGTCGGTCGTGCGCCGAGCAGACCCGAAATCGCTCCGGCACACCCGCCCCGGCTCACCGCCGCGGCACCGCCCGACCGCCAGGACCTCACCCGAATGGGCCCTGTCGGTCGGTGCGGGCGTGCAGTACGCGTCAGCGCCTAGTGGCTACGCGCCGCGACCGGTCTTCTGCTGCAGGCGGTCGATGTGCTCGCTCGCCTCCGCCTTGGTCATGTCGGCCGACAGCTCTTCGCCGGCCTCGCGCGCCAGCGTGTCCAGGTAGCTCTTCTGCGGCCCGGTGATGGGCTCGTCGCCCGTCACCCACTCTTCGGGGTCTTTGGAGGCGGAGTTGCCCGGCTCGGGCTGGGCACCGCCGAGGGTCTCGCCGGTGGTGGTGTCGGGCGTGGCCTCGGGGGCGTCGGCGGGGGTGGGGGTCTGGTCTTCCGGTGCATCGGTCATGCGGGGAACGGTACGCCGAGCCACCGACACAGCCCGGCATGCGCTGTACCCCACGGCGGCTGGCGGATCCTCGGCCCCGGTTCTTCTCGCGAATCGGCTCCGTACGAGCCGGTGACAGCTACGACCGGGCTATCGCGGAGAACGTCGCGTCAGTGGCCCGAGCGAGATCGCTCGGCGTGAGCTCCACGTCGAATCCGCGCCGGCCTCCCGAGACGAACACCGTGTCGAACAGCTCCGCCGTTTCGTCGATCACGGTGCGGAGCCGGCTCTTTTGGCCGATCGGGCTGATCCCTCCGACGATGTAGCCGGTTCGGCGCGCAGCAACCGATGAGTCGGCGAGGGCCGCCTTCTTCGCCCCGACCACCGCGGCCAGCGCCTTGAGGTCGAGCTTGCCCGACACCGGCACGACGGCGACGACGAGTGCATCGTCGGCCTGCACGACGAGGGTCTTGAACACGCGGTCTTCGTCGAGCCCGAGCACGGCCGCGGCCTCCTCGCCGAAGTTCGTCACCGTGTCGGCATGCTCGTACGCGTGAGGAGTGAAGACGATGCCGAGGTCACCGAGCAGTGCGGTGGCCGGGGTAGCGGGCGAGGCGGTCACACGACCCGCCAGAGCGTCACCGTCGGCCCCAGGATCCCGTACGACTCCCCGGGCAGCCGCGGCCGTGGGTCGAAGGCGTCGCCGCTCGTCCAGAGCACCTCGTACGATTCGATGTCGCTGTACTCGGGCAGTGTGACGGTCACCGGGCTTTCGGCGCCGTGCACCACGATGAGAACGCGGTTGAACGCCTCGAACTCGGGAGTGGACGCGGCCAGATACAGCAGGGTGCGGTGCGCCGGGTTGCGCCAGTCGTCCGGCTCGAGGGGCCCGCCGTCGGCTCCGAACCAGGTCATGTCGGTGGCACTCGGGGTCACGTCGCCGAAGGTGCCGAAGCGCACGGGGCGAAGCGCCGGGTTCTCGCGCCGGTGCCGGATGAGCGCCTTCGTGTCGGCGAGCAGCGCCTCCCGCTCGTCGTCGAGGTTCCAGTCGACCCACGAGGTCTCGTCGTCGGAGCAGTAGCCGTTGTTGTTACCCCGCTGGGTCCGCCCGATCTCGTCGCCCGCGGTGAGCATGGGCACGCCGGCCGACAGGAAGAGCGTCGCGAGCAGGTTGCGCGAGGCTCGCCTTCGGGCGTCGAGGATCCACGGGTTGTCGGTCGGCCCCTCGGCCCCGTGATTGAACGAGCGGTTGTCGTCGGTGCCGTCGCGATTGTCTTCGCCGTTGCGGAGGTTGTGCTTCTGGTCGTACGCCACGACGTCGGCGAGCGTGAAGCCATCGTGCGCCGTGATGAAGTTGACGCCCGCGAGCGGACCGCGATCGTGAGCGTAGAGGCCACTCGACCCCGAGAGCTTCGAAGCGAAGGATCCGAGACCGTTCGTGCTGGATCCTGAGCCCCTCGCGTGAGCGATGTCGCGCAGCCAGAACTCTCGCACCCGGTTGCGGAAGCGGTCGTTCCATTCGCTCCATCCGACAGGGAAGTTGCCGGTCTGCCAGCCGCCGAGGCCGACATCCCACGGCTCGGCGATGAGCCGGACGCCTTCGAGCGCCGGGTCGTCGCGAATGGCCGTCAGCAGCGGGGCATCGGGGGAGAAGACGGCGTCGGGGCCACGACCGAGCGTGGCGGCGAGGTCGAAACGGAAGCCGTCGATCTGTAGGTCGTTCGCCCAGTAGCGGAGAGAGTCGAGCACCAGGCGGGACGCCGCGGGGAGGCTCGTGTCGAGCGTGTTGCCGCACCCGGTGACGTCGATGGGGTTGCCGTCGGCGTCGTGCCGGTAGTAGCTGCCGTCAAGCCCCCGGAGGCTCGTCACCGGGCCGTCTTCGCCCTCTTCTGCGGTGTGGTTGTAGACCACGTCGAGCCAGACCTCGATGCCGGCGGCGTGCAGCAGCTTGACCATGCCCTTGAATTCGCGAAGCACCGCGCTCGGCCCACCGAGCTGAGCGTCGCGGGAGGCGTAGCCGGCGTGGGGCGCGAAATACGACAGCGTGTTGTAGCCCCAGTAGTTCTCGAAGCCCTGAGCGACCAGTCGCTGCTCGTCGACGTGCTGGTGCACCGGCAGGAGCTGCACAGCCGTGACGCCGAGATCGGTCAGATAGGCGATCGTGTTTTCGTGGGCCAGACCCGCGTAGGTGCCGCGCAGGTCGTCGGGGACGAATGGAGCGAGTCGTGTAAGGCCGCGGACGTGGGCCTCGTAGACGACGGTGTGGTCGAGAGGCGTACGCGGCTTCTCGACGCCGCCCCAGTCGAACGACTCATCGACGACGACACCGCGCCACTCACCGCGACCGGTGCGACCGAGCCCCCGGGCGTACGGATCGAGGAGGTTCACGCCCGGATCGAACGGCGTGCGCACCCCGTCGTCACCGACGATCGGGCCGTCGGCCCGCAACCAATAGCGGCGACCGGGCGCGAGGCGAGGATCCGAGCCACTCCAGACCCCGTGCACGTCGCGCGTGAGCGGAACGACGTGCTCGGCGGGGGCATCGTCGATCACGAGGTCGATACCGGTCGCCCGCCCCGACCAGACACGGATCGTCGGACCGTCGGCGGTGACGCGGACGCCGAGATCTCTCAGAGGATCGGCCCGAGCGCTCTCAGCCTCGGCAGAATCGCGCGTCGCGGCATCGCCGCCGTCGCGGGGGAGGAGTTCGACGTCAGACACGCGATCTAGAGTAGTGACCGACGAAGGAGGAGCCTTGCCTGTCTACCTCGACCACGCGGCGACGACCCCCATGCTCCCCGAGGCCATCTCGGCGTACACCGAGGCACTCGGAGCGGTCGGCAATCCCTCGTCCATTCACAGCGCGGGCCAGGGCGCCAAGCGGGTGCTCGAAGAAGCCCGCGAAACCGTGGCCTCCTCGCTCGGCTGCGATCCCATCGAAGTCGTCTTCACCTCGGGCGGCACCGAGAGCGTGAACCTCGCGGTCAAGGGGCTCTGGTGGGCCAGGCAGTCAGAGAGGTCGCGCCCCCGGATCCTTGTCGCCCGAGGAGAGCACCACGCGACCGTCGACACCGTCGAATGGCTCGAACGCTACGAAGGCGCAGTGATCGAGTGGATTCCCCTCGACGCCGAGGGCACGATCGAGATCGAAGCGCTCTCCGCGGCGCTCGAGGCCCACGACGACATCGCCCTCGTCACGTTCCTCTGGGCCAACAACGAGGTGGGCACACTCGAGCCGGTGCGCGAGATGGTCGCGCTCGCCGCGTCTTTCGGCGTTCCGGTGCACTCGGATGCGGTGGCCGCGTACGGGCAGGTGCCCATCGACTTCCGTGCGACCGGTCTGGCGGCGCTCAGCGTCTCGGCGCACAAGGTCGGCGGGCCCATCGGCATCGGTGCTCTCGTGCTCTCGCGCACCGCCACGGTCGTGCCGCTCATCCACGGCGGTGGGCAGCAGCGTCAGGTGCGGTCGGGCACGCAAGACGCCCCCGCGGCGGTCGCCTTCGCCGTCGCGGCCCGTTCGGCGTCGGCCTCGGCCGCCGACCCGTCGCGCTATGAACGCCTGCGCGACCGCGTGATCGACGGGGTGCGGGCCGCCGTGCCGTCGGCCGTACTCCGGGGTGCGCCGATCGACCGGTTGCCGGGCAACGCTCACTTCACTTTCCCCGGGTGCGAGGGCGACTCACTCCTCTTTCTGCTCGACGCTGCCGGCGTCTCGGTGTCGACGGGCTCGGCGTGCCAGGCGGGCATTCCGGAGGCGTCGCACGTACTTCTCGCGATGGGGCTCGACGACGACGAGGCACGCGGTGCCCTCCGCATCACGGTGGGGCACTCGACGACCGACGCCGACGTCGACGCCTTCCTCGGCGCACTGCCGGAGGCCGTGGCACGGGCGAGCCGGGCCGGGCTCTCGGCGCGGGTGCCGGCGCTCGGGCACTAGCCGCGCGGTCGGCTGCGCCACGCGCTGCTGCGATTCGCGCTGTCGCGCTCGTGCTGCGTCGCTTACCGTTTCACACATCGCTTACCGAATTATCGGTAAGCGATGCAGAAAACGGCTAGCCAATGTCGGCGGCCGGGCGAAGCACGGGCCAGGATCGCCGGTATGCAGATTTATTCGGCAGCTCCGGCCGCCCGCACCCGCCAGATCGCCGGTGATGTCGTGGCCGTCGTCGGCGTCGTGCTGTTCGTCGTGCTCGGCGTGGTCGTCGCGGGAGTCATAGCGGCCCTCGCCGACGTCGGCCGGACCGTCGAGAACGCCGGCTCCCGCCTTCGATCGACGCTTGGTGACGCCGCCGAGACGCTCGGGGGAGTGCCTCTCGTCGGTAAATCGGCCAGCGCCCCGTTGCAGCAGGCGAGTCAGGTCGGCGACACCTTCGTCGATGCCGGTCAGCGGCAGCAGGAGCTGATCGGGCATGTCAGTCTCTCGGCCGGGCTCGTCGTGAGCCTCGTACCGATCGCCGTCATCCTCGTGGTGTGGCTGCGCCCCCGGTTGCGCTTCGTACGGCGGGTGGCCGAGGTTCGCGGGCTCTCGCTGACCGACGGCGGGCTCCAGTTGCTGGCGTTCCGGGCGCTTGCAACCGGCGACTCCGCAGGGTTGCTGCGGCTCAGCCCGAACCCGGTGGCGGCGTGGAGCGCGGGCGACGATCTCGAGCAGCGGCAGCTCGCCGAGTTCGCGCTCCGTGAGGCGGGCGTGCTGCGCTGATCGGCTACGGCGGCCGGGCGCGTGCGTCGGGCGGGGGTCGGCGTGAGTCGGCGGGTGTTGTGAGGTGTCGGCGGGTGCTGAAGCACCCGCCGACTCTCAAGAACACCCGCCGACTCCGGTCGGGGCGAGGAACACCCGCCGATTTCAGGGCGGCCCCGACCGTACTGGCACCGAACGGTAAGCTCGATAACTATGATCGAGCTCGACTTCTCCGACCGGATCGCGGCCCTCCGCTCCACCTTCGCCGACATCAGCGCCGTGATCGGTGTGGAACGTCTCGAGAGCGAGATCGCCGAGCTCGAGCGGCAGGCCTCGGATCCTGATCTCTGGAACGACACCGAGAACGCCCAGCGGGTCACGAGCGATCTCAGCCACCGCAAGTCCGAGCTCGACAAGATCACCACGACCGGTCAGCGTCTCGACGACCTCGAGGTGCTGGTCGAGATGGCCAACGAGGGCGACGACCAGGAGTCAGCTGACGAGGCGCAGGTCGAGCTGAAGAACATCCAGTCGATGATGGACACCCTCGAGATCCAGACGCTGCTCGACGGCGAGTACGACCCTCGGCCCGCCGTTATCACCATCCGCGCGGGGGCGGGCGGCGTCGACGCGGCCGACTTCGCCGATATGCTCCTGCGCATGTACCTGCGCTACGCCGAGCAGCACGGCTTCAAGGTCAGCGTGATGGACACCAGCTACGCCGAAGAGGCCGGAATCAAGTCGGCCACCTTCGAGGTCGACGCTCCCTACGCGTTCGGCACGCTCAGCGTCGAGGCCGGCACGCACCGCCTGGTGCGCATGTCGCCGTTCGGTGCGGCGGGCAAGCGCCAGACGAGTTTCGCGGCCGTCGAGGTCATTCCGCTGATGGAAGAGACCGAGTCGATCGACATCCCCGAGAACGACATCCGCGTCGACGTGTTCCGCTCGTCGGGCCCCGGCGGCCAGTCGGTCAACACGACCGACTCGGCGGTTCGCATCACGCACATCCCGACCGGCACGGTCGTCTCGATGCAGAACGAGAAGAGCCAGATCCAGAACCGCGCCGCGGCCATGCGCGTGCTCCAGTCGCGACTCCTCCTCCTGCAGAAAGAAGCCGAGAACGCGAAGAAGAAAGAGCTCGCCGGCACCATTACCGCGAGCTGGGGCGATCAGATCCGCTCGTACGTGCTCGCTCCGTACCAGATGGTCAAAGACCTCCGCAGCGAGTACGAGGTAAACAACCCCTCGAACGTGTTCGACGGCGACCTCGACGGCTTCATCTCGGCCGGCATCCGCTGGCGCAAGCGCTCCGACGACTGAGCCGCTGCGGCAAGGGTTACTGGGTCGGGCGAGCGTGAGACGCGGGCCCACAGAACCCGACAGAACCGAAGGATCCGCCTGCCGGTTCCCCCCGGCCGCTCCCAGCCAATTGCGAGGCTCGCCGAGGGGGCGCGCCTGCACTGAATCGTCGCTCCCGCCACCTATCGTTGCCCCGTCATGATTCGCTTCGATGAAGTCTCCAAGTTCTATGCCGGCAACCCGCGCCCGGCGCTTAACGGCGTCACCCTCGAAATCCTGAAGGGGGAGTTCGTCTTCCTCGTCGGCGCCTCGGGTTCGGGTAAGTCGAGCTTTCTGCGTCTCGTGCTCAAGGAGGAGAAGCCCTCGAAGGGCCAGATCCACGTGCTCGGCCAGCGGCTCGGCACGCTCTCGAGTCGCAAGGTGCCGTACTTCCGCCGCAACCTCGGGGTCGTCTTCCAAGACTTCCGCCTGCTTCCGCAGAAGTCCGTCTTCGACAACGTCGCGTTCACGCTTCAGGTGATCGGCAAGAGCCGCGGCTATATCCAGGAGGCCGTTCCCGACGTGCTCAAGATGGTCGGGCTTGCCGGCAAGGCTCAGCGCCTTCCGCACGAGCTCTCGGGCGGCGAGCAGCAGCGCGTCGCCATCGCTCGCGCGATCGTCAACCGCCCCGCGATCCTCCTCGCCGACGAGCCGACCGGAAACCTCGACCCCTCGACCAGCGCCGGGATCATGACTCTCCTCGACCGAATCAACGCCTCGGGCACGACCGTGCTCATGGCCACCCACGACGCCGGAATCGTCGACCAGATGCAGCGGCGAGTGATCGAGCTGTCCGGCGGCAACATCATCCGCGACGAGCGCTCGGGTGGGTATCAGACGCAGGCGGTTCCCATTCAGCAGGTGGGCCAGGAGGGGGCGCAGCCGCGCGTGCAGGGCGTTCCGACGCAGACCGTGCCGGCGCCGCGCCTGGATCCTGAATCCGTTGCCCAGCAGTCCGTTCCCGAGTGGGGAGCCGACAAATGAGGCTCCGTCTCGTGCTCAGCGAGGTCGGATCCGGCCTCAAGCGCAACCTCTCGATGGTCATCTCGGTCGTGCTCGTGACGTTCATCTCGCTCACGTTCGTCGGCACGGCGGCTCTGCTGCAGTTGCAGATCAACCAGATGAAGGGCTATTGGTACGACAAGGCGCAGGTCGCCGTGTACCTCTGCACCGACACCGACACCACCGGAAACTGCACGGGCGCCAAAGCGACGACCGCGCAGAAAGACCAGGTCGAAGCCCAGCTGCAGTCGTCGACGCTGAAGCCGTACATTCAGAAGTCGTACTTCGAGACGCAGCAGGATGCCTATGACCGCTTCAAGAAGCAGTTCGCCGACAGCCCCGCAACCGAGTTCGTGCAGCCGTCGTACCTCAACGAGACCTTCTGGGTGAACCTCAAGGATCCCTCGCAGTCCGACATCCTGATCGAGAGCCTCTCCAATCAGGCGGGCGTGCAGAGCGTCGTCGATCAGCGCGGTTATCTCCAGCCGATCTTCTCGGTGCTGAACGCGGCGTCGTACACGGCGATCGGCATAGCCGTCCTGATGCTGATCGCGGCCGTCTTGCTCATTGCCACGACGATTCGCCTGTCGGCGTTCAGCCGGCGGCGGGAGCTCGGCATCATGCGGCTGGTGGGGGCGTCGAACCGGTTCATTCAGACGCCTTTCATCCTCGAGGGTGTGATCGCGGCGCTCGTGGGCTCGGTGTTGGCGGGCGGGGCCATGATCCTGATCGTGAAGGTGTTCGTGCGCGGGTACCTCGCCGAGAACTTCGCGTCGACGCCGTTCGTCACAATGGGCGACACCTACGTGGTTGTGCCGCTGCTGATCGTGATCGGTGCTGCGCTGGCAGCTCTCTCGGCAGGTGTCGCGATCCGCCGCTACCTCAAGGTGTAGCTGCCCGCTTTCCGAATTTGAAGGAGATCCTGCCCGGCCGCGACGACTTTCTGCGGATCGGGCGGGGTCGCTGCCGGGTTTCTCCTTCGAATTTGCACAGGCCCGGCCGGTCGGGGAGAACGTCGGTGGGCGCATATACTGTAAGGCTGCGCTCGAAAGCCGGGTGCAGGATCCTGCCCGACGTATCTCGAAGGAGACGACCATGGCAACCGACTCTTCTTCCAGGCCCATCTCGAAAAAAGGCGTGTCCGATCGCGACCGCGGCGAGAAAGTGGTCGCGAGCAACCGCCGTGCGCGCCACGACTACCTCATCGACGACACCTACGAGGCCGGCATCGTGCTCTGGGGCACCGAGGTCAAGGCACTCCGTCAGGGCCGCGCCTCGCTGATCGATGGCTACGCCTTTATCGAGGGGGGCGAGATCTGGCTCGACGCCGTGCACATCCCCGAATACACCGAGGGCACCTGGAACAACCACGCACCCCGACGCAAGCGCAAGCTGCTGATGCACAAGCAGCAGATCATCAAGATCAGCCACAAGACGAAAGAGGGCGGTTACACGATCGTTCCTCTTCGTATCTACTTCGCCGATGGCCGAGCCAAGGTCGAGATCGCGGTCGCCAAGGGTAAGCGCGAATACGACAAGCGCCAGACCCTGCGCGAACGGACCGACCGACGCGAGGCCGACCGGGCCATGTCGGCTCGACGGAACATGGGCGACTGACGTAGACTGAATTCCCTGCCGAAGACCGGGTGATCTACCCATCAGTGGCAGATTGCCTTCGGGCAAGACGAACCGCGACAACTCCACAGAGCACGACAGAGACCCACTCGAGGGGATGATCGGTTTCGACATCGCCTGTATGCGAACGAGAAGCGGGTCGAGGATTCAGGGTTATCTCGTAAACGATCTCTGGAAAACAATAAGTGCCAATAAATCGCGCACTGACTTCGCTCTCGCTGCGTAAGCAGTAGAGCCACATAAGTCCGTCAGACCGGAGACCGCCTTCTATCCGGAGCCTGACGTCATCTAGAGGGCTTGCTGTGTCACTACGCCAGAGGGTGACACGGGACTCAAACTCGGGCTGGGCTCGTCCACCTAGATGCCGGTAGCAAAGGTGGGGGCCAAGTAGAACGACTCATCCGGCTACACCCGTAGAAGGCGTTCAATCTCAGCGATGGACGGGGGTTCAATTCCCCCCATCTCCACCATCGGTCTCTGTCGTGCTCCGTGAATGTCTCCGGATCCGAGAAGGGCGTCCCACACGGGCGCCCTTTCTTTGTGCGCTCTACGCAGGTTCTGCGGGGTTTCTGATCGAGTGCTGTCAGGATTGCGGCATGCTCCTCGACCCTCAGGCCCTGCTCGAAAACCTCGGCCCCTGGGCCCTCGCCGGCCTCTCTCTCATCATCTTCATCGAGTCGGGTGTTCTTTTCCCCTTTCTGCCGGGCGACAGCCTGCTCGTCACAGCCGGCCTCCTGCACGACAAACTCGGCCTCGCCGTCGCGACGATTGCCATCTGTGCATTCGTCGCCGCGTTCCTGGGCGATCAGGTGGGCTACTTCCTGGGGAGTCGATTCGGGAGGCGTCTCTTCAAGCCGAACGCCCGGATCCTGAAGACCGAATACCTCGAGCGTGCCGAAGTCTTCTTCGCTCGCTACGGCGGACCGGCGCTGATCCTCGGGCGGTTCGTGCCGATCGTGCGCACCTACGTGCCCCTCGCTGCCGGAACGAGCCGGTACAAGTACCCCAAATTCTTGCTCTTCAACGTGATCGGCGCGTTCCTCTGGGCGGTGGGCCTCACCGTGATCGGCTCGCTGTTGAGCGGGTTCCCGTTCATCACGGAGCACATCGACATTCTCGCCATCGTGATCGTGGTTATCTCGGTCGGCCCGATCGTGGTGCACGCGCTGATCGAGCGGCGTCGGGCGAAGCGGGTCGGTGGTGCGGGTGGAGGTGCCGGCGCGGGTGCGGGTGCCGCCCCGTCCTCGGACGGCCCGTCGGTGGAGTCGCGCCCCGAGGTCTAGCCCGGCCGGGGGTGCAAGTCGGTGAGGCACCCTGGGTTGGCCAGATAACCCCCGCATGCCGGGCCCAATTTGGCCAGGCGAGGGTGCGTCACTGGCGCCGAGTGGGACCTGAACCCCCGTGCGGGCCGAGGAACCCCCGCGCGGCGGGGCAGAATGCCCGGCCGGGGGTGCGAGTGCGTGAGGCACCCCGGGTTGGCCAGGTAACCCCCGGATGCCGGGCCCGATCTGGCCAGGCGGGGATGCGTCACCGCCGCAAACAGATCAGGTGAGCGCAGCGGGCTCGGTCGGAAGCGTCCTGGGCGCTCCGAACCTCCAGCTCATCAGCGTGGCGGTGGTCGATGCGAGGGTCACACGGAGCCGCTCGGCGAGGTCGAGACCGGCGCCACGGCGGCGACCACCGCATCGTGCAGCCGGCCGTTCGTGGCCAGGGCGCTTCCGTGCCAGATTCCGTCACCGCCGTCGATGCCGCCGAAGCGTCCGCCGGCCTCGGTCACGATCGGGTAGAGGGCCGCCATGTCGTACGGCTGCAGGTCGAATTCGCCCGAGATGTCGATAGCGCCCTCGGCGACGAGCATGTACGACCAGAAATCGCCGTAGGCACGCGTGCGCCACACCTGATCAGCCAGCGCGATAAGGTTGTCGACCCGCCCCGCCTTCATCCAGTACTGCAAGCCGTTGTAGCTAAGCGACGCGTCGGCAAGAGAATCGATCTCAGACACTCGCAGGGGAGTGGCGGCCTTGCCGATGTCAGAACCGAAGGATCCGGCTCCCGCCGACCCCCACCACCGTCTGCCGAGCGCCGGCGCACTGACCACCCCGACCACGGGCTCGCCGTCGATCACGAGCGAGATCAGCGTGGCCCAGATCGGCACGCCGCGGAGGAAGTTCGCGGTGCCGTCGATTGGATCGACGATCCACTGCCTCGTGCTCTCGCCGGCGCGGCCGGACTCCTCGCCGTAGAAGGCGTCGTCGGGCCGCTCGGCCTCGAGTCGAGCCCGAATCGCACGCTCGACAGCCTTGTCGGCGTCGGTGACGTGGGTGTGGTCGGCCTTCAGCGAGACGTCGAGGTCGGCCGCCCGGTAGCGAGCGAGCGCAATGGCGTCGGCCTCGTCTGCGAGGAGGAGCGCGAGGGCGAGGTCGGCTGAGTGATCGGGGGCGGTGTCGTCTTCGTGGGCCACCCGATCAGCGTATCGGTCGCGGTCTGCGTGCGGCGGGCCCGGTTGCAGTGGGCGGGTGTTGTGAGGTGTGGGCGGGTGCTGCAGCACCCSCCGACTCTCGAGAACACCCGCCGACTCCGCCAGAACCGACCCTCGGGGCTACTACGCCCCGCGGTTGCCGAGCAGCGTCTGCAGCGATTCCAGTCGCTCCCGGCCGATGTCGCCGAGCTCGCCGGCCTCGACGCGGTCGATGATCTCCCAGTCGTGGGCCTCGGTCAGCGGAATGCCGCCCGGGGGCTCGTATCCCTCGGGGAACACCGCGTGCGACGCGAACGATCGGAGGATGTTCTCGGGGTTCACGTGGCCGAGCCCGAACGATCGCACACCGGGTGTGTCGACGATCCAGCCACCCGAGGGTACCTTGAACGACACGGTCGACGACGATGTGTGGCGCCCGCGGCCGGTCACGGTGTTCACGACGCCGACCGCCCGCTTCGAGCCGGTGAGCGCGTTGACCAGGGTCGATTTGCCGACACCGGAGTGCCCCACGGTGACCGTCACGTGATCGTCGAGAACGGAGCGGAGCGTGTCGAGCTCGGATCCCGAGAACTGGGTCGACGACGTCGTCAGGATCCTGAGATCCAGGCAAGAGAAGTGCGCGGCGAACGGCTCAGGATCCGCGAGGTCGGTTTTCGTGATCACCAGGATCGGTTCGACACCCGCATCGAATGCCGCCACGAGGTAGCGGTCGACCAGACGGGGGCGCGGCTCCGGGTCGGCGGCGGCTACGACGATGAGCATCTGGTCGGCATTGGCCACGATCACCCGCTCGACGGCGTCGGTGTCGTCGGCACTGCGGCGGAGCAGTGTCGTCCGCTCCTGCACCCGAACGATGCGTGCGAGAGAGCCCTCGGCCCCGCTCGTGTCGCCGACGACGTCGACCCGGTCGCCCGTCACGACGGCCTTCTTGCCGAGCTCGCGGGCCCGGGCTGTGGTGATCTCGCGCTCGTCCGGGGTGCCGGCGTCCATCAGCACGCCGTAGCGACCTCGATCGACAGTCCAGACGACTCCCGGAACGGCCTGGTCGTAGGCCGGGCGCTGCTTCGTGCGGGGGCGGTTGGCTTTGGGGTTGGGGCGGATCCGGATCGACGACTCGTCGTACTCGGAGTACTCCTCATCGACGGGCTCGTCGCCGTCCGACCACCAGCTCACAGTCTGCAGCCCATCACAGGAACCCGAGCAGACTCGTGTCGGCCGGGGTCACGTCGACCTTCCGGCCGAGCAGCTCGACCCAGAGATCGACGAACTGCGGAAGCGTCTTCGAGACGACGCGCACGTCGTCGACTTCCACGTTCGGCACGGCGAGACCGATGATTGCGGCGGCGTGGGCCATGCGATGGTCGCCGTAGGTCTTCCACTGGCCGGCGTGAAGCGGGGAGGGCTCGAGGTGAATGCCATCGTCGAGCTCGGTCGCGTTGCCTCCGAGCCCGTTGATCTCGGTGACGAGGGCTGCGAGGCGATCCGTCTCGTGCCCTCGCAGGTGGCCGATACCGGTGATCGTGCTGGGGCCCGAGGCGAGGGCGGCAAGAGCGACGAGGGCGGGGGCCAATTCGCCACCGCGCGACAGGTCGAGTTCGATGCCCGGAAGCGAGCCGCCGCCGATGAGACCGGAGCCGCCGTCGACGGTCAGCGTGTCGCCGTCGCGGGTGACCGTGGCACCCCAGAGCGGCAGGAGTTCTTCGAGGTCGGCTCCGACCTGGGTGGTCTCGGTCGGCCAGTGCCGAATCGACACGCGGCCACCGGCGACGAGCGCGGCCACGAGGAACGGCGCAGCGTTCGACAGGTCGGGCTCGATCGTGACGTCGCGGCCGCTGATCGGCGTCGCCGGCACGACCCAGACTCCGGGTTCGGGCGACTCGACGGCAACGCCCCGCGAGGCGAGGGCGTCGACCGTCATCTCGATGTGGGGAAGGCTCGGCAGCTTCTCGCCGGTGTGCCGCAGCGTGAGACCCGCGTCGAAGCGCGGGGCCGACAGAAGAAGGCCCGACACGAACTGACTGGAGGCGGACGCGTCGATGGACACCTCCGACCGGTCGATTCGACCGGTGCCGTAGAGGCTGAAGGGCAGAGTGCCACGGCCGTCGTCATTGACGTCGACCCCGAGGGCCCGCAGCGACTCGATCGTGGTGCGCATGGGGCGGCGTCGGGCGGCTTCGTCGCCGTCGAAGGTGACCGGCCCGGTGGCGAGGGCTGCGACGGGCGGAAGGAACCGCATCACAGTGCCCGCGAGTCCGCACTCGATCGACGTGCCGCCGGTCAGTTCGCCCGGCGTGACCAGAAGGTCGGGGCCGTATGGTTCGCCGTTGTCGCGCTCCTCGATAGTCACGCCGAGTGCTCGAAGGGCGTCGATCATGAGGGCCGAGTCGCGGGAGTGAAGGGGCAGGCGCAGAAGCGAAGGATCCGACGCGAGCGCCGACAGCACGAGCTCGCGATTCGTGAGTGACTTCGAGCCGGGCAGGCTCAGTGTCGAGGTCACGGGGCCGGTCGCCGACGGCGCGACCCAGAATCCCTCGTCGAGCAGCGGCTTGTCTTTCGACTCGCGATCGCTGTCGCCGTACGGGTTGAAATCGGGCTCGGAATACCTGAATACCTGCATCGGTTGTCAAGGGTAATGCACCGTGATGAAGGAGGACCCATGGCAGCTACGAGCACTCTCGATGCCCCCCGGGTCGCCGAACTAGAATTGGCTCTGATGAGCACCCCCGACGGCACCGCCGACACCAGCACCTCGCCGAGCGACACCCCCGACCAGACCGTCGACGTTCGCGCCCTGTTCGAAGAGCAGGCGCTCCCGTTCATGGATCAGCTCTATGCGGCAGGCATGCGGATGACGCGCAACCCGTCTGACGCCGCCGACCTCGTGCAAGAGACCTACGTGAAGGCGTTCGCCGCATTCGGGCAGTTCACGCAGGGCACGAATCTGAAGGCGTGGCTGTACCGGATCCTGACGAACACCTTCATCAACACGTACCGCAAGAAGCAGCGCGACCCCTACCAGGGCACGATCGACGAACTCGAAGACTGGCAGATGGGCGGCGCGACCAGCGCCACGCTTAGCTCGACGTCACGCTCCGCCGAAGCAGAAGCCATCGACCACCTTCCCGACAGTGCCGTGAAAGACGCGCTGCAGAAGGTTCCCGAAGACTTCCGACTCGCGGTCTACCTGGCTGACGTCGAAGGATTCTCGTACCAAGAGATCGCCGACATCATGAAGACCCCGGTCGGTACCGTCATGAGCCGTCTGCACCGTGGTCGACGCCTGCTGCGCGAGCTCCTGGGCGACTACGCCCGCGAGCGTGGCATCGTCGTTCCCCCCTCCACCTCGAAGACCCCATCGAAAGGCAGCACGAAATGACCGACTGCGGCTGCGACAAAGCCAAGGCGGAGCTCGAGGAGTACCTGCACAACGAGCTCGCGCGCGACGACGCACACGACATCCGAGAGCACATGGCCGGCTGTGCCGACTGCTCCAGTGAATTCCACGTCAACGTGGTCATGACGGAGGCCGTGCAGCGAGCCTGCAAAGAGACGGCCCCCGAAGACCTCCGGTTGATGGTGCTGGCGAAGATCAGAGACCTCCAGGCGCACTAGTCGTTCAGGTGGCGTAACGGTGGTGCCGGATCCTGTAGTTTCGGGTCATGACCGCCACCGTGGAGACGCTCGGCACTCCCAGCACTGACGACCTCGACGACCTCGTCGCACTGATCCGTTCGCTCGGTTACTCGCTGGAGACGACCGACCTCTCGGCGAGGCTCACGCATCTTTCGCTCGAGGCGGGTCATGAGACGTGGGTGGTCCGCGATGGTGCCGGCCGGATCAGCGCCGTCGCTGGGGCGCACGTCATGTGGGCCTACAACTCCGATGCACCGACAGCGCAGCTCTTGCTCCTGGTCGTCCGGCCTGATGTGCGCCGCGACGGACTCGGGTCACAGCTGCTCACGCACTTCGAGACCTGGGCCGAATCGCACTCGGCTTCGCAGCTCTCGGCGGTCTCGGCCGCTGCTACCGATTCGGCGCATCGCTTCTATCAGAAGCGCGGTTACCACGAGTCGGGCACGCGGTACACCAAGCTCGGCTGACGCCCGGGCTGCTGCCTCCCGGGTGCGCCTTGTCTGACGCCGTGGCGTGCCTCCGAATTCGAAGGAGATTTCGCTCGGCCCCGACGCGGACATCAGGATCCGACGGGGTCGCGACGCGAAATCTCCTTCAAATTCGGCAGGTGGCCGGTCGGGCTAGAGGCTCAGCGCCCGATCGACTAGCGCCGCCAGCTCGGCAGCGCTCCGCTTGGGCGAACCCGTCGCGGGGGCGGCCGACGCCGGACGCGAGGCCACGGTGATAGGCCGACCGAGCTTCGGCGCGAGCTCGAGGGCGATGAACGGCCAGGCACCCTGGTTTTCAGGCTCCTCCTGCGCGAAGACGATCTCGGCCGAGGGATAGCGGTCGAGGACAGCCTGGATCTCGGGCAGGGCCAGCGGGTAGAGCTGCTCCAGTCGGATCAGGGCGATGTCGTCGCGCGGAACCTGACGCTTGTCGAGCTCGGCCTGGAGGTCGTAGTGGATCTTGCCCGAATGCAGCACGATGCGCTTGGTCGCCGCGGGGTTCTCGACCCGGGTGCAGTCGAGCACCGGCTCGAAGCGACCGCTGGTGAACGCTTCGACATCGCTCGTGGCGCCGCGCAGTCGCAACATCGCCTTCGGGGTGAAGACGACGAGCGGTCTGCGGGGTCTCGCGTAGGCCTGGCGGCGCAGCAGGTGGAAGTGCGATGCCGGTGTCGAGGGTCGGGCGATCGTCATGTTGTTTTCGGCGCAGAGCTGCAGGTAGCGCTCGATCCGGGCCGACGAGTGGTCGGGCCCCTGACCCTCGTAGCCGTGCGGCAGCAGCAGGACGACGCTCGAGCGCTGGCCCCACTTCTGCTCGGCACTCGAGATGAACTCGTCGACGATCGTCTGGGCGCCGTTCGCGAAGTCGCCGAACTGGGCCTCCCAGAGAACGAGCGCGTCGGCACGCTCTACCGAGTAGCCGTACTCGAAGCCCATCGCCGCGAACTCGCTGAGCAGAGAGTCGTAGATCCAGAGCTTCGCCTGGTTGTCGGTGACGTTTTGGAGGGGGATCCACTCCTGGCCGTTCTCGCGGTCGTGGAGCACGGCGTGGCGCTGCACGAAGGTGCCGCGGCGCGTGTCTTGGCCGGCCATGCGGACGGGGGTGCCCTCGGTGAGAACCGACCCGAGTGCCAGCAGTTCGCCGAAAGCCCAGTCGATCTGGCCGCTGCGGGTCATCTCGACGCGCTTCTTCAGCAGCTGCTGGAGCTTCGGGTGCACGCTGAAGCCGCTCGGCGGGTTGTCGAAGGAATCGCCGATGGCGTGCACGAGGTCGAGGGGAATCGACGTCTCGAACTTGTCGGCGGGGGAGCCATCGCCGGCCGTGGAGTCTTCGGCCTGTTGCGCTACGGGGCGCTCGAGGTCGGCGACGGCGTCACCATCAGAGCTGACCACGGGAATGGAACCCGTCTGTGCGGCGTGGGTCTCGCCGAAGGCCCGCTCCAGGCGATCCTGGAAGTCGCGGTGGGCGCCCTCGTATTCCTCCTGAGTGATGTCGCCGCGACCGACCAGCGCCTCTGTGTAGAGGGTGCGCACGCTCCGCTTGTTTTCGATGAGGCTGTACATGAGCGGCTGGGTCATCGAGGGGTCGTCGCCCTCGTTGTGGCCACGGCGTCGGTAGCAGATGAGGTCGATGACGACATCGCGCTTGAACTCCTGGCGGTACGCGAACGCGAGCTCGGCGACCCGGGCCACCGCCTCGGGGTCGTCGCCCTTGACGTGGAAGATCGGCGCCTGGATGGTCTTCGCGACGTCGGTCGAGTAGATCGACGAGCGACCCTCGGACGGCGAGGTGGTGAACCCGACCTGGTTGTTGATGACGATGTGGATCGTGCCACCCACGCGGTAGCCGCGGAGCTGCGACATCTGCATGGTCTCGACGACGATGCCCTGGCCGGCCATGGCCGCATCGCCGTGGACGAGGATCGGCAGAACGGCGAACGCCAGCGGCACACCGCGATCCTGCTTGGCGCGCACGATGCCCTCGAGCACTCCGTCGCCCGCCTCGAGGTGCGACGGGTTGGCGGCGATGTACACCGGGATCGTCTTGCCGGCGGCACTCGTGAACTCGCCCTCGGTGCCCAGGTGGTATTTGACGTCGCCCGAGCCCTGCACGGTGCGCGGATCTTGCGTGCCTTCGAACTCGCGAAAGATCTGACCGTACGTCTTGCCCGCGATGTTGGTCAGGACGTTGAGGCGACCGCGGTGGGCCATGCCGATCGCGACCTCCTGGAGCCCCGCAGCGGCGGCCTCCTGGATCACGGTGTCGAGCAGTGAGATGGCCGATTCGCCGCCCTCGAGGCTGAAGCGCTTCTGGCCGACGTACTTAGTCTGGAGGAAGGTCTCGAAGGCCTCGGCCTCGTTGAGCTTGCCGAGAATGCGCATCTGCTCGTCGTGGCTCGGCTTCGCGTAGGGCACCTCGATGTGCTCCTGCACCCAGCGACGCTGCGCCGGATCTTGGATGTGCATGTACTCGATGCCGATCGTGCGGCAGTACGAATCGCGGAGGACGCCGAGGATGTCGCGCAGCAGCATTCCGGCCTTGCCGCCGAAACCGCCGGTGACGAATTCGCGATCGAGATCCCAGAAGGTGAGGCCGTGACGTTCGATCTCGAGGTCGGGGTGCGTGCGCTGGCGGTATTCGAGCGGGTCGATGTCGGCCATCAGATGGCCGCGCACGCGGTAGCTGTTGATGAGCTCCTGCACTCGGGCGGTCTTGCCGACGCGCTCAGCGAGGTTGACGTTGATGTCGGAGTTCCAGTGGATCGGCGCGTACGGAATGCGCAGCGCCGAGAAGATGCCTTCGTAGAACTGTCGCCCGCCGATGAGCATCTCGTGGACGATCTTGAGGAATTCGCCCGAGCCGGCGCCCTGGATCACCCGGTGGTCGTAGGTCGAAGTGAGCGTGATCGTCTTGCCGATGCCAAGTTCGACGAGCGTCTTGGAGGCGGACCCCTGGAATTCGGCGGGGTATTCGAGAGCGCCGGCGCCGATGATCGCGCCCGCGCCCTTCATGAGGCGGGGCACACTGTGGACGGTGCCGATTCCGCCCGGGTTGGTCAGCGAGATGGTGTTGCCGGCGAAGTCGTCGGCGGTGAGCTTGTTGGCTCGGGCCTTCTTGACGATGTCTTCGTACGCGGAGAGGAACTGAGCGAAGGTGAGGGTTTCGGCCTTCTTGATGCCGGGCACGAGAAGGGCGCGTGTGCCGTCGGGCTTCGGGATGTCGATGGCGAGGCCGAGATTGATGTGAGCCGGGGTGACCACCGACGGCTTGCCGTCGACCACGTCGTAGAAGACGTTCTGGCTCGGGAACTCTTTCAGGGCCTGGACGAGGGCCCACCCGATGAGGTGGGTGAACGAGATCTTGCCACCGCGAGCGCGCTTGAGGTGGTTGTTGATCACGATGCGGTTGTCGATCATCAACTTGGCGGGGATCGTGCGGACGCTGGTCGCCGTCGGCACCGTGAGACTGGCGTCCATGTTCGTCGCGAGACTCTTCGACATTCCGCGAAGCGGTTGCACGACGTTCTCGGGCTCGGGCGTCGGCTGCTCGGAGGCGGAGGGTTTCTTCGACGGGGGAGTCGGTGCCTCGGCGGGCACGGGCTTCTCTTTGGGAGCGACGGAGGTGGTGCGGGCCGGGACGCTGCGGCCGGAGGTCGTCGACGCGGGCGGAGTCGAGGTGCTCGGCGCCGGTCGGACGGGATCGGACAGGCGCGACGGGTCGAGAGCGGAGTCGGGATCGGAGACCGTCTGCGGAGCGGAGACCGGCTGGGGCGCGGCATCGTCTGCTGCCGACGCTGCGTCGGGTGAGTCGGGCGTCGAGGCGCCCTCGCCGGGCTTGTAGCTCTCGAGGATGGGCCACCACGTCTTGTCGACCGAATTCTTATCGACGACGTACTGCTCGTAGAGCTCGTCGACGAGCCATTCGTTGGCGCCGAACTGCTCTGCGGCGCCGTCGTCGGTCGTTCCGGTCACGTGGCTAGACACAGCCGATCGCCCACTCTCCGTTGATTGTTGATCGTTCGCAGGGCCCTCGTCGCCCGTGCAGATCAAGACTAATCGGTCGACGTTGTCCTGGGTGGGAGGCACTCACAGGGAATAGGTTGAATGCCATGAGGTTCTACGAGACCACTCCGACGCACGACCTGACGTACTCCGACGTGTTCCTCGTCCCGAGCCGATCGAGCGTCTCGTCGAGGCTCGATGTCTCGCTCGACACGGGTGATCGAACGGGTCAGACCATCCCGATCGTCTCGGCGAACATGAACTCGGTCACCGGGCACCGGCTGGCGGCGACGCTGGCCCGCCGCGGCGGTCTCGGCGTGCTTCCGCAAGACATGCACCCGCAAGATCTCGACTCGGCGATCCGCTGGGTGAAAGAGCAGCCGGTCGCCTTCGACACCCCCTACGTCATGTCTCCGGCCGATTCCGTCGAGACGGCCCGTCGAGCGCTGCCGGCAGCCGAGGGTCAGGGCATCGTTCTGCACGACTCCGACGGTTCGTACCTCGGCTGCATCCCGGCGACGCGTCTGGCGAAAGCCTCCGACGACGCGGTGCTCGGCGATCTTCTCCACGGCCGGCTCGCCTCGCTCGACGCCGACGACATCGACGGCCCGCGCGCCGCCTTCGACCTCCTCGTGGCCGCCGACCTCGATTTCGCCCCGGTGCTTCATCAGGGGCACGTGATCGGCACCCTCAGTCGCAAGACGGCGTTGCGCTCGACCATCTATCGTCCTGCCGTGGATGCGGACGGTCGCTTGCGGGTCGCCGCCGCGGTGGGTATCAACGGCGACGTCGCCGACAAGGCGAAGGCCCTGGTCGCGGCGGGCGTCGACGTCCTCGTGCTCGACACGGCGCACGGCCACCAAGACGGAATGCTGCGCGCGCTCAAGACAGTCGCCGCACTCGAGCTGGGCGTTCCCCTCGTGGCGGGCAACGTCGTCACGGCTGAGGCGGTCCGTCAGCTCGTCGGAGCGGGTGCCGACATCGTCAAGGTCGGCGTCGGCCCGGGCGCCATGTGCACCACGCGAATGATGACGGCGGTCGGGCGCCCGCAGTTCTCGGCCGTGCTCGAGACCGCGGAGGCAGCCCGCGCACTGGGCGCCCACGTCTGGGCCGACGGCGGCGTGCGGTATCCCCGCGATGTCGCTCTCGCGCTGGCCGCCGGTGCCTCCAGCGTGATGATCGGCTCCTGGTTCGCCGGCACCATCGAGGCTCCCGGTGAGCTCGACACCGATGCCGACGGCCGCGTCTACAAAGAGAGCTGGGGCATGGCGTCGACGAAGGCCGTGCGATCGCGCTTCGAGCGCCTCGACCCGTACGAGCTCGCCCGCCGCACTCTCTTCGCCGAGGGCATCTCGTCGTCGCGGATCTACCTCGACCCTTTGCGCCCTTCCGTAGAAGACCTGCTCGACATGATCACGTCGGGAGTCCGGTCGTCGCTCACCTACGCG
The DNA here is from genome assembly GCF_049472575.1 of Frondihabitans sp. 4ASC-45. Taxonomy (NCBI): domain Bacteria; kingdom Bacillati; phylum Actinomycetota; class Actinomycetes; order Micrococcales; family Microbacteriaceae; genus Frondihabitans; species Frondihabitans sp. 4ASC-45. The sequence goes on along the minus strand of NZ_JBCEBN010000004.1, from coordinate 117,497 downwards.
GGGGCTCGCACTCTCGCCGAGTTCTCGGAGCGCGCGCTGGTCGGCATCCAGTCGGCTGCAGGGTACGAGGAGGGCAAGGCGCTGCCGGTCAGCTGGTAGCGCGCCCCCGGCGAAAATCGCAGGATCCGGCCCGCCGGATCCTGGGCTGTGACGAATCTGGCGGATTCTCGGTTTCCGGGCACCCGCGCGTCGGTGCACGCCGATAAACTAATCGGATAATGGACGACCATCACCATAGACATTCGCCCTATCCGCCCTTCTTCCAGCCGGGAGGGTCCGCTTCGTGAACGAGTGGCTTTTGCTCGGCATCGGTCTCGTCCTCACAGTGGGTACGGGCCTCTTCGTGGCGAGCGAGTTCTCGCTCGTCAACCTCGACCGCGCTGATCTCGAGGCGCGACAGGCCAAAGGCGAGAAACGCCTCGGCTCGACCATCGGTGCCCTCAAGGTCACCTCGACTCACCTCTCGAGTGCGCAGCTCGGCATCACTCTGACCACCCTCCTCACCGGTTACACGATGGAGCCGGCGATCTCGACGTTGCTCGCCGATCCGTTCCGCCAGTTCGGCGGGCCGATCGAGGTGGTCGAGGTCGTTGCCCCGATCGTCTCGATCGTGCTGGCGACCCTGCTGTCGATGATCATCGGCGAGCTCGTGCCGAAGAACTTCGCGCTGGCGCTGCCGCTCGCCACGGCGAAACTCGTGATCCCGTTTCAGGTCGCCTTCACCGCCGTCTTCCGGCCCGCCGTCGCAGTGCTGAACGGCACCGCCAACGCGATTCTCCGCGGCATGGGCATCGAACCGAAAGAGGAGCTCTCGGGGGCGCGGACCGCCGAAGAGCTCTCATCGCTCGTGCGCCGGTCGGCGTTCGAGGGAAGCCTCGACCTCGACACGGCGACGCTGCTGGCGCGCACGCTCGTCTTCAGCGACCACGACGCCTCCGACGTCATGACACCCCGGCCGCGCGTCACCAGCGTCTCGCGCACCGACACGGCCGAGACCGTGCTCGCCGAAGCGCGCCGCACGGGCTACTCGCGCTTTCCGGTCACCGACGACGACATCGACGACATCGTCGGGCTCGTGCACGTCAAACAGGCGGTCGCCGTGCCGCGCGAGAAGCGCGGCGAGGTACCCGTGTCGGCCCTGCAGACCGAGGCGATTCGGGTGCCCGAGACGATGACTCTCGACAACCTCCTCGAAGAGGTGCGTGGCAAGGGGTACCAGATGGCGGTCGTCGTCGACGAGTACGGCGGAACAGCGGGGGTCGTCACCCTCGAAGACTTGATCGAAGAGCTGGTGGGCGAGGTGTCCGACGAGCACGATCGCTCGCGCGTCGACGTCGTTCGTTCGCGCGACTGGCTCACTTTTCCGGGCCTTCTCCGCCCCGACGAGCTTCTCGAACGAGCCTCCGTCAAGGTGCCGGAAGACGGCCCCTACGAGACCGTGGGTGGCTGGGTGATGAGCGAGCTCGGGCGCCTTCCCGCGGTCGGCGACGCCGTCGACGTCGAGGCGGGCACCTTCCGCGTCGAGCGCCTCGACGGTCGCCGCATCGACCGGATCCGGTTCACGCCGGCGGTTGACGACAGCATCGCCCGAGAGCACATCGATGCCGCCACTGCCGCGGCTTCGCGCGAAGGGCAGGTGGCCCGATGAGCAGCGACTGGTGGGGAATCGTCTGGCTGGTCGTGCTGCTGCTCGGCAACGCCTTCTTCGTCGGCGCCGAATTCGCCGTCATCTCGGCGCGGCGGTCGTCGATCGAGCCCAAAGCGGAGGCCGGCAACCGTGCGGCCAAGACCACGCTCTGGGCGATGGAGCACGCGACGCTCATGCTCGCGACCAGCCAGCTCGGCATCACCGTGTGCTCGCTGCTGATCCTGAACGTCTCGGAGCCCTCGATCCACCACCTGCTCGAGGGGCCGTTGCACCTGACCGGCCTCTCCACCGAGCTGGTCGACACCGTCGGTTTCATCATCACGCTGCTGCTGGTGTCGTTCCTCCACGTCGTCTTCGGCGAGATGGTGCCGAAGAACCTCTCGTTCTCGGTGCCCGACCGCGCGGCGCTCCTGCTCGCGCCCCCGCTGGTGTTCGTCGGACGCATCTTCAGCGTCGTGATCCGGTCGCTGAACTGGGTGACGAACTGCATCATCAAGGCTTTCGGCGTCGAGCCGAAAGACGAGGCCACCAGCGCGTTCACCGTCGAAGAGGTGCAGACGATCGTCGCTCAGTCGCAGCGAGAGGGTGTACTCCGCGATACGACGGGTGCCCTCACCGCCGCCTTCGAGTTCACCGAGAAGAAGGTCTCCGACGTCGCGGTGGCCCTGCCGTCGCTGGTGACGCTCGATGAGGCGGCGACGCCGGCCGAGGTCGAGCGGGCCGTGGCGCAGAGCGGATTCTCGCGGTACGTGCTCGTCAACGAGCAGTCCGAGCCGACCGGGTATCTCCACCTCAAAGACGTGATCGATCTCGCCGATGACGAGTATTCGGATCCTGTGCCCCCGAAGCGGATCCGGCAGCTGATCTCGATCTATGAGGGCACCGAACTCGAAGACGCCCTCGCGACCATGCGCCGTGCCGGAGTGCACGTCGCGCGGTCGTTCGACGAGCAGGGCACGACCCGCGGGGTGCTGTTCCTCGAAGACATCATCGAGGAGCTCATCGGCGAGGTGCAGGACGCCACCAGACGTCGGTAGCGCGGCGCCTGCCATGGCTGTGATCCGCGAGTGACGGCAAATGCCCCCTGCACGAGTGTGCAGGGGGCATTTCGCGTCACTCGGCGCCGCCGGCGCGGCGGGCTACGCCGGTGGGCCAGCTACGCCGGCTGTGACACGTGGAACGGCGCGCGGTGGTACTGCTGCGGGTAGTACGGCAGGTCGACGCCCAACTCGGCCGCGACCCGGAGGGCGAAGTGCGGGTCGCGAAGGAACTCGCGGCCGACGAAGACGACGTCCGACTCACCGTCGGCAACGATCGCCTGGGCCTGCTCGGCGCCGATGATCAGGCCGACCGCACCCGTCTCGACCTCGGCGTCGGCGCGGACTGACGCGGCGAGCGGCACCTGGTAGCCGAGGCCCACCGGGATCTCCGCTTTCGCGACGTTTCCGCCGGACGAGATGTCGAACAGGTCGGCACCGGCGTCGCGCGCCCAGCCCGACACGATCGCGGTCGAGGCTTCGTCCCAGCCGCCCTCGGTCCAGTCGGTGGCCGAGAAGCGGACCAGGATCGGGAAGTCGTCGCCGGTGGCGGCACGGATGCCGCGAACGGCGTCGACCACGATGCGGGCACGGTTCTCGAGCGATCCGCCGAACTCGTCGGTGCGCTGGTTGCTGAGCGGAGAGAGGAACTCGTGCATGAGGTACCCGTGGGCGGCGTGGAGCTCGACGAAGTCGAACCCTGCCTGCTGCGATCGGACGGCCCCGTCGACGAACGCCTGCACGACCCCCCGGACCTCCTCGGTCGTCAGCTCGCGGGGAACGTCGTAGCCGTCGAACGCGATCGGAGACGGGCCCACCGTCTTCCAGCCGTGCTGCGACTCGTTCAGCGTGCCGACCTGGTCGTCCCAGGTGCGAGGCGTCGAGGCCTTCCGCCCGGCATGAGCGAGCTGCACGCCGATGGCGGAGCCCTGCGAGTGAACGAAGTCGACGATCGGGCGGAACGCGTCGCGCTGGGCGTCGTTCCAGATGCCCAGGTCTTGCGGCGAGATGCGGCCCTCGGGCACGACGGCCGTCGCCTCGGTGATGATGGCGCCGGCGCCGCCGCGGGCGAACGAGCCCAGGTGCACGAGGTGCCAGGTGCCGGGCATCCCGTCGAAGTTCTCGGCCGAGTACTGGCACATGGCGGGTACCCAGAGGCGGTTGCGGAAGGTCGTTCCGCGCAGCGTGATGGGGTCGAAGAGCGAAGTCATATCTGTTTCAACGACGTCGGCCGCGGATCATTCCGGCAGGTCGAGGGGGAGCGCAGGATCCGACGCGGCCAGCCCGGTGAGGAACTCCCGGAGCGAGGCGGGCGACGTGAACACGTGTCCGGTGATGCCGAGGGCTTCGGCCGCCTCCACATTCACGCGCTTGTTGTCGACGAAGACCATCTCGCCGGGCGTGATCGCGAGCTCGCGCAGAACGGTCTCGTAGATGGAGGCGCTCGGCTTCAAGTCGTGAATCTCAGCGCTGACGAAGTGCCGGTCGAAGAGGGTGCCCACGGGGCCGAAGCGGAAGGGCGAGCCGAAGTCGAAGCCAGCGTTCGAGAGGAGAGCGAGCGGCGTGCCCCCGTCGTGCAGTTCTTCGAGGATGGCCACCGTGCCGGGCTCGGGGTGGAGCCACCCGGCGAAGTCGACCGCCCAGAGCTCGTGGATGCGCCCGAGGGTGAATTCGGTGTCGTTCTCGGCGGCGATCAGGCGCCAGTACTCGACGATCGAGAGGTCGCCCGAGTCGAGTGCGTCGCGGTGAGCATCGTAGCTGCGCCACAGCCCCTCGGCGGCAACCCCGGCGAGGCGCTCCACCTCGGTGCGTGCCGAAGCCGGAGGCGACACGCTGATGACCTCGCCGTAGTCGAAAACGATCGTGCGGCCCGGAATCGATAAAGACATGCCCGTCACGCTAGCGGAGCCCGGTGAACACGCGACAGGCCTACCGTGGGGGAGTGACTGCATCGACCGAACCCACGTATACCCCTTGGACGCCCTCCGACGCGGCCGGCTCGATCGCCGTTCCCCGCGAGGACGACGACAAGTACAGCCGGGGCGTGCTCGGCGTCGTCACCGGCTCAGACCAGTATCCGGGCGCGGCCGTGCTCGGTGTCGAGGCCGCTCTGCACACGGGCCTCGGCATGCTCCGCTACCTGGGGCCCTCCCGAGCCTCCGACTTCGTGCTCCACCGCCGACCGGAGGCCGTGACGAGCCCCGGTCGCGTGCAGGCCTGGTTGCTCGGCTCGGGGATCGACCCGGCGACCCTCGACGGCGTCACGACGAACCGCTTCGCCGAGGCGGTCGCGACCGGCAACCCGATGGTGCTCGACGCGGGCGCGCTCGCGCTTCGCGAGCAGGCGACCGGGCCGATCGTCGTCACGCCCCACTTCCGCGAGCTCGCCCGAGCCACCGGGCAGGAGGTCTCCGAGATCGCCGACGACCCCGCGACCGCGGCGGCGCGGGTGGCCGACGAGTGGGGCGCGGCGGTGCTGCTCAAGGGGCACCGGACGTACGTCGCCGCACCCGGTGGGGTGCGACTCGTGGCCTCGAGTGCGCCGTCCTGGCTCGCGACGGCCGGGGCGGGGGATGCGCTGGGCGGGATCCTCGGGGCTCTGGTCGCCACGCACGCCGACGAGATCGCGCGCGACTCAAATGCGCTCGCGCGATTGGCGGCAACTGCGAGCGTCGTGCACGGTCTCGCCGCCGAGCGCGCGTCAGGCGGAGGGCCGCTCACGGTGCTCGGGCTCATCGACGCACTGCCGGCGACCATTGCCGAGCTGTTCCGGGGCTGATCCGGAGTGCTGCTGAAGCGGCCGCAAATGTGAGAGCGATCCGCTCCCACAGGCCCGGTGCGGCGGCGGCGGGTGGCGGATCGCTCTCGTACTGATGGGTGGACGGAGATCAGGCTGCGGGCGACGCCTTCAGCAAGAACTCGACCGAACCGGAGTTTTCGACCTTGACGAAGCCGAGGCTGGGCGCTGCGACCTTGTAGTCGGCGAAGGTGACGGGGATCGACCCGCTCACTTCGGCGCCGTCGCCGGATAGCGCCGCCTGCATGGGCACCGAGACCGTCTTCGTGACGCCGTGCATGGTGAGTTTGCCGGTGGCCGTGAACTTCGTCACGTCGCCGTCCGAGAGATCGCCGGTGTCGAGGGGTGAGGTGAGCGTGAATGTCGCGTCGGGGTGGATGTCGGTCTCGAGCGCGGAGGTGCGGAAGTACTCGTCGCGACTCGTGCTATCGGTGGCGATCGACGCGACGTCGACCGTGATGTCGGCCTTGGTGATCGAGTCGGAGTCGAAGTCGACCGTGCCGGTGACGTCGGAGGTCTTGCCGACCACGGTCACGTCGGTGCCGTTCAACACCTCGTCGACCCGGTAGCCGGCGGTGCTGCCCGATCCGACGCTCCACGACCCGGTGAGGTCGGACCCGGCGAGTGCGGAGTCGCCCGGCGTGACGGACACGGTGGGCGCGGCCTCGGGCTCACCGACGATGACATCGCGGTAGAAAGCGGGACCGGCGATGGCGACGACTCCGCCGACCACGACGACTCCCGCTGCCACACCGATGAGGACCTTACTTCGTCTCTTCATGCGAAAACGATGACGCGTCACCCTTGCCGAGTCCTGAAAGCGTGCAGGCCGTGCAGGCTTAGCGGCACGTGTCGGGTTCGCTAGCCTTCGAGGGTGACCCGCATTCGAGCCCTCCTGCCGATGGTGCTGCTCTGGGTCACGTTTCTGGCGGTGCACGCGTGGCTGTCGGTCGCCGTGTGGAACGGCCCGCACACGCCCCTGAACGACGTGTCGACCGTGTATCGCGACTGGATCCTTCGGGGTTCTCTCGGCGATGGCTGGGTCGGTGTCGACCTCGCCTGGGTCTACCCGACGGCCGCGCTCGTGCCGATGCTCGCCGCAGCGGCTGCCGGCTTCGCCCACTTCTCGGAGGCGTGGCTCGTGCTGGTGGCGCTGCTCGACGCGATTGCCCTCGGGGTCATCGTCAGCGGCCGATCTCGGCGGCACCTCGTCGCGGGCTTCTGGTGGCTCGCCTACCTGCTGGCGCTCGGGCCGATCGCCGTCGGCCGGATCGACAGCATCACAGTGCCGCTCGCGATCGCGGGCCTGCTCGTCGCCGCTCGCCGCCCCGGGGTGGCGGGCGTTCTCCTCGCTCTGGCCACCTGGATCAAGGTCTGGCCGTTCGCCCTGATTCTGGCGGTCGTGATCGCCGAGAAGCGAAGGATCCGAGTGCTCGCCGCCGCCGCGACGACGAGCCTTGCGATCGTGCTCGCCGCTGTGCTCGGCGGGGGCAACCTGGCCGGCATCGCGGGGTTCGTCGGCAAGCAGACCGGGCGCGGGCTGCAGTTGGAGGCACCGATCACCACGTTCTGGCTGTGGGCTGAGGCGCTCGGAGCCCCGGGAGTCTCGATCACGTTCGATCAGACGCTGCTCACGTACCAGGTCACGGGGCCCGGCTCAGCGGTGGCTGCCGCCGCCACGACGCCGATCATGGTGCTGGCGCTCCTGCTGCTCGTCGCCCTCGGCATCGTCGCCACTCGCCGCGGGGCACCGGCCGTGATCCTGCTGCCCCCGCTCGCCCTCGCCCTGACCACGGCGTTCATCGTCACCAACAAGGTGGGGTCGCCTCAGTACGAGGCGTGGTTGGCGGCACCGGTGGTGCTCGGACTCGCGACTCTCGGCCGTCGCTTCACAGCGCCGAGCATTCTCACCGTGCTGATCGCCGGCCTCACCCAGGTCATCTACCCCTGGCAGTACGACGCCCTGGTCATGGCCCTGCCGTGGATGGCCGTCGTCGCAACCCTCCGCAATGTGCTTCTCGTGGCTCTCCTCGTCGTTGCCGCGCGGGCGATCGTCGTTGCGGGTCGCCCTGGGGAGAACTTCGGCGGGGTCGGGGCGACGAATGCGAGGATGGAAGAATGATCGTCGCATTCAGCGTTTCTCCCTCCGGTGGGCCGCCCGCGGGCTCCGAGCCCGATTCCGTTCACGACGCAGTGGCTGCCGCTGTCAAGGTCGTGCGCGACTCCGGCCTGCCGAACCGCACCTCGTCGATGTTCACCGAGATCGAGGGGGAGTGGGATGAGGTGATGGCCGTCGTCAAGGCCGCCACCGAGGCCGTGGCGCCGTTCGGGCGTCGCGTTTCTCTCGTGCTGAAGGCCGACATCCGTCCGGGGCACACCGGCGAGCTCGACGGCAAGATCGAGCGACTCGAACGGGCTCTCGGCGAGGCTTAGAATCGACTGGGAGAACAACCGCTCCCGCACGACTCGACGGCGAGTTGTCGATCCCCTTTCCGACGACGAAATGGCTGTCTTCCCGTGCCTCAGATCTCACCCCGCCGGAGGCGCTTCGCGCTCCTCTCCCTCGCGATGGGCGGCTTCGGCATCGGTGCCACCGAGTTCGTCGCCATGGGGCTCCTGCCGAACATCGCTCGCGACCTCCTCCCCGGCCTCTACGCCGGCTCGGTGGAAGACGCCACCGCGCACGCCGGCATCATGATCAGCGCCTACGCGCTCGGGGTGGTGGTCGGTGCCCCGACCATCGCGGCGACGACGTCGCACCTGCCGCGCAAGAAGCTGCTGCTGATTCTGCTCGCCGCGTTCCTGGTCGGGACGATCGCGAGTGCGATCCTGCCGTCGTTTGGGCTCGTCGTGCTCGCACGCTTCGTCGCCGGGCTCCCGCACGGGGCGTACTTCGGTATCGCGTCGCTGGCTGCGGCCAATCTCATGGGCCCGGGCAATCGCGGCAAGGGCGTCGCGTTCGTCATGGCGGGTCTCACCATCTCCAACATCGTCGGCGTCCCGCTCATCACCGCGCTCGGCCAGGCGGTCGGCTGGCGGGTGGCCTACGGCGCGGTAGCCCTCATCTTCGCTCTCACCTTCTTCGCCGTTGCCCTGGCGCTGCCGCATCAGCCGGCCGCCGAGGGGGCTTCGATCCGTCGCGAGCTCAGCGCCTTCCGCCGGCCGCAGGTCTGGCTCGTGATGGGCGTCGGCGCGATCGGGTTCGGCGGATTCTTCGCCGTCTACAGCTACGTGTCGACCGCCGTCACCGAGGGTGCCGGCATGCCCGAGGGGTGGGTGCCGTTCGTGCTCGTCGCCGTGGGCGTCGGCATGACCATCGGCAACCTGCTCGGCGGCTGGGGGGCCGACACCAACCTCCGCCGCACGATCTACTTCGGCTTCGGCGGGCTCCTGGTGGCGCTGATCGGTTACGCGCTGACCAGCGAGATGCTGATCGGCATCTTCGTCTTCGCTTTCCTGCTCGGCTTCTTCAGCTCGGTGATCAACCCGGCCATCCAGTCGCGCCTCATGGAGGTCTCGGGCGACGCGCAGGTGATCGGTGCAGCGCTCAACCACTCGTCGTTCAACCTCGGCAACAGCCTCGGCGCCTACCTCGGCGGGGTCGTCCTCGCAGCAGGCCTCGGAGTGGGTTCTCCCGCGTGGGTCGGGGCGATTCTGGCCTCGGCCGGAGTCGTGCTCGTGACGATCAGCTTCGCGGTCGATCGGCGGGGTCGGGGCAACTCGGGGTCGGGCAGCGAAGGATCCGGCGGTTCGTCGCTCGGCTCCGCGGATCCTTCGCCCCAGACCGAGCCTGTGCCCGTCGCCGGCCTATAACCACGTCGATCCACGTCTTCTCGGTTGTGAAGACGTGGATCGACAGTGTGGGTTCTAGAAGGAACGGCGGGACGACGGTCGCAGCATCGGGTGACCCGCGCGGGACGACGGTCGCAGCGCCGCACGACCGGAGCTTGTCGGAGGTCCGGCGCCGCGACCGGCGTCACGCCAAAAGGAAGCGGTGTCGGAGGTCCGGCGCCGCGACCGGCGTCACGCCAAAAGGAAGCGGTGTCGGAGGTCCGGCGCCGCGACCGGCGTCACGCCAAAAGGAAGCGGTGTCGGAGGTCCGGCGCCGCGACCGGCGTCACGCCAAAAGGAAGCGGTGTCGGAGGTCCGGCGCCGCGACCGGCGTCACGCCAAAAGGAAGCGGTGTCGGAGGTCCGGCGCCGCGACCGGCGTCACGCCAAAAGGAAGCGGTGTCGGAGGTCCGGTGCCGCGACCGGCGTCACGCCTAGAAGGAACTCGGCCCGGCGTCGTCGGTCTGCAGCAGGATGCCGTCTTGGATGGCGCGCTTTCGCAGGGCGACTTTGGTGCCCACGTCGAAGCCGGCGACGCGGTACTTCTCGCGGATGCGCTTGAGGTACGACTTCGCCGTCTCTTCGGAGATGCCGAGCTGGTACGCGACCGCCTTGACGGGTTCGCCACCGCCGTAGAGGGCCATGACGCGGCGCTCCTGGGCGGAGAGCTTCGGCACACCGCCGACCTCGGAGGCGTTCAGGGCGAGGTCGAGCTCGGCCGAGATGTACGACTCGCCGATCGAGGCCGTGCGGATCGCCTCGACGATCATCTCGGCGTCTTCGCTCTTGACGAGGTAGCCGAGGGCACCGGCGGCGAGGGCCTCGCGGACCACATTCGGCTCGGAGTACGTGCTCATCAGGACGGTCTTGACGCCGGCCGTCTTGAGAGTCGAGATCTTGAGAGAGATCGGGAGGTTGTCTTTGAGGTCGAGGTCGAGGAGGACGACGTCGACCGGAAACTCCGGGTGCGTGAGCAGCTCGGGCCAGGAGGCGACCGCGGCGACCATGGAGATGTCGCTTGCGGCGCCGCGAATCCATTCGCTCAGGGCCCCGAGCAGCATCTTGTGATCGTCGACGAGGGCGAGACGAATTCGTCCTTCGGAGTCAGGCACTGGTTTCTCTCTTTCGATGGGTGGCTTCGGAAAGCCGCGAGGCGTAGTGAGGCGCACAGGGAACACCCGGTGCGCTCATGTTAGGCGTCTGCCGGGTTCTCGACGGAACACCTGATGGCGAGCCGCAGACTGCCCTGGTGGGTTGAGGTCTGAAAGTCACCGACGCGGTTCAGGGCGTTCCAGGTGGCGGGGGTGACCCGGTTGCGGCGGATGCCCGTCGAGGTGACGTCGATCGGGACGTCGATGGTGCGTCCCGCAAGAGACGCGATCGAGTTCGACGTGCCGATGGGGCCCAGGGTGAGAGTGATGCTCGTGCCGGCGGCGCGGGTGCGGCGATCGCCCAGGAGGAGCCATACGGCTTGAAGGAGCCCGTCGCGCTGCTCGGGGGTCAGCAGGCCGGCGAGGGACGACGGATCAGCGAGCTTGACGGCTCGGCCCAGGTATTCCGATTCGGTGACGGCGTGGTAAAGCCAGGTCTCGCGTCGGCCTTCGATGAGGTGGAGGCGCAGCTCGGTCGCGAGCGAAGCGGCGGTCGAGGCCACCTGCGGTTCGAGAGGCAGGGGGATGTCGCCCACTGCGACTCCGTCGAGCAGCTTCTCGGCGGCGAGGTCGAGACGGGCCAACTCGTCGCTCGCGAGCATTCCCACGGCGAACCGCGGCTGGGTGACGGTCGACTGCACGAGGACGCGGTCGAGCTCGATCTGGATCATGCCGCGGAAACGCTGCACGGCATAGGTGGCGATGGCGGGCGGCAGGACGGCCAGGGCGATCGTGGCGACCTGCTGGGGGAACGTGACCCGGTCGATCGGCGTGGTGAGGATCACAGCGCCGACGAGGAGGACGAACAGGGCTGCCGTGGCGATGATGAGCTCGCGGGCCGGCCGGAGGGTGATGAGGGGGAGGAGGCCGAAGCCGACCGAGATGCTGGCGGTGGCGTAGGCCCCGACGTTGTGCAGGGGCCAGATGGCGATGAAGTCGAGGACGACCACGAGGGCGAGGGCTGCGCACAGGCCGATCATCACTGGGCCGGTCAGGCGCTCGCCCTGGATGGCGACGAGGGTGACCACTCCGATGAATGCGGCGAGGTAGACGAGCCAGGCGACGATGGCGGGCGCGGCCACCGGATACGAGGAGAGGTGCACCAGGAAGAAGATCAGGCCGTAGATGGCCTGCAGGGCTGCGACGGCGGCGGCGCCCATTCCGAGATAGCCGGTGCCGAGGGTCGCGCCCGCCTGCTGGGCCTGACGCATGGAGCGAGCACCGGTGGAGGAGGTCGGAAGACCCCTGGGTGCCCTCCGGTGTCGGGGGACGCCGAGGGTGTTCTCATCGATGCTCACGCGGGGAGCCTCCGGTCGCTAGTGCTCATCGCGGTGCCTCCAAGACGACGGTTGTGCCGGCTCCGGGAGCGGAGAAGAGACGGGCACTGCCGCCGACCTCTCGCAGCCGGTTGACGACACTCTCTTTGAAGCCGAGTCGCTCCTCGGAGACACCCTCGAGCTCGAATCCGACGCCGGCGTCGGTCACCATCGCCCGGACCATCTTGTCGTCGTGGATGATCGTGACGTGCGCCTCGACGACGCCCGCGTGACGCCGGACGTTCTCGAGGCACTCGGCGAGTGCGAGGAGGAACGCGTCGAGCACGTTCGTCGGGAGGAGCACCTGACCGGTGCCGTGCCAGCTGACTTCCAGGCCCATTCGACCGAACCGTTGCTTGACCGACTCGAGCGTCTGTCCGAGGGGGCTCTCTTCGACGGTGTCGAGGTTGTAGTCACCGGAAGCCTGCGGCTGCGGTGTGGAGCCCAGGCGGAGGTGGCGAAGCAGGCGGGCGTCTTCGGCGGCCTGAGCGCGGAGAGCATCGGGGGTGACTCCGAAACCCGAGTGGGCGAGAAGGGTCAGGGTCGCGAGCACGGTGTCGTGCAGGAGTCGTGCGCCCTGGCGGCGCTGGGCCTCGGTCTCGCTTGCCTGGCGCTCGGCCCGGTGGGCGTTTCCGATCGAGTAAATGCGGCGGGCTGCACGGGGAACGCTGTTGCCGATCCAGAATCCGGCGACGAAGCAGAGCACCCAACCGAGGAGCACGGCGGCGACCTGCACGGAGAAGATCGACTGCGTACCGATGACGACCTCGGCGACGACGACCACGGCAGCTGCGGCCGCGAGGAGCACGCGCTTGGTGCTCGAGGAGAGCAGGAGCGCGAAGGAGGCGATTGCACCGCCGACCAAGGGGATGACGGCAGTCGCGAGAGGCCCGTCGATGCCGCCCGGCACGAGCGCGATGCCCCCGGCCATCAAACCCGCAGCCATTCCCAAGACGACCCACAGCATTTTGCCGCTTCGGCCGATCATGATGAAGAAAGCGATCATCACGAGGCTGAAGAAGACGATGGCAGCTTGCCGTCTCACGTCGGTCACGCCCGGGTAGCTCAGGGCCACCAACGAGACAACGGTTGCCGAGATCCCGAGAAAGCGGGTCGTCGTCCGGAGAAGACGATCGCGCTCCTGGGCGAAGAGATCCATTCGAGTCCAACGATCAGAAGAGAGGGCCGCCCGAGAGGGCGCCTAGACACATCGTTCCACAGATGTCGCGCCGGGGGACGGTACAGGGGGATCGGCGCGCTGATGAAAAAGGTGTCGAGCGAGACTCATTCTGGCGGAAAGCGCGCTCATCCTTCAAGTAGGGCTCGAAGGTGGTTCCCCACCGCCTCGTTTTCGATCAAGAATCCGTCGTGGCCGAACTCGCTCGGAAGGATCACCGCCTCGCTGGCGGCCGCGCCGCGGAGGCCCTCCGCGATCAGCACCTGGTCGCGGGGTGGGAACAGCCGATCGGAGTCGATGCCGAGGACGAGCGACCGGGCGGTGATCCGCGACAGGGCTCCGGTCACGCCACCGCGATCCCGTCCGATGTCGTGGCTGTTCATGGCCCGCGCGAGGCTCACGTAGCTGTTGGCGTCGAAGCGGCGAGTGAACTTGTTGCCGTGGAAATCGAGGTAGCTCGCCACCGAGAACCGACCGCTGCCGGTCAGGGGGGAGAGCTCGCTCTGCCATCCCCGGCCGAATCGGGCGTTCAGCTCGTCGGGCGAACGGTAGTTGAGTAAAGCCATCCGTCGGGCCAGCGCGAGGCCGCGGTAAGGGCCCTCGCCGTCGGCGGCCTCGTAGTAGTCGCCGCCGAGAAACCCGGGATCCATGTGGACGGCTTCGATCTGCACCGTGTTGAGTGCGATCTGGTCGGCACTCGTCGAGGCGGTGGTCGACAGCACACCGAGGCGCGCCACTCTCTCCGGCTGGCCGACGGCCCATTCGAGGGCGTGCATGCCTCCCATCGAGCCTCCGATCACGGCGTGCCAGCGATCTACGCCGAGCTCGTTGGCGAAGCGCACCTGCGCCTCGACCTGGTCTCTGACGGTGAGTCTCGGAAAACGGCTGCCCCATTCGTGACCCTCGGGGTCAAGGGAAGCCGGGCCGGTGGATCCTTGGCATCCCCCGAGCATGTTGGGTGCCACGACGAACCAGCGGTCGGCGTCGATCGCGAGCCCCGGGCCGACGATGCCGTGCCACCAACCGGCGGTGGCGTGGCCCTCGCCCGCGGGGCCGGCGAGGTGGCTGTCACCGGTGAGAGCGTGCAGCACCAGCACGACGTTCGAGTCGTCGGTCGCCCGGGTGCCGAACGTCTCGTACGAGATGCGAGGTCGGGGGAGCGTCTCGCCGCTCTCCAGCTCGAGGTCGTCGAGAGTGACGAAGAGCCGATCGCCGACCGGATCGCCGTCTCGCCAGGCACCCGTCGCGGGTGGCTTGCCGAGCATGGTCCGGCGGGTGCGCTCCGTGATGACCCGCGAGGGCACCGTGTCTTCGGGGGTCGTCTGCCAGTCCATTTGGGTCAAGCATGACAACAAAAGGCGGCGACCGCCGGACTGTTACGCCCGATGGTCGCCGCCCCGTGGGATCCTCGGCCGACGTCAGCTGCTCTTGAGCAGCCCGGTCGTCACCTGCCTCGCAGCGGCGAACCCGGCGTCGAGGTCGGCCTTCAGATCGTCGATGTTCTCGAGGCCCACCGACAGTCGCACGAGGCCGGGGGTGACGCCCGTCGTCAGCTGCTGCTCGGGGGTGAGCTGCGAGTGCGTGGTCGAGGCGGGGTGAATCACCAGCGAGCGGACGTCGCCGATATTGGCGAGGTGGCTGAAGAGGTGGAGGTTGTCGACGAGGGCCGCCCCGGCGTCGACGCCGCCCTTGAGTTCGAACGAGAGCACAGCCCCGACGCCCTTGGGTGCGTACTTGTTCGCGGCCGCGTACCAGGGGCTCGTCGGCAGGCCGGCGTAGAAGACATTGGCGACGTCGTCTCGGGCGTCGAGCCACTCGGCGATCTCCTGGGCGTTCTGCACGTGCCGTTCGATGCGCAGCGACAGCGTCTCGATGCCCTGGATGAGCGAGAAGGCGGTGTCGGCCGAGTTCGACGAGCCGAGGTCGCGGAGCAGCTGCACCCGCGCCTTGATGATGTACGCGAGGGGGTCGCCGACCGCGCCCGTGTAGCTGGCGCCGTGATACGACGGGTCGGGTTCGGTGAGCTCGGGGAACTTCTCGACGTTCTTCGACCACTCGAACTTTCCGCCGTCGACGATGAGCCCGCCGATGACGGTGCCGTGACCGCCGAGGAACTTCGTCGCGGAGTGCACGACGATGTCGGCCCCGTGCTCAAAGGGGCGGATCAGGTAGGGCGTAGCGATCGTGTTGTCGACGATGAGCGGCACGCCGGCCTCGTGCGCGATCGACGAGACGAGCGAGATGTCGAGGATGTTGATCTTCGGGTTGCCGATGGTCTCGGCGAAGAAGAGCTTGGTGTTGGGGCGCACGGCGCGGTGCCACTCGTCGGCGTCGTCCTGGTTCTCGACGAATGTGGTCTCGATGCCGAGCTTCGCGAGCGTGTACTTGAACAGGTTGTAGGTGCCGCCGTAGATCGACGACGACGAGACGATGTGGTCGCCCGCCTGTGCGATGTTCAGGACGGCGAGGGTCTCTGCCGCCTGTCCGGACGCGACGAGCAGAGCCCCCGAGCCGCCCTCGAGAGCGGCGATGCGCTGCTCCACGACGTCGTGGGTGGGGTTCATGATGCGCGAGTAGATGTTGCCGAACTCCGCGAGCGCGAACAGGTTCTTCGCGTGCTGCGAGCTGTCGAACACGTACGACGTCGTCTTGTAGATTGGCGTGGCACGCGCGTGGGTCGTCGGGTCGGGCTGAGCGCCGGCGTGGATCTGCTGGGTCTCGAACTTCCAGGCGTTCGTCTGATCGGGCATTGAGGTCTCCTCGGGGTTCCGGTGCCGGCCGATCCTCGGTGAACGGGCGGTCGTTCTCTCTGGGGCGAGCGTAGGCCCGGCGTCCGGTGCGCGCCACGGCGGCGACACGCGGCGTAACGGGGCACGACGAGGATCCGCGAGCACGTTTGCCACAATCGGCCCATGCACTCGACCGCGCCCTCCCTTCCCGCCTGGCCCGCCACCTCGGCGAGTTATCGTCGGTCGGAGGTCTCCGCCGTGATCGGGCGGGGTGACGCCGCGTGGTCGCGGGCATCGACGGGCGTGCTCCGGTGGGAGGTGAAGACCCGAAGCGGCTTCCGGGTCGACGACGGACGCCCCGTGGTCGCCGGCCGACGCGTGACGGTGACGGCGCAGGTCGCGGGTGTGCGAGTGGTCGAGCCGGTTCAGGTGGTCGAGGTGGTCGACGAGCCGTCTCGCGTCGGTTTCTCGTACCGGACGCTTCCCGGCCATCCGGTCGACGGCGAAGAGGCCTTCGTCGTGCACCGCTCGGGCGACGACGTCGTGCTCACCATCCGGTCGCTGACGCGCCCCGCTCCGCAGCAGCCCTGGCGGGGGCTGTACCCGCTGCTGCGGGTGGCGCAGGTGGTTGCGCGGCGTCGGTATCTGCGTGCGCTGAGGTAAAGGCGGGCCGGTCGGCGAGGTGGCGACGCGGTTCGGCCAAACTGACGTGGCGCGCCGGGTCGCAACGGCCGAAGTGCGTCGGGTCGCTAACGGCCGCGATCGACCGTCGGCCTCAGCAGGTCGAGCTCGGCGCCGAACTCGGCATAGGTGAGTTCGCCGTCGACCCAACGCCGCTGGAGTGCTCGTGCTTGGCGGCTGCTTCGCCCGCCCTCGAGCTGCGAAGACTGCCGGGCACGCTCAACGGTCGTGCTGCGGCGGGCTGAGTCGATCGAGTCGGTCCGGCTGGGGTTCATGGCGTGCTCCCTTCGAGACCTCCAAGTCGACAGGCGAGCCTTCTGGCGAAACAGGTACGCCGCCGAAGTCGCTAGCGTGGACGCACCGACGAAAGAGGGATGGACGCATGGCACGACGCGCAGTGGTCACGGGAGCGAGCTCGGGTATCGGAGAGGCCACGGTTCGGCTGTTCCGCGAACGCGGCTGGGAGGTGCTGGCGGTGGCTCGGCGCGAAGATCGCCTCCGCCAGATCGCCGCCGAGACGGGCGCGACCTGGTTCCGGGCCGACGTGACGAGCGACGCTGACATGGCGGCTCTTCGCGCTCACGTCGAAGAGACCGGCCCGATCCACGCCCTGGTCAACAACGCGGGCGGTGCCTTCGGGCTCGACAGTGTCGAGGCGGGCTCGATCGACGACTGGCAACGCATGTTCGACGTCAACGTGCTCGGTACGAAGCGCGCGATCAGCGGACTCCTGCCGTCGCTCCGAGCCGGGGCGAAAGACGCAGGATCCGGCGACATCGTCACCGTCACCTCCATCGCCGGCCACATTGCGTACGAGAACGGGGGCGGCTACAACGCCGCTAAATTCGCGGAACACGCGCTCGTCGCGGCCCTCCGGCTCGAGCTCAACGGCGAGCCGCTGCGCGTGATCGAGATCGCCCCCGGCATGGTCAAGACCGACTTCTCGCTGGTGCGGTTCGACGGCGACCAGGCGCGCGCCGACGCCGTCTACGACGGAGTCGTCGCACCGCTGACGGCTGACGACATCGCCGAGTCGATCGTGCACTCGGTCGAGCTGCCGGCCCACGTCAACCTCGATCTGGTGACGATCAAGCCGGTAGCGCAGGCGCAGCCGTACAAGCTGACGCGCGGCGAGCTGACGACGCGCGACTGACCCTCGACCCGGATCAGCCGATCGATATGAACTCCGCCACATCGTCGCGCGGCAATACGTCGGCGACAGCACCGACCTCCAGCTCGAGCAGCTTGACCCAGCCGCCCGACGACGACAGGAAGGCCGTGTCGGAGGCATCGCGCCCGGTCGCGATGCGCACGAGACTCTGACGCGGAGCCAGGTGCGTCGCGTCGATCACGTACCACCGACCATCGATGAGAGCTTCGGCGACCGCGTGGAAGTCCATCGGATACAGGCCCGGCGCGTACACAGACACGAGCCGCGCCGGAACGTCGAGCGCTCGCAGCAGTGCGACGACGAGGTGGGCGTAGTCGCGGCAGACGCCGCGCCGGTCGAGAAAGGTGCGGACGGCACCATCGGTCGGTGCGCTCGAGCCCGGCACGTACGAGAGGTGCCCGTTGACCCAGGATCCGACGGAGTCCAGCAGGTCGAGACCACTCAGCCCCGCGAACTCGCTGCGCGCCGTCGGAAACAGCGTGTCGGATTCGCAGTAGCGGCTGGGCCGCAGGTACTGGATGCTGTCGAGTGCACCGAGAGCGATCGGATCCTGCTGTCCTGTGACTTCGACGCGGTAGTCCACCTCGAGCCGACCCGGAGCCATGTGCGCGACGTGAAGGCGAGTGCCGCGATCGTCGATGACCTCGCGGATCGGCACCTCTTTGCCACCCTGGGTGACCGACAGCGTCTCGGTGATTCGCTGCCCCTCGGCAGCGGCCACCGAGAGCACCAGCTCGGCGGGCTCGGTCGACGACAGGACCATCCGGGAGAACGCGTTCCGCTGCATGCACGAAGCCTAAATGGCAGGGCGAGCCCGGAACCATAAATCGAACATACGTTCGAATTCTGCAGTACGATCGAGGTATGTCACTCGCGTTCCAGACCTCGCTCTTCGACGACCTCGACGCCGACCCCACACTCGAGTCACTCGGCAGCTCGGTCGAGCGGATCGACCTCGGCGAGGGCGCCTGGCTCGACGTTCGGCCGGGTTGGGTGCAGAACTCCGACGCACTGTTCGAGCGTCTCGCCGGCGGGGTCGACTGGAAGGCCGACCGGCGCGAGATGTACGACCGAGTCGTCGACGTTCCCCGACTCGTTTCGTGGTTCGGCCCCGACCACGTCTTTCCTGATCCCGTCCTCACCGAGGCCCAGGCCGCTCTCAACGCCCACTACGGTCGACCGCCGCAGCAGGTGTTCGAGACGGCAGGGCTCTGCTTCTACCGAACCGGAGACGACAGCATCGCGTGGCACGGCGACAAGGTCGGCGAGGCCATCGATCGCGACACGATGGTCGGCATCGTCTCGGTCGGCGCCGCCCGCACTCTGGCGCTCCGCTCGCGGTCGGGTGGCGAGGTGCGGCGCTTCCCCGTCGGGCACGGTGATCTCGTCGTGATGGGCGGCTCGTGCCAGCGCACGCACGAGCACTCGATCGCCAAGACGAAGCGCGCGATCGGGCCGCGCATCAGCATCCAGTTTCGGCCCGTGTGGTCGCGATCGGCGTGATGACGGCGGCCTCGCCGCCCACTACGGTTGACTCCATGGTTTCCCTCCCCGATGACGCCGTGCCCGGCGTGCGTGCCGACGACCTCGAGCCGGTCTCCTTCGACGAACAGTCGTCCCGCCCCGTGACGTCCTCCCGAGACTCCACCCGCGAGATCCTGGGCTGGCTCGAGTTCGGCGAAGCCTCCCGCGACCTGGCGCAAGACGTTCTCGCGAGCGGTTTTCGCCCCGATGTCGTCGTCGCGATCGCCCGAGGCGGTCTGCTTCTCGCCGGTGCCATCTCGTACGCCCTCGACACCAAGATGTGCGGCTCGATCAACGTCGAGTTCTACACCGGCGTCAACTCCGTGCTCGAGAAGCCAGTCATTCTGCCGCCCGCGCTCGATGCCCCGGCTCTGTCGGGCAAGAGGGTGCTCCTCGTCGACGACGTCTCCGACTCCGGCCGCACCCTCGAGCTTGTCCGCGACATCCTGCGCGGTCACGGTGCCGACGTGCACACCGTCTGCCTCTACTCCAAGCCGCGCACGATTCTCGAACCCGACCATGTCTGGCGTCACACCAGCGACTGGATCACGTTCCCGTGGAGCGCACTGCCCCCGGTGACGGTGAGCACATGAGCATTCACCTGGTGGGTGGCGGCTGGTCGGAGTCAACCGCCGTCTTCGAACCGTTCGTCGTCGAGGCTGCGGCCCGCGGCAAGCGGCTCGGGCGCGACGTTCCCCGCGTCGCTGTGCTCGTCGTCGTCGAAGACGACGTCCCGTCGTCCGAGTTCCGCTCGGGTTTCCCGGCGATGCTGGCCTCGATCGGGCCCTGCGAACCGCTGGTCACCGAGGTCGTGTCGAGCGATGTGTTCGACACGCGCGTGCTTTCCGACATCGACGGCCTCGTGATCGCGGGTGGTTCGACCCCCGCCTACTTCGAGGCAGTCGTGCCCCTCATCGACCAGGTGCGACTCCTCGTCGCTGACGGCCTGCCGTATCTCGGCTTCTCGGCCGGGGCGATGATCGCTGCCGACACCGCCATTCTCGGCGGCTACACGATCGGTGGAGTCGAGGTCTGCCCTCCCGACGCGGCCGAAGGCCTCGACGAGGTGACCCTGGCGCAGGGTCTCGGGCTCGTCGACCTCGCTATCGACGTGCACGCCGTTCAATGGGGCACCCTGAGCCGACTCATCGCGGCAACCGAGGCGGGACTGGTCACGGGCGGCGTCGCCATCGACGAGAACACCGCACTCGTGGTCGGCGAAGGCGCGCTCGGAGTCATCGGCACGGGCAGTGTCTGGCGGGTCGAACCCCAGCTCGACGACGACGGCGAGATCGTCGGGGTGTCCGTCGGCACGCTCGGCGTGGCCGTCTGACCGCTCGATGACGACGCACTCTCTCGTCGAGCTGCTCGACCCGGGCTGGGCTCGGGCCCTCGCCCCCGTCGAAGACCGCATCCACGACCTGGGCGATTTCCTCCGTGCCGAGACCGCGGCGGGTCACGGGTACCTGCCCGCAGGCGACGCCGTTCTGAGGGCTTTCACAACTCCGTTCGATGAGGTGAAGGTTGTGATCGTCGGGCAGGATCCGTACCCGACGCCCGGTCACCCGATCGGCCTGTCGTTCGCCGTCGACCCGCACGTCCGGCCCGTTCCGCGCAGCCTCGCCAACATCTACCGCGAACTGAACGACGACCTCGGCATCGCGCCCGTGACTCACGGCGACCTCACCTCGTGGTCGGAGCACGGCGTGCTCCTCCTCAACCGGGTGCTGACGGTTCGCCCGGGCGACGCCGGATCGCACCGCCGCAAGGGCTGGGAGGCCGTCACCGATCGGGCGATCGAGGCGTTGGTCGCTCGCGAGAAGCCCCTCGTCGCAGTGCTCTGGGGCAAAGACGCCCAGAAGCTGAAGCCGCTGCTCGGCTCGACGCCGACCGTCGAATCGGTGCATCCGTCGCCGCTCTCGGCCTCGCGCGGCTTCTTCGGCTCGAAGCCGTTCAGTCGGGTCAACGAGCTATTGACCGAGCAGGGCGCCGAGCCGGTTGATTGGCGGTTGCCGGAAGCAGTACGTCCGGCGTAGACACGCCTCAATGGCACATACCCGTAGGGCTGGCGTACGCACACGGCCGCGCCGGCGGGTCTGAGTCACTCGGGCGGGTCTAGGCCGCGCGGGCGGGTCTCTGCCGATGTCGCGGGGCGGGGGGCGCGGGGTTCGGGGGAGTGCGCCTGCGGCGGGTATGTGGGTGTCGGCTCGCGGATCCTCGGCCCGGACCTGCGGTTCTGCCCGCGGAAATGCCCCCGACATGGAAGGCTGAGCGCGTGCTCGAAGAGGAATACCAGCCGCGGCGTGTGCTCCCGCGCCATTTGCGCAAGCCGCCGGCGGCGGAGGCCCCGTTCTCGTTCGAGATTCGCCCGGCTGTGGCGACCGACTTGCCAGCGGTCCGAGATGTCTACAACCTCTACGTGGCTAACTCGACTGTGACGTTCGACACCGCGCCGAAGCAGCTCGCCGAGTGGCGCGGAGTGTTCGCTAAGGCCGAGAAGCTCGAACTGCCGTTTCTCGTGGCGGTGTCGCCCGGCGGGACCCTGCTCGGCTACGCCCACGTGGTGCCGTGGCAGACCCGTGCCGCGAACCGCGCGATCGTCGAGACGTCGATCTACCTTGGTCCGGCGTCCACCGGCAAGGGCCTCGGCCGTGCGCTGCTCGGCGCGCTGCTCGAAGCCTGCGATGCGGCGGGTGTGCGTCAGATCATCGCGATCATCGGCGACCAGGGTGCCGACGCGTCGATTCGGTTGCACGCCTCGTTCGGTTTCACCGAGATCGGCCGGATGGGTCGGGTCGGCTTCAAGTTCGACCGGTGGCTCGGCACGGTGACGATGCAGAAGAACCTGCCGCGTCGATCGCGGCGTGCGGTGCGCGGCCGAAGCTAGAGGTTCGCGTCGGGGCCGGCACCGTTCACAACTCTGGCAAAAGTGGCGACCACCCGGTCAATCGAGCCGGTTCGGGCCACTTGTGCCAGAGTTCTGAACACCTCCCGGGCAGGCCGGAGCGGCCACGCGACCCGATGAGGTCGCGCAGCCGCTCCCGCCTGACTGATCAGTGACGGATTCGAGCTCGCAGTGCGAGCGCCAAACCTCCCAGCAGCAGGAACGCTGCCGCGAGCAGGCCCGCCAGGGTGGAATCGCTGCCGGTGAAAGCGAGCGATCCGTCAGCGGCGACAGCGGTGGTTGCGGCCAGGGCCGTCGTTCCGCCGAGTCCCGCTGCGGCGATGCTGCCGCCGTTCGCGGAGTCACCTGTCGTCGCAGCATTGTTCGTCGCAGCCTCGTTCGTCGTGGCGAGCGCGGTGGAGGGAACCGAGGGAGCAGAGGGATCCGACGGCTCGGCAGGCGAGGCCGGGTCGATCGGGTCGGTCGGGAGCGTCGGAGTTCCGGGCTCTGCGGGCGACGTCGGTGTGGTCGGCGTCGTGGGGTCGGTCGGCGTGGTCGGTGTAGTCGGCGTCACCGGGTCGGTCGTCGTGCCGGTGGTGCTGGTGTCGCCGATCACCGACACGGCGTTGCCGCCGATCGCGACGGGCAGTCCGATGACGGGCGCGATCTGCGTGCCGCCGAGGGTGCTGTCGTTACCGGTGGTGGTGCTGCCGGTTCCAGCGGTGCTGCCGGTGCCGGTGGTCGGAGTGGTTCCGGTCGTGTTGCTGGTGGTTGAGCTGTCGCCGATCACGGAGATGGCGTTGCCGCCGGCCGTGACGGGCAGTCCGATGACGGGCACGACCTGCGTGCCGCCGAGGGTGCTGTCGTTACCGGTGGTGGTGCTGCCGGTTCCAGCGGTGCTGCCGGTGCCGGTGGTCGGAGTGGTTCCGGTCGTGCTGCCGGCGGTCGAGCTGTCGCCGATCACGGAGATGGCGTTGCCGCCGACCGTGACGGGCAGTCCGACGGACGGGATGACCTGCGTCCCGCCGAGGGTGCTGTCGTTGCCGGTGGTGGTGCTGCCGGTTCCAGCGGTGCTGCCGGTTGTCGGCGTGGTTCCGGTCGTGCCGCCGCCGGTCGAGCTGTCGCCGATCACCGAGATGGCGTTACCGCCGACCGTGACGGGCACTCCAACGACAGGCACGATCTGGGTGCCGGACGCGATGCCGTCGGATCCGCTCGTCGAGCTGCCCGAACCGGAAGTCGCGGGCGAGGTCGGCGTGGTGGCCGGGGACGAGGCGTCGGATCCTGCGCTCTGCGAGTCACCGAGCACCGAGATGCTGTTGCCGGAGACCGTCACGGGAGCCGCAGCGTCGATCACGGCCTGGGTTCCGGAGGCGATTCCGTCGGAGCCGGATGTGGTGGGCGCGGCAGGAGCTGCGGGAGCCGGAGCGGCGGGTGCCGCAGAGGCCGAGTGCGAGTCGCCGACCACCGAGATCGCGTTGCCCGTCACTGCGACGGGAACGGGAACGGAAACGATGCCCTGGGTGCCGGACAGGATTCCCGAGGCGCCCGTCGTGGTGGGTGCCGAAGCTGCAGGAGCAGCAGGCGCCGGGGCCGACGCAGCAGGAGCAGCAGGAGCAGCAGGAGCAGCCGAAGCTGCGGGAGCTGAAGCAGCAGCAGCGGGCGCCGCAGCTGCCGGAGCCGCGCCCGACACAGAGTCGCCGACGACACTGACCGCGTTACCAGCGGCCTGGACGGGTGCCGATACGACGGCGTCGAGCTGGGTGCCGGAGAGCAGCCCGTCGGATCCTGACGTGGTGGCCGCGTTGGTCCCCGTGGCGCCGACGGCCCAGAGGCCTCCGACGAAGCAGGCTCCGATGAGCCCGCGGAAGACGTACTTGTTCATGATGATGACTCCTGTAACGAATGGTTCGACTGAGCGGAGCGCGGGTGCGCGGCGCTGGACGGATGCGTGTGCCCGGCGCGCGTGCGGTGAGCACAGCGCGGGGCGAGCAGCCCGTCAGTCGGGTGTCGTGTCGGAGTCGTAGGTGGGCGAGAGCGGAACGGTGTCGCGTTCACTCGTGCCGGACGCAAGCAGGGAAAGCGTGGGGAGGTAGCCGAAGTCGGCGGTCAACGCGATCCCGCCGGCGGATCCTGAGCTGCCGGACGATGCCGATCCGTTCATGCCCGCAGGGGCAGCCGGTACCGGCCCGGGAGCGGGCTGGTCGGCGGGGGAGTGCGCCGGGGTCGGAACGGCAGGATCCGACATGGTCGATCCAGTCGTCGAGACGCCCGTCACCGAGGTGGCCGCCACCGGAAGGAGAGAGGCGCTGCGCGGAGCGGCTGTGCCCCCGGTCACCTCGATGGAACTCGCGGCGGAATGAGCCTTTTCGGCGGGAGCGGTCGCAGATGCGGAAGCCGACTCGGAGACATTCGCGACCGGGTCGCCGCCGAGGACGGCGTGGGTCGGATTCGAGGTCACGACGGGCGGGACGTGCGGATCGGGAGGTGACGTGACGCCCGGCGGGATGATCGGCGTCGTCGGGTGTGAGACACCGTCGGAGAGGCCGGAGACGGCTGAGTCGACGGTATCGGCGACCGGCTTCGTGACCGTGCTGACCGGGGATTTTCCTGTCACCGCAGCAACGGGGGGCGCCACCTGTGTCACCGTGTCGACGACCTCGTCGACGGTAGCGGCAACTGGGGCCACGACGTGGGCGACCGGCTTGGTGGCGGCCACCTGAGCGACGGCCTTCGGCACGACCGGAACGACTGCGGAAACCACCTTGTGCACCGGCGCAACCGGGGCGGTGGCTTTCTCGACGGTCTTCGTCACGCCACCGACGGTGCTGCCGTCGGTTTTGGCCGTTCCGCTGACGGTGGTCGACGCGGGTGCCGCGACCTTCTCGACGGTCTTCGAGAGGGACCCGACGAGGCTGGAGCCCGAGCCGGGCTGCGATGCGGGAGCGGCGGGGGCGGCGGCATGAGCCTGACCTGACCCCAGGAAGAACGAGATGACCACGAGGGCGAGACCGACGAGGCCGGAAAGGAGCAGAAGGCGCACGACGGTGATCGGGGTGCGGGCCGAGCGGTTGATTCCGCTGGCCGCGACTCCGTCCGTCGAGTGCTCTGACGAGCACCGCACCGTCTGATCCACGGGCGATCACCTTCATGGTCGATCGAGTGAGAGTGGTTGGCTCTCTTGGTGCAGCTGGGCTGCGTTCGGGGTGGTTGGCCCCGAAGGTGACTTCAGAGTACGCCCGGCTCGGACGATTCGTGCCTGGGAGTTCGCAGAACATCGCAAGTGACGCGGGGCCTCTAGGCTCGTGATCGATGTTCGAACTCCACCATCTCAGCGCGCACGAGCAGTACGACTGGCTGCGGCGCGGCGACGTCAGCGTGCGCGAGCTCACGGATCACTACCTGGAGCGCGTCGAGCGGATCGACGCCTCGGTCGGATCCTTCGTCACTGTCACGGCCGACCTCGCACGCGCCCGGGCCGACGCCCTCGACCGAGAAGGAAGCACGGCGGCTCCGCTCTGGGGTCTGCCGCTCGCCGATAAAGACCTTGTCGACCGCCGCGGCGTTCCGACGTGGGCAGGCTCGCGGCTCTCGAGGGGTCGAGTGGCCGAGACGTCGTCACCGATCGTCGATGCTCTCGACACGGCCGGAACGGTCAGTCTCGGCAAGACGGCCACCCCCGAGTTCGGGCTGACGGCGTACACCGAGTCGCTGATCGGCCGGTCGACGAGCACTCCCTACGACCCGTCGCTCAACGCCGGTGGGTCGAGCGGAGGGTCGGCTGCCGCGGTTGCTGCCGGCCTTGTTCCGTTCGCACCAGGATCCGACGGCGGAGGTTCCATCCGCATCCCGGCGTCGGCCACGGGCCTGGTCGGGCTGAAACCCTCGCGCGGACGGGTGCCCACGCAGTCCGGCCTCACGAGCCTCGGCGGTCTCGCCGTGGGAGGCCCGCTGGCCCGCACGGTCGCCGATGCCGGAATGCTGCTCGACGCGATGGTGTCGCCGGACTCGAGGCCCCCGCGTGACCTCTACGCGGTGCGGGCTGCTCCGAGCGAGGAGTTCTCGTACCTCGCCGCGGCGGTGCGCGGCGAAGGACGGTTCCGGATCGCGACCACCACTACGAGCCCCTGGGACGACACATTCGACATCGGTCTCGACCCGTCGGTGCTCGCCGCGATGAGCCTCACGATGGAGCACCTCGCCGCAGTCGGTCACGAAGTCGAGCCCGATGGTGTGCGTGTTCCGGTGGCCGACTACGGGCGGCTCTTCACTGTCTTGTGGAAGGCCGGTGCGTCGACGATCCCGGCATTCGGCGACGACCTCGACCTGCTCGAGCCGATCACGCGCTGGCTGGTGCTGCAAGGGCGTGCCCTGTCGGCGTTCGACCTCGCCTCGGCCCTGGCAGGTCTGACCGCCTACGAGCGCGCGGTCATCGACGCCTTCTCAGGGTTCGATGCGGTGCTGACTCCGACACTCGCTCTGCCGCCGCGCCCGAACGGCTGGTACGACGCGGTCGACGCCGAACGGAACTTCGAGCAGCAGTGCCAGTACGCGCCGTTCACGTCGTTCGTCAACGTCGCCGGGCTGCCGGCCATCTCGCTTCCGGTGCACGAGGTCGACGGTCTTCCGGTGGGCGTGCAATTGATCGGGCGGCCGGGCCGCGAAGACGTGTTGCTCGCGATCGGGGCGCAGCTCGAGCGGCGGTTGAAGTGGCAGAGGCGGCACCCGCCGCAGTGGTGACGTGTCATCCGCCCAAGCAGCAGCACGCAACCTCGCGCGAAACGGCCGACATCGCGCGCCGCGGCGCTGTGACCTTGGCCGATTCGCGCGACCCCGCAGGCAGCGTAGCCCCGCAGGCAGCGCGATCCCGCAGCCAGCGCGGCCCCGCAGCCAGCGCAGCCCGGACGGCCTCGGCGGCTCAGGGCAGCGTCGGCACCGACGCGATCAGTCGCCGCGTGTAGGCGTGCTCGGGCGAGCGCAGCACAGCCGACGTCGCGCCCTGTTCGACGATCCGCCCCGCCTGCATCACCGCCACCCGGTCGCACAGGTGGTCGACGAGTCCGATGTCGTGCGACACGATCAGCAGCGACAGACCCATCTCGTCGCGGAGGGTCGCCAGCAGTTCGAGGATCTGCGCGCGAACCGTCACGTCGAGTGCGCTGAGCGGCTCGTCGCCAACCAGCAGCCGGGGCGAGTGGACGAGGGCGCGGGCGAGGGCGATCCGCTGCCGTTGGCCTCCGGAGAACTCGTGCGGGTAGCGGTCGAGCATCGACGCCGACAACCCGACCCGGTCGAGCATGGCCGTGATGAGCGAGCGATGCGATCCGGCGATGTCGAGGGCGCGGAGGGGTTCGCCGACGATGGCCTCGACGGTCATGCGGGGGTCGAGCGACGCATACGGATCCTGGAGCACGACACCCGTCTGCCTGCGGAACCACCGCAGCGACGCAGCCCGTCCCGGTGTGACCGGGCGTCCGTCGAAGCGGACGGTTCCCGCGGACGCGGGGGCGAGAGCCAGAAGGATCCGCACCAGCGTCGATTTACCCGACCCCGATTCGCCGATCAGCCCGACGCTCTCCGAGGCGCCGACCGAGAGCGACGCGTCGACGACGGCGTGCCGGGTGGCGCCCGGCGTGAAGAGCGACTGGCGGGGCAGCGTGAAGTCTCGGCCGATCCCCGAGCCGACGAGCAGGGGCGACGAGCCGCCGAGCCCCGGTGACGGGGCGGTCACGAGGCGCTCCAAGTCGTAGCGCGGGCGGCGGCGACGAGACCCTGGGTCACCGGATGCGTCGGAGCTTCGAGCAGCGTGGCGACCGGGCCCCGTTCGACCACGTGCCCGGCCGAGAGCACCGCCACGTCGTCGGCGATCCGCGACAGGACCGCGAGGTCGTGCGTGACGAAGACGAGCGAGGTGCCCCGCGACGAGACGAGTCGCTCGAACAGGGCGAGGATCTCGGCCTGTGTCGTCACATCGAGTGCGGTGGTCGGCTCGTCGGCGAGCAGAAGACCCGGGCGGCAGGCCAGCGCGATCGCGATTCCGACTCGCTGTCGTTGCCCGCCCGAGAGCTGGTGCGGGTACGCATCGACGAGGGATTCAGGATCCGGCAGCCCGACCTCGCGCACCGCCTCGATGGCCCGCTCGCGCAGCTCGGCCTTCGACAGCCGTTCGTTCCTGCCCGCGTGCAGACGCAGCGGCTCGACGATCTGTCGCCCGATGCGGTGGAGCGGGTTGAGCGCCGACTGCGGATCTTGGAACACCATGCCGACCCGGTTGCCGCGAATGGTCGCGAGCTCCTTCTCGAAGAGGCCGATCAACTCGGTGCCGTCGAGAACGGCGCTTCCGGTGACGTGGGCGGCCTCGGGGGCGAGGCCCAGCAGCGAGAGGATGGTGAGCGATTTGCCGGATCCTGATTCTCCGATGAGACCGAAGCGCTCCCCGTCGGCGACCGTGAACGAGAGGTCGTCGACGACGGTGCGACCGCCGATGGTGACGGTGAGGCCGGTGACGGTGAGACTCATGAGTGGTTCCTCCGCCGGTCGGCGCGGATCGAGGCGGTGCGGAGTCGCGGATCGCTGACCTCGCGGATCGCGTCGCCGAGCAGATTGAAGGCCAGCACGGTGAGGGTGATCGCGAGCCCCGGCCAGACCACGCTGCCCGGGTGGATCGCGATGTACACCTGCAGGTCGTTCAGCAGGCGGCCCCACGACGCGGTCGACGCGGAGGCGCCGTAGCCGAGATACGACAGCCCGGCCTCCGCCAGAATCGACGTCGCCATGGCGAGAGACAGCTGCACGACGAACACCGGGGCGACGTTCGGCAGGATGTGGCGGCCCAGGATCCCGGCCGGTCCGACTCCGCTCGCGCGAGCGGCGAGCACGTAGTCGGTGCGCCCCACGCGGCGGATCTCGGCGCGCGACACCCGCGCGATATTCACGCCGTAGCCGATGCCGACGGCGGTGACGACGACGAACAGCGACCCGCCGAGGATCGACGACAGCAGCATGGCTATGAGGATCGCCGGGAACGCGATCAGGATATCGATCACCACGGCCATCGACTCGCGCACCCACCGGGCCGTGAGCGAGCCGAGGGCCGACAGCCCGACGCCGACGACGGTGGCGAGGAGCCCGGCCGAGACCGCGACGAGCACCGTCGTGCGACTCGCGGCGAAGACGTAGCTGAAGATGTCGCGGCCGATGCCGTCGGTACCGAACAGGTGCGCCCACGACGGGGTCTGCCACATCGACGCGGGGTCGGCCTCGAACGGGTCGTGGGGAGTCCAGAACGACGAGACGACCGCCGAGACGACGAGCACGAGGATCCAGGCTCCCGCCGCGACCCCGGCGGGCCGGCGCAGCAGTTCGGCGAACCAGGGCGCCCGGCGCGTCCGGCGCCCGGTTGTGCGGGCCTCTTTCGCGGTCTCCACGCCGCTCACTCGCCCGGCTCCCGCAGTCGCGGATCGACGGCGCGGTGCACCAGGTCGACGACGAACCCGAGAATCAACACGAGGCCCGTCAGCGCGAGCAGCTCGCCCTGGACCTTCGGGAGGTCGCGCACGCCGACGTCGGAGACGAGCATCCGGCCGACACCCGGGAGCGCGAAGAGCTGTTCGACGAGCACGGCGCCGACGAGTAGTGCTGCCAGCTGGACGCCGAGCACCGACACGACGCTGAGCAGCACATTGGGCAGACCGTGCCGCACGACGGCCTGCGTCCGGGTCATGCCCTTCGACGCGGCCGTTCGGACGTAGTCCTCGTCGAGGGCACCGAGAGCGGCCGATCGGGTGAAGCGCAGCAGGACGGCGCCCTCGATCAGCCCGATCGTGAGGGCCGGCAGGAGGAGGCTGCGCAGGGCGCGTGCCGGATCCTGCCAGCCGTCGCTCGGGAACCCCTGCGTCGGAAGCAGCTTCAGCGCGACCGCGAACACGGCGATCAGGATCATGCCGCCCCAGACCGCGGGGATCGCCGCGATGGCCTGGGCGACGACCGAGATCGCCGTGCCGCTCGGCCGCCGATGTCGGATCGCCGACACGACGCCGAGGGGGATGCCCACGACGAGTCCGATCACCAGCGAGAGCCCGGCGAGAGGCAGCGTGACGGCGAGCTTCTGGCCGAGCTGCGACGCCACCGACGAGCCGGTCACGATCGAGCGACCGAGGTCGCCGTGGAGCAGGCCGAGGATCCAGTCGGCGTACTGAACAGGCAGCGGCCGGTCGAGCCCGAGGGACGACCGGATAGCGGAGACCTGTTCAGCAGTGCCTTGCGTGCCGGCGATCACCTGCGCGACGTCGCCCGTCAGCAGCCGCAGCGTGAAGAAGATCAGCGCGCTGGCAGCGGCGAGGCCGACGACCAGCAGCACCAGACGCGACAGGACGAACCGGATCACCGGCCGGTCACTCGGACTTCGCCAGGTCGGCCAGGTCGAGGCGGGCGGAGGTCGACGACGTCGGGAACCCCGTGATGCCGTCGTGCACGGCCGTCAGGGTCGTCGCGGTGTAGAGCCAATCGGCGGGCGCGTCGTTCGCGACGATCTTCGCTGCCTGCTTCAGCTTGTCCGCCGCGGTGGCCTCGTCGGTCGCCGAGAGCGATTCGGAGTAGAGCTGCTGCACCTTTTTGTTGTCGTACCCGAAGTAGTAGTCGGGGTTGGCCCAGTTGCCGAAGTCGTGCGACTCGGCGTGATTGACGATGCTCAGCTCGTAGTCGTGGTCGACGAGCACGTTGTTGATCCAGGTGGTGAAGTCGGTCTGCTTGACGTTCAGCGTGATGCCGACCTTCTTCAGATCGGAGGTGAGCACGTCGCCGATAGCCGCGGGGTAGAAGTTGGCGTAGGTGAGGTCGAGCGAGAGGTTCTCCGCGCCGGCCGCCTTGAGCAGCTTCTTGGCGTTGTCGGGGTTGTAGGCGTCGACGCTCGCGAGGTCTTCGTAGCCGGGGTCGAGGGCGGGAATGGGACCGCCCTGGGTAACACCCGAACCGCCGAGGGCCGTGATCAGCGCCTTGCTGTCGATCGCCTCGCGGATCGCCTGGCGCACCCGAATGTCGGTGAACGGCTTATTCCTGTTATTGAAGGCCAGCGTGTATTTGTCGGTGGTCTTGCCCGACTTGAGGCTGATGCCGTCAACCCCGGTGAGCTGCGACTTGAGTGTCGCGTCGACTGCGGTCTGCACGTCGACGTCGCCCGAGATGACCGCGTTGATGGCGGCCGAGGGGCTGGTGTAGTAGCGGAACGTCACGCCCGCGACCTTGGCCTTGGTGCCCCAGTAGTCGCCGTTGCGGGTGAGAGCGATGCTGTCGCCCTGCTTCCACGTCGTCAGCTTGTACGGGCCGGTGCCGTTCGCGGTGGTCTTGAGGTCGTTCGTCGCGGCCTTCTCGAGCACCAGCCCGGCACGGCCGGACAGGGCCCAGAGCAGGTTCGAGTCGGGCTGCGAGAGCTTCAGCGTGATCGTGTCGCCGCTCGCCGAGATGGTCTTCACCTTGACGAGATCGGCCGAATTGACGAACGTCTTCGTCTTCTTGACCTGCTCGAGCGACCAGACGACGTCGGCCGGGGTCATGGCCTTCCCGTCACCGAAGCTCACGCCCGTCTGCAAGGGGAAGGTGTAGGTGAGGCCGTCGGACGAGACGGTGTGGCTCTTGGCGAGCACATCGACGATCTTGTTGGTCGAGGTTCGCCCGACGAGGCCCTGGTAGACGTTGTCGATCAGAACCTGATCGAGGGCGATGCCGGCGGTGGTGCGGATGTCGAGGTCGGTGGGCTCGAGTACGAGGCCGACGGTGACGGTGGCGGATGTATCGGGGGTGCCGGTGCCGTTCGGCGCGGATCCTGCGGTGCAGCCCGCGAGGATCAAGGCGGAGGTGGCCGCCAGGGCGGTGGCGGCGAGAAGACGGGCGCGGGTGGTACGGATGCGAGCAGAGCTCATCAGTGAGGCAGACCTTTCGGAGCGGATGTGGACGCCGGGAGACACCTGTTGCTGATGAACACGTTGTCGATGCGGACCATTCCGTCGCTGCTGAACGGAAGATCGCCCCCGCCGAAGATCACTGCTGAACCGTCGGCCAGAAGAGAAATTACCACGGCATCGAGAGAATGCGGCCACTGCCCGGCGGGTGCGCTGGCGGAATAGGTAAGCCTTACCTATATTGGAAGGACTCATGTACCTCGCACACAGCACCCCCGAGCTCCAGCCGTCGGCCACGCGCGTCCTCTTCGCCGGCGACACGTCGTCGATCGACGACATTCAGACGATGCTCGAGGTGCTCCCGATCTGTGCGCGAGGCCAGGTGTTCATCGAGGTCGCTGACGCGTCTGAGATCGTGCCCATCACTGCTCCCGGTCGCGTCGCTATCTCGTGGCTCGACCGGTCGCGTCGCAGCGGACGGCCCGGCACCGGCGAACGGTGCCTCTCCGGCATGGCCCTCGACCGCGCCGTTCGCGCCTGGGTGGGGGAGTTCTTCGTCGACTCCGAGTCACTCGTCACCAGCGACTACGTGTTCTGGATCGGCGGCCCGGCCTCGTTCGCCTACGACCTCCGGCACGACCTCGGCGAGATGTTCGCCAGCCCCGCGCCGGCTCTGTAACGTCTGCGGCGGATCGTCGCTCAGCCGCCCGCGGGCATATTTGAGAGCGATCCGCGGCGACACGCCGGGCCAGCTGCCTCTCGTTGCCGGGATCGCTCTCGAATTTGCGGCCCTGTCAGCGAGCGGCAGCCGCCAGCGGCACCACCATTGGCGTGTGCGACTGCGGGTCGTCGATGATCTGGCACGGCAATCCGAACACCTCGTCGACGAGCTGCGCCGTCACGATCTCGCCCGGAGCACCCTGGGCGACGATCGCCCCCTCCTTCATGACGACGAGGTGGGTCGCATAGCGCGCGGCCTGGTTGAGGTCGTGCAGCACCACGACGAGCGTACGGCCCTCCCGGTGCAGACGTGCCGCGAGCTCGAGCACCTCGTACTGGTGGGCGATGTCGAGGAAGGTGGTCGGCTCGTCGAGCAATAGCAGCTCCGTCTCTTGCGCCAGCGCCATCGCGATCCAGGCGCGCTGGCGCTGTCCTCCCGACAGCTCGGCGACCTGCCGGTCGGCGAGCTCGGCCACCCCGGTCGACGCCATCGCCCGGTCACAGGCCGCCTCGTCTGAGACCGACCACTGCCGGAACACCCCCTGGTGCGGAAAGCGCCCTCGACCGACGAGGTCGCGCACCGTGATCGCCTCGGGGGCGATCGGGCTCTGCGGCAACATGCCGAGCCGCTTGGCGATGTCTTTGCTGCGGTAAGACGAGAGCGGCTTGCCGTCGAGCGACACCTGCCCGGCGGAGGGCTTCAGCGTGCGGGCGAGGGCCTTGAGCAGCGTCGACTTGCCACACGCGTTCGGGCCGATGATCACGGTGAGCTCCCCGGCCGGAACGTCGAAGTCGAGACCGTCGACGATCACCCGGTCGTCGTAGGCGAGCCGGAGGCCGGTGGCGGTGAGCGAACTCGGCGCGGCACCGGTAGCGGGAGCAGAGAGGTTAGCGGACATCAGATGGTCCCTTTCTTCCATTCGCGGAGCAGCAGATACCCGAGGTAGACGCCGCCCACCATCGCCGTGAGGAGCCCGACCGGTAGTTGCGCGCCGAACGGCGACTGCTGCACGAGCAGATCGGCGGCCATGAGGATGACGGCGCCGAAGAGCGCGGCGAGCAGGATCCCGGCCCCCGGTGCCTTCGCGAGCCGTCGGGCGACCTGCGGTGCGGTCAGGGCGACGAACGAGATCGGACCCGTCGCGGCCACGGCTGCCGTGCCGAGACCGATAGCCACGAGCACGACGAGGGTGCGGGTCAGCGATGAGCGGCCCCCGAGCGAGTCGGCGAGGTCGTCTCCCATCTCGACCAGGTCGAGGCGTCGGCCGAGAAGCAGTGCGAAAGGAACGAGCACGATGACGGCGACCCAGATCTCGGTCGCGTCGCCCCAGTCGCGGTCGGCGAGCGTGCCACTGATGTAGGCGGCGAGGGTCGTCGCCTCCTGCTGATTGACGCGCGTGGTGACGTACTGAACGAAGGCGACGGCCATGGCCGAGACGGCGATGCCGACGAGGATCATTCGGCCGGGCGACGAGAAGCCCCGCCCGGTGCCGAGCCACACGAGGCTCATCGCGACCAGTGCTCCCACGAGGGCGCCGGCGGGTACGGGCAGGATCCCCGGCAGCAGCAATCCGAAGCAGGCGGCACCGGCACTCGCTCCCGCACCGAGCCCGATCACGTCCGGGCTCCCGAGCGGATTCCGTGTCACCGTCTGGAACAGCGCCCCCGCGACGCCGAGAGCCGCACCGGTGCCGATCGCGGTCACGAGACGCGGGCCCCGGAGGACATTGAGGACGAACTCGGTGCGGCCCGGTTCAGGGCTCGCGATCGCGGCGGGAAGCTCGGTCAGCGGGATGCCGAGGGTGCCGAGGGTGAGCGTCAGGAGGGCGAGCAGCAGAACGCCGAGGGCGAGGATTCCTCCCACGACAACCGACCGACGCCGATAGGGCAGGCTCAACCAGGATCCGACGCGGACGACGGGTCGCCTCGTCGCGGTCGAGCTCAGAGCGGCGTCGGGGGCGATCCCCGGCCGCGACCTTCCGGCGCTCACTCGCGCCCTCGGATCCTGCGCACGGCCCACAGCAGCACCGGAGCGCCGAGGAACGCGGTCACGACGCCGACCTCGAGCTCCTGCGGGCTCGCGATGACGCGGCCGACGATGTCGGCCAGCAGCAGCATCGCGGGCCCGAGCAGCGCCGAGAAGGGGAGGAGCCAGCGGTGGTCGCCGCCCGTGAAGCTGCGAACGATATGGGGCACAGCGAGCCCGATGAACGCGATCGGACCGACGGCGGCCGTCGCTCCGGCACACAGCAGGGCGGCTGCGAGACCACCGAGGATACGGGTGCGGCCGACCTTCGCGCCGAGCGACGTCGCGGTGTCGTCGCCGAGGGCGAGCGCATTCAAGGATCCCGGCAGCAGGGCTGCGAGCGCGAACCCGGCGACGAGGTAGGGAAGCGTCTGCCCGATCAACTGGGCGTCACGCCCGGCCAGCGAGCCGAGCACCCAGAACCGGTAGCTGTTGAAGGCATTCGGGTGGGTGAGCGTGATCGCCTGGATGTAGGCGCTGAGGATCGCGGTGATGACTGCACCGGCCAGGACGAGCTTGACCGGAGTGGTGCCTCGCCGGCTGGAGCCGAGCGCATAGACGGCGACCACCGCGACCAGAGCGCCGGGAAGAGCGAG
Organism: Frondihabitans sp. 4ASC-45; assembly: GCF_049472575.1. Classification (NCBI taxonomy): domain Bacteria; kingdom Bacillati; phylum Actinomycetota; class Actinomycetes; order Micrococcales; family Microbacteriaceae; genus Frondihabitans; species Frondihabitans sp. 4ASC-45. The sequence goes on along the minus strand of NZ_JBCEBN010000004.1, from coordinate 82,314 downwards.
CCACACCCGCTCGGAGCCGGTGCCGACACCGAAGAAAGCGATGCCGGTGACGATCGCCGCGGCGGCGCCCACGTTGACGCCGAGGAGGCCCGGATCGCCGAGCGGGTTGCGCGTGAGGCCTTGGACGATGACCCCGGAGACGGCGAGCGCGGCTCCGGCGAGGAGGCCGAGGACGGTCCGCGGGATCCTCGACTGCACCACCGTGTCGGCGTAACTCGTGCCGGGGTCGACGAGCGCCTGCCAAACGCGGGGGAGCGGCACGTAGTACGTGCCCACGGCGACGCTGAGAAGAAGGACGAGGGCGAGGATCCCGGCGGCGAGAGCGAGACCCGGTGCCAGACGAGCAGCACTCGGCCTCGGGCGACGTGCGGATGTTTCTCGCGAGCTCAGGCCGGTGCGCGGGGTAGTCGTGGCCTCAGCCACGGGTCGTGCTTGTCGGCTGCATCAGTTCTCCGACTTGCCGACGCGCCAGTACCCCATGAAGGCCACCTGACTGCGGTCGATGCCGACCTCGCTGACCAGGAAGCGGCGGAGCGTCTTGATCGCTTGGGCTTCACCGGCAAGCCACGCGTAAAACTGGCCGGAGAGGTCGCGGCCCTCCGGCACCTCCCAGAGGATGTCGTGGTCGATGTCGACGTCTTTGAGCGTGGCCGGGTCGATCGCTTTGCCGTGGTGCGTGGCCGTGAGGTAGCGGCTCGTCCAGTTGCGGACGGCGTCGATGAGCTTGGTTCCATGCGCCGCAGGGTCGGCCTCGCGATCGAGCCACTCGACGTGGACGCCGTCGGGCTTGACGAGGTCGAGTGCGTCGGCCGTGGTGGGCACTTCGAGAAACACGCACCCCTGGGCTTCGCCCGGCAGCTGGTTCAAGATCGCTGCGATGGCCGGCACGGCAGTTTCGTCTCCGGCCAGAAGCGTCGTTGCGGCTCCGGCGGGCTTCCACTCGATGCCGGATCCCGACCAGCCGCTCGTTCCGTCGGGCCCGATCAGCATCATGTCGTCGCCGACGTTCGCATGATTCGCCCACGCCGAGGCTGGCCCGGTGTCGCCGTGGGAGACGAAATCGACGTCGACTTCGCGCTCGGCCGGGCGAATGGCACGCGCCGTATAGGTACGGAGCGGGTGCCGGGCTCCGTCGGGCAGCTGTCGCCAGGCGCCGTACCAGTCGTCGTCGACCGGGAACGTGTCGTACCCCGACTCGGGCAGAGGCAGCACGATCTTGATGCGCTGGTCGAGACCCTCGTCGCCGAAGTCGCCGAGATCGTCGCCGGTGAACGTGATGCGCACGAAGCTCGGGCTGAGGCGCCTGACCCGCTTGACGGAGACACGGAACGACCGATGTGCGGGGCGGGCCGGGGCCGGTCGGGCAGTGGCGGGTCGAGCCGGGGCCGGTCGGTTCGTCTCGGAGGTAAGCACACCCTAACTATGGCATGCCTTACCTGACGGAACCGAACGACCTGTCTCGATCTGGAGGGAGTTGCAAGCTTGGCTGCCAGATCAGCCCTGCCTGCATTGGCCCGGCCGCCACACATGGGGTGCGATCGCCGAGAGTACACAAATGGCCCCTCACCACCGCCAGAAGGGCCATTTGCGTACTCTCGGCGCCCACGATGGGCTAGCGCGGCTCAGTCGAGCGACGCCGGCAGGCCGACCATCTCCGACGTCCGCTCCCACACCACTTCGGCGAGCATGGTGTTCTTCGCCTGCGGCGCCTGTCGGCCGAACGGTTTCAGCTGGTCGAAGTAGGTGCCGCTCGGAACGCCGATCGTCGTCGGCCCGGCCAGCTGAATCAGAGGGACAGCGCCCGCGTCCGCCGAGATGCCGTAATGACCGTTCGTGACCGAACTGACGACCCGCATCGTGGCCGAGTTCATGCCGAACGACGTCGTCACGATTCCGGGGTGGAACGCAAACGCCTTCACCCGCGACCGTGCGGCCAACTGCGAGATGAACATGTTCGTCAGCAGCTTGCTCGTGCCGTAGGCGCCCCAGCCGCCGAGCCAGGGGCGTTTGCCCCAGTTCAGGTCGTCGAGTCGAACGCGGCCGAACATGTTCGCGGCACTGGAAGTCGAGATCACTCGACCATCGGACTCGAGGATCCGGGGCAGCAGCAGACGAGTCAGGAAGAACGGCGCGAGATGGTTCGACTGCAGCGTGCGCTCGAAGCCGTCGGCGGTCACCGCCCTCTGGCTGACCAGCCCGCCGGCGTTGTTCGCCAGTGCGTCGATGCGCGGGTGAGCGTCGAGCAGCTTCTGCGCAAGCTCGCGCACGGCGTCGAGTCGGTCGAAGTCGCAGACGTAGGCGATGCCACCGACTTCCTCGGCGACAGCCCGCGTGCGTTCGGGGTTCCGGCCGACGACCGCGACGGTCGCACCGCCCGCGGCGAGGGCGACCGCGGCCTTCTTGCCGATTCCGCTCGAGGCGCCGGTGATGATGATGGTGCGGGGGTCGTGCGCGGATCCTGAGGTCATTAGTAGCCGCCCTTCTCGAGACCGGCTTCGACCTCGAATCGGTTCTTACGTGGATCCTGTCCCGCGATCGCGTACAGGAGCGGCATGAGCATTCCGTATCGGCGCCACTGAGCGACGTGAACGGCCTCGTGCTCGAGCACGTCGGGGCCGTCGTTGTCTCGGGTCAGGTACACCCGGCCGATGCAGGAGCCCCCGCGCCGGAATGCCCAGCGGGGCAGACCCCGGCAGACGATGAGGTCGCCCTCGACCCGCACCCGCCCGATGCTCAACGGCACACCCACGGCGAGCCCGACCGCCGTGGCGAACGCAGCTCCCGCGCGAGAGACCGAAGAGTCGAGCAGAGGGTTCTTCATCGCGGGCTACGGGCGCCCGTACGTGTCGAGAAGTCGAAGCCAGACCTCGCTGACCGTCGGGTACGAGGGGACGGCGTGCCAGAGGCGGTCGATCGGCACCTCGCCGACGACGGCGATGGTCGCGGCGTGCAGCAGGTCGGAGACCTCGGGGCCCACAAAGGTGGCGCCGACGATGACCTTGCGCGACTCGTCGATGACGAGGCGCGCCTGACCCTTGTAGCTGTCCGACTTCAACGCCGAGCCGGCGACCCCCGCGAGGTCGTAGTCGATCACCTTGACGTCGATGCCCTGCTTGCCGGCGGCGTCGGCGGTCAGACCGACGCTCGCCACCTCGGGGCTGGTGAAAGTGACCTGCGGTACGGCGGCATTGTCGGCCGTCGCGACGTGAGCACCCCACGGCTCGGTGTGCAGGTCGGTTCCTTTCGCGCGGGCCGCGATGACCTCGCCGGCAGCGCGCGCCTGGTACTTGCCCTGGTGGGTGAGGAGTGCGCGGTGGTTGACGTCGCCGACAGCGTAGAGCCAGTCGGTGCCGTGCACGAGAAGGGTGTCGTCGACCTCGAGCCAGTCGCCCGGTGTCAGGCCGACATTCTCGAGGCCGAGGTCGGAGGTGCGGGGGACTCGGCCGGTAGCGACGAGGATCTCGTCGGTGATGACGACGTCACCCGAGTCGAGGGTGGTCTCGACCAGGCCGTGCTCGGTGCGCACGACGCCGGTGGGCGACGTGTTCAACCGCACGTCCGCGCCGAGAGCCGTCAGTGCCTCGGTGACGAACTCACCGGCGAAGGGCTCCTGGCCGCCGAGGAGGCCGCTGCGCGAGGCGATAGTCACCTTGGCTCCAAGCTGCTGGTACGCCGTCGCCATCTCGGCCGCGACGACCCCGCCGCCGATGATCATCAGGCTCTGGGGAATGCTCTGCTGGCTGGTCGCCTCGCGGCTTGTCCACGGTTTCGCCTCGGCAAGACCGGCGATGTCGGGGAGCAGGGCGCTCGACCCGGTGACCGCGGCGACGGCGTGGGTGGCCGTGTAGACGGCGCCGTCGACGGTGACCTCTTTCACGCCCGTGATGGTCGCGTGCCCGCGGATTAGATCGATGCCGGCTCCCGATACCCAGTCGGCCTGTGACGAGTCGTTCCAGTTGCTAGTGAACGAGTTGCGGCGGTTCAGGACGGCCTGCACGTCGACCTCGCCGGTAACGGCCTCGCGGGCACCGCCGACTGCCTTGGCGGCATCGAGCACGGTCGAGCTCATGAGCAGGGCCTTCGACGGCATGCACGCCCAGTAGGAGCACTCACCGCCGACGAGCTCGGCTTCGACGAGGGCGACCTTGAGGCCATTGCGCGTGGCGTAGTCCGCCACGTTCTCGCCGACCGCGCCGGCTCCGATCACGATGAGGTCGTAGGTAGTGGTCATGACACGAACGTATCGCCCCGCCGTCGACCCCGCGCGTGTCATCCCGGAGTATTCGCTGAGAGCGGCATGGGGGACAGGGAGTACTTTCCATTTCAGACACGGACCCGTGTCAATTCATCGCGACGAGGAGGCACTCATGGCACTCGGAGACAAGATCCAGAACGCAGCACAAGACATCGCTGGCAAGGCCAAAGAGGTCATCGGCGACAAGACCGACAACGAGAACCTCGAAGCTGAGGGTCACAAAGACCAGGCCTCCGCTTCAGTGAAGAAGACCGGCGAAGACGTGAAAGACGTCTTCAAGAGCTGACATCTAGCTCCCCTCACGAAAGCCCGTCCCGCGAAGCGCGGTGGCGGGCTTTCGTGCGTCTCGGCCGAATGACCACGAGGATCCGCGGATCCTCTGCTCTACCGCCCCGTAAACTCCGCTTCCCCACGGTTCCGGAACGACGTCATCCCGAGCTTCGAGTCGTCGGTCGCCATCAACCGAACGAGCTCGCCCTGCAGCGCGGCGTGGGCTGCTTCCTCGCCTTCCCGGCCGGCGAGCTTGGCGTTGGCGAGCGTTGCCTGCACGGCGAGCGGTGCTTGGGCCGCGACCCGGTGAGCGATGTCGATCGCGCGGTTGTAGACCTGATCGTTGAACACGACCTCTTGAACCAGGCCGATGCGGAGGGCCTCTTTCGCGTCGAAGGTCTCGCCGGTGAGCATCCAGCGCATGGCGTTGCCCCATCCGACCCGCGCCGGAAACCGTGTGGTCGCGCCGCCGAACGGCAGAATTCCGCGCCGCACCTCCATCTGGCCGAAGCGCGCGTTCTTCGCCGAGATCACGATGTCACTCACCAGGGCGAGCTCGACGCCGAGCGTCAGACAGGTGCCCTGAACTGCCATCACCAGCGGCTTCGTGAGCTGCGTGCCGTCGACCTGCCACGGGTGCAGGCCCCCCTCGGGAACGATGTCGAGCCCGTCGGCGGTGACGGCCCGGGCGACGTCGCCGAGGTCGAGACCGGCGGTGAAATGCTCCCCGTGGGCAAAGACGAGGCCGCACCAGAGGTCGGGATCGCGGTCGAGCAGCCCGAAGGCGAGGCTCAGCTCGCGGAGCATGCGAAGGTCGGCGGCGTTGCGCTTCTCTTCGCGGTCGAGGCCGATGAGGAGGACGTGGCCGTCGCGTTCGACGCTGACGCGCGGGCGATCGTCGGGAAGGGCCGCGATGGCGGCCTTGGACTTGGAGGCGGGGCTCATGCCCTCATCGTAGGATCACCGATCCGTCAGCCTACGAATTCGGGCATTTCTGGCACTTCTGGGCCCAGTTCGGCCGGTTTCGTAGGCTGAGGGCCCGCTCAGCGGGCGATCGCTCCGATCACCCGCAGAATCGTGCTCATGTCGTCGGCCGCAGCGTCGTCGTTCGCCGGCGCGAACGAGCAGATGCCTGCCCCCACCAGGTCGAATCGGGCCCGAAGCGCTTGGATGGTGGCGATCAGCGTCGCTGGCTCGAGGCCGAACGGCTGCGGGTCGAGGAGTCCGGCGAAGGCAGCGGGGTCAAGCACGTCGAGGTCGACGTGGATGTACACGGAGGTCGCACCGGTGGCAGCGACAGCCTCGACGACCTCCTCGGGGACCAGGTCGAACGCGCCGACGGAACGCATGCCGGTGGCCTCGACGTAGGAGTCTTCGGCTTCGTCGAAGCTTCGGGCGCCCGCGAGCACGACTCGATCGGCCGAGAGTTGCACGCGCGGCGGATCGATCCCGATCGAGGCGAGCTCGATGTCGGCGCGACCGAGCAGTGCTCCGAGCACCATCCCGCTGAATGCTCCGCTTTCGCTCGTCTCGGGCGAGTGCACGTCGGGGTGGGCGTCGAACCAGACCACCGCGGTGTCGTCACGGAGAACGGTGCGGACCGCGGCGAACTCGATGCCGCAGTCGCCGCCCACGACCAACGCCGGGTCGTCGCTACGGGAGAGCTCGTCGGCGAGAGCCCGAGCGACCGCGGACACAGCCGAGAGACGGTGGATGCTCGTGCCCACACCGTCGCCAGCACCGGGCGGCACCTCGATCACCGAGGTGGCTTTGGCGGGCAGATCGCCGAGAATGGCGTTCGCTCCATCGACCAGCCTCATGGCTCGCGACGACGGTGAACCCTGCCATTGCGGAACTGCGACGAACCTCATGCGGCCAGTGTGGCACGGTGCCCTCGGACGAGCCGAGTCCGGCTCGACCGGGGCACCGAGAAATTCAGGATCCGAGCGGCTTGCTCTCCCAGTGCTCGACCGGGGCGGCGCCACCACCGAGCTTGAGCTGCGCGAGCCGCGCCTCCACCTCGGTCTCGGCGCCGAGGTCGTCGAGGCTCTCGAACTGCGCATCGAGGCTCGACGCCTGCAGCTCTTGTTGGCCCATCACCTTCGCCTCTTCGCGACGGATCTTGTCTTCGAACCGCCCCAGGTCGCTGGTGGGATCCATCACGTTGATGCTGCCGATAGCGTCGTTGACCTTGCCCTGCGCTTCGGCCATTTTCGAGCGGGCCACGAGCTCGTTGCGCTTGTTGCTGAGGTCGCGGAGCTTCTCTTCCATCTGCGTGAGGCCGGTCTTGAGCTTGGCCACGACCTCCGTCTGCTGCGCGATGGTGGGCTCGGCGTCTTTGGCCTCTTTTTCCGCCGACATCTGGCGCCCGATGGCGACCTTGGCGAGGTTGTCGAACTTGTCGGCCTCGGTCGAGTTGCCTGAGGTGCGGAGCTCGTCGCCCTTTTTGCTGGCGGCGAGGGCTTTCGTGCCCCAGTTGGCAGCCGCCTCGACGTCTTCGGTGTGATCCTGCTCGAGGAGACGCAGGTTGCCGATGGTCTCGGCGACGGCGCTCTTCGCGTCGGCGATGCTGTTGGTGTAGTCGCGAACGAGCTGGTCGAGCATCAGCTTCGGATCTTCAGCCTGGTCGATGAGGTTGTTGATGTTGGCCTTCGTGAGCTGCGCGATGCGCCCGAAGATCGACTGCTTTGCCATCCTGGTTCCCTTTCGTGGTGCCTCGCGATCGCGAGGCCGTTTGTACTGTCGCTTGCCTTACTTCTGGCAGTGCTGGGCCTGTAAGTGTTGGGCCGTCGGTGCCGGGGCTGTCGGGGCCGGGAGCGTGGGCGCCCGGTCAGAAGCGACCTCCGCTGGATTCGCGGCCGCCTCCGCCGCCTCCGCCTCCTCCGCCGAAGCCGCCGCCACCTCCGCCAAAGCCGCCTCCGCCTCCGCCGAACCCGCCGCCCCCGAAGCCGCCGCCACCACCGTTCAGCAGCCCGCCGATGATCACGCCCGTGAGGATGCCGCCGAGGTTGGCTCCTCCGCCGCCGCGACCGCCGAGGAGGCCTCCGCCTCCACCCAGCATGCCCTGCTGGTAGCTGCCGACCTCGGAGTCGGCGTCTCGCATCGCTGCGTCGGCCATCGCGGAGGCCTGCTGCGCCTCCGCCACGGCGGCCTGTGGGTTGGTGGGTGCCTGTGAGACGGCACTCGACAGGTGACGCTCGGCCTCCGAGAGTCGGGTTCTCGGCCCGGCGCTGATTGCACCGCGCCGGGTCTCAATGAAGTCTCGGGCGGAGCTGACCTGGCTGCGGGCGGCGAGGAGAGCCTGGTCGAGAGTGGCCTGGACCCGCTGCTGCGCGACCGCGGTCTCGCGGATCTGCGCCATGGCGGCGTCGATGCGGGTGTTCGCCGTCGTGAGTCGATCCAGCACGGCAAGGGGGTCGTCGCGAGTCGCCTCGGCGTAGCCGAGAGCCCCCTTGACGTCGGCGACCGCTCCGGGCAGGTCGACAGCGGAGCTCGTCGGACCGCTAGGCACCGTGGCGGCCACCTGGAGGTCGGATCGGAGGTCGGCGCTGGCAGCGTCAATGGTCGACTGTGCCGTCCGCAACGTCTCGCCGGCGGAGTCGATCGCTGTGAGCAGCTGGTCTATCTGGGCGAGTGCCTGCCGGCCGGCCTGCACCGAGCCGACGGCCTCACCGGGGTTGCCGGCAACGATGGATGCCTCGGCCTTGGTTGCAGTGTCGGCGACGAACTCGAGCAGGCGGTCGACCTGATCGGGGTTGCCAGAAATGCTCGAGACGGCGCGGGCGCTGTATGTCGTCGAGAGCGCGGAGAGCGCTGTCTCGGCCGCCTGGGCACGAACCTGGAGCGCCGCGGCGTCGGTGCGGAGTCGGGCGGTGTCTTCGGTGACCGTCGCCTCCGAGGCGCGGAGCTTGTCGTACGCCGCCGACTGCGCCTCGATGTCGGCGTGGGCGCTCTCACAGAGCTCGATGATCTGTGTGGTCCACTCGCGCTTCTGCTCCGGGGTGTCGGGCACCTCGTCGTCGAGTTTCTGACGGAGCTCGAAGGCCTGCGCCGCCTTCGCCTTGGCCGAGCGCACCGCCTCGGCGAACGGCTGAGCCGCCGAGTCGCCGAACTGGGCCGCCGCGAAACCGACCTCCTGCGACGCCTGGGTGATCTGATCGTCGATACCGACGAGCAGGTCGCCGGCGCGGCGGTCGAGGGCCGTCTGTTCGGCCTGCTGCTTCGCGCCGAGGGCCTTGGCTGACCGTCGACGCCGAATCACCACGAAAGCGACGATGGCGGCAATCACGAGCACAACAATGAGGAGCGCAATCGGGATCCAGCTGAGATCGGCCGGGCCCTCCGATTTGTCGATGCCATTCGCCATCGCAACGGCGGCTGCGGCCCACTCGCCGCTTCGGAGCTGGGGCACGAGGTCATTCGTCTCGATGTCGCCGAGCTTCGCATCCGTCAGGGTCGAATTGGAGTCTTTCGAGACGTCATAGAGCTTGTCGTCGACCGCGACCGACAGCAGGATGTCGTTCTCGCCGAGGGAGTTCTGCTGCGCTGTTGCGGCACCCCATTCGACGCGGTCGGTGGGGCTGGTGAACTCGGGCACGAAGGCGACGAGCAGATTGATGCCTGTGTCGGCCTGCAGCTTGTCGACGGCCGCCGTGATCTCGCTGGTATCGGCGGAGCTGAGCACCCCGGCCTCGTCGACGACGTAGGCGCCATTGAAGTCGACGGGAGCGGTGGCCTCAGCCGCGAGGGCCGGGCCCAGGGCTACACCGAACACGCCGAGCACGAGGCCGACAACGACCAGGGGCACTCCACGGCCGGTACGACGACCCCGACCGAGACGAAGACCGGTGCTGCTGCTGGTGGTACCGAACACGTGACTCCCCGTGGGTCAGACCGCCCGGCACACGAAAAGAGCCGTGCGCGGGGCAGTCACTTCGTTGTAAACATGCCGCTTTTCGGAGTCTAGCGACGCCCCCCGACGCCGGTATGCGTTAATTGACAGGTGCCCCGCGTACCCGCTCCACTGCTCGCGGTGACCGCGATCTTCTCCGTTCAATTCGGCAGCGCGGTGGCGCGCACCCACTTCGACGAGGTAGGCCCGACCGGCGCGGCAGCCCTTCGTCTGGGCTTCGCGGCGGTCATCCTTCTGATCGTCGTCCGGCCTCGAGTTCGGCACTGGTCGCGCACGCAGTGGCTGGCGGCGATCGTGCTCGGAATCGCCCTCGCGGGCATGAACTCGCTCATCTACCTCGCCCTCGACCGGATTCCGCTGGGAGTCGCCGTCACGCTCGAGTTCACCGGCCCGCTCGTGCTCGCCCTCGTACAGACCCGAAGGATCCGCGACGCCGCCTGGGCGCTCATCGCCTTCTGCGGTGTTCTGCTGCTGGGGCTCGGCTCCTCGGGCAGCGTCGCTCTCGGGGGAGTCGTGCTGGCCTTCGGCGCCGCCGCCTTCTGGGCCCTCTACATCGTCGCCAACAGTCGCGCCGGCAAAGCGATCGCGGGAATCGACGGACTCGTGGTGGCGGTCGTCGTGGCTGCAGTCGTCGTCATCCCCTTCGGCGCGGGTCGAGCCGCGACGGCCATCGCTTCGGATCCTCGTCTTGTTCCGATCTTCATCGGGGTCGCCGTACTGACCTCGGCCCTGCCCTACGCGCTCGAGATGATCGCTCTTAGGGCGCTGCCCACTCGCGTGTTCGGTGTGCTGTCGAGCCTCGGCCCTGCAGTGGCGGCTCTGGCCGGTTTCGCCGTGATCGGGCAGGCCCTCACTCCGCGCGAGATAGTCGCGATCGCGCTCGTGACGATCGCCAGCGTCGGCGTCACCCTCACCGTGAGGCGAGTCGGGCCACCGGCCCCGCCCCCAACCAGCGCTTGACGGAGCGCCCAGCGTGAATTGTCACCCGAATTCCGCCCATACACAGCGTTTTCCGTGGAGATCCGTAGAGCTGTGTACCCCGGCTCGGGAGTAGCCTTAGCTACAGACGGTCCTGCAGAACACGGGACGGACAACGTTGTTGAAGGGAACACCATGGGAGCTGTTCTGGAACGCACATCATCCGCCGAGGTAGTTCCACTCGGCGAGGGGTACTGCCGGGTGTCGACGCCGACAGCCGGAGTCATCGGATTCATTCGGGAGAACGACGGTCGCTTCGAAGTGCTTCGGGGTCGAGTTCGCAGTGCGACACGAGCCGAGGGTGCCTACGGCAGCCTCGACGTCGCCGTGATCGCTCTGACGTACAGCTGATCTGAATCGCTCTACCCCACGAACGGCCCTCGCTTCGGCGGCGGGTCGTTCGTCGTTTAAACCCGGGCCCCGCCAATTTGCGAGCGATTCGCCTCGACGCGCCGAGGCCGGTGGCGCTGGGAGCCCGGATCGCTCGCAAATCGGCGCCCGGTGCGCGAGTGCCCGTCCCGGAACTGCTAACGTTGTCCACGCTCCTGGCCCCCATAGCTCAGGGGATAGAGCACTGCCCTCCGGAGGCAGGGGCGCTGGTTCGAATCCAGCTGGGGGCACCACTTCGTGTTCTCGCTGTTCGTTCGCTGGCGCTCACTCCCAGCGACGAAGCGGTGCGTGCTTGTTCGCGCGTGTCGTTCCGCCACGCGGCGCTAATGCGGCGTGACAGAGCGTGTGTTTCCGCCGCGCGGCGCTTGCCAACCGCGAGGGTGTTGGCTCGACGCATGACCACCGACGACACCCCCTCCATTCGCCAGCTGCTCAAAAGGGCCAAGAAGTCTTCCCCCGATGTGGCCGGGCTGGATCCTGAATCCGTTCCCGAATCGCCGATGGACCTCTTCGTCGACTGGCTCGAGACGGCAGTCGAGGGGGGCGTGACCGAACCACAGGCGATGACGCTCTCGACGGTCGACCACGCCGGTACGGTCAGCGCCCGAACCCTTCTGCTGAAAGACGTCGACGACGCGTTCTGGTTCGCCAGCTCGTCGCTGAGCCCGAAGGGTCGGCAGATCCGCGAGAACCCTCGGGTCGCACTGACCCTGTACTGGCGGGAGCAGGGGCGGCAGGTCAGGATCCTGGGCGATGCCGGCCCCGGCCCTCGCGAGACGTCGGTCGCCGATTTCACCGCGAGACACCCCGACTCGCGCGCCGTCGCCATCGCCATGCCGCAGAGCACCCCCGTCGACGACGACAACGAGGCCCAGCAGGCCCTCGACGCCGCGAAGGCCCGCATCGCCGACGACGACGAGTTCGCCCCCGACGACTGGACGGCCTTCCGGGTGGTGCCGACCTGCATCGAGTTCTGGCAGGCGACGACGGGACGCGACCAGGTGCGAGTGCGCTACGACCGGACCGCGCCCACGACCTGGACCCGCAGCCGCCTCTGGCCCTGAGCCGCCCCTCTGCCAGCCGGTGCCGTTCCGAATTCTAAGGAAAAACGCGCGGGCGGCAACGAAGTCATGCGGATCCGGCCGGGTACGCCCATCGCTTCTCCTTCAAATTCGGCGGGCGCCCAAACTCGGTAGGCGACGCACCAGCGCCCCACGCGTAACAGGGCGACACACCCGCGACAAGAGCGCCGCCCCTGCCGCAGAGTGGAGGCATGAACACGCTCGCCGTCATCGAGGTCACGCGCTTCCGGCCGCACGCGCCGGAGTACCACGCGTACGTCGACACGCTAAACGGTCGTGTGCAGGGTCTCGCCGAGGTCACCGGCTGGGAGGCGACGCGTTACGGCGCCGCCGATCTGGGCGAATCGACGCTCCTGCAGTTGACCGACAGCGCCGACGCCGTCGTGCTGATGGGCGGCGAGGATCTCGCCCCTGAGTGGTACGGCGGCGAGAGCGGCTACCGGCGCGAGGGTCGCCACTACGAAGAGGCGGATGCCGCGCAGATCGCGCTCGTGCACCGCGCCCTCGATCGTGGCACTCCGCTGCTCGGCATCTGCCGCGGGCACCAGCTGATCAACGTCGCGCTGGGCGGCACGCTGATTCAACACCTCGACGGCGACTCGGCGCACCTGAACACAGGAGCCCCGGTCGAGGAGCTCATGACGACGCACCGGGTCGAGCTCGAATCGTCGAGCGGGTTGGCCCGGATCCTCGGCGACTCGGTCGACGTGCAGAGCGCCCACCACCAGGCCATCGACGGGCTGGCGAACGGCCTCGGCATCGTGGGTCGAGCGGACGACGGTGTGATCGAAGCCGTGGAGCACCGCGTCGCACCGATCACCGGCGTGCAGTGGCACCCCGAAGACCGCAAGGCCCCGCCCGGTCAGCTGCTGCGCCTGCTCGACGGGCTGGCTCCCACCGCAAACCCGGAGCGCGTCGCCGCCTGACACCGTCTCTCGACAAGGCAGAGACCTCACGGCCAAGACCACACGGCAGAGACCACAAGGTAGAGACCAGACCCGAGGATCCGGCCCGACCTACTTCAACCCGGCGATTGCCGCGTCGACCAGCGGCTCGGCCCCGCCGGGTTCGCCGAACACGGCATCATCAGACGTCGCGACTATCCAGTACGACCCGGTGAAGGCCTCGGCCGTGCCGACCCCGTCGACGAGGTCGAAGTAGCCTTCGCCGTCGTACGTGGGCACGGCGTTGCTCGATGTGATCAGGCTGTTCTTGAGCCGGGTGAGGCTGTCGTCGTCGAACCGGCCGACGGCGAGAGTCATCGAGCCGCCGGTCGTGCTGGTCCAGCCGCAGACGGTGCCGTCGTAGCCGCCAATTACCGCGGCGTCGCTGGCCTTCGGGGGAGTGGGCTTCTCGTCGGGCGTCATGCCGGGGTACGCGGCGTTGACCGTGGCGTCGGGGGCGATCGTCTGGCAGTCGACGGTCAGCGGCGTAGCCGTGAGGGCTCCGGCTCCGCCCGTCGGGGTCGCCGAGGCGCGGGGCGCGGTGGGGGAGCTCGACGCGGCGGGCGCCGCGCCGGTGCAGCCGGCGAGGAGGAGCACCGCGAGGGCAGCGGGCAGGGTGCGGACAGCGAGGAGACGCGGGGCCGTGAGCATGGTCTCCATCTTCGCGGCATTCACCTTGGTGGGAGATTCGGATCGCCGTCGGCGGCCCCGGAAGAGGCGGGCGACGGCCCGGTAAGCTTGACGACCGTGACTCCTGCCGAACTCTCCGCCTCTCTGCTCGCCATCGTCCAGGGGATCGCCGAGCGACGCCGCGCAACCGCGACCGCCGACGACGGAGCCGCAGCGGCACCGGTCGAGATGACCCTCGCCGACGCCGTGCTCGAGCGCCCTCGCAACCGCGACCACGGCGACTGGGCCTCGAACATCGCCATGAAGTTCGCCAAGCGCCTCGGGTCCAACCCGCGCGAGCTCGCGACCGAGATCGCGGGCGAGCTGACGGAGACCGACGGCGTTGCGAGCGTCGACATCGCTGGGCCGGGCTTTATCAACATCACACTCGAAGCGGCTGCGGCCGGGGCCCTTGCGAAGGCCATCGTCGAGAGCGGCGGGGCCTACGGCAACAGCGACTACTACGCGGGCGTCACCATCAACCTCGAGTTCGTCTCGGCGAACCCGACCGGCCCCATCCACATCGGCGGTGTCCGCTGGGCTGCCGTCGGCGATAGCCTCGCCCGCATCTTCCAGGCGGTCGGCGGTGTCGTGACGCGGGAGTACTACTTCAACGACCACGGCGCGCAGATCGACCGCTTCGCCCACAGCCTGATCGCTTCGGCGCTCGGCGAGCCCACACCGGAAGACGGCTACGGCGGCGTCTACATCTCCGAGATCGCTGCGCGCGTCATCGAGACCTTCGACGGTGACGTCCGAGACTTGCCGCGCGACGAGGCGCAGGAGCTCTTCCGGGCGGTCGGAGTCGACTTCATGTTCGCCGATATCAAGAAGTCGCTGCACGACTTCGGCGTCGACTTCGACGTCTACTTCCACGAAAACTCCCTGCACGAGTCGAAGGCCGTCGAGCGCGCCATCGCCCGGCTGCGCGAGCTCGGACACGTCTACGAGGCCGACAACGCGACCTGGCTGCGGACGACCGACTTCGGCGACGACCGCGATCGCGTCATCATCAAGAGCGACGGCGAGGCCGCGTACATCGCGGGCGACCTCGCCTACTACCTCGACAAGCGCGAGCGAGGATTCGAGCGGAACATCATCATGCTCGGCGCCGACCACCACGGCTACATCGGCCGCATGATGGCCATGTGTGCGGCGTTCGGAGACACTCCGGGCGTCAACCTCGAGATCCTCATCGGCCAGCTGGTCAACCTCATGCGCGACGGCGAGCCCGTGCGCATGTCGAAGCGCAACGGCACCGTCGTCTCGATGGAAGACCTCGTCGATGCGGTCGGCGTCGACGCGGGGCGCTACTCGCTCGTGCGGTTCTCCGCCGACTCGATGATCGACATCGACCTCGACCTCCTCACCAAGCGGAGCAACGACAACCCGGTCTTCTACGTGCAGTACGCGCACGCCCGCACCCAGGCCGTCGCCCGCAACGCGAGTGCCTCCGGGGTCGACCGCAGCGCGTTCGACGCCTCCCTGCTGACCCACCCGACCGAGGCATCGCTGCTCGGAGCACTCTCCGAACTGCCGCGAGTCGTCCAGCAGGCGGCCGAGTTGCGCGAGCCGCACCGCGTCGCCCGCTATATCGAAGAGGTCGCCGGCACCTACCACCGCTGGTACGACGCGTGCCGCGTGACGCCCCTCGGCGATGAAGAGGTCACCGACCTCCACCGCACACGCCTCTGGCTGAACGATGCCGCTGGGCAGGTGATTCGCAACGGCCTCGGCCTCCTCGGCGTGTCCGCACCTGACAGGATGTAGGGCATGAGCGTCTCGAAACCCGACGATCTCGACGCCTTCCTCGAGCCGAACCACAACGTCAAGAAGCGCCGCGGGTTCACGATCTTCATGATCGTCCTGATCTCGCTCGTGGTGATCGGCGCGATCCTCGCCGTGGTCGCTGACATCGTTGCGCGCAACTACGCCGAAGGTCGTGCCGCGAAAGAGATCGAGTCGTCTCTGCCGGCCGGGTCGTCCGGTCAGGTCGATGTCAAGATCCACGGTCTCTCGGTGATTCTGCAGGCACTCAGCGGTTCGCTCGACGACGTGACTCTCTCGTCGTCGAACCTCGTGGTGCAGAAGATCCCCCTCACCTTCACCGCCGATGTCAGTGACGTCCCCCTCAAGGTGGGCGGCACGACGGGCCCGGTCGAGGCATCGATCCACGTGACCGAGAAAGCCGTCAACGAGACCAAGGCTGTCAACGGTCTGGGCGGTTCGATCTCTCTCGGTTCGGGCGACTTCGCGTTCGACAAGACGCTGACGGTTCTCGGCCAGTCGATCGCGACCCAGATCACGGCGACCCCGAAGCTGGCAGCGGGGGGTTCGAAGTTGTCTGTCGTGCCGAAGAGCGCCTCGGTCAACGGCGCCGCACTGCCGGCCGTCTTCGCGCCGGCCCTTCGAGCAGCGACGCAGACCGTCTGCCTGGCTGGCTACGTTCCGAAGAATGCCCGGGTGACCTCGCTGACGGTTAAGCCCTCCGGCGTCACCATCGATTTGCGCTCGGCCGGTCTGCCATTGACGAAGACCGGCCTCACCGCAACAGGGAGCTGCTCATGACGACCACTGCCAACCCGCTCGCACCCGCCTGGCTCGACGTTCCCGCCGATGCGAATGACCTCGTCGCAAGCATCTGGCCGTCCTCGGCGGGTCGTGACGATGACGGCGCGCTGACTGTCGGCGGCGTGTCGGCCACCGAACTCGCGGCCCGGTTCGACACCCCCCTCTACGTCGTCGACGAGGCCGACTTCCGCGCGCGTGCCGTCGGCGCCCACGACGCCTTCGCCGACGAGGCCGCTCGCATCGGCACCCGAGCCAAGGTCTACTACGCGGGCAAGGCCTTCCTGTCGGTCGAGATCGCGCGCTGGGTGAGCGACGCGGGCCTCTTCGTCGACGTCTGCACCGGGGGTGAGCTCGCCGTGGCCTTGGCCGCGGGCGTCGCGCCCGAGCGGATGGGCTTCCACGGCAACAACAAGTCGCGGGCCGAGATCGACCGGGCGGTTTCGCTCGGCGTGGGCGCAGTCGTCATCGACAGCCTCCTCGAGATCGACCGCGTCGCCGAGGCGGCAGAGCGCCACGGCACGGTTCAGAACGTCAGGATCCGAGTCAACAGCGGAGTGCACGCCTCGACCCACGACTATCTCGCCACCGCAAGAGAAGACCAGAAGTTCGGCATTCCCCTCGTCGACACCCCGGCTGCGGTCGCAGCCATCCGTTCGCACGCGGGTCTCCGGCTGCTCGGCCTCCACAGCCACATCGGCTCGCAGATCTTCGGCACCGACGGCTTCGCCGAGGCGGCGCGTCGACTGCTCGAGGTGCATGCGAGCCTCCTGGCGGGTGGCGACCTGCCGGAGTTAAACCTCGGCGGTGGGTTCGGCGTCAACTACACCCGGGTCGACGACGCCGCGCCGATCACCGAACTCGCCGCGGGGATCGCCGACGTCGTCGCGGCGGAGTGCGCCCGACTCGACATCCCGATTCCGGTACTCGCGGTCGAGCCCGGCCGGGTGATCGCCGGGCCCGCCGGCGTCACTCTCTATACGGTCGGCACCATCAAAGACGTCGAGGTATCGCTCGACGGCGAAGATACGGGCGCCGATGGGCACTTGAGCGCTGTTCGCCGCTACGTGAGCGTCGACGGCGGGATGAGCGACAACGCGCGCACAGCTCTGTACGCGGCCGACTACTCGGTCCGGCTCGCCTCGAGGGTCTCCGCGTCGGATCCTCGTCTCGTCCGCCTTGCGGGCAAGCACTGCGAGTCGGGCGACCTCGTCGTTCTCGCCGACTACCTTCCGGGCGACGTGGCACCCGACGATCTCGTCGCTGTGCCCGTGACCGGTGCCTACTGCTGGAGTCTCGCCAGCAACTACAACCACGTGGGCCGCCCGCCGGTCGTCGCGGTGCGCGACGGTGTCGCCCGCGTGATCGTCCACGGCGAGACCATCGACGACCTCCTGGCACGTGACGCGGGGTTCGACCCGCAGCACGACGCTCGACCACACGAAGCAGAGAGAACCGCATGATCGAATACCGCAACGTCCGCGTCGCCCTTCTGGGTGCCGGGTCCGTCGGAAGCCAGGTGGCCAGGCTCCTGCTCGAACAGGCCGACGAGCTGGCCGGCCGGGCCGGTGCCGGCCTCGAACTCGTCGGGATCGCCGTGCGCGACCTCGACGCCGAGCGCGACGTCGACCTGCCGAAAGAGCTGTTCACCACCGATGCCGAGTCGCTGATCCTCGGCGCCGACATCGTCGTCGAGCTCATCGGCGGCATCGAGCCCGCCAAGACCCTGATTCTCCAGGCGCTCTCGTCGGGAGCCGACGTGGTCACGGGCAACAAGGCCCTGCTCGCGAGTCACGGCCCGGAGCTCTTCGAGGCGGCCGAGCAGGTCGGCGCTCAGCTCTACTACGAGGCCGCTGTCGCCGGGGCGATCCCGATCATCCGTCCCCTGCGCGAGAGCCTCGCGGGCGACACCATCGTGCGGGTGATGGGCATCGTCAACGGCACGACCAACTTCATCCTCGACCGTATGGACACCCTCGGCGAGTCGCTCGACGATGCTCTGGCCATCGCGACCGATCTCGGTTATGCCGAGGCCGACCCGACCGCCGACATCGAGGGCTACGACGCGGCGCAGAAGGCAGCGATCCTCGCGAGCCTCGCCTTCCACACCAGCGTTCCGCTCGTCGCGGTGCACCGCGAAGGCATCACGGGGGTGAGCCACGAACAGGTCGAGGCCGCCCGGAAGGCCGGATACGTCGTCAAGCTCCTGGCGATCTGCGAGCGGATCTCGGACGACGACGGCAAGCTTGGGGTGGCAGCGCGAGTCCATCCCGCTCTCGTCCCGCTCGGTCACCCTCTGGCTGCCGTCCACGGCGCCAAGAACGCCGTCTTCGTCGAGGCCGAGGCCGCCGGCGATCTCATGTTCTACGGCGCCGGTGCCGGGGGAGTCGAGACCGCATCCGCAGTGCTCGGCGACCTCGTGTCGGCGGCACGGCGCCACGTGATCGGCGGGCCCGGTCTCGCTGAGTCGAACCACGCCGACCTCCGCGTGCTGCCCCTCGGCAGCGTCTCGACGGGCTATCAGATCACGCTCGACGTGGCCGATCAGCCCGGGGTGCTCGCGACGGTCGCCGGGATCCTCGCCCAGCACGGCGTCAGTGTCGAGACCGTGCAGCAGACCGCGGGCGTCACACGCGGCGACGAGGGGCCCGCCACCGCTACGCTGATCATCGGAACGCACCGTGCCCGCGAGTCTTCGCTCGCCGCCACGGTCGACGCTCTCACCAACGCCGCAGTCGTGAACTCCGTCACGAGCGTGCTCAGAATCGAAGGAGCCTGATGGCCCACCAGTGGCAGGGTGTCCTGCGCGAATACGCCGACCGTCTCGATGTCACGGAGGCGACCCCGATCGTCACCCTGGGTGAGGGCGGCACACCGCTGATCCCGGCTCGGGCTCTCTCCGAGCGAACCGGTGCGAACGTCTACGTCAAGTACGAGGGCATCAACCCGACCGGCTCGTTCAAAGACCGCGGCATGACCATGGCCATCTCGAAGGCCGTCGAGCACGGCGCTAAGGCCGTCATCTGCGCGTCGACCGGCAACACGTCTGCGTCGGCCGCCGCCTACGCCGCTCACGCCGGCATCACCGCCGCGGTGCTCGTGCCCGAGGGCAAGATCGCCATGGGCAAGCTCAGCCAGGCCGTCGCCCACAACGGTCAGCTGCTGCAGATCCAGGGCAACTTCGACGACTGTCTCGACATCGCGCGCGACCTCGCCAAGAACTACCCGGTGCACCTGGTCAACTCGGTGAACAACGACCGCATCGAGGGTCAGAAGACCGCCGCCTTCGAGGTCGTCGACGTGTTGGGCGATGCCCCCGACTTCCACTTCCTGCCGGTCGGCAACGCAGGCAACTACACCGCGTACACCCGCGGCTACCGCGAAGACCTCGTCGCCAACCGCTCGACTAAGCTGCCGCGCATGTTCGGCTTCCAGGCCGCGGGCAGTGCTCCCATCGTCGGCGGCTCGGTCGTCAAACACCCCGAGACGATCGCCAGCGCGATCCGCATCGGCAACCCGGCCTCGTGGCAGTTCGCCCTCGAGGCGCGCGAGCTCACCGACGGCTACTTCGGTGCCATCGACGATGCCAAGATCCTCGAGGCGCAGCGCATCCTTTCCGCCGAGGTGGGCATCTTCGTCGAGCCCGCGTCGGCCATCAGCGTCGCCGGTCTGCTGGAGCGCGCCGAAGCCGGTCAGGTGCCGAAGGGCGCCACGATCGTGCTCACGGTCACCGGCCACGGTCTGAAAGACCCGCAGTGGGCTCTCAAGACCCCCGAGGGTGGCGAGGTTACACCGACGGTGGTCGGCGTCGACACCGACGAGGTCGCCGGAGTTCTCGGACTGGTGCGAGCGTCGGCGTGACAGCAGAGTACGCCTCGTTCGCGGGGCGTTCCGTGCTGGTGAAGGTGCCTGCCACCTCCGCCAATCTCGGGCCAGGGTTCGACACGCTGGGAATCGCGCTGTCGCTGTACGACGAGTTGGTCGTCACGGCGCGCGCGGATCCTGGTGTCTCGGTCCACGTGACCGGTGTCGGCGCCGGTGAGGTGCCGACCGACGAGACCAATCTGGTTGTGCGAGCCATCGCGTTCGCTTTCGAGCAACTCGGACAGCCCCTTCCCGGGCTGACCCTGTCGGCGACGAACGTCATTCCCCACGGGCGCGGATTAGGATCCAGCGCGGCCGCGATCGTCTCGGGCATCATGGCCGCCAAAGGCCTGCTCGACGGTGTCGTCGAGGTCGATTCATCGACGCTGCTGCGACTCGCCACCGAGCTCGAGGGGCATCCCGACAACGTCGCGCCGGCCCTGTTCGGTGGTCTCACGATCGCCTGGACTACGAAAGACGGCCCGGCGCACAAGCGGCTTCTGGTGCACCGGGGTGTGTCGCCGGTGGTCTTCGTGCCCGAGACAACCCTGTCGACGAAGCTCGCCCGGAGCCTCCAGCCGGCCTCCGTGCCGCACGAAGACGCCACGTTCAACGTGTCGCGCTCCGCCCTGTTGGTCGCCGCGCTGATTCAGAGCCCCGAGCTCCTGCTCGCCGCGACCGAGGATCGTCTGCATCAGAGCTATCGCGCGAGTGCCATGCCCGAGACCGACACGCTGATCCGCATGCTCCGCGACGCGGGGCTGGCCGCAGTCGTTTCGGGTGCCGGTCCGTCGCTCCTCGTTCTCGGAAGCGACCCCGCCCAGCGGCTGTTCGCCGCGGATCTCGTCGGAGAGCATTCCGTCACGACATGGCGCGCGCTCATGCTGGCCGTCGATCTCAAGGGTGCTACAGTGGTGCCGCACCCGGTAGAAACCCCGCTTCTTTAGAGGCGGTTGCCTGTTTCGGCAGTGACCTCGTCACGGCAGGAGCGGATTCCCGGGTTGCACGTAGTTCCAATCAGTGCTTCTGCAATCAGTGCTCTTACCCCGCGCATCTCGCCTCCGTGCTGTGCATCCGTACACGTCCGGAGAGAGTCCTCTGCGCAGGCCGTTGCCCAAGGCACGGCCAGCTCACCCCCGCCTATCTGTGCGGGGGAGCGAAAGGAAACCATCCCCGTGACCGACATCACCTCCGATCCCTCCGCAGACCTCTCGGCTCTGCGTCTTCCGGCGCTCCAGGCTCTCGCCTCCTCGCTCGGAATCTCCGGCATCTCGAAGCTCCGCAAGGGCGACCTCGTCGCCGCGATTGCTTCCGCGCAGGCGGCAGCGCCGGCCGAGTTCGCCGCCTCCGCGGCGCCGGTTGCCGAGGCTCCCGTCGCCGACGACGCCCCGTCCGCTGTCGCCGACGCGCCTGCCGCCGAGGCCGTCCAGCCCGAACTCGCTATCGAGGCCGAGCCTGCAGCTCCGGTCCGCGCCAAGCGCGCACCGCGCCGCGCTTCCGCCGCAGCCGCCGCTCCGAAGGCCGCTGACGCCCACGCCAACCAGGGTGCCTCCGGCGTCCTCGAGATCCCCACCGAGACGCCGAAGACCGAGACTGCCGCAGCCGCGCCGGTCGAGGCCGCATCGACCGAGGCCGCGTCGACTGAGGCAGTATCGACCGAGGCCGCCGCACCCGCCGAGACCCCGACGGAGCAGCCGGAGCCTCGCGAGGGTGGCAGCCGCCGTCGCCGAGGATCCCGTCGCGCGAGTGACAAGGGCGGCGCACCCGCCGACGTCACCCCCGAGACCACGTCCGAGGCGCCGGCCGAGAAGCAGGCTGACAAGCAGGGCGAGAAGTCGGGTCGCCCCGAGCTCACCATCGACCTCCCGCCGCGCCAGTCGCGTGCCGACCGGACCCGTGCCGAGCAGGCCCGCCTCCGCGCCGAGCGCGACGCCGCCGCACCGGCAGCCGACGAGGCCGCTGCGGCTCCCACCTCCGCGGCCGAGCCCACCGAGCAGGGCGACTCCGGCAAAGACGAGCAGGGCCAGAACGACCAGTCGCAGCAGCAGGGCGGCGGCCGTCGTGGTCGCAACCGCAATCGCGGCGACCGCCAGAACCGCGAGCAGAACGGCAACGGCCAGCAGCGCGACGGCCAGCAGCGCGACGGCCAAGCGACCGTCGCCGAGAACGGTAACGGCCAGCAGCGCGACAACCAGCAGGCGAACGCCCAGCAGTCGAACCAGCCCTCGGGCGGCAACGACCGTCGCAACGAGGCCGACCGCCAGAGCGACTTCGACGACGACCGTCAGAAGCAGAACGGTCAGCAGGGCGGCGGCCAGCAGGGCAGCCAGGCCCAGCAGCAGCGCGACGACAGCGAGAACGGGCGTGGGCGCAACCGCCAGCGCGACCGCAAGCGCGGACGCGGCAACCAGAACGACGAGTTCGAGCCCGAGATCACCGAAGACGACGTGCTGATTCCGGTCGCCGGCATCCTCGATGTCCTCGACAACTACGCGTTCGTCCGCACCACCGGCTACCTGCCCGGTGCGAGCGACGTCTACGTCTCGCTCGGCCAGGTCAAGAAGTACCACCTGCGCAAGGGCGACGCCGTGGTCGGTGCCATCCGTCAGCCGCGCGAGGGCGACAACCAGCAGGGTCGCCAGAAGTACAACGCGATCGTCAAGATCGACTCGATCAACGGTCAGACGATCGACGAGGCGGCCAAGCGTGTCGAGTTCAACAAGCTCACGCCGCTGTACCCGCAGGAGCGTCTGCGTCTCGAGACCGAGTCGTCGAAGCTCTCGACCCGCATCATCGACCTCGTGTCGCCGATCGGCAAGGGCCAGCGCGGTCTGATCGTTTCGCCGCCGAAGGCTGGCAAGACGATGGTGCTGCAGTCGATCGCCAACGCCATCGCCCAGAACAACCCCGAGGTCCACCTCATGGTCGTGCTGGTCGACGAGCGCCCCGAAGAGGTCACCGACATGCAGCGCACGGTGAAGGGCGAGGTCATCGCCTCGACCTTCGACCGACCCGCCGAAGACCACACCACGGTCGCCGAGCTCGCCATCGAGCGCGCGAAGCGCCTGGTCGAGCTGGGCCACGACGTCGTCGTGCTGCTCGACTCCATCACACGACTCGGGCGGGCCTACAACCTGGCCACCCCGGCGTCGGGCCGGATCCTCTCCGGTGGTGTCGACTCGTCGGCGCTCTACCCGCCGAAGCGCTTCTTCGGTGCCGCTCGCAACATCGAGAACGGCGGATCGCTCACGATCCTCGCCACTGCCCTGGTCGAGACCGGCTCCAAGATGGACGAAGTGATCTTCGAGGAGTTCAAGGGCACCGGCAACATGGAGCTCCGTCTGTCGCGCCACCTGGCCGACAAGCGCATCTTCCCGGCGGTCGACGTCAACGCGTCGGGCACCCGTCGCGAAGAGATGCTCCTCAGCCCCGACGAGGTCAAGATCACCTGGCGTCTGCGTCGGGCCCTCGCGGGCCTCGACCAGCAGCAGGCTCTCGAGATCGTGCTGCGCAACCTCAAAGAGACGCAGTCGAACGTCGAGTTCCTGGTGCAGGTGCAGAAGTCCGTGCCGGCCACCGGCCACAAAGAAGACTGATCATGTTCGAGTCGGTAAGCGTGCTGCTGGCTGAGCACGACGAACTGCAGGTTCAGCTCTCTGACCCTGCAGTCCACGCGGATGCGGCCCGAGCCAAGAAGATCAACCGCCGCTACGCCGAGCTCAGCCGCATCGTGGCTGCCTACTCGGCGTGGAAGCAGGGAGAAGACGACCTCGAGGCCGCGCGCGAACTCGCGGGTGAAGACGCGGCGTTCGCCGACGAGGTGCCCGCACTCGAAGAGACGCTCGACCTCGCCCAAGAGAAGCTGCGCCGTCTGCTGATCCCGCGTGACCCCGACGACGGGCGCGACGTGATCATGGAGATCAAGGGCGGCGAGGGCGGAGCCGAGAGCGCGCTGTTCGCGGCCGACCTCCTGCGCATGTACTCGCACTACGCCGAGTCGAAGGGCTGGAAGACCGAGCTGCTAGACCGCGACGAATCCGACCTGGGCGGCTACAAGAACGTCCAGGTGGCGATCAAGTCGAATTCCTCCGACCCGGCACAGGGCGTCTGGGCACACCTGAAGTACGAGGGCGGCGTGCACCGGGTTCAGCGGGTGCCCGCCACCGAGTCGCAGGGGCGCATCCACACCTCGACCACCGGCGTGCTGGTGTTCCCCGAGGTCGACGAGCCCGAAGAGGTCGAGATCAACCAGAACGACCTCAAGATCGACGTGTACCGCTCGTCAGGGCCGGGCGGCCAGTCGGTCAACACGACCGACTCCGCCGTGCGCATCACCCACCTCCCGACCGGCATCGTCGTGGCCATGCAGAACGAGAAGTCGCAGCTGCAGAACCGCGAGGCCGGAATGCGGGTGCTTCGTGCGCGCATCCTGGCTCGTCAGGCCGAAGAGCAGGCTGCTGTCGCCTCCGACGCCCGCAAGAGCCAGATCCGCGGCATGGACCGCTCCGAGCGCATTCGCACGTACAACTTCCCCGAGAACCGCATCGCCGACCACCGCACCGGCTACAAGTCGTACAACCTCGACGCCGTGATGGACGGCGCTCTCGAGCCGGTCATCGAGTCGTGCATCCACGCCGACGAAGAGGCGCGACTCGCCGACATCGGCGACACGGGCGCGTGACGCGGTCGATCGCTGACGCTCTCGACGAGGGGCGCAGGATCCTCGTGGCCGGCGGCGTGCCCGACCCGGCCGTCGATGTCGAGCTGCTGCTTGCGCACGTGCTCGACATCGGCCGCGGCGAGGTCGCGGTGAAGGCGATCACCGGGGGAGTCCTCGACGACTCTCTCGGCGTGCACTTCGACGAGCTCGTCGCGCGCCGAGCCGAGCGTGAGCCGCTCCAGCACCTGACCGGCCTCGCGCCGTTCCGCTCACTCGAGTTGCACGTGGGCCCCGGGGTGTTCGTCCCGCGACCCGAGACCGAGGGCGTGGCGCAGATAGCCATCGACGCGCTCGACGCCCGAGCCGACGAGTCGCCGATCGCGGTCGACCTCGGTACCGGAAGCGGCGCCCTCGCTCTGGCCCTGGCCACCGAGGTGCCCCGGTCGCGGGTGTACGCCGTCGAGCTGTCGCCCGAAGCCGCCGTCTGGACGCGCCGCAACATCGAATCGACCGGAGCACACGTCACGCTCGTGATCGGCGACATGACCGATGCCCTCTCCGAGCTCGACGGCACCGTCTCGGTCGTCGTGTCGAACCCGCCCTACATCCCGACCGGGATGATCCCGCGCGACCCCGAGGTGCGCCTGTTCGATCCGGCCCTGGCGCTCTACGGGGGAGAAGGCGGCCTCGACCTCGTGCGGGCGCTCTCGCACCGGGCACTCGCACTCCTCGTACCGGGCGGGACGCTCGTGATCGAGCACGGCGAAGAGCAGGGGGCGGCGATCCGGGAGCTGCTCGCGCACGACGGCTGGCGCGGACCCGCGACGCATGAAGACCTGACGCGTCGCGACCGGGCGACGACCGCGACTCGCTGAGCCGTCGGATCCTGCGGGCGCGGCGTCTCGACCCCTCAGGGCGTCGCACTACAATCGGTGAGTCATGGCCTCCCTCTACGACTGCGCGAGCGACGCAGAACTCCTCACCGGTATGCGCTTGGCGCGCGCCGCACTCGGGCGCGGTGAGCTCGTCGTCGTGCCGACCGACACGGTGTACGGCATCGCCTGCGACGCGTTCGACCCCGAGGCCGTTCAGCGCCTACTCGATGCGAAGGGCCGGACGCGCCAGTCGCCGCCGCCCGTGCTCGTGAAGTCGCAAGAGACCCTCGCCGCCCTCGCCGAGAGCGTTCCCGACCTGATCAGACCGCTCCTCGACGAGTTCTGGCCCGGTGGGCTGACCGTGATCCTGCGCGCTCAACCATCGTTGGCGTGGGATCTCGGCGAGACACGGGGCACTGTCGCCCTCCGTCAGCCCGACAACAAGCTTCTGCTCGAACTGCTCGAAGAGACCGGCCCGCTGGCCGTGTCGAGTGCGAACCTGACCGGCAAACCCGCCGCCATGAGCGCGATGGATGCCCTCGAGATGCTGGGCGACAGCGTCGAGGTCTATCTCGACGGCGGCCCGGCGGGCACGACGTACGAGCCTCGTCCCGGGGCGAACAGCGGGTCTACCATCGTCGATGCGACGGCCGCAGCTGACGGGGTGCTTCGCATCGTCCGTCACGGGGTCATCTCCGACGACGAGATCCGTCGCGTCGTGGGCGACGACGTGGTCGTCTGAGGCTCGCGCGATGAGGTATTACCTGTTGGCCGCGGCCGTCTCGGCCGTCGTCAGCTTCGCCTTCTCGGTGCTCGCCTGGCGCCTCGGCACGAAGTACAAGCTGGCCCCGAAGATCCGCGACCGCGACGTGCATACGAACCCCACGCCCCGGCTCGGGGGAGTGGCCATGTTCATCGGCGTCGTCGTGGCCCTGCTGTCGGCCTGGTTCATCTTCCCGTTGATATCGGGAGTCGACTACTTCCGTCTCGTCTTCTCGGAGCCCGGTCACATCCTCGCCATCTTGGCTGCCGCGTTCATCATCGTGGTCGTCGGCGTGATCGACGACCTGTACGACCTCGACTGGATGACCAAGCTCGCGGCCCAGATCATCGCGGCGGGCGTGCTGGCCTGGCAGGGCGTGGCTCTCGTCTCCCTGCCGATCGGCGGTCGCACGGTCGGTTCGAGCTACATGTCGCTGATCCTGACCGTCTTGGCCGTCGTCCTGGTGATGAACGCCGTCAACTTCATCGACGGTCTCGACGGCCTGGTGGCGGGTGTCACGATCATCGCCAACGGCGTGTTCTTCATCTACAGCTTCGTCCTCGCGAGCGGCACCGAGGGCGTGGAGTACTTCAACCTCGCAGCTCTCGTGTCGGCGGTGCTGATCGGGGCCGCGGTGGGCTTCCTCCCGCTGAACTGGCACCCGGCACGCATGTTCATGGGCGACGCCGGCGCGCTCCTGACCGGTCTTCTGATGGCCGTCAGCGCGATCTCGGTCACGGGCAACATCGACCCGACGACGACCGACCGCAGCACGCTCCTCCCGGCGTTCATCCCCATCGTCCTGCCGTTCGCGATTCTTATCGTGCCGCTGCTCGACTTCGGCCTTGCCGTGCTTCGGCGGGTCAGTGCCGGCAAGTCGCCGTTCAGCGCCGACCGCAAGCACCTCCACCACCGCCTGCTCGACATGGGGCACTCGCACTTCCACGCCGTGCTGATCCTCTACGGCTGGACGGCCGTCGTCTCGATCGGCTGCCTGCTGTTCTACTTCCCGATCCCGACCAACTGGGTCATCATCTTCCTGGTCGTGGGGCTCGTCGTGTGCGCCGCCCTCACCCTGTCGCCGCTCAGTCGCCGGAAGCGGGTTGAGATCGCCGTTCAGAGCGCCCCCTCCGCCAGCGCCGCCGATGCCGGAGTCGAGCGCTTCGACGCCCTCGATCAGGCCGGTCGCTCCGTGGTCGGCGCGCCGAAGCCGACGGCCGCCGAAGAGCGCTCCGCAGTCGAGGGCTTGCGAGGCACCGTGTCGTCGCACCGGACGCCCAAGCCGGGATCAGCTCTCGGCCTGAGCGCCGTCGAGCCGTCTTCGAACGCGCCCCGTGATTCGAGCGCAACCGGGTCCTCGCCCTCGACTCCCCAAGGATCCACCGCCTCGCGGCCCGCAGAACCAGCCCGCCCCACCGAGACAGAACGGCACGCATGAACCCCGAGAACAACCGGATCTACACCAGGATCCTTCGCTACGGTGCGTTGCTGGCTCTGGCCATCGCCGTTATCGGCTGCCTCGTCGGCGGCCTCACCGTGGGTCCGACCGGTGTGGCCGGTGCCTTGGTCGGCACCGCCCTGGCGCTGCTCTTCACCGGAATGACGGCCGCAAGCATCCTGCTCGCGTTCAAGGCGTCGGGCGGCAACATGATCAGCGGGGCCTTCTTCGGCATCGTGCTCGGCGGATGGCTGCTCAAGTTCATCATCTTCATCGTTCTGGTCGTGCTGTTGAAAGACGCTGCGTGGGTTGACCGTTACGTTCTGTTCTTCGCCCTCGTCGCCGGCGTCGTGGGCTCGCTCGTCGTCGATGTCGTCGTCGTGATGCGATCGAGGCTGCCGTACGTGAGTGACATCCAGCTTCCAGGTGCACGAGACGCAAATTCCGACAAATAAGCGGCGTGACGGCCCGGAATGGTTCGTCCGGCGGCCAATCTGTTGATAGGCTGAACTTGTTCGTGTCCCCGGCCTGTTTAGTGCCGAAGGGTCGCTTCCCCACAGATCATCGCCGCGTCTCGCGGTGGCGGGCGGGGCTGTTGCACGACAGGCGTTGTCTTAATTGGCTCGTCGGTCGCGCCGTGGTTTCGTTCGGCGCCGAGTGCCCGCGTCCCGAATCAGGAGATAGCGCTGTTAGCTAACGCCATCACCCTGTTGCATCCTCTCGCCGCAGCGAGTGATAGCAGCGGAGGTTTCCAGGGCCCATCGATCGACGAATTCTTTCCGTCGGTCCTTCTCTTCGAGGGCACTCCTTTCGAGATCACCCGCATCACGCTGGCACGATTCTTCGTCGTCATCGTCCTCTTCCTGATCTTCTGGATCGGCACCCGGCGCATGAAGCTCGTGCCCGGTCGCTTCCAGAGCGTCGTCGAGATGGGTCTCGACCTCGTCCGAGTCAACGTCGCCGAAGATCTGCTCGGCAAGAAAGACGGCCGTCGCTTCCTGCCGTTGCTGACGACGATTTTCTTCATGGTGCTGTTCATGAACCTCACGGGAATCATTCCCGGGTTCAACATCGCCGGCACGTCCGTCATCGGCATTCCGCTGATCCTCGCGGTCGTCGCGTATGTCGCTTTCATCTACGCGGGGCTCAAGAAGCACCCGGGTACGTTCCTGCGCAACGCGCTGTTCCCGCCCGGTGTGCCGTGGCCGCTCTACATCATCGTGTTCCCGATCGAGCTCGTCTCGACGTTCGTGCTTCGGCCGATCACGCTGACTCTCCGGCTCCTGATGAACATGGTCGTCGGGCACCTTCTCCTCGTCCTCTTCTTCACGGCGACGTCGTTCTTCTTCTTCGAGTCGGGCAACCTGTTCGCCCTCTTCGGAATCGGCACCATCGCCTTCGGCTTCGTCTTCACCCTGTTCGAGATCCTCGTGGCTGTTCTTCAGGCCTACGTCTTCTCGCTGCTCACCGCTGTTTACGTTCAGCTCGCTCTGAACGACGAACACTAATAACGGCCCGGGCATCCGCCCAAGCCGCCATCACGGAAGGAAACACACGTGGACGCAACAACCGTTCTTGCTGAGATCAGCGGAAACATCGCGACGGTCGGTTATGGCCTCGCGGCAATCGGCCCCGCCATCGGCGTCGGTATCGTCGTCGGCAAGACCATCGAGTCGGTCGCCCGCCAGCCCGAGCTGCAGGGTCGCCTCACGGTGCTCATGTACATCGGTATCGCCTTCACCGAGGCACTGGCGTTCATCGGTATCGCTACGTACTTCATCTTCACCGGCACCAACTAAGGACGACGCATGAACAGCGCACAAATGATCGTTGCGGCGGGTGAGCCACACAACCCGTTGTTCCCCGCGACACCCGACCTCGTTTGGGGTGCTGTCTGCTTCGTCGCGATCCTCCTGATCTTCTGGCGCCTCGTGCTTCCTCGCATGAAGGCAACGCTCGACGAGCGTGCCGAGGTCATCGAAGGCGGCATCAAGAAGGCCGAGAACGCTCAGGCTGAAGCGGCTGCCGCCCTCGAGGAGTACAACAAGCAGCTGGCCGACGCCCGCTCCGAGGCTGCCAAGATCCGCGAGCAGGCGCGCACCGACGCGACCCGCATCGCCAACGATGTGAAGGCTCAGGCGCAGACCGATGCCGACCGCATCACGGCGAATGCGACCGCGCAGATCGAGGCAGAGCGTCAGAGCGCTCTGGTCTCGCTGCGGAGCGAGGTCGGATCGCTCGCGATCGACCTGGCTTCCGGTGTCATCGGCGAGAGCCTCAGCGACGACGCCAAGGCCTCGGCCATCGTCGACCGCTTCCTG
Source organism: Frondihabitans sp. 4ASC-45 (assembly GCF_049472575.1). Taxonomy (NCBI): domain Bacteria; kingdom Bacillati; phylum Actinomycetota; class Actinomycetes; order Micrococcales; family Microbacteriaceae; genus Frondihabitans; species Frondihabitans sp. 4ASC-45. Next base: position 52,325 of record NZ_JBCEBN010000004.1, on the reverse strand, counting down.
GCCGACCTCGAAGCCGACGAACAGTCGAAGGCAGGCAAGTAACCGTGGGTTCGATGTCGAGAGAGGCACTCGCGTCCGCGCGAGGCGTGCTCGCCGACCTCGGCGACGCGGCAGACCTCACCACGGGTGAGCAGTTGCTCAATGCGGGTCGCATCATCGGCGGCTCCTCGAAGCTTCTCGCCTACCTGGCCGATCCGGCTGAAGACGTGGTCGGCAAGAAAGCGTTCCTCGATCGAGTGTTCGGCGAGTTCACGCAGTCGGCCCGTGCGCTTCTCACCTCGATCGTCGGCAGCCGCTGGTCGTCTCATGGCGACCTGCTCGCCGGCATCGAAGAGATCGGCATCCGGACGATCGCGAAGAGCGCTCCTGTCGGTCTTTCGATCGAGGGTGAGTTGTTCGCCTTCGGCGAGGTTGTCGCCTCTGATGCCGGGCTCGAACTGGCTGTCGGCACCAAGTTGAGCGACGGGCCCGCAAAGTCGGGTCTCGTCGAGCGGCTCCTCGCCGGCAAGGCCTCTCAGCAGACGATCTCGATCGTCTCGCAGCTCGTCCAGCAGCCTCGTGGCCGCCGGATCGGCGAGCTCATCCGCAACGCGAGCGCCATCGTGGCCGACCAGTCCGATGAACTCGTGGCAGTCGTCACGAGCGCAGCACCCATCGCTCAGGAGCAAGTGGCCCGACTCGAAGCCGGTCTCGCGCGGCAGTTCGGTCGTAGCCTTCGAGTCAATCTGGTCATCGATCCGTCCATTCTGGGCGGACTTCGGGTGCAGGTCGGCGACGAGGTCATCGACGGGACCGTCTCGACGCGTCTCAGCGATCTCCGACTGCAGCTGGCCGGCTAGACACCACCGACGCAACGGCTCGCCGCACACACCAGCGGGCTCACCCACCGACTCGAGGCGAGTGCCTCGGTTACTGTGACAAGACATAACGACAAAGGAATCCCAATGGCAGACATCAAGATCAGCCCTGATGAGATTCGCGACGCCCTCAAAGACTTCGTCTCGGCGTACGAGCCCTCGCAGACGTCAACAACCGAGGTCGGCCACGTCATCGACGCCGCCGACGGTATCGCCCACGTCGAGGGTCTCCCCGGCGTCATGGCCAACGAACTCATCCGCTTCGACAACGGCGTTCTGGGCCTCGCCCAGAACCTCGACGAAGACGAGATCGGTGTCATCGTCCTCGGCGAGTTCAGCGGCATCGAAGAGGGCATGGAGGTCACCCGCACGGGTGAGGTCCTCTCCGTTCCCGTGGGTGAGGGCTACCTCGGTCGCGTCGTCGACCCGCTCGGAAACCCCATCGACGGTCTCGGCGAGATCGAGACCTCGGGCCGTCGTGCCCTCGAGCTCCAGGCTCCCGGTGTCATGCAGCGCAAGTCGGTGCACGAGCCCATGCAGACCGGCATCAAGGCAATCGACGCCATGATCCCGATCGGCCGTGGCCAGCGTCAACTCATCATCGGTGACCGCCAGACCGGCAAGACGGCCATCGCCATCGACACGATCATCAACCAGAAGGCCAACTGGGAGTCCGGCGACACCAACAAGCAGGTTCGCTGCGTGTACGTCGCCATCGGCCAGAAGGGTTCCACGATCGCATCGGTCAAGGGTGCCCTCGAAGACGCCGGAGCCATGGAGTACACGACCATCGTCGCGTCCCCGGCTTCCGACCCCGCCGGCTTCAAGTACCTCGCTCCGTACACCGGCTCGGCCATCGGTCAGCAGTGGATGTACGAGGGCAAGCACGTCCTCATCGTCTTCGACGACCTGTCGAAGCAGGCTGAGGCGTACCGTGCAGTTTCGCTGCTTCTTCGCCGCCCGCCGGGACGCGAGGCTTACCCGGGTGACGTCTTCTACCTGCACTCTCGTCTGCTCGAGCGTTGCGCGAAGCTGTCCGACGAGCTCGGCGCCGGCTCGATGACGGGTCTCCCCATCATCGAGACCAAGGCGAACGACGTCTCGGCGTACATCCCGACCAACGTGATCTCGATCACCGACGGCCAGATCTTCCTGCAGTCCGACCTCTTCAACGCCAACCAGCGCCCTGCTGTCGACGTCGGAATCTCGGTCTCGCGAGTCGGCGGTGACGCTCAGGTCAAGTCGATCAAGAAGGTCTCGGGCACGCTGAAGCTCGAGCTTGCCCAATACCGCTCGCTCGAGGCCTTCGCCATGTTCGCTTCCGACCTCGACCAGGCCAGCCGCCGCCAGCTCGCCCGTGGTGCTCGCCTGACCGAGCTGCTCAAGCAGCCCCAGTACTCGCCGTTCCCCGTCGAGAAGCAGGTCGTCTCGATCTGGGCTGGTACCAACGGAAAGCTCGACGAAGTTCCCGTCGCCGACATCCTGCGTTTCGAGGCCGAGCTGCACGACTACCTCGACCGCAACGGCGATGTCCTGACGACCCTTCGCGAGAAGAACGTCCTCTCCGACGAGATCGTCGCCGAGCTCGACTCCTCGATCGACTCCTTCAAGAAGGAGTTCCAGACCGGCGAGGGCAAGCCTCTTGCCTCGGTTGGGCGCGAAGAGTTCACGGCCACAGACGCCGAAGACGTCAACCAGGAAAAGATCGTCAAGTCGCGCTAGCGGCTGACCGACCTTTTCCTCACACGACACCAACAGGAGACACATGGGAGCGCAACTTCGGGTCTACCGACAGCGCATTCGCTCTGCCCAGACGACCAAAAAGGTCACCCGGGCCATGGAGCTCATCTCGGCCTCGCGGATCCAGAAGGCCCAGGCGCGCATGGTCGCGTCCGGTCCGTATTCGCGCGCGGTCACCCGCGCCGTGTCAGCCGTGGCGACGTTCTCGAACGTCGACCACGTGCTGACCACCGAGCCCGAGTCCATCGACCGAGCCGCCATCGTCCTCTTCACCTCCGACCGGGGCCTCAACGGGGCCTTCTCGTCGAACGTGCTGAAGGCGGGCGAAGAGTTGGCCACGCTGCTCCGGAGCCAGGGCAAGGAGGTCGTCTACTACCTCGTGGGTCGGAAGGCGGCCAGCTACTTCGCCTTCCGCCAGCGTGACGCCGAGCAGGGATGGACGGGCAACACCGACCAGCCCCAGTTCTCGACGGCCAAGGAGATCGGCGACGCCGTCGTCTCCAAGTTCTTGACCGACTCGGCCGAGGGCGGTGTCGACGAGATCCACGTCGTCTACAACCGCTTCGTGAGCATGGTGACGCAGACCCCCGAGGTCGTCCGACTCCTGCCTCTCGAAGTAGTCGAGGGTGTCGAAGAGCCCGAAGAGAACGCGATTCTGCCTCTCTACGAGTTCGAGCCCGATGCGGAAAACGTCCTCGACGCGCTCCTCCCGGTGTACATCGAGAGTCGCCTGTTCAACGCGATGCTGCAGTCGGCCGCTTCCGAGCACGCCGCTCGCCAGAAGGCGATGAAGTCCGCGAGCGACAACGCCGACACCCTGATCCGCGACTACACGCGTCTTGCCAATAATGCGCGCCAGAGCGAGATCACGCAGCAGATCTCCGAGATCGTGGGCGGCGCAGACGCCCTGAGCTCGGCCAAGTAGCCTGCCTTCCACAGAGGCAATGAGAAGAGAGAAAAATGACTGACATCGCCACCGCGCCAGTCGAGGCCGACAAGGCTCCCGGTGTCGGGCGTATCGCCCGCGTCACCGGTCCTGTCGTCGACATCGAGTTCCCGCACGATGCCATCCCCGGCGTCTACAATGCGCTCAAGACGTCGATCACCATCGGTGACCAGCACGTCGACCTCGTCCTCGAGGTCGCACAGCACCTCGGCGACGACCTGGTCCGCGCCATTGCCCTGAAGCCGACCGACGGACTCGTCCGCGGCCAGGAGGTCACCGACACCGGAGCACCGATCTCGGTCCCGGTCGGAGACGTCACCAAGGGCAAGGTCTTCAACGTCACCGGCGACATCCTCAACGGTGCCCCCGGCGAGACGGTGGAGATCACCGAGCGCTGGCCGATCCACCGTCAGCCGCCGGCGTTCGACCAGCTCGAGTCGAAGACTCAGCTGTTTGAGACCGGTATCAAGGTCATCGACCTCCTCACGCCTTACGTTCAGGGTGGAAAGATCGGCCTCTTCGGCGGTGCGGGCGTCGGAAAGACCGTCCTCATCCAGGAGATGATCCAGCGCGTTGCGCAGGATCACGGTGGTGTCTCGGTCTTCGCCGGTGTCGGTGAGCGCACCCGTGAGGGCAACGACCTCATCATGGAAATGGAAGAGGCGGGCGTCTTCGACAAGACCGCCCTCGTCTTCGGCCAGATGGATGAGCCGCCGGGAACGCGTCTGCGCGTGGCCCTGTCGGCGCTGACGATGGCGGAGTACTTCCGCGACGTGCAGAAGCAAGACGTGTTGCTCTTCATCGACAACATCTTCCGCTTCACGCAGGCGGGCTCCGAGGTCTCCACGCTGCTCGGCCGTATGCCGTCGGCCGTTGGTTACCAGCCGAACCTCGCCGATGAGATGGGTGTGCTCCAGGAGCGCATCACCTCGACCCGCGGTCACTCGATCACCTCTCTGCAGGCGATCTACGTTCCTGCCGACGACTACACCGACCCGGCTCCGGCGACGACGTTCGCCCACCTCGACGCAACGACCGAGCTGTCGCGCGAAATCGCGTCGCAGGGTCTCTACCCGGCCGTCGACCCGCTGTCTTCGACAAGCCGCATTCTCGACCCGCGGTACCTGGGCGAGGACCACTACAACACGGCCATCCGCGTCAAGGCGATCCTTCAGAAGAACAAAGAGCTCCAGGAGATCATCGCGATCCTCGGTGTCGACGAGCTCTCCGAAGAAGACAAGATCACCGTTTCGCGTGCGCGCCGCATCCAGCAGTTCCTCTCGCAGAACACCTACATGGCGAAGAAGTTCACCGGTGTCGAGGGTTCGACCGTGCCGCTGAAAGACACGATCGAGTCGTTCACCGCCATCGCCAACGGCGAGTTCGACCACGTCGCAACGCAGGCATTCTTCAACGTCGGTTCCATTTCTGACGTCGAAGAGAAGTGGGCACAGATCCAGAAGGAGAACGGCTGATCATGGCCGCTCTCACAGTGAACGTCGTTTCGGCGGATCAGCAGATCTGGACGGGCGAAGCCGCGCAGGTCACGGCTCGCACCACCGAGGGTGAGATCGGTATCCTTCCGGGTCACGAGCCGGTTCTGGCGATCCTTGCTTCCGGGCAGGTTCGCGTCCGCCAGGCAAGTGGTGCCACTGTCGAGGCTACGGCCGAAGACGGGTTCCTCTCCGTGGAGAACGACACGGTCACGATCGTTGCCCGGAACGCCTCGCTGGTCTGATCGTTTCAACCCAGCCGTAAAAGCCCGGGCGGGCAGTGCGCTCTGCACTGCCCGCCCGGGCTTTCGTGTGTCCGCGGTCGGTCGCCCCGGCTCCTCACCCATGCCCATGTGATGTGCGACGACGAGTCGTCGCTTGCTTTCGAGATGCTGATGCCCCTCCTCTTTCTTCTGCCGCCGTCCGAGACGAAGCGCGACGGAGGATCACCCGACTCCGTTCTCGACTTCACAGCGCTGTCCTTTCCCGGTCTTGACCGGCAGCGGCGATCCGTCACGGCTGCGCTGCATCGCCTGAGCCGCGACCCCGAGGCGACCATGGCAGCTCTGAAGATCGGCCCCCGTCTCGCGGCCGAAGTCGAGCGCAACCGTCTCGTGAAGAAGTCACCCACCCTGCGGGCACTCGAGAGGTACACCGGCGTCGCTTACGATCCCATCGGGGCGTCGGAGCTTCCGCCGGAGGCATGGGCCTGGGCTGGCGAGCACCTCGCCATCCATTCCGCCCTTTTTGGCCTGGTGGGGGCGACCGACCCCATTCCGGCGTATCGCCTCTCTCATGACTCCCGCGTGCCGGGAGTTGCGCTGAAGGCCCATTGGTCACGCGCGGTTGCTCGGGTGCTGGCGGATGCCGGAAGACCGGTCATCGACCTCCGCAGCGAGGGCTACGCCGAGCTCGGCCCGGCACCCGCCGGCAGTGCCTTCGTTCGGATCGTGTCCGACGATGGCGGTCGGCGGCGCGCGCTCAACCATTTCAACAAGAAGACCAAGGGCGTGCTCGTTGCACGACTCCTGGCTTCGCGCCCTTCGCTCGAGTCGATCGAGGATTTCGTGGGGTGGGCACGAGATGACGGCATCGTCGTCGACACTTCGGGCGCTGAGCTCGAGATCGTGTCGGAGTCCGTCCTTCGCGGGTGACCAGTGGGATCCTCAGGGCCTTCTCCGAGAGAGCGCAACACTCGTGACGGTCGTGCCGGCGTGGGCACGGCGACCGGGCACGCGTCAGGCGAATGCCTCCTGCTCGTGTCGGAGCAGCCAGCGTTTCGTCTCGATGCCCTCGCCGGGTGTGTAGCCGGTGATTCGACCATCGGAACCCACGACACGGTGGCACGGGATGAGGATGGCGATGCGGTTGGCGCTGATGGCGCCGCCGACTGCACGGGCGCCGTTCTCACGGCCCACACGGTGGCCGAGCTCTCCGTAGCTGATGGTCTCACCGCACGCGACGCGGAGGAGTGCGCCCCAGACCTCGTCTTGAAACGGAGTGCCGATCTGTAGAAGCGGGAGGTCGAATCGATCTCGCCTTCCGGCGAAGTAGTCGTCGAACTGCCGACGCGCCTCGTCGTGGAGAGCGGTGGGGCACTCGTCGAGACCCTCTCCGGGGAGGACGCCGCCTCGGGCGATGTCGACGCGGATGATGCTGCCGGATCGGGTGTGGATGCCCAAGGCCCCAACGGGGGAGTCGTGGCGGACGAAGGAGGTGGGAAAGAGGCGTGTTTTCTGCATGGGGCGACGCTAGAAGGAAGCGCAGCAACCGCGGGGGCGCTTTCCACAGGCCTAACAAGGGGCGACGAAAGAGCCGGGAGAACCGGGACTGTCGACGATTGGTAGCGTGATCCCATCCGCCGACCGGCGGTCGATCGAGGAGGGCCCGTGGCGATGCTCAGCCCCCAGCGATTCCATCGCGTTCGGATCGGCTCCGAGGCGGTGGAGCTCACTGCCCCTGTAATAGTGGGTCGTCGTCCTTCTGCGCCCCGGGTGGTACGGGGAGTCACGCCGGTGCTGCTGACCGCTCCGTCGCCCCGGCGCGAAGTCTCGTCCACTCACGTCGAGATCAGGCAGGAGGGCAGCGCCGTCGTGGTCACCGACCTCCGCTCGACCAACGGAACGCGTGTGACCATTCCGGGGCGGCATCCGGTCGCTCTTCGGCAAGGCGAGTCGATCGTCGTGCTCGTCGGCACCACAATTGACATCGGAGACGGTAACCGTCTCGAGATCCTGCCCAGTACGCGCATCACTCCTCAGGAAGACTTCACTCCGTGACAGAGATCGGCCGCCCGACGACCGCCCACAGCATTCGCTTCGACGAGGGGTCGACCGTCGTGCTCGACTGGGCGGGCGCTACCGACGTCGGCAAGCGTCGCGCCCACAACGAAGACAGCTTCATCGCCCGGGCACCGCTCTTCGTGGTCGCCGACGGGATGGGCGGGCACAGCGCCGGCGACGTTGCGAGTGACGCGGTCGTCACCCGTCTCGATCAGGCCGCCGACGGTGACTTCTTCGACACCGAGGCCCTTGAAGAAGCCCTCCGCACAGCGACCGACGACATTGAGATCGCCGCCATCGGCACCGAGTTGGGTGTGGGCACCACGGTCACGGGAGCGATTCTCACGCAGGAGGGCGAGGGGGCGTTCTTCACCATCTTCAACGTCGGCGACTCGCGCGTCTACATGCTCGATTCCGGTGTACTCCGCCAGGTCACCGTTGATCACTCCGTGGTGCAGGAGATGGTCCAGGCGGGCATGCTGCACCCCGACGACGCCGAGAATCACCCCGACAGCAATGTGATCACCAAGGCGATCGGCTTCGGGGCGGAGCCGAGCCCCGACTACTGGAGAGTCCCTGCCCGGCCGGGGCTTCGGATCCTGGTCTGCTCCGACGGTCTCACCAAAGAGTTGAACCCGCGAGCGATCGCCACGCTGCTCGATGCGAACCCCGAGTCGAACGCGGCTGCTCAGGCTCTCGTCTCGGCGGCCGTCGAGGCGGGCGGGCGCGACAACGTGACGGCCGTGGTCGTCGACGTGCGCGGTGCCGAGCACCCGGGTGACATCGAGGCGACCGTTCCTACCGGACAGCTGCCCCGCAACTGATTCGCGGCGGCCCACGTCGGCTCTCAGTGCCCGGCACCCCCCGAAATGGGGTGTCCCCGGTTGTCCCCAGATGCACCCCCGAGACGAGAGGGGTGTCGGCGGCTCCGCTTACAATGACGGACATCGGCAATTCGTCGGGGCTTGCAGAGCATCAGCCCCGGGCGGAGACAACAGGGCGCACCCAACGCCCTGCGAATGCTGGTTCGCACGCACTCGAGGAGGGGGCGACATGGCACGACGACTCCCTTCTCAACCCCCGGTCCTTCCGGGTTTCTCGCACATGCACGTGCTCGGCTCGGGTGGTTTCGCCGATGTGTTCCTGTACGAGCAGAACATGCCGAGGCGTCAGGTCGCTGTCAAGGTCATGCTGAGCGAGGTCGTCAACGACCAGGTTCGTCAGATGTTCCAGGCCGAGGCCAATCTGATGGCGCAGCTGAGCGCTCACCCCTCCATCCTCACCGTCTACCAGGCGAGTGTGTCGGCCGATGGGCGTCCGTATCTCGTGATGGAGCTGTGCTCGTCGTCGCTGAGCGAGCGGTATCGGCGCGAGCGCATTCCCGTCGCTGACGTCCTCCGCATCGCCGTCAAAATCGGCAGCGCCCTCGAGACGGCCCATCGGCAGGGTGTTCTGCATCGCGATGTGAAGCCGTCGAACATCCTGATGACCGCCTACGGCCATCCTGTGCTCTCCGACTTCGGCATCGCCGCCTCGCTCGGTGAGAGCGAACCGAGTGAGGTCGTGGGTCTGTCGATCCCGTGGTCGGCCCCGGAGGTCTTGCGTGATGACAGCTCGGGCACGATCGCTTCGGAGGTCTGGTCGCTCGGCGCCACCGTGTACTCGCTTCTCGCCGGTCGCAGCCCGTTCGAGGTGATGGGGGGATCGAACACGTCGAGCGACCTCATGGCTCGAATCGAGAAGGGTCGATTCCAGGCGATCGGCCGAACAGACGTGCCGTCCGGGCTGGAGGCGACACTCGCGCGAGCGCTCTCGCACCGACCCGAGAACCGCCAGGGTTCGATTCTGGAGCTGATCCGGGAGTTCCAGCAGGTCGAATCCGAGATCGGAGTCGCCCAGACCTCGATCGAGGTGGCGGTCGACGATTGGGCGCTGGCCACCGTCGCCGATCTCGAAGACCGCACCCGGGTGCGCGGTTCCGAGACGCCGACCTCGGGCTCGTCGAATCGACGGCGACGTCGTCGACCCGCTGCCTCGTCGACGCCCGTTTCCCGCACGCTCGACACCGGGGCGCGCAACTCAAATGCCATTCCCCGGTCGACGGGCACGCGCCCGGCCGGGCCGGTACGGCGTCGCCAGTACCTGTGGTGGGGCGTCATCGCTGCGGCGGCCGTGCTCATCGCCCTCGGGGGCGTCGCCACGCTCTTCCTCGTGCGATCGACGTCGACCGACATTCCGCGGGTCAGCGACATCCAGGCGACGACAAAGGGATCGTCGATCGAATTCAGCTGGGCGGATCCGGGCATCCGGAGCGGCGACTCGTACCTCGTGACGCAGGGCACCGACTCGAGCACCCAAACCTCCTCGACGTTCCTCGCGCCCGTCGACTCCGGTCAACAGGTCTGCATCACGGTCACCGTCACCCGCGAGGGCAAACCCGGGCAGGTCAGCGCCGAGAAGTGCGCTTCGCCGGAGGAGACCGGGTGAGGCGGCTCCTCTCGTATCTGTCGACCCACCGATCGTTTACCGCGACCGGTCTGGGCGTGGTGCTTCTGGCGGCCGTGGCGGCCACCATCGGCCTGACGAGCCCCGGCTACCAGGCCCAAAAACTTAACCTCGACGATGGAACCGTCTGGGTGACGAACCAGTCGCTCTCGGCCGTCGGGCGGGCCAATCCCGGTGTGCTCGAGCTGAACTCGGCCGTCCGATCGAGTAGCTCCGACATCTCCGTGGTGCAAGATCCCCAGAATGTCCTGCTGGTGAACCGGAGCGACGCCACGGTCGGCGTGGTCGACACGGCCTCGGCCGAACTCGGTCAGACCGTGCCCCTTCCGCCCGACTCTCCCGACGTTCTCCTGGCGGGCGACACGGCGGTCGTTCTCTCGCAGAAGACCGGACAGTTCTGGACGACACCGGTCGACACTCTGGCCTCGTTCGACGCGCAGACCCAGGCCGAGCTCAGCCTCGGGTCGACCGTGACGACGGGCATGAGCCCCTCCGGCCGTCTCTCTGCCTACTCGGCCGATACCGGCGAGCTCTCCATCGTCTCGTCGGTCAACCGGTTCGGGGTCACCGACCGTGCGCGCCTGAGTCTGCCCAAGCGCGATGCTTTCCAGGTCGCGACCGTCGGATCCCACTGGGCGGTTCTCGACCGGACCACCAAGACGCTCGTGGTCGATGGTCGTGCGGTGGAGCTCTCGGGCGAGATAACAGGCCGGGCGACGCTGCAGCGATCGGCGGATGCCGGATCCTCGATCTTGGTAGCGGGCTCTTCGGGCCTCGTCTCGGTGTCGTTCGGCGGCACGGTGATGAACCGGGTCGCCGATCGATCGGGAACACCGGCACGACCGGTCGTCGTCGGCGGCTGTTCCTACGCCGCATGGACCGACGGCGCGTCGTGGACCGACTGCCCGGGCGCAGGGGCGACGGGCACGGGCGTGACCGAGCTGGCCTCGGTGCCGTCGTCGGCCGCGCTGGCCTTCGCCGTCACGGGTTCTCGGGTCGTGCTCAACGACACGGCCGGGGGACGGGCGTGGGCGATTCAGCGGGACGGCCAGCTCATCGACAACTGGGGCGACCTGATCGACGATCAGCGCGACCAGCAGAACGACGAAACACCCGTCACCGACGACAAAGAGAAGCTCGAGGTGCAGCAGAAGCCTCCCGTGGCGACTGCCGACGACCTCGGTGCCCGGGCTGGGCGGGCCACCCTGCTTCCGGTGCTTCTCAACGACTACGACCCCAACGGTGATCCGATCTCGATCGACTCGGTGACCGATCCCACGTCGGCAGGCGCGACAGTGCAGGTCGTGTCGAACCGGCAGCAGATCATGCTGACGCTCCCCGCGGGGGCGACCGGATCGGTGACGTTCGACTACACGATCTCGGACGGCCGCGGTGGCACCTCGACGGCGCTGGTGACGGTCGGAATCCACGGCGATGCCCTCAACGGCGCTCCCAAGCAGGTGCGGGCTCTCCGCGACGTCGTCTCGTCGTCGGGGCGGGTGACGGTCGACACTCTGGGATCGTTCGTCGACCCAGATGGCGATCCGTTCTACTTGACCGGCGCATCGGGTGGCGACGGGGGCACGGTCACGTTCAAGCCGACCGGCGAGGTCGTCTACCAGGATGCCGGCGACGGGCCGTCGACCCAAGAGATCGTGCTCTCGCTCTCGGACGGCCGCTCGACGGGCCGTGGCACCCTGCAGATCACCGTCGACGCCGCTGGCGCCACACCCCTCCGCGCCGAGTCGTTCTCCGTCCAGGCCGACGAGAACCGCACGACCACCATCAATCCGCTCCGCTATGCCTCCGGCGGTTCCGGCACGATCAAGCTGAACAGCGTCCCCGCAAAATCGGGCGTGACCATCACGCCGAGCTATTCGACGGGCACGTTCACCTTCGTCTCGGGCAACGTCGGCTCGCACCAGCTCGAGTACACGGTGACAGACGGTCAGAAGACCGCCACCGGCACGATCCGGGTCGACGTCCGCAGCCCTCCCGACCCGAACACGGCTCCGATCACGACACCGAAGACTGTCTTCGTGCAGACGCTCAGCTCGCAGTCGGTCGACATCACGGCGACCGACATCGACCCGGCGGGCAACGTGCTCATGGTCACGGCCGTCGACGCTCCGGCGTCCGCGTCGGGAGTCCAGGTGCAGACCCTCGAGCAGCGCTACCTCCGGATCACGCTGGCGCAGCCCATCGAGGCCCCCGTCTCGTTCACCTACACGGTCTCGAATGGGCTCGCGTCGTCGACGGGCACCGTCACCGTGGTCGAGATCCCGAAGCCGTCGCAACTCCAACCGCCGATCGCGACCAACGACCAGGTCACCGCCCGCGCCGGCCAAGCGGTCGACATCGACGTCCTCGCCAACGACGAGCAGCCCGACGGCGAAGACATCGTGCTCGAACCGAAACTCGTCTCGAACGTCTCGTCGGGAGGAGGGCTGCTGTTCGTGTCGGGGGAGCAGCTGCGGTACCTCGCACCCATCACACCAGGAAACTTCACGGCCGAGTATGCCGTCGACGGACCCGACGGTCAGAGGGCGACGGCTCAGGTCAGCATCTCGGTTCGCGAATCCGACCGCTCCACCAACCAGGCGCCGGTTCCGCAGACCGTGACGGCACGGGTCGTGGCGGGGCAGGCCGTCCGGGTGCAGGTGCCCCTCGACAACATCGACCCCGACGGCGACTCGGTTCAGCTGCTCGGCGTCGACTCGAACCCGCAGAAGGGCAGCGTGTCGAGCGTCGGAGCGGGCGACATCGAATACCAGGCGGGAAGCTACTCGGCTGGCACCGATACGTTCACGTACACGGTCGTCGACGGGCTCGGCGCTCGGGCGACCGGCACCGTGCGCATCGGCATCGCCCCGCGCGCCCAGGGATCGAAAGACCCGATCGCCGTGGCCGACGCGGTCACCATGCGGCCGGGCGGAAGCATTCTGGTGCGGGTCTTGGCCAACGACTCCGACCCCGATGGGCAGGCGCTGCGCGTCACGGCGGTTCGCCCGAACGACTCGTCCGTAAAGGCGACGATCCTCGCCGACGGCGTGGTGCGGGTCACTCCGCCCGCCAAGACGAACACCTACGGGCTCGTCTACACGGTGGCGAATGCCAGCGGGGGCAGCAGTTCGAACTTCATCACGGTCAAGGTCGACCCCCGGGCCGAGCTCAACTACCCCGAAGCGGCCGACAGTGTGCTCACGCTCAAAGACGTGCTGGGCCGCACGACAGTCGACGTCGATGTGCTCGCGAACGTGTTCTTCGCCGACGGCAGCGTCTCGAGCCTCGGCCTGCGCCTCGTCGACGGGTACGGAGACACGGCGAGGGTTCTTTCCAACAAAAGGATCCGGGTCACCGTCACCGCCCGCAGCCAGATCATCCCCTTCGCCGTCTCTCATCCCGATGACTCGCGCATCACGACCTACGCGTTCATCCGCGTGCCGGGCTCCGACGAGACGCTCCCTCAGATCGACGAGACGGCGCCCGGGCTCTCCGTGGTCAGCGGCGCCACCCTCGACATCGACCTCAACGACCACGTCGTGGCCACGGGATCCAACGGCGTCCGGGTCACCGACAGCAGCACAGTTCGGGCGACGCACTCCGATGGAGCGAAGCTCGTTGTCGGCCCGAGTCGGCTTCGATTCACCTCGGCCGCTGGCTTCTTCGGTCAGGCGTCGATCTCGTTCCAGGTCACCGACGGCACCTCGGCCGACGACCCGAACGGCCACGTCGCGACGCTCGTGCTGCCCATCACGGTCACTGCCAGGCAGAATCAGCCGCCGGTCTTCCAGGCCTCATCGATCGATCTCGAGCCGGGTGAGTCCCGGACGCTCGACCTCCGACGTCTCACCACCTACAACTACCCGAACGACCTCGGGCAGCTCCGCTACGCCCTCACCACGTCGAGCGTGCCCGGATTCCGGGTGGAGCTGACCGGCTCGAACCTCACCGTCTCGGCGACCTCGAGCGCCGCCACTGGCGACACGGGCCGGATCGGCGTCACCGTACGAGACCGCACGTCGGCTCCGCAGGCCGGCTCCGTCTCGATGACCGTCGTCCGTTCGACGAGGCCGTTGGCGATCGCCGCCGCCGACACCGCGATCGTCAAGCGCGGTTCGACAACGGTCGTCGACGTCCTTGCCAACGATCGGGCCGCGAACCCGTTCCCGGGTCAGGCGCTGCGCGTGATCGCGATCCGCGGCCTCGGCGGGAGCTCTCTGCCGAAGGGGGTGTCGGTGAAGCCTTCCGCCGACAAGAGCCGCCTGACCGTCACGGTGTCCGCGTCAGCGAGGCCGACCAACTCGAACCTGCAGTACCAGATCGCTGACGTCACCGGAGATCCGTCCCGCTACGTCTGGGGCAACGTGACGATCTCGGTGCAGGACGTCCCCGACGCACCGGCGGCACCTACGCGCTCGGGTACCTTCGTGGGCGGCGAACTGACACTCGCCTACCAGGCGTCGGTGGCCAACAACTCCGCCATCACGTCGTACCGGCTCACGGGCACCTCGGGCTCGGCGACCTACGTCAAAGACTGTGGAACCTCCACCCTCTGCACGCTCACCGACCTCGAGCCCGGCGTGCGCTATCAGTTCTCCGTTCAGGCGATCAACGCCGTCGGAGCGTCGCAACCGAGTGCCCTGAGCTCCGCCTACAGCGCCGACTTCGTCCCCTCGGCCCCCACCGGGGTAACAGTCACGCCGTCGTCGACGACTCCGGGTGCGCTCGTGATCGCGTGGAATGCCGTGCCGAAACCGGCCCGAGGCACGTCTGTCGCCAGCTACGTGGTCGAGATCGCCGGCGACGGTGCCCCCGGATCGCAGACCGTACCCGCTTCGTCGTCCTCGACCACGATCGGCGGGCTCACCCCGGGTGCGCAGTATTCGGTGCAGGTGTACGCCAAGAACGCTGCGGAGGTCGATAGCTCCGACGACTGGGCTCGCAGCGGCGCGGTCACGGGTTCACCCGTGGGCACGCCCGCGCCGGTCACCGGCATCACCGCGTCGAGCGACCGAAACGGCGCGATCACGGTGAGCTGGACGGCCGCGGGGAGCAACGGGGGTAGCGCCGTGAACTACGTGGTGGGGCGCGATGCCGCCGGATCCTCGACCCCCGCGTGCAGTGCCACCAGCAAGCCCGGCGCGATATCGGGTTCGCTGCAGGCGACGTCGTACGTCGACTCCAACGCGTCGGACGGCAAGTCGTACACGTACTTCGTCTACGCCGACAACGGCTACTTCTGCTCGGCGGCGAAGTCGGACGGCGTGCAGAGCCTGGCGGCTCCGGGGCAGGCCTCGGCGTCTATCGCCGTAGCGCCCAGCACGACCTCGGTCTTGTCCGATGTCACAGTCGGCGATCTGTCTGTCGCCAGCGGCACGGCCGTGCTTTACCAGGTGCGGAGCTCGGGCGTCTGGACGACCGTGCAGCGCGGAGACCAGCTGACCAGCTCTCAAGATCGAAGTGTGTACGGGTCGCCTCAGACCTATACCGTTCGCGGCTGCCGCGATGCCGCTGCGACAGTGTGCGGGCCCGCCGGAACGAGCAATTCGGCCACACCCGTCAGCACCGATGTCGGAGCGACCTACACGGGGCCGACAGACCTCACTCTCACCGGCAGCTACGCGTTCAACTACGACCCGGCTGCGAACCCCGGCTACAGCAAGCTCGAATTCCGCTGTGTCGGCGGCGACTGGCAGGATGCGGTGAGCGGCGCGAACTCCTGCACGGTCGACGGAGGGGGTCTTCTTGCGCCGAGCCTCGATATCAGAGTGACCGCCAACGGGCAGACTTACGAGCACACGTTCTCCGACCCGGCCACACCGTAAGCCCTAGCGCCGCGATCGTCACCCACACCAAAGGAACCCCCCGAGCATGAGCATGACGCCTGAGCAGGCCACCTGGTTCGCCGATATCTTCGCGCGCCTCGTCGGCAACGTCGACAAGGTGCTGCTCGGCAAGTCGTTCGTGATCAAGCTGTCGTTCACGGCCCTTCTGAGCGAAGGCCATCTTCTGCTCGAAGACTTCCCCGGCACGGGCAAGACGTCACTCGCCCGAGCCGTCGCGCAGACCGTGCAGAGCGAGAGCTCCAGGATCCAGTTCACCCCCGACCTCCTGCCCGGCGACATCACCGGCGTCAGCATCTACGACCAGAAGACGAGCGAGTTCGAGTTCCACCGCGGACCGATCTTCGCGAACATCGTGCTCGCCGATGAGATCAACCGGGCGAGCCCGAAGACCCAGTCCGCGCTTCTCGAAGTCATGGAGGAGTCGCGCGTCACGGTCGACGGGGTGACGCACGAGGTGGGGTCGCCGTTCATGGTGATCGCCACCCAGAACCCCATCGAACAGGCGGGCACCTACCGCCTGCCCGAGGCGCAGCTCGACCGGTTCCTGATGAAGACCTCCATCGGGTATCCCGACCATGCGGCCACCCTGCGGATCCTCGAAGACTCCGCGGTTCGCGTGCACGAGGGCAGCCTGTCGCCAATCGTCGAAGCGGGAGTCATCGGCGAGATGTCTCGCCTCGCGCGAACGGTGCACGTCGATCCGGTCGTCGCCGACTACGTCGCCCGGATCGTCGAGGGCACTCGAACGGCTCCCGAAGTGCGCCTCGGTGTGAGCGTCCGCGGCGCTCTGGCCCTCGTGCGTGTCGCCAAGACGTACGCGGCGTCGACCGGTCGGCACTACGTGACGCCCGACGACGTCAAGCTGCTCGCCGAGCCCGTTCTCGCCCACCGGATCGTGCTCGATCCCGAAGCGGAGTTCGACGGAGTCACCGCGAGCAGCGTCATCAGCCAGCTGCTGATCGAGATTGCGCCGCCCGCCGAGAGGGTCTCCGCGTGACCTGTGCGGCGGCGTACGCGTGACGCCGCCGGGAGAACGCGCTCGAACCGAGGGCTCGCGTGCGCCAACATCGCTGGCGGAGCGGTCTCGCGCTGGGCGGCCGGGCGCCGATCGGGCGCGCGGCGAGAGCACGCGAAACGCCACTGCCGACTCGACCTACGGAACCAGCACGCAGGGGCTCACTAACGCCCGCACCCGGATCGTGGGCGACAGGCAGGGCTTCAGCGCCGACATCGTCGTGCTGATCGTGCGGCTAGGGCGCCGGCTCGCCCTCGTCTTCAGCCGGGGAGTCGAGGTGGCCTCGAGCGTGGTCACCCCGGTCGGCTGGGCACTGCTGATTCTCACCCCCGCCTGCCTCGTGGCGGGCTATGCGCTCGGTTGGGTCGAGCTCGTCACGGTCGGATTCGCGCTCGTCGTCATCCTGATCCTGGCGGTCGTCACGGCCATCGGTCGCAGCGTCTTCACGATCGCTCTCGATCTGCCTCACAGCCGGGTGGCTGTGGGCGATGAGGCCTCCGGTCGGGTGACGGTGAGCAATCCGACGAGGCGCCGCGTGCTCGGGATCACCGTCGAGATTCCGATCGGCGCCGGTCTCGTGGAGCTCACCCTCCCGGGCCTGCGCGGTGGTGAATCGGTCGACGAGACTTTCGAGGTGCCGACGAACAAGCGCGGGGTCATTCCCGTGGGGCCGGTTCGCACGGTTCGCGGAGATCCGATCGGCCTCGTCCGCCGCGAGCTCGACTGGACCGACGTCGTCGAGTTGTTCGTCCACCCGCGCACCATCGGCATTCCGTCGACGAGCACCGGGCTGATCCGTGACCTCGAGGGCAGTCCGACCCGCGACCTCTCGCCGAGCGATATCTCGTTCCATGCCCTTCGCGAATACCTTCCGGGCGACGACCGCCGCCACATCCATTGGAAGTCCAGCGCCCGCGCGGGCACCTACATGGTGCGGCAATTCGAAGAGACACGTCGCAGCCACATCGTGATCGCCCTGAGCCTCGCTAACGCCGACTTCGCCACCGAGGAGGAGTTCGAGCTCGGCGTCGGCGTGGCGGCGTCACTCGGGGTGCGCGCGATTCGCGACGCCCGGGAGGTCTCGGTGGTCGTGTCGGAGCGGACCCCCGAGTTCGCGAAGCGGAAGACCCTGGCCGTCCGTCCGCTGTCGACTCTCACCCCGACCCGTCTCCTCGACGATCTCTCGCTGGTGGCCTACTCCGAGGCCGCGCTCGGAATCTCGGACGTCGCTCGGGTGACGGGGGAGCAGGTCGCCGGCATCTCGGTCGCGTTCCTCGTGGTCGGCTCGACGACGGGTATCGGTGAGTTGCGCGCAGCCGCTTCGGCGTTCCCGGCGGGCGTCGAGACGGTGGCGATCGTCTGCGATCCCGAGACGGTTCCCGGCCTTCGCCGCGTCGCCGACATGACCGTGTTGACGGTCGGCTACCTCGAAGACCTGCAGAAGTCACTCGCACGGACGGTGGCGTCATGACCGTCGTCGACCGGAGAGAAACACCGACGACTGGATCGACGGCCCGCGGGCCGGGGCTCCGCCCGCGATCCACCCGGCCGAAGATCCGCACCGGTTTCGCCCTGGCCCAGACAGCCCTCTATTTCGTCGTCATGGTGGCGGCTAGCGCCACCCTCTGGCCCATCTACCGCAGCAGCGCCTTCCTGATCCTGCTCGTCGGCGGCTTCGCGCTCGGGGCGACCATCGCTCTCGCCGGTCTTTTTCTGCGGTTGGCGAGCATCTGGATCCTCGCGCTTCTGATCGTGGCGTTCGGGGTCTTCGGGGTCGCACTCGCGGTGCCGAACCAAGCGCTCTACGGGGTGATCCCGAGCGTCGACGGTCTGCGTGAGCTGGTCGGGGGCGTCGCGCTCGGCTGGAAGCAGCTGCTGACCATCACGCTCCCGGTGGGTGACTATCAGGCCCTGCTGGTCCCGGCTCTCGTGCTCGTGCTCGCCGGGACGACCGTGGGGCTCAGCACGGCGTTCCGCAGCCGCCGCGCCGAGCTCGCGCTCGTGCCGCCCGTGCTGATCTATCTGGTGGGCATCGTCCTCGGTCCGCGCGAGCCCCTTCTGCCCCTGGTGACCGGACTGGTGCTGCTCGCGGTGTCGGTGCTTTGGATCGTCTGGTGGAGGCTCCGCCGGCGGCGCCTGGCCATCGAACTGCTGACACGGGGAACGACTGCCGGCCGCCAGAGGCCATCCGGAGGTGAGGCTCGCGGTCGGTCCGGTCACGGCGCCGTGGCACGCCGTGCCGTCGCCGGAACGCTGCTGACTCTCGTCGTCGCGACCGCCGCGGGAGCGGCTGTGACCGGCGCAATCGGTCCGAAGTCGTCGCGCTGGGTCGCCCGCGACGCCGTGCAGACGCCTTTCGATCCGCGCGACTACGTGAGCCCCCTCAGCGGATTCCGCGCCTACGAGCAGTCCGCCGAGGCCGACACACCCCAGATCACGGTTACCGGTCTCGGAGCGGACGGTTTCGTCAGGATCGCCACTCTCGACACCTACGACGGCGTGCAGTACTCGGTCGGCAGCGACGAAGTCTCGACCGCTTCGGGCACCTTCACGCGCGTGCCCACGTCGATCGATCAGGCTCAGGTCAGGGGCCGCCAGGTCACGATCGATGTAGCCGTCGACGGCTACACGGGTGTCTGGGTTCCGACCGTGGGCAAGCTGGAGTCGATCGATTTCAGCGGCTCGAGAAGTACTGCTCTTCGAGACGCGTTCTTCTACAACGACACCACGGGCACCGCCGCCGTGCTCGGCGGGCTCGCACAAGACGACTCGTATCGGCTCACTGCCGTCGAGCCGCAACAGCCCTCGCGAGCGGCGCTCCAGTCGTTGACCCCCGGCGACGCCACTGTGCCTGCGCCGACGAAGGTGCCCTCGGCACTCACGGCCGCCCTCGAGTCGTACGTCGACGGGGTTCAGGGGCAGGGCCCACGCCTGCAGGCGGCCCTCGACGGCCTGAAGAAGAACGGGTACGTGAGTCACGGCGTCGGGGCCGACGAACCCGCCAGCCTCTCGGGCCACGGAGCCGACCGACTCACCCGCCTCTTTACAGACAACCTGATGATCGGCGACGGTGAGCAATACGCCGCGGCAGCCGCGCTGATGGCCGACGAACTCGGGTTCCCCGCGCGGGTGGTGCTGGGATTCGCCGGCTCGTCATCGACGGGCGGCACGTCCACCTTCACAGGATCCGACATCACAGCTCATATCGAGGTCGACACCGCCCAGTACGGCTGGGTCTCGCTCGACCCGAACCCGGAACCCCGCGAGATCCCGAAAGACCAGCAGGTCGATCCGAACCAGGTCTCGCGACCCCAGTCGGTGATTCAGCCACCCCAGCAAGAGGCCGACCCGCCGAACGATCAGACCCAACCGCAGAGCCGCCAGGACAGCCCCACCGATCCACCGGCCTGGATCGCCCTCCTGGTCGCCGCCGGCCGCATCGCCGGCTGGGCCGCCCTCATAGCAGGCCTGGTGATGTCGCCGTTCCTCGCGATCGTCGCGGTCAAGGGGCGTCGACGGGTGCGGCGGCGCCGGGCCCGTGACCCTGGCGTCCGCATGACCCACGGATGGCAGGAGTACCACGACGCCGTCGTCGACCACGGCATCCCCACCCCGAGCGCCGCCACTCGAAGCGAGGTCGCGGCGGCGGTCGGCAGCACCCGCGCCGGTGTTCTCGCTCGCGTGGTCGACCGGGCCGTCTTCGCTCCCGAGCCGCCGTCCGCGCCCGACGCGGATCGCGTCTGGAAGGCGGTCGGCGAGATGCGCACTCATCTCGATACGGGCCTCACTCGCTGGCAACGATTCCGGGCCGCGGTCTCGACGAGGTCGCTCCGTGGATACCATGGCCGGAAGCCTTTCAAGCGTTAGGGATCACTCACCACACATGCGTTGCCCCACCTGCTCGAGCCCGCTGCCCGACGGAGCCATGTTCTGCGGCCAGTGCGGTCGTGCCATCACCGCGGCCGATTGGGCTGCATTCCGTGCCGTGGCTCCGGTCGAGCAGGCGCCGGTGGCAGAACCCCCGCGCCGCCCCTGGGTGTTGCAGGAGCCCCAGGCCACCGCTGTTCCGGCCGGCACACCCTGGTGGCTCGACAGCGAGCGCGGGGGCGGGGCGCCCAAAGACGGTGTTCCTGATGACAGCGGGCCCGAAGGCGGCGCTCCTGAAGACAGCGAATCGGGAGACGACGAGACGCCCCGGCGCCCCGACGAGAACGGGTCGAGGATCCCGCAGGGTCACCGAAACAACGAACCTCTCGCCGGCGAGGCGCGGGCTGACCGGCCGCGTGCCGCCGCGTCGGCAAGCGCGGAGCGGTCCGACACGGGCGCGGTGCGCCCGGCGTCCGTGCCGCTGTGGACGGCGTCGGTGACTCCGATCACGGTTGACCCCGCGATCAAAGCGGATGCCCGCCCCACCCCGACCAGACAGGACTCGATCGACGAAGCCGACGTCGACGGCTCACTCCCCGCTGCCGCGCACACCGACGACGCTCCTGCGGTGGTCGATGACGCAGCCTCTGTGCAATCGCCCGCCGATGATGCTCAGGTCGAGGTCGCCGACGTCGCACCTGCGGTGGCGGTCGAGCCGGTGCTCGAGGATGAGTCGTCGGATCCTGAGCCCCTGGCCGCTCCGCCCGGCGTTGACGTGGCTGCCGTCGAGGGCGATACCAACGTGATCGCCCCGCTCGTTGCGCCGACAACAGCGCGCGAATCGGCCGGCGCCGTGTGCTCGGACTGCGGCGCACCCCTGCACCAGGGCGATATCTTCTGTGGCGAGTGCGGGGCCGTGGTGCAGTCTGTAGCCGCCTCCTTCACCGGACCCATCGTGCCGATCACCGGCACTGCTGCGGCACCATCGAGTGGACGGACCCCGTCGGAACGCCCCCTGCCAGAAGGCGCTCAGCCGGGACGCCCGCAGCCGGGTGAGACGCACGAAGCCCCTCCGGCCCCACGGTCGGCTCCGCTGACCCCGACGCCCTTGCCGTCGCCGGTCGAGGTGTCTCCGCCCTTCGTGCCTGATCCTGTTCCCGCGCCCAAGCGACGACGCCTCTTCGGTCGTCGACAGCCGAGCGAAGCGCCGCAGTTGTGGTCGTCGTCGTCGCCAGCTGCGACCACGCAACCCACGTCCGATCCTTCGGCTCCTACTGCCGCCCCCGTCGAGCCAATTAGGCACGCGGGAACTCCCACGCACTCTGCTCCGACGGCTGCGCGCCACACGCCGCCCGCCTCGTCGCCGGAGGTACCCCCTGTCCGCGTCGGCGATGTGCCCGAGGCCCTGGTCGATCGGCCCGTCAGCCCTCCGCAACCGCCGGTGCGTGCAGCCGAACCCGAGGCCCCTGCGGCGAGCCGCCCGGCGGAATCGGCAGTGCCGACCGTCGCCCCCGCGCCGCAGCCCTCGCCGTCGGCCGCGCCCTGGGCCGTGACCCTCGGCGCGCCGGCCGACGACGTCGAGAGCACTCGCATCGTGCCGCGTCGCGAGGTGGGGGAGTCGTTCATCCTCCAGTTCTCGACGGGCGAGAGTTTCACGGTTCAGGGAAGCGGCCTTGTCGGACGAGCCCCGACGCCGCAGCCGGGCGAGGCGATCGAGCTGCTCGTGCGGATCCTCGATCCCGGCCGCTCGGTCTCGAAAACGCACCTCGAATTCGGCCAGGACGACGGCCACCTGTGGGTCGCCGATCGCTGGTCGGGCAACGGCACGATCGTGAAGGCGCCGTCGCAGGGGGTCCGTCGGGCCGAGCCGGGCAAGCGGGTTCGCGTGCCCCGGGGCACGCGGGTCGAAATCGGCGAGCAGTTCTTCATCGTGAGCTGAGACGGGCTGCGAGCGCGACTCGCTGGTCACGATCACGACTTTCTGGGCGCGGGCCCGAGTCGCCGGGCGTCACTTCGTCTCCACAGACGAGGATCCGAGACCGACTCACCACAGATCCCCGCATCCACGTCTGCCGAGGTGTCGCGACGGCTTGACTCGACGTATGAGCCACGTCCACCTCACCGCACCGCAGCCTCCGCCGGGTGCTCCGGCGCCGTCCTTCCCCATCGTCGCTTCCGCGGCCCTAGGCCTCCTGCTTGCACTCACTCTGGCGCTCTCGCCTCCGACGCCGATGCTCGCGGTCGGCATGGGCGTGGTCGCACTCGCCGCCGTCGCGGAGGTACTCGTTCGCGGGGCGCTGCGAGAGCGGCGTCGACGCGACGGGATGGCCGCAGCGCGGCTCGACTTCGAAAGGCGTCTTGACGAGGCGATGGCCGAGGAGCTCGCTGGGCTCGATCGGGGCTGCGATCCTCCTCGGGCGAGGAGCGCGGTCGTGGGGTCGGGAGCGGTCGTGAGCGCGGTGCAGGTCGGGGGTGAGGCGGCTCCGCGGATCCTTGAGAGGGCCCCTCTCATTGCGTCAGCGACGCAAGTGCGCCTGTTCGCCCCTCCGGCACTCAGTGCGCTGCTGTCGTCCGTGGTCCGGCTCGGGGCCGAGACTCTCGTCGAGGTCTCACCGCCGGTGGCAGCTCTCGGTCTGACTGTGCCGCCGGAGACGGTCGATGTCTGGGTCGGGCCCGACGGCATCGCCTGCGTGCGTGCAGCGGGGGAGTGCGGTGGCGCCTGGACCGCCCTTGAGCTCGTGGCCGTCGCACAGCCCCGGGCCGACCGACCAGCTCACCCCGACCAGTCACGCCTGGGGAGCACCGCGTGACGCAGCATCGCAGTTCAGCAGTTCATCAGCTCAGCAGCTCAGCCGCGCAAATCGGCCTCGTGCGTCAGTTGCGCAGCCGCGCGAATCAGCCACGCATCCCTGCAAGCGCCGCGCCGGCCCGAATCCCGCCGACCACGACGCCGCCGCCGGTCACGCGCTCCAGCGTCTGGTCGAGCACGCGATCGACGGCGTCCGATGCGACGGCCCCTTCGGCTTCGAGCAGGCTCAGTCCTGCGAGTGTCCCGGCCCGGAGGTTGCCGTCGAGCACCTTCACGGCGACGGCGAGCCCCTCACGGCTTCCCATGATCATGACTCCCTCGGCACCCAGCTTCGCGAACAGGCCGGTCTCGTCGATCGTGACGGTGTTCGCGCGGCCTTCGCCGTCGAGGGCCCAGGCGTCGTCGAACACGGCGCGAACCAGATGGCCCGCCAGAGGGTCGTCGTCGGTATCGGCCGACCGCACCAGACGAGCAACGGCCCCCGCGAGCCCTGTGAGCGTCGCCGCGAACACGGGTGCACCGCAGCCGTCGACACCGGCGTGATCGACCGTCTCGCCGAGATAGTCGGCGACCGTCTCGCGGGCAGCCACCTGCAGCGGGTGGTCGAGGTCGTCGTACGAGCGCGGGTCCCAGCCGTTCTCAGCACAGGCGAGGAGAAAGCCGGCGTGCTTGCCACTGCAGTTCATGAAGATGCGTCGCTTGCCGCTCGCCGTCCGGGCGGTGTCGCGATCGTACGGCCAGTCGGGCGGGCACAGCAGGTCGTCTTCGGTGGCACCGATCCGGGCCAGCATGCCCTCGACGACGGCCTGGTGACGCGGCGTCCCGGCATGGCTGGCGGTCGAAAGCACGGCCTCCGGCCCGTCCAGTCGCACGCCCGACCGCAGCACGGCGAGAGCCTGAAAAGGCTTGAGGCACGAGCGCGGATAGATCGACGCGGCGGCATCACCGAGCGTTCGCACGATCCGCCCTGACGAGTCGACCACGGCGGCGGCGCCGATGTGGCGACTCTCGGCCATGCCGGAGCGCTCGAGCACCGCGAGCTCCACGCTTCCCGACACCTCCAGCGGATGACGCGACGTGGCGGGCTTCGGATCCTGGTGCTCGTGACTCATGAGGCCGAGTGTAACTTTGACGGCATGATCGACCACACCTACGCGCTGCACACCGTCTGGACGGGCAATCGCGGCGAGGGAACCCGCGACTACCGCTCGTACGGGCGCGATCACACGCTGACCGTGACGGGCAAGCCCGAGATCCTCGGGTCGGCCGACAAGCCGTTCCGCGGCGACGTCGATCGCTGGAACCCCGAAGAGATGCTTCTCGGCGCCCTGTCGCAGTGCCACCTGCTGAGCTACCTCTGGGTGTGCACGACGGTCGACGTCGTCGTCACCGGCTACGTCGACGACGCCACCGGCACGATGGTGCAGACGTCCGACGGGGGCGGGCACTTCACCGAGGTCGTGCTGCATCCGACGGTCACGGTGGCCGAGGAGTCGATGGTCGAGCGGGCGCGAGAGGCGCACCGGGAGGCGTCGGCAAAGTGCTTCATCGCCGCCTCGATGAACTTCCCGGTGCGCCACGAACCCACCGTCGTCGTGGCGAACGCTCAGCTTCCCGCCTGAAAGCTCAGCGACACTGGCTGGCGATGCCCAGACTCTCTGCCTTCGCCGCTCTCGCTCTCGTTCCCGCTGTCGCCGTCGCCCTGGCTGGCTGCTCAGGATCCCCGAGCACCTCTGCCACCTCGACGTCGACCCCGAACCCCTCGTCGACCGCTGCCGCCGAGACCCAGTCGTCGTGCGCGGCGCCCTCCGCGGGTACTGCGTCGAAGTCGGTCAAGGTCACCGGGAAGCTCGACGCCGCTCCCACCGTGAAGTTCGACAAGGGCCTGTCGGTCACGTCGACCCAGCGGTCGACCGTGATCGAAGGATCCGGTGAGAAGGCCCTTACCGGCACCCTCCTCGACGTCGCCTTCACCATCTACGACGCCGAGACCGGCAAGAAGATCTCGACCGCCGGCTATTCGGGCTCCGCGGCCACCCAGTTCACGGTCTCGAAAGACCTCTACCTCGCGGGCCTCGTCGACGGCATGCACTGCGCCCAGGTCGGTTCCCGCACCGTGACGGTCGCCGACTCGGCCGACATGTTCGGCACGACCGGCAACGAGTCGCTCGGCGTCGCTGCCGGCGACGACATGGTCATCGTGATGGACATCCTGTCCAAGGTGCCGACGAAGGCGACCGGCACGACCGTGGCGCCGAAGAGCGGATTCCCGGCCGTGAAGCTGGCGGCCGACGGCAAGCCGACGGTCACGATTCCCAAGACGACGGCGCCGAAGTCGCTCAAACTCGAGGTGCTCAAGAAGGGCGACGGCGCCACGGTCAAGAGCGGCGCGACGGTTACCGTGCAGTACCAGGGCACACTCTGGCGCACCGGCGAGGTGTTCGACCAGAGCTGGGGGAGCGGGCCCACCTCGTTCTCGACCGACAAGGTGGTCGCCGGTTTCAAGAAAGCCATCGTCGGTCAGACGATCGGATCGCAGGTCGTCGTGATCGTGCCGCCGAGCGAGGGCTACGGCTCGGCCGGAAACACGACCGCGGGCATCAAGGGAACCGACACGCTCGTCTTCGTGGTCGACATCCTCGCGCAGGGCTGATCACCTCGGCCTGAGGGCCAGACGGATTTCTCGACACCGGTTTCCGACGCGAACACCGCCCAATGACGGTGCCGAGACCGAAAGACGGTGCCAAGACCGAAAGATGGTGCCGAGACCGAAAGACGGGCCGACCAGCCGCCCGCAATAGGCTGACTGCATGCGACGCGTCACCGTTCTCGGATCCACCGGCTCCATCGGGGTCCAGGCCCTCGAAGTCATCGAAGCCAACCCGCACCTGTTCGAGATCGTCGGTCTCTCCGCCGGCACGAACGCCGAGCTGCTGGCCGAGCAGGCGGCGAAGTTCGGTGTCGAGCACACTGCTCTCGGCACCGACGAGTCGGTGGCTCTCGTCCACGACGTCGAGACCGACGTCGTGCTGAACGGCATCACGGGCTCGGTCGGGCTCGGTCCGACCCTGGCCGCTCTCGAATCGGGGGCGACTCTCGCCCTGGCGAACAAGGAGAGCCTCATCGTCGGCGGCGACCTCGTCCAGGCGAAGGCGGCACCCGGTCAGCTCGTTCCCGTCGACTCCGAGCACTCCGCGATCGCGCAGGCACTCCGTTCGGGCACGCAGCAGGAGGTCCGCCGCCTGGTCTTGACGGCGTCGGGCGGCCCGTTCCGCGGGCGGACCCGCGACCAACTCAAAGACGTCACACCGCGAGAAGCCCTCGCTCACCCCACCTGGGACATGGGCCTCGTCGTCACCACCAACTCGTCCACCCTCGTAAACAAGGGTCTCGAGGTGATCGAGGCGCACCTGCTGTTCGACATCGACTACGACCGGATCGACGTCACGGTGCATCCCCAGTCGATCGTCCACTCGATGGTCGAGTTCGTCGACGGCTCCACGATCGCCCAGGCGTCGCCGCCCGACATGCGCCTGCCGATCGCTCTCGGCATGGCCTGGCCCGACCGCGTGCCGGGCGTCGGCAGGCCCCTCGACTGGACGACCGCCTCGGAGTGGACGTTTGCGCCCCTCGACTCCGTCGCGTTCCCCTCGGTCGACCTGGCCAAACAGGTCGGCCGTGCCGGGGCGACATTTCCGGCCGTCTTCAACGCCGCCAACGAGCAAGCCGTGCTCGCCTTCCACGCCGGCCGCATCGGCTATCTCGACATCCTCGACACCATCCGGGCGGTGGTCGACCTGCACGAGCCGGCGGAGCTGACGCTCGAGGGTGTGCTCGATGCCGAGCGCTGGGCTCGAGCGGCGGCGGACCGGATCCTCGGCTCCCGCTAGCTCGGGTCCCAAGACCGAAGGATCCGCCGACCCGCCGCGAGGCACAGCGACCTTGCGGCTCGTTCATGCCTTCCGTCCCGTACTGTGCCCTACGTGGAAACAGTCCTGCTCTATATCGTCGGCATCCTGATCGTCGTCGTCGGCCTCATCGTGTCGATCGGCTTGCACGAGATCGGCCACCTCATTCCGGCGAAGGCGTTCGGCGTGAAGGTGGGCCAGTACATGATCGGCTTCGGGCCGACTATCTTCTCGCGCACGAAGGGCGAGACCGAGTACGGGGTCAAGGCGATCCCCCTCGGCGGCTACATCTCGATGTCGGGCATGTTCCCGCCGCAGAAGACCGCCGAGGTCGCGGAAGACGCCCTCGGCGCACCGGGTGAGCGGCATCGGGTCGCGGCGGGTCGCACCGCCACGACCGGCGTCTTCCAGACTCTGGTGCAGGACGCCCGCACGGCAAGCGCCGAGACCGTCGACGAGGGGGAGGAGCAGCGCACCTTCTACCGGCTCGCCGTGCCGAAGCGAATCGTCATCATGCTCGGTGGGCCCGTCATGAACCTGCTCATCGCCGTCGTTCTGTTCGCCGTCGTGCTCTGCGGCATCGGCACGCAGCAGCCGACGACCACGGTGGGCTCGGTCTCGGCGTGCGTGCTGCCGGCCGGGTCGACCGAGACGACGTGCCCCGCGGGTGCCACCCAGTCGCCCGGGGCCGCTGCTGGCATTCGGGCGGGCGACCGGATCCTGAGCATCGACGGCACTGCCGTCTCGAGCTGGGATCAGTCGACGTCGATCATCCAGAAGTCGTCGGGCCAGACGGTCGACATGGTCGTGCTTCGCGACGGCGCGCGGGAGACGCTCGAGATCACCCCGCTGCTGACGAAACGCTACGTGACCGACGCGAATGGCAACTACGTCACCGACTCGTCGGGGGCGAAAGAGACCGAGGAGGTCGGGTTCGTCGGCATCGGCTCGGTCTACGAGCGGCAGCAGTCACCCGTGTCGGCCGTGCTGCCGGCAGTCGGCAGCAACATCGCCAATGTCGGCCACCTGATTCTCAACCTGCCGCAGCGCCTGATCGGAGTGGCGCAGGCGGCATTCGGCGGCGGAGAGCGCGACCCCAACGGCCCGGTCAGCGTCGTGGGCGTCGGCCGTATGGCCGGCGACGTGGCGAGCCTCAACTCGGTGCCCGTGCTCGACCGCGCAAGCGTGCTGGTGGGTCTGCTCGCCTCGCTGAACGTCGCGCTCTTCGTCTTCAACCTGATCCCGCTCATGCCGCTCGACGGCGGCCATGTCGCGGGAGCCATCATCGAGGGCGTGCGTCGCTTCTTCGCGAAGCTCTTCGGACGCAAGGATCCGGGGCCCGTCGATACGGCCAAGGTGATCCCCCTGACCTTCGCCGTGGTCGCCATCCTCGGTGCCATGAGCCTGCTGCTCTTCTACGCTGACATCGTCAACCCGATCTCGATCGGCTGAGCGTTCGAGAGACCGGCCTCGCCGTCGAGCCGATTGTCGGGCGTCGGGCTTACGATGTGAAACGTGCCTGCAGTCAATCTCGGAATGCCCAAAATCCCCGAAACCCTTGCCCCGCGTCGTAAGACGCGTCAGATCAAGGTCGGCAAGGTGCTCGTCGGTGGCGGCGCCCCCGTCAGCGTCCAGTCGATGTGTACGACCCCGACGACGAACATCAACGCGACGCTCCAGCAGATCGCCGAGCTGACGGCCTCCGGGTGCGACATCGTGCGTGTCGCCGTGCCGAGCCGTGACGACGCCGAAGCGCTGCCGATCATCGCGAAGAAGAGCAACATCCCGGTGATCGCCGACATCCACTTCCAGCCCAACTACGTCTACGCGGCGATCGACGCCGGGTGCGCCGCAGTTCGCGTCAACCCGGGCAACATCCGCAAGTTCGACGACCAGGTCGGCAAGATCGCCGCTGCCGCCAAGGCCGCTGGCGTCTCGATCCGCATCGGCGTCAACGCCGGTTCGCTCGAGCCGAGCCTCATGCAGAAATACGGTCGCGCGACCCCCGAGGCGCTCGTCGAGAGCGCTGTGTGGGAGGCAAGTCTCTTCGAAGAGCACGACTTCCACGACTTCAAGATCTCGGTCAAGCACAACGACCCCATCGTCATGGTCAAGGCCTACCGCCTGCTCGCCGAGCGAGGCGACTGGCCGCTTCACCTCGGTGTCACCGAGGCCGGCCCGTCGTTCCAGGGCACCATCAAGAGCGCGACCGCCTTCGGCATCCTCCTCTCGGAGGGCATCGGAGACACCATCCGCGTCTCGCTGAGCGCTCCGCCCGCCGAAGAGGTCAAGGTCGGTCTGCAAATCCTTCAGTCGCTCAACCTGCGCGAGCGCAAGCTCGAGATCGTCAGCTGCCCCAGCTGCGGTCGCGCTCAGGTCGACGTCTACAAGCTCGCCAACGACGTCACCGATGGCCTCGAGGGCATGACCGTGCCGCTCCGCGTCGCCGTCATGGGCTGCGTCGTCAACGGTCCGGGCGAGGCGCGCGACGCCGACCTCGGTGTGGCTTCGGGCAACGGCAAGGGCCAGATCTTCGTCAAGGGCGAGGTCATCGCGACGGTCCCTGAAGACCAGATCGTCGAGACGCTCATCCGCGAGGCCAACCGTCTCGCCGCCGAGATGCCCCCGGGTGAGCTCGGTTCGCCGGAGGTCATCACCGCGTGACCGACGCCGCGACGACCACTCCCGAGTCTCCGGCCGACGGGGTGACTGCTGCCGACGCTGCTCCTGTCACGGCTGCCGATGCAGCCCCCGTCAGCGCTGCCGAGCTCGAGCGCGCGGGTGAGGTCGTCGCCCGGGTGTCGAAGGCGTTCGCGGCCAAGGTCGTCGGGCAAGAGGGTCTTCGCGAGTCGCTTCTGATCGCGTTGATCACGGGTGGTCACGTCCTCCTCGAGAGTGTGCCCGGCCTTGCCAAGACCACCGCCGCCCAGACACTGGCTCAGGCGGTCGACGCGAGCTTCCGGCGAATCCAGTGCACCCCCGACCTGCTCCCCAGCGACATCACGGGCACACAGATCTACGACGCTCAGTCGTCGACGTTCGTGACCCAGCTCGGCCCCGTGCACTCCAACTTCGTGCTGCTCGACGAGATCAACCGGTCGAGTGCCAAGACGCAGAGCGCCATGCTCGAGGCCATGCAAGAGCAGCAGACGTCGATCGGCGGCACGGTCTACAAGCTCCCCAAGCCGTTCCTGGTGCTCGCGACGCAGAACCCCATCGAGCAGGAGGGCACGTACCAGCTGCCCGAGGCACAGCTCGACCGGTTCCTTCTGAAAGAGATCCTCGACTACCCGTCGCCGGCCGAAGAGGCCGAGATCATCCGTCGGATCGAGACGGGCGTGTACGACGACAACTCGGTGGCCGAGTCGACGGGTGTCCACCTCGACGACGTGACGTTCTTGCAAGACCTCGCCAAGCGCGTCTACATCGACCAGTCGATCGTCAACTACATCGTTCAGGTCATCTACGTCACACGGCATCCGCACGGCTACATCCCCGGCACGATGGCCGACTACGTGCAGTTCGGGGCGAGCCCCCGCGCCAGCATTGCGTTCACCCGGGCCGCCCGTGCCCTTGCGATCCTGAACGGGCGTGACTACGTCATCCCCGAAGATGTCAAGCATCTCCGGCACTCCGTTCTCCGGCACCGGTTGATCCTCGGCTACGAAGCCGCAGCTGACGAGGTGCGCCCCGAGACGATCATCGACGCCATCTTCGGCGCCGTTCAGACGCCGTAGCTTCATGGCGGGCCTCCTGTTCCGGGTGAAGACGAAGATGAGCCTCTTCGCGACTCGAAAAACCCTCGACCTCCTCGAGGGCGGCTACGCGTCGGTTCACCGGGGTCGAAGCCACGACTTCGACGATCTGCGCGCCTACGTCCCCGGCGACGAGGTCAAAGACATCGACTGGAAGGCCACCGCGCGGCACGGCGAGCCCCTTGTCAAGCGCTACATCGCGTCGCGTCGGCACAGCCTGGTGCTCGTCGTCGACACCGGTCGCAACATGGCGGCCACCGCCGAGAGCGGGGAAGCGAAAAAAGATATCGCCATCATGGCGGCGGGCGCTCTGGCGTCGATCGCCACCGGTCACGGCGACGTCGTCTCGCTCGTGGTCGGCGACGAGAGCGGCGTCCAGAGTTTTCCGTCCGGCCAGAAAGACGAGCATCTCGAGCGTCTCCTGCGCTTCGTCGACGAGCGCATCACTCTCGATGCTCCCCGCAGCGACGTCCTGGGGCTGCTCGAGCACGTTGCTCGCCGACTGACCACCCGTTCGATGATCCTCATCGTCACCGACGACGGGCGACTCTCCGACGAGCACGCTTCCGCACTGCGTCGGCTTCGCATCCGCCACGAACTCCTCTGGCTGACGATCGGGGATGCCGACCTCATGCGCCGCGCGACCACGGGCGCGCCGGTCTACGACGTGCAGGAGGTGGCGGCGCTTCCGGCGTACGTGCGCTCCAATCGATCGCTCCAGGTCCTCTTCGAGCAGACGGCGGCCACGACCGTCGAGGCGACCGAGCACGAGTTGCGTCAGCTGGGCGTCACGAGCCACCGGGTCGCATCACAGGGCGAGGTTGTCGCCGGCCTGTTCACCCTTCTCGAGAAGCAGCGCCGTGCTGGGCGATAGGGGCTTCTTCGGCCCCACCCAGTACGACCGCTGGGTGCTCTATCTCGTCGCCGGAGTCCTCCTCCTGGCGCTCGTCGCCGCCTGGTACGTCTTCGTCGTGCGCTTCTCCGCGACGAGAGTCCCTCGGCCGGTTGTCGGAGGCCCGGCACCCCGGGTCGATCTCCGTGAACTCCAACGGAAGTACTCCGCCATGATCGACGAGGTCGGGTCGGAGTCCTCCGCAGGACGTCTCGACGAGCGTGCCGTGCACAGCCGCCTCAGCCTGCTGCTCCGCTTCTTCGCCTCCGAGGCGGCCGGTATCGACGCCCAGGTCATGACCCTCGACGACCTCCGTCGCACGCCGTTGCCGTCGGTGACTCGCGCAGTGGAGCGGTATTACCCGCCCGCCTTCCAGAAGCAGCACCCGGGAGATCCCGATGCCGCGATCGCCCAGGCGCGTCAGGTGGTGCACTCGTGGAGCTGATCTTCTGGTGGATGCCCCTCGCGGCCATCGGTGCCGCCATCGTCGGCGCCTTCGTCTACGTCCGCTGGCGCCGCCGAACTCGGGAGCGGCTCCACCGCGACGGAACCCCGGTCGCCCACAGCGAGCGGCTCACCGAGCTGCCGGAGTACCGCCGCGTCCTCCGTCGGTACCGAGCGCTCCTGTCCGCCCTGCTCGTCGTGGTGGTCGTCGCCTCGGGTGCGGGAGTGCTGCTCTCCTCCCGTGTGGCCAGTCGCGACGTCGTCGAGCCTCAGTCCTACAAGCGCGACATCATGCTCTGCCTCGACGTGTCCGGCTCGATGACCGACGTCGACGCGCGCATCGTCGACACCTTCGCCACGCTCGCCAAGGGGCTCGACGGCGAGCGGATCGGGTTGACGGTCTTCGACAGTTCGGCCGTGCAGGTCTTTCCGCTCACCGACGACTACGACTACGTGCGCAGCCAGCTCACGAGCTACCGCGACTCGTTCCGGTCGCAGGGGGAGAGCGGACTTCGCTACTGGACGGGCACCGACCTCGGCCAGGGCGCCTCGCTGATCGGAGACGGTCTCGCGTCGTGCGTACTGGGGTTCGACGGCGACGACTCGGGCAAGCGCCCGAAGTCGATCGTGCTGGCCACCGACAACTACGTCAACGGAAGCCCGATCCTGACGCTCACGCAGGGTGCCGCCCTCGCCAAGAAGCGTGACGTGCGCGTCTACGCGATCGATCCGGTCGACTACTCGGCCGACGGCTCGCCCGACAAGGTCGCCACCGAGCTCAAGACAGCGGTCGATTCCACCGGGGGTGGCTTCTACGGGCTGTCGTCGAGCGACACGGTCCCGTCGATCGTCCAGAAGATCGACGCACAGGAGGCCGGGCTCTTCACGGGTGCCAAGCGTCTCGTCATCGCGGATCACCCGGCGCCCTTCGCCATCGCCGCTCTACTGCTTGTGATCGGTGCGCTGGGGTTGCTCTGGAGGGTGCGCCTGTGAACTTCCTCGTCTTCAAGCCCGTGCTTCCCTTTCCAGTGCTCGTCATCGCTGCCGTGGTCCTCCTCGGTTTCGTCGCCTGGCGCATCGTCGCCGAGCGGTCAAGTCGCCGTCTGGCGCTCGCCTGGGTCCGTCGCGGGGTGGTCGTGGCGCTTCTGATCGTCATCGCCGCACGCCCCGGAATCCCGGGCGGCACCTCGCAGGCCTCGGTGGCCGAGTTGAACGTGTTCTTCGTCGTTGACACCACGTCGAGTTCGGCGGCCGAAGACTGGAACGGCTCCAAGCCCCGCCTCGACGGGATGCGGAGCGACATCGAGGCTCTCACGGGCGAGCTCGCGGGGGCCCGTTTCTCGCTGATCACCTTCGACTCCGACGCCCTGCAGCGCGTGCCCCTCACCGACGATTCCTCCGCCGTCGTCTCGACGGTGAAGTCGATGCGACAGGAGATCACGACCTATTCGCACGGGAGCACCATCTCAGAGGCCTCGTCGCTGCTGACCGAGAAGCTCGAGGCCGCTCACAAGAGCGACCCCCGACGCGCGAACGTCGTCTACTACCTCGGCGACGGCGAGCAAACGGTCGAGGCGGCACCCGGTTCGTTCGCTTCGGCGCGCAATGCCACCGACGGCGGGGGAGTCCTCGGGTACGGCACGGCGGCCGGCGGCCGCATGAAGGTCTTCGACGGCTACGGAGACCAGTACTCGCAAAAGGGCTACATCCAAGACCGGACCGCCGCCGGTTCGCCCGATGCGGTCTCGAAGATCGACCAGCCCAACCTCGAAGCCATCGCCTCCCAGCTCGGCCTGCCCTATCTGCACCGCGAGTCGGGTGCATCGCTCGCCTCCGTCGTCGACGACGAGAAGAAGGGCCACGTGGTGAGTTCTGCGGGACGCACGGAGAACACTCGCGACCTGTACTGGATCCTCGCCATTCCCCTGTTCCTCCTGCTCTTCATCGAGATCGCCGTCGTAGCCCGCGCTCTAGGCGACATCCGCCCGGCCCGCGTCGGCAGTCGCGCCCAGTCGAGAACGCAACCGGCCGGAGGTGTTCGCCGATGAGCACGACACTTCTGCAGCAGGTTGCACCGCCCCCGCCGCCCGACGGCATCGACGACGTCTCGGAGCCGGAGGTTCCGGCCGACCTCGCCGCCTACCGTCGGCGGTATCGCCGTCGACTCCTCTGGTGGTCGGTCGTTCCCGTGGTTCTGATCGTGCTGGTGGCACTCAAGCTGCTCAGCCTGCCCACGTTGGCCGCGCTCTCTCAGGCGACGTACGATCGCGGTGCCTACGAGCAGACCACGACCATCAGCGACGGCCTCGCTCCCGTCAACGTCATCGAGCCGTGGGTGCGCCATTTCGAGCGCGGCACGGGGCTCGCCGGGGTCGGCGTGATCGTCGATGCCCGTGGTGAGTTCGAGCGGGCTCTTCAGCTGGTGCCGGTCGCGAACGTCCGGGCGGTCTGCATGATCCGCACCAACCTCGCGCTCGTCGTCGAGCAACAGGGCGACAGCGCGCGCCTCGACGGCGACCAGACGAGCTCGACGAAGTTCTACACCGAGGCGCTCGCACTCATCGACGCTTCGCCCGACGGCTGCTTCGACAACTCCGACGGCGCCGGAACCCCTCCCACCAAGAAGCCGCTCGACGACGAGAAGGCACGCCTCCAGCAGAAGCAGCAGGGCTCCGGCGGAGAAGACGGCGGCCAAGGGCAGGGCGGCTCGAACCAGGGTGACCAGGGGCAGGGCGACCAGAACGGCCAGGGTGACTCCGGGTCACCGTCCGACGGCTCCGGTCAGGGCGACAGCCAAGACGGCGACGGCTCGTCTGGCAGCTCCGGCAAAGACCCGCTTGACCAGTTGCAGCAGCAGAACGGCGACGCCCAGAAGCAGCAGCAGGAGAACAACGATCGCAACCGGCAGTTCGACCAGAACGACGGCGATTACTCCGGCAAGCCCTGGTAGCGAGCGCGGTGGCCCGGTCTCGGCCTCGCTAGGCTTGGCGTGTGACCACTCGTCTTTCTCAGCTCTTCGTCCGCACGCTTCGTGAAGATCCCTCCGACGCCGAGGTGACCAGCCACCGTCTGCTCGTGCGCGCCGGCTACATCCGCCGACAGGCCCCGGGCATCTTCGCGTGGCTGCCGCTCGGTCTCAAGGTGAAGGCGAAGATCGAGGCCATCATCCGCGACGAGATGCAGGCCGCCGGCGCTCAAGAGGTGCACTTTCCCGCCCTCCTGCCCCGTGAGCCCTACGAGGCGACCGGCCGGTGGTCGGAGTACGGCGAGGGCATGTTCCGTCTAAAAGACCGCAAAGACGCCGACCTCCTGCTGGCGCCGACGCACGAAGAAGCGTTCACGCTCCTCGTCAAAGACCTCTACTCCTCGTACAAAGACCTGCCCCTGACGCTGTTCCAGATCCAAGACAAGTATCGCGACGAGGCACGCCCCCGCGCCGGTCTCCTGCGCGGCCGCGAGTTCACGATGAAAGACGCCTACTCGTTCGATGCGTCGGATGCCGGGCTCGATGCGAGCTACCAGAAGCAGCGCGACGCCTACGAGCGGATCTTCGCGCGCCTCGGGCTCGAGTACGTCATCGTCAAGGCCGATGCCGGTGCCATGGGCGGTTCCCGCAGCGAGGAGTTCCTGCACCCGACCCCTGTCGGCGAAGACACGTTCGTGCGTTCGGCGGGCGGCTACGCGGCCAACGTCGAGGCCTTCACGACGATCGTCCCCGACAGCATCCCCATCGAGGGCCTCGCGCCCGCGACCGAGCTCGAACCGCGCGAGACTCCCACGATCGCGACGCTCGTCGCCCACATGAACGCCGCCCACCCCCGGGCGACGGGGGAATGGTCGGCATCCGACACTCTCAAAAACGTCATCGTGGCCCTGACCCACCTCGACGGCACCCGTGAGATCGTCGCCGTCGGGCTTCCCGGCGACCGTGATGTCGACATGAAGCGCCTCGAAGTCGCCTTCCAGCCCGCCGAGGTCGAGGCGGCGGGCGACGCCGACTTCGCGAAGAACCCCCTGCTGGTCAAGGGCTACATCGGGCCGCAGGTGCTCGGGGCAGAATCCGAGAGCAGGATCCGCTACTACGTCGACCCCCGCATCGTCTCGGGCAGCACCTGGGTCACCGGAGCCAACGCCGAGGGCGTGCACGTCTCCGGCCTCGTCATGGGTCGCGACTTCGCAGCCGACGGCGTCATCGAGGCTGCCCAGGTGCGCGAGGGCGACCACGCTCCCGATGGCTCCGGCCCGATCGAGACGGCTCGCGGCATGGAGATCGGCCACGTGTTCCAGTTGGGCCGCAAGTACGCCGAAGCGCTCGGCTTGAAGGTGCTCGACGAGAACGGCAAGCAGGTGACCGTCACGATGGGGTCGTATGGCATCGGGGTGACGCGGATCCTCGCCATCATCGCCGAGTCGAACAACGACGCCAAGGGCCTGATCTGGCCCGAGAACGTCGCACCGTTCGACGTCCACGTCGTCGCGACCGGCAAAGACGCGGTGGTCTACGAGGTCGCCGAAGAGCTGGTGTCGGCGCTCGAGGGTGCTCGACTGGACGTGCTCTTCGACGACCGTCCGAAGGTGTCGCCCGGGGTCAAGTTCGGTGACGCCGAGCTGCTGGGAGTCCCGCAGATCGTCGTCGTCGGTCGGAGCGCCGGTGAGGGCATCGTCGAGCTCTGGGATCGCCGCACGGGCGAGCGCACGCCGGTGCCGATCGCCGAGGCCGTCGCCGCGCTGACTGCGCCCCGCGCCTAGGCTCGGGCGAAGGCAGCGAAGCGCCCCTTCGCTTTGAGCCCTCCTCCTCGGGGAGTCCGAAGGGAGCGGAGCGACCCTTCAGCGTCGTGAACCCGGCCATCTGCCATGCCCGCCGCCCTCCACTCCCGCTGTTCGGCCTTCTCCCTCCCACCCGGTAGGCTGAGGTCTGCGAATCGGCCACCGCCACATTCGCGACAATTAAAAAAAGGAGGCTTTCCAAGTGGATATCGACCTTGGCGTGTTGCGACTCATGGAGCGCGAACGCGAGATTCCCTTCGATGAACTGGTGCAGATCATCGAGCAGGCCATCCTCACGGCCTACCTCAAGCACGAAGACCAGTCCGAGGGCGCTGACTCTCACCCGTCGACGCCGTCCGCCCGTGTCGAGCTCGACCGCAAGACCGGTCATGTCTCCGTCTTCTCGATCGAGCGCGACGAGAACGGCGAGGTCGTCGGAGAGGCGATCGAGACGCCCGACGACTTCGGCCGAATCGCCGCCTTCGCAGCGAAGCAGGTCATCAACCAGCGCCTCCGCGACATTGGCGACGACAAGGTGCTCGGCCAGTTCAAGGGGCGCGAGGGCGAGATCGTCGCCGGCGTCATCCAGCAGGGGCCGAACCCACGGATGATCCACGTCGACCTCGGCTCGTTCGAGGCGATCCTGCCTCCCGAAGAGCAGGTGCCCGGTGAGAACTACGCGCACGGCACCCGCATTCGCGTGTACGTGACCAGCGTCTCCAAGGGTCTGAAGGGTCCGTCCGTGACGGTCTCTCGCACCCACCCCTCGCTGGTGCGGAAGCTCTTCGCACTCGAGGTCCCCGAGATCGCGTCCGGCGTCGTCGAGATCGTCTCGCTCGCTCGCGAGGCGGGCCATCGCACTAAGATGGCCGTCCGTGCGACAGAGCCCGGTGTGAACGCAAAGGGTGCCTGCATCGGCGAGCTCGGTCAGCGAGTGCGCGCGGTCACGGCCGAGCTGAACAACGAGAAGATCGACATCGTCGACTACTCGCCCGACCTGCCGACGTTTGTCGCCAGCGCTCTTTCGCCCGCCAAGGTGTCGAGCGCTTTCGTGATCGACGCCGCCACCAAGGCCGTCCGAGCCCTCGTGCCCGACTATCAGCTGTCGCTGGCCATCGGCAAGGAGGGGCAGAACGCCCGTCTGGCGGCGAAATTGACGGGTGCTCGCATCGACATCCAGCCCGACTCGATCCTCGAAGACTGAGGCCGTCGACCGATTCGATCTGCAGATAATCGAGTTCGTTCCCCCGTGGCGTCCCTGGCGCCACGGGCTCAGGGGAGTAGTATGGAATCCGTCAGAACGTGCATCGGTACTCGAACGCGCGCTCCACGGTCCTCTCTCTTGAGGGTCGTCGCCCGAGATGGCCGCGTTATCGCAGATGCGTCGGCCACCGAACCGGGCAGGGGCGCCTGGTTGATGCCAACGATGCAGGCCTACGAGACGGCCGTCCGGCGCAAGGCTTTTCGCCGAGCGCTCCGGCTCGACGCAGAACCCGACACTGGCGACTTGCTCCTCTACCTGCAACGGCACGAGCAGAGCGTCGACAACCCCAACGAATCATCCCTCCCGTAAGAACTCTTACGACCACGCGTCCGGGCACCTCGCCCGGCCGCCGAAAGAACAGGCTGATCGGCTTATGGACAACTAATGAGCACCTCGAAATGAGTTGCGTCCAGCACTAATGGCTTCCTCCTATCCGGGTGGAGGCCCGAGACAGGAGAACAGTGGCTAAACCACGCGTACACGAGATCGCAAGCGAGCTCGGTATTGAAAGCAAGATCGCCCTCGAGAAGCTGAAAGAGATGGGCGAGTTCGTCAAGGGCCCGTCTTCCAGCATCGAGCCCCCCGTCGCACGCAAGCTCCGCGCTGCGTTCGCCGATCAGGCCAAGCCGGCCGATGCCCCCGCGGCCAAGGCTCCGGCCGCCGCTGCGGCGACGCCCACCAAGGCTCCCGCTTCGAGCGGCCCTCGCCCGGGTGCTCCTCGCCCGGCTGCGCCGACCCCCGGCCCGGCGGCTCCCAAAGAGACCGTCGCCCCCGCCGAGGCTCCCGTCGCCGAGGCCCCTGCGGCCGACGCCGTCGTGACCCCGGCCCCGCTCACGGTCGCCGAGCGTCAGGCTCAGGCCGAGGCCGCTCGTAACGCCCCCAAGGCCGACGTCGATGCGCCGGCCGCGGCCAAGGGCGCCCCGACTCCCGGTGGGCCCCGACCCGGCGCCCCGCGCCCCGGCAACAACCCCTACTCGTCCAACCAGGGCATGGGGCGCCCGAGCGCTCCTCGTCCGGGCGGTACCGGCGCTCCCGCGGCCGGCATGCCCCGTCCCGGCGGAGCAGCGGGCCCGCGCCCGCAGGCTCCTCGCCCCGGTGCTCCCCGTCCGGGTGCTCCTCGTCCCGGCGGCCCCGCTCGTCCCGGCGGCTTCGGCCAGCGTCCGGCCGGTGCCGGTGGTCGTCCCGGCGGCGGCGGTTTCCAGCGTCCCGGTGCAGCCAGTGCTGGCGCGGGTGCTGGTGCTCCCGGTGGTTTCCGTCCCGGCTTCGGCGCTCCGCGCCCTGCCGGCGGCGGTGGCGGCGGTCGCGGCCGTGGCCCCGGTGGTGGTACCGCTGGTGCATTCGGTCGCGGTGGCGGCAAGAGCAAGGCACGCAAGTCGAAGCGGACGAAGAGGGCCGAATTCGAGATGCGTCAGGCGCCGTCGCTCGGTGGCGTCAGCGTTCCCCGCGGTGACGGCAAGACGGTAGTCCGACTGCGCCGCGGCGCGTCGATCTCCGACTTCGCCGACAAGATCGACGCCAGCCCCGGCAACCTGGTCACCGTGCTGTTCCACCTCGGTGAGATGGCTACGGCGACTGAGTCGCTTGACGAGGCCACCTTCGAGGTGCTGGGCGAAGAGCTCGGCTACTCGATCCAGGTCGTCTCGCCCGAAGATGAAGACAAGGAGCTCCTCGAGGGCTTCGACATCGACCTCGAGCAGGAGCTCGACGACGAAGACGAATCCGTTCTCGAGATCCGTCCCCCCGTCGTCACGGTCATGGGTCACGTCGACCACGGTAAGACGCGCCTCCTCGACGCGATCCGCAATGCCAACGTGGTCGCCGGCGAAGCCGGTGGCATCACGCAGCACATCGGTGCTTACCAGGTGTGGGCTCCGCACGAGGGTGTCGAGCGCGCCATCACCTTCATCGACACACCGGGTCACGAGGCGTTCACCGCCATGCGTGCTCGTGGTGCCCAGGTCACCGACATCGCGATTCTCGTGGTGGCGGCCGACGACGGCATCATGCCGCAGACGGTCGAGGCCCTGAACCACGCCCAGGCGGCCGGCGTGCCGATCGTGGTCGCGGTCAACAAGATCGATAAAGACGGTGCCAACCCGGCGAAGGTCCGTCAGCAGCTGACCGAATACGGTCTGGTCGCTGAGGAGTACGGCGGAGACGTGATGTTCGTCGACGTGTCGGCTCGCGATCACAAAAACATCGACAAGCTGCTCGAGGCGGTTCTTCTCACCGCCGACGCCGGTCTCGACCTGCGTGCGAACCCCGATAAAGATGCTCGTGGTATCGCAATCGAGGCGCGACTCGACAAGGGTCGCGGTGCCGTCGCAACCGTCCTCATCCAGTCCGGTACCCTCCGGGTCGGAGACGCCATCGTGGCCGGAACGGCTTATGGCCGCGTCCGCGCCATGATGGACGAGAACGGCGACCCGGTCGACGAGGCCTACCCCTCCCGTCCGGTTCAGGTGCAGGGCCTTTCGAGCGTTCCTCGTGCCGGCGACACCTTCCTCGTCACCGAAGAAGACCGCACGGCCCGTCAGATCGCCGAGAAGCGCGAAGCCGTCGAGCGCAACGCCCAGCTGGCCAAGGCCCGCAAGCGCATCTCGCTCGAAGACTTCACCCGCGCACTCGAAGAGGGCAAGGTCGAAGCGCTCAACATCATCATCAAGGGTGACGTCTCCGGTGCCGTCGAGGCACTCGAAGAGTCGCTGCTCAAGATCGAGGTGGACGACAGCGTGCAGCTGCGCATCATCCACCGTGGTGTGGGTGCCGTCACGGAGAGCGACGTCAACCTCGCAACGGTCGACAACGCCGTCATCATCGGGTTCAACGTCCGGCCCGACACGAAGGCGCGCGAGCGTGCTGCTCGAGAAGGAGTGGACATCCGCTTCTACTCGGTCATCTACGCTGCGATCGAAGACATCGAGAACTCGCTCAAGGGCATGCTCAAGCCCGAGTTCGAAGAGGTCCAGTCGGGTGTCGCCGAGATCCGCGAGATCTTCCGCTCCTCCAAGGTCGGAAACATCGCCGGTGTCATCGTCCGGTCCGGAACGATCACGCGCAACGCCAAGGCGCGGGTCATCCGCGACGGTGTCGTTATCGCCGACGGTCTGGCCATCGACTCGCTGCGTCGCTTCAAAGACGACGTCACCGAGGTGCGGACTGACTTCGAGGCCGGTATCGGTCTCGGCAAGTTCAACGACATCCAGATCGGCGACGAGATCGAAACCACCGAGATGGTCGAGAAGCCCCGCGTCTAACGTGTGGCAGCGCCTCTCACGAGAGCAGAAGAGCGGGCCCGCCGGATCCTTCGATCCAGCGGGCCCGTTCCCGGCACGAAGAAAGAAGCACACCATGGTCGACGCACAGCGCGCCAGCAAGATGGCCGATCGCATTCAGCAGATCGTCGCCCGACGTCTCGAGCGCGGAATCAAAGATCCGCGCATCGGTTTCGTCACCATCACCGACGTGAAGGTCACGGGCGATCTGCAGCACGCCTCGATCTTCTACACGGTCTACGGCAGTGACGAGGAGCGGGCCGACACGGCTGCGGCTCTCAAGTCGGCGACGGGCATGTTCCGCACCGAGGTCGGCAAGAACATCACGGCTCGGCTGACGCCGTCGCTCGAGTTCATCCCCGACGGCATCCCCGAGAACGCAGCGGCGATCGACGCGCTCCTGATCGAGGCACGCGAGCGCGACGCTGCGGCCCAGTCGCTGGCGTCGTCGGCGAAGTACGCGGGCGACGAAGATCCGTACGTCAAGCCGCGCGAGATCGCCGACGACGAGCCCGACGAGCGCTAGCCCGAGAAATAAGGGCACAGGCCCGCACGAGCGGTACAGGCCCGCACGATCGGCACAGACACCCCGCCTAGCCGGGGTGGTTGCGCCGATCGTGCGGGTTTCGTCATTCCGGCAGCGTGTAGCCGGCCGTCGCTGAGCCCGTCACGAGCCCGTCGCGCAGCAGGCTCGCGAGCGCTCGCGCCCGCTGCGCCTCGTCGGGCCAGACGGCGTCGACTTCGGCGGCCGTGACAGGGATGTCGCTGGCGCGCAGTTCACCGAGGATCCGTCCGCGCACCTGGCGATCCGACCCCTCGTACTTCTTCTGTGTGCGTCGAGCGGGCCCCTCGTGCGCCGGCTTGCCCGCCAGCACCCACGCGCACTGATCGCGCAGCGGGCAGTCGTCGCAGCGCGGGTTTCGAGCCACGCAGACGAGGGCGCCGAGCTCCATGACGCCGGCGTTGGTGTCGTGGGCCAGGGCCAGGTCGTCCGGTAGCTGCGACTCCATGAGGGGGAGATCGTGCTTGGCGTTCGGCGAGGCCGGCTCGGCCCGACCCTCGACGGCTCGGGCGAGCACGCGGCGAACGTTGGTGTCGACGACGGGAACACGCAGCCCGAAGGCGAAGGTGGCGATGGCCCGAGCGGTGTAGTCGCCGATGCCGGGCAGGGCGAGGAGGGCGTCGACGTCGGAGGGCACCTCCCCGCCGTGCTGATCGGTGATGGCGACGGCGCAGGCGTGCAGGTTGAGGGCGCGCCGGGGATAGCCGAGGCGGTCCCACGCGCGGACCGCCTCCGAGGCGGGGGAGGAGGCCAGTGCTGCCGGGGTGGGCCAGCGCTCCAGCCACGCTTCGAGCTTCGGGATGACGCGGACCACGGGCGTCTGCTGCAGCATGAATTCGCTGACGAGTGTGCCCCATGGGGAGAAGCCGGGCCGCCTCCACGGCAGGTCGCGGCCGTTCTCACGAAACCAGGCCACGATCGCGGGGGAGATTGTCACTCGACGAGCCTAGGCTTTGCCGCATGATCCGTTGGGCACCCGAGAAAAAAGACACCGTTCGCGCGTTGGCGGACGAGATCCTCCACAACTACGGGCGGGGGCGCACGTTCATCGCGGTCGACGGGCCCGACAGCGAGGCTGCGGCGGCGTTTGCGGACGACCTGGTCCAGGCAGTAGCCGAGGCCGGTCACGCCGGGTTCCGCGCCTCGCTGCGCGACTTCCTGCTGCCGCGCGCCGAGCGGGAGCGCCTGCAAGACGATCGCGCCGTCGATGTCTCCAAGCTCCGCCGCATGTTGATCGAGCCGTTCCGCCTCGGCGGCAGCGCGTCCTGGGTGCCCGCGGCGTTCGACGCCGCGGCCGACCGGGAGTTCGAACCGACCTGGGTGACAGGCCCCGACGATGCCGTCCTGATCGTCGACGACGCTCTTCGCGGTCGCGATGAATTGTCGGTGCTCTGGAACTACTCCGTCTGGGTCGAGGGCGGCGAGACCGCCGACCGGAGCCCCGCGGGTCGCCGTCGCGCGCAGGCCGTCATCGACAACACCGACCCCGAGCACCCGCGCCGCCTGTTCGACGACGCCTGCTGACCACCTCGGGCAGCCGGTAGACTCGGGCCCCGTGAACAGCGGCATTCTTCTCGTCGACAAGCCGCAGGGCATCACGAGCCACGGCGTCGTCTCCCGGGTGCGCAAGGCGGCCGATACGCGCAAGGTCGGCCATGCCGGCACGCTCGACCCGATGGCGACGGGCCTCTTGGTCGTCGGCATCAACTCCTCGAC
This sequence comes from Frondihabitans sp. 4ASC-45, assembly GCF_049472575.1. NCBI lineage: Bacteria > Bacillati > Actinomycetota > Actinomycetes > Micrococcales > Microbacteriaceae > Frondihabitans > Frondihabitans sp. 4ASC-45. The sequence continues at coordinate 8,379 of NZ_JBCEBN010000004.1, read as the reverse complement.
GCGGCTCCTGACGTTCGTCGTGGGCCTCGACAAGACCTATAAGGCGACGATCCGGCTCGGTGTGTCAACCACGAGTGACGATGCCGACGGCGAGGTGATCTCGGTGACCGGGGCTGCCGACCTGGCGAGCGATCGGATCCTCGAGGCCATGACTCCGTTGACCGGCGACATCCTGCAGGTGCCCACCACCGTCAGCGCCATCAAGGTCGGCGGCAAACGTGCCTACGACCTCGCCAGGCAGGGCATCGACGTCGAGCTCAAAGCCCGACCGGTGACCGTCTCGCGCTTCGACGTCGTCGAGCGGCGAGACGCCACCCATGAGGGCACACCGGTGATCGACCTGGACGTCGTGGTGGATTGCACCTCGGGCACGTATATCAGGGCTCTGGCGCGCGACCTCGGGTCGGCTCTGGGAGTCGGAGGGCATCTGACCGCCCTGCGGCGCACGCGAATCGGCCCGTTCGACGTCGACGGAAGCGTGGCCGTCGACGACCTCGATGCCGACGCCGTGGATGACCGCCTGCAAAAGCCCGCAGACGTGGCCAGGATCCTGTTCGACGTCCTCCAGCTCGATGCACAGCAGACCATCGACCTCGGCCACGGCAAGAAGCTCGAGGTCGAGCGCGACGACACGCCTGGCCCCGTCGCCGCGATCACCCCCGAGGGCCGCCTTCTGGGGCTCGTCTCGGTGACTCAGGGGCGTGCCAAGCCGATCATCAACTTTCCCACCGACGAGGTACACGCATGATCGACTGGTTCACCTGGGTGCAAGCGGGAATCGCCACCGCCGTCGCCCTTTTCTGCATCGTCATGGGGTTGGCCAAGCGCCAGCCCAACGACTACACCGTCGGCGCGATGGCGCTGATCGAGGTGCTCCTGCTGGTGCAGCTGGTGGTCGCGATCGTCGCACCGTTCGTGGGCAACCAGGCGACCGGCAGCGTCGTCGAGTTCTACATCTACCTCGTGGTCGCCCTGCTGCTTCCCCCTCTGTCGGTCGTGTGGGCGCTCGTCGATCGATCGCGCTGGAGCAACGTCGTCATGGGGGCGGGGGCGTTCGCGGTCGCCGTGATGATCGTGAGAATGCTCCAGATCTGGACGGCGTAGTTTCGCGCGACGAGGTAAACGCCCATCGTCACACCCGTCCAGTAAGACTTGAGCTTGAGTCGCGACGGCGCACGGTCACCCCGAATGCCGCCGGGGCCATATCCTAGGACGTGATGGTTCAGAAGACTTCAACACGAGCAGTCGGCATCGGCCGCGTCCTTATCGCGGTCTACGCGATCCTCGCTCTTGCGGCGACCGCACGGTCGGTGTTCCAGATCAGCACGCAGTTCGACCAGGCTCCGCTCGCCTACTCGCTCAGCGCCCTCTCCGGTGTCATCTACATCATGGCGACCATCGCGCTGATCATGCCCGGGCGTCGCTGGTACGCCATCGCCTGGGCGACGATCTCCTTCGAATTCGTCGGCGTCGTGCTCGTGGGCCTGCTGTCGATCATCGACCCGTCGGTGTTCGTTCCGAGCTCGCAGTACGCGCACTCCGATCACGCCACCGTGTGGAGCTACTTCGGCATCGGCTACGGCTTCGTGCCTCTTGTGCTCCCCATTCTCGGAATGCTCTGGCTGCGCCACACGCGCCCCGGCCACAACGCTGAGGTCGCCGCCGACGATCCGGCCGTCCAGGACGCCTGAGCGCCGTGGAGTTCTTCGCGGGCGTCGACCAAGTCCCGCCGGGGTTCGGGCCCTCGGCTGTGACGATCGGCAAGTTCGACGGGGTGCACCTGGGGCACCGCGCGGTGATCAATGCCCTCGAAGACGTCGCTCGAGCGCGAGATCTCGTCTCGGCCGTCGTGACATTCGACCGGCACCCTCTCGCCGTGCTGCACCCGGGCTCCGTTCCCGCGGCCCTCACGAGCAACCGCCAGAAGCGCGAGCTGCTCGACGGCACCGGTGTCGAGGCCACCCTCCTGCTGACCTTCGACGAGCAGCTCCGACTGCTCAGCCCGGAGCAATTCGTCGACCGGATCCTCGTCGGCGCGCTCCAAGCCGAGGTCGTCTTGGTCGGCTCCGATTTCCGATTCGGAGTGCGGGGCAGCGGCACGGTCGACGTCCTTCGAGAGCTCGGTCGGAGTCGAGGCTTCGATGTCGAACTCATCCCCGACGTCCTCATCCCCGCTTTCACCGTCCCGGGTGATCCCGATGGGCCCGAGCGGCGGGTGTCGTCGACCTGGATCCGCGAGCTCCTCGACGAGGGCAAGATCGACCAGGCCACCGTGCTCCTCGGACGTGCTCCCTCGGTTCGCGGGGTGGTCGTTCACGGCGAGAAGCGCGGCCGCGAGCTCGGCTACCCGACGGCGAACATCGAGCCCCGCAGCGAGGGGTTCGTGCCGGCCGACGGGGTCTACGGGGCCCGGGTGATCATCGACGGAACCGTTCGCGCGGCGGCCGTCTCGGTCGGCAACAACCCGACGTTCGACGGTGTGCCCGAGAAGCAGGTCGAGGCGTACGTGCTCGACTTCGACTCCGACCTCTACGGCGCTGAGATCACCGTCGAGTTCGTGCGGTACCTGCGCGGCAATGTGCGTTTCGACGGCATGCCCGCCCTCATCGCTCAGATGGCCGACGACGTCGAGACGGTTCGCGGCCTGCTGTTGTAACCCCCGTCGCCTCGGCGCCGACCCGAGGTCGTTCTGGCGTCTTCCGACGCCCCGTGCCTGACTCCAGCCGCAGCGCAACGGCGTACCGTGAGCGAATGCCCTCACAGAACTCAGGATCCAGCGCGGTCACCGGAACGGGTCGGCGCGCCCTGGTCACCGGAGCCACCGGATACATCGGCGGTCGCCTCGCCCCCCGTCTCGTCGAGGCGGGCTTCGACGTGCGCGTCTTCGTGCGCAACCCGGACAAGCTCATCGGTGTTCCGTGGGCCGACTCCGTCGAGGTCGCCCAGGGCGACCTGACCGATCGCGAGTCGGTCGGCGCGGCGATGGTGGACGTCGACGTGGTCTACTACCTGGCGCACGCCATGGCCGGTCGCGGCGACTTCGAGAAGGCCGAACTCCAGGCCGCGCAGACGGTCGCAACCGCAGCCGCTGCGGCGGGTGTCAAGCGGATCGTCTACCTCGGCGGGCTCCACCCGGAGGGCGACCTGTCTCGTCACCTGGAGTCACGCAAGAAGGTGGGCGACACGCTCCTGGCGAGCGGTGTGCCGACCGTCGCTCTCCAGGCGGGAGTGGTGATCGGATCCGGCTCGGCCTCGTTCGAGATGATCCGTCACCTGACCGACGTGCTGCCCTACATGCCGGCGCCCAAGTGGGTGCGCAACTTTATCCAGCCGATCGCCGTCCGCGACGTGTTGCACTATCTGCTGGGTTCGGCCGACGCGCCGGCCGACGTCAACCGCACGTTCGACATCGGCGGCCCCGACGTGCTGCGGTACGGCCAGATGATGAACGGCTACGCCGTCGAGGCCGGTCTCAAGCAGCGGCCGATCGCCCCGCTTCCCGTGCTGACCCCGTGGCTCGCCTCACAGTGGGTCAACCTCGTCACGCCCATTCCTCGCGCCCTTGCCGTGCCGATCATCGAGTCGCTCCAGTACGACTGCGTGGTACGCGAGAACGACATTGAGGCCCTGATCCCGGCCCCGGAGGGCGGACTGACCGGTTACCGCCGTGCCGTGCGCCTTGCGCTCGGCAAGATGCGAGACGGCGAGGTCGAGACGAGCTGGCAGGACTCGTCGATCTACGGGGCCCCGAGCGATCCGCTTCCGAGCGACCCCGACTGGTCGGGACACACCGTCTACACCGACGATCGTGAGCGCGACACTGCGGCGAGCCCGGAAGAACTGTGGAAGGTCATCGAGAGCATCGGTGGCGAGAACGGGTGGTACTCGTTCCCGCTCGCCTGGGCCGCGCGAGGGTGGATGGACCGGCTGGTCGGGGGAGTGGGGTTGCGGCGCGGGCGGCGGAGCGCGACCTCGTTGCGCCCGGGCGACGCCCTGGACTGGTGGCGTGTGGAGAAGATCGACCGGGACCGATTCCTCCGCCTCCGCGCCGAGATGAAGGTGCCGGGCAAGGCCTGGCTCGAGATGTTCGTCGAGGAGCGTCCCGGCGGCTCTCACTACCGCCAGCGCGCCGTGTTCTTTCCACAGGGGCTGAGCGGCAGACTGTACTGGTTCGCGATCCTGCCCTTCCACGGGGTCATCTTCTCGGGCATGCTGAATAGGATCGCCGCAACGGCCGAGCAGGGCACGGTTGCCGATGGCACCGAAGCCACTCGGGCCGATGTCGCCGCGCAGAAGGGTATTTGATGACGATGAGCGAGAAGCTGGTATTCCTCGGAGACAGTCTGACCGAGGGCGGTGACTGGCAGGCCTGGTTCCCGGGCGACGATGTCGTCAACCTCGGCGTCGGGGGCGACACGACCGCCGATGTCCAGGCGCGACTCGACGCGGTGGCCGCAGCCGACCCCGACTCGATCGTCCTCCTCATCGGTACGAACGACTTCGCCTCCAAGCGGTCGGTCGAACAGGTCGTGCGCGCCGTCGAGACGATCCTCGTCGATCTGCGTCGCATGCTGCCGGGCGTCCGGCTCCTGTTGCAGTCCATCGCGCCGCGTCAACCGGAGTTCAGCGACCGCATTCGCGACGCCAACCGACACCTGCGCCAGTTCGCGGCAACCGTCCGCGCTCAGTATCTCGACCTCTGGCCCGCTCTGGCGACCGACGGAATCCTGAACCCCGACTTCACCGACGACGGCCTGCACCTGACGCAGGCCGGGTACGACGCCTGGCTCGACGAGCTCCGCCCAGGGCTTGAGCGACTGCGCGAAGAGCCGCCGATGAGCCGCCCCATCACGATCATCCGCCAGCCGTAGTCGCCGGTAGGCTGGGCCCATGCCCACACCCCAGAAGGCTGCATTCTTGCGGCCTGCCCTCGCCCCGGGGCTCCTCGCCGCCGTGGCGCTCGTGGCCGGGGCTACCCTGATCCATTCGCCGGCCTTCGTCGGGTTCCGATACGTGGTGTCGATCCTCGCGTTGATCGTGCTCGTCTTTGCCTGGCGTGGGCGGGCGTACCTCTACCTGCCGTTCCTGGCCGCGATCGCCGTCGTCTGGAACCCGGTGTGGGTCATTCCCCTCACCGGCCAGCTGTGGCAGGGCCTGCAGTTCATCGCCGCGGCCGTATTCATCGCGGCGGGCATCCGGATCAAGGTGCCGTCGCCCGAAGCGACGTCGACGGGCCCGGGCTCCCGATCTCCGCAACCTCGCTGAGCCGGATCCTCGACACCTTTCGGGGTGAGCGCACCCCGTTCGCATCAGTAGGTGCGAATCAGAGTAAAATCGTGTGATTGCACGAACGGCCAACCCGGGCCGTCGCAAGACTGGAGTATGAATGGGCACGGAGATCGTCGACCAAGCGGAGAGTCCCCTCTTGACCCCCCGCTCGAAACCCGACGGTCGAGAGCTCACTCTCCATCGAGACGACCTCGTGATCCGCAAGGGGCAATACACGCTTCTCAACGGGCACCTGACTCCGCAGCAGTCCATGCTCGAAGACCTGGCGTTCGTCAAACGCGTGCTCGACGAGGCGCGTATTCCGCACCTTCTTGTGCGCGGCAACCACGACCGACCGGTGATCGCGCTCGAGATCACTCGTCGTGCCGAGTTCGAAGAGGCCCTTGCGGCCGCCGCCGGAACCGAGCCGTTCTACTCGAAGCCCGGAAAGCAGCGTGCCCAACTCGTCTCGACCGACGGCCTCGGCCCCGAGTCGGAGCGCGTCCTGCGCATCTACCGCCCCCGGGTCGAACCCATCGGCCGCCTCCGCTACGGTGCCGGATCCGCAATCCAGATCGAATTCTGGATCATGACCGAGACCGAGGTGCTGGCTCCGGTCGAGAACTCGCTCATGCGCCGCGAGCTACCCCGCGGTGAAGCCGTCGAAACGCCGATCGAGCGCTACGGCATGGACTGGGTGACCCTCGAGCACATGTTCGACGATCACGCCACCGACATCACTTTCGAGATCGACATGGTCTTCTCCTGGGTCGACGGCAACTCCGTCGAGTACCAGCGGGCGCGGGCCGCGCGAGCGACGAGCCACGTGGTGGGGGAGGGCGACGATTCCGTGGCCCGCTTCCGCCAGATCGACGAGCTCAAGTACGCCCTGCGATCGGTCTACATGTTCGCGCCGTGGGTGCGGAACATCTACATCGCGACCGACTCACCCGCACCCGAGTGGCTCGCCGATCACCCGCGCGTGCGCGTGGTGCGAAGCGAGGAGTTCTTCGCCGACCCCTCCGTGCTGCCGACCCACAACTCGCAGGGCGTCGAGTCGCAGCTGCACCACATCAAGGGTCTCAGCGAGCACTTCCTCTACTCGAACGACGACATGTTCTTCGGGCGTCCCGTCTCACCGGGAATGTTCTTCTCGCCGGGCTCGGTGACGAAGTTCATCGAGGCTGCGACGCGAATCGGCCTCGGGCTCAACAACGCCGAGCGCAGCGGCTTCGAGAACTCGGCGCGTGTCAATCGCGCGCTTCTGCAGCAGCGGTTCGGTCGGGTCACGACCCGGCACCTCGAGCACACGGCGGCGCCGCTTCGAAAGAGCGTGCTGACCGAGATGGAACACGAGTTCGCCGAAGAGTTCCGGGCAACCGCCGCATCGCCGTTCCGGGCCGCCTCGAACATCTCGGTGACGAACTCGCTGTACCACTACTACGCCCTGATGACGGGCCGTGCGATCGTGCAAGAAAACGCCAAGGTCAGCTACGTCGACACCACGATGGTGTCGGGCCTCGCGTTCCTCTCGGAGCTGCTGAAGAAGCGGTCGTACGACTTCTTCTGCCTCAACGACGGATCGTTCCCCGAGGTGACCGACGAAGAGCGCACCGCCGTCGTCACCGACTTCCTGGAGCGCTACTTCCCGTTCAAGGCTCCCTGGGAGGCCTGAGGGTCGGATCGGCGGCTAGACCCGCCCTACAGGGTGCCGATCGGGCCGGTCAGCGACAGGTCGCGCGTCGGCACGACGATCTCGGCCGTCTGCTCGGCACGGTGACGCGGACGCGCCTCAGGAATCTGGATGCCGGCGGCTTCGAGCTTGGCGGCGACCTGCTCCGGGCCGACGTACTCGCCGACCGTGCGGTAGCTGCCGATCGGCACGACCGAGTTGACGATCGTCTCCGGGTAGACGTGCATCAGGTTGTACGACTGAGCACCGTCTTGACCACGCGTCGCATCGGTCGGGATGTTCAGGTCAGCCGTGTAGCACGTAGCCGACGCCACTGAAACCGGAACCCCGGCGAACATCGCGTTGGTCGAGAAGTGCAGGTGGCCCGCGATGATGGAGCGGACGTCGCTGCCCTCGATGACCTCGGCGAGAGCCGCCTGATCGCGGAGTTCGACCAAGACCGTGAGGTCTTTGATGCTGGGCACGGGCGGGTGGTGCATGGCGAGGATGGTGCCGTCGGGAGCATTCGTCGAGAGTTCTTCGGCGAGCCAGTCGAGCTGGTCTCCGCTGAGCTCGCCGTAGTGCTTGCCAGGAACGGTGGTGTCGATGGTGATGACTCGAAGGCCGTTGACGTCGTAGACGAGGTCGACCGGTCGAGAACTCGGGATCTGTCCGAAGAGCTCCTGGCGGAAAGCACCACGATCGTCGTGGTTGCCCATCGCCCAGATGATCTGCGCTCCCAGACGAGAGGCGATCGGCTCGATGAGCTGACGGAGCTTGCGGTACGCACCTGCTTCGCCCTTGTCGGCCAGATCTCCGGTGACGACAATGGCCTCGGGCCGGGCACCGGAGTCTTCGAGCTCGGCCATGATCTGGCGGAGCCTCGATTCGCTGTCGACGTCACCGTAGAGGTCGCCGTCACCCTCGATGAGGTGGGTGTCGCTGAGGTGAAGGAGGAAGTGGTCGGGCCGAGCATGCTCGGCCGTGCGGAGACCCATGGTTCTCACATTCGCGAATAACTTGTGTAGCAGGCTGACGTGGACGACCTTGACGCTCACGCTTGTGCAATGTGTTCGGAGACAAGTTCACCATCGGTGGGCTGGTCGTACGGTGAACGTCACCGCGCGAGTCGGTAAACCGTGCCTGAACATGTCTTGAACCCGCTCGACACTAGTCGGGCATCTTTCACGGGGCGAGGCCCCCGTTCGAGTCGTTGGCGAGTTATTGCCCAACTCAATGGGCCAGGGCAGAAAAGCGGACACGAAAAAGCGGGCCACCCGAAGGTGACCCGCTATTCGAACTGGCGAACCGAGATTTACGCGTCGGCGCCGACGATGTTGATGACCTTGCGGCCGCCCTTGGCACCGAACTCGACGCTGCCCGCGGCGAGGGCGAACAGGGTGTCGTCGCCGCCACGGCCGACGTTGACGCCGGGGTGG